>JAYZAL010000060.1:0-18661 GCA_036339735.1 Candidatus Poribacteria bacterium
TTGGTTATCAGGTGTAGCAATAGTGACAATGTTAGGTTTTTCCACCTCGAACATTTTGTTGTGATCATCATATAAAGTAATATTGGGCCATTGGTCTTTCCATTTCTCTTTGAAGGCTAGTGATGTTTCGGCCGACAGATCGCAACCAGCTACTACTTCTGCATTAGCCAAACCGATAGCACCTTGAGCGTGCTTTTGGCCAATCCCACCACAACCAATAACTGCAACTTTATAGTTATCCATTAATTAAATCCTTGATTCAATATTGTTGAATTATTAACTAAATCCGAAAAAATAGAATAAATAGAAATAGAAGGTTGACCTATTCGTCTTTCAAAATTCTCGCCCTATATCAGGTAAGTAAAAAACTGAAAGATTCTAATTAATAACCCTTGGGTTTCATCAATCAACTGTTTGATTGATTGCTACTTAATATGATTAAGTCCTAAATTTGCGGTCAATCTCTACCAGATACTCAATTAGCTAAGCGGATAGTCTCTAAATTTATTATCCGTAACTGTTTGGGAACAAATGTTTATGAATTATAACTTTGACAGTTAATCATTCTGGCCTAAGGTACTAATTTTTTAAATTCACATATTGGGCAAATGATCCGGTTTTAGTGCTTTACCGTCGGTAATGCCACATCCGGCAAACAGTGTTTCCTGAACCGTTAAATCATGAGCCAAAGTATAATCAGCTGTTTTTTCTCCACTGACACAGGCAGCCAACTCTCGTAATAAGGTTGGGGTTTCATTGGTGGCGGTAATCTCTAAATCTTGACTCCCTTTTTTATAGCCTTGGTCAGCTCGTTCTAAAACTAGATGCAGTTTACTCGAACCAATTGGCGTATGGATAGCAGTACCCTTAGTACCGTAAACCTCGATCCGCCGAGGAAAACTACTATCAATATGCATTGATGCTGTATCGATAGTCGCTAATCCATTTTCGAATTCATGTACAACAACTGCGTTATCGGTATGTTGTCGATTATTCCCATAATGCTGGCCGAGGGTAGATTGTACTCGCTGAGGTTTACCCATCATAGCCACCATTAAGTCGACCAAATGACCGGCCATTTCAAAATAGACAGAACCTTTATAATAACCGTTCTCATTTTCCATAGTTTGATGCCAAGATTTCGGTTTAGGAATATGTCCACGATAGTAGAAAATATCACCTAAGGTCCCGTTTTGGACAAGACGAACTATCTCGTTAATAGCTGGATTGTATCGCCACATATAGGCCATCTGTAAGCAAAGCCCCTTATCAATCGATAGCTTTTGGACTCGCCTCAGCTGTTCTAAATCTACCCCAGCTGGTTTTTCCAACAAGACGTGTTTTCCTGCGCGCAAGGCTTTTTCTGCATAATCTAAATTCTGGAATACTCGCCCTTCTATAACTACGGCTTCTGCTTGACTATCTAATACCGCCTCGGCGGAGGGAAGCATATCGACCCCGAATTCCTGACTCCACCTCTTTACAACTACTGGGTCACTATCGTAAGCACCAATTAGCTCAACTTCATTGGGACGAGTTTCCGCTTCACGCAGATGCATCTTAGCGTGACTATGCCAACAACCCAGAAATGCAAATTTGAATGGCATGACATCCTCCTATCATAGCTATTTTCATTTTCATATTACGTCGCTAACGACCAAAATATGTGCTCACAGTACGAACAAATTCCTAACCATTTAGAAAAGCGAAAATTCAATCTTTACCTGGTCCTTGGGCCTATTCGTAGGTGTCAATATTCAAACAAAAAAGGTAGAAACTTGACTAACAGACTGCTTATACCTATATCTCATCCTGGTACTCAAGCACATAGAGGTGGCATCTTATCACAAGAATATCTAAACTTCTAGCAGAACGAATTTAATAATGATTTCGTATGTTTGGCATCGTTTGAGCCAACTTACATTTAGTCTGTTCTACCCCTATGCTCACCTCTATTTTGACACCTAGCGTAAATTTAATGCCAGAAAACATAAACTGGTATTTGAAACAAAACACCGATTAAGCTCCAACCGCCACCAATCACAAATTCCCCCAAAATTAAGCCTAGAAAAAGTGGGATTGAACGGCGGTAGAATCCCAAACCACCGTGTTTTAGAATTACCCATTTAATGACCCAACCAAGAAAAAATGAAAACCATAGCCAGACCATCGAAAACGTTGGTCCCAAAGGATATCCTACCGGATGAAAGGGAATCCAAAACCATCTTGTTTTACCAACCATTAACAAAAGGGTCAAAACAAAACCAAACCCCATGAACATAGTTGCCGGAACATCAGTATGTGTTGGTGTTGTAATCCATGATTCCAGGCGACGAATTGTTTCTCCACCCCACCCTGGGCGTAATGCGCCCCTTTCGTAAGATAAATCCAGTAAGATCCAAAACGATACAAGCGTACCAATTAGAATTGAGCACATCGTGGCCCAGACTAAACGCCGTTTGTTATCAATCGTTGAAGCAAGTTTAAAAGCTTCAAGTTGGTGTGGCATGACATGTCCGCGTTGAGCTCTTGTGAACCCCCAAAAAAGGGCAATGATAGACAAACTAGATGACCCAATACCTTTTGGTCCAAGTGTGGTAAGCAAAATAGAGTCGGGACCACGCCAGTATAATTCGTGTGCAGGGTGACCAATTTCAGCCCGCATTCGCGTGATAGTAATTGACAGTAGAAGATAAATGCTAAAGAAGAAGACAGCAATATCCAGTTTCATACCTGCTCTGTGAGCAAACAGGATTAGCAGGAAGGTTCCAATCAAAAACCCGGTTACAGCCAACCGGTATGGCATCGGTTCCTTTATATCCACCAGTTCACTTGTGTTGACAATTGACTTCCAAATGTGCTGGAAGTGTCGACGACAAAACCAGAGCGCAATACATCCAATGCAAATATATGATCCAGCGGATTGGGCTTCAGCATAAGGAAATCCGGGTAAGCTATGCAAGCCGGCCATACTGCCCAAGATTCGCTGCAATTTCCAAAACAGAAAAAAGAACCAGCATGAAAACGATAGATCTAGAGGAATAAAAAAAGCAATACCAATAGCATAGGGAAAACAGCGAAGGCGAATTCGACCAATCGAACTCCACGGTTTTTCAGTGAAAAAGCTACTGATGTCTGTGTAAAGCTTAATTTCCGGAACTGTAGGCATTAGGTAATGTAGGCTATTGAGCATATTCAACCCACCAGCAATTCCGAAACCAACCCAGAGTAGATAATTCCCGAGAATTCCGTTACTAACTTTTTTAGTCATCTCCAGTGGTAACTGTATATTGGGGTAGCTTAGCTTCTCACGCTCCGTCCACTGCTGACGAAAAATTGATGCTAGACATAGCATAACAAAACTCATCACGATCAAAAATGCTGACCACCAAGCTACTGGTCTGAGCCAAGCGTAGATGTGATTTTTAAGATAGAATGTTGAATCGCCATTGTAATAGGACTTCAGCACGGTAAAATCATCAACGGTAAGCCATCGAGGGATATATCGCCAGAACAGCTCTCTCCATTCATTTTCTGCTGTGGCGAACCAGAACGGGTGGCCTAAAACTTGGATTAGTACTTGGATAGTATCAAAACCACCAATTGCAGTTGCCATTGAAAGCAAACTATAAATGGTCAATAGCTCAGATTGACGAAAAGCTAAACCAGGAATCAGATGTTTTAGACCAATGTTCAGTACGGTTAGTACGAATACGCAAAAAATGACGTTGTAAAAAAGCGAAAGAGTTGTCGGTGGGCCACCCCAAATCAAACCTCGCTGGATAGACCAATAACAATTGAAGGGGATTAGAAGGAAGGAAATTAAAATACTACGCCATGTTATCCTTAATTGACTAGTCTTTTCCACTAGAGATATCCCAGGTACTCACCGAATTCCTATCAAAAATCATGAAGATTTTGAATTTTTTATAATCAGTTTAAAAATAGAATTAGTTAGTTCAAGTTCGATTGGTTATTTCAGATTTACCTTTATCAGTTATGCCCACATATCAAAGTAATTTAGTTAGTGACGAGTTCTAGTAACTATAAAGCAACCTCAGTCATAACGATGAAAATTGGTAACCAATATGATCTTTAGGATATCAAACGACGAAAATTTTTGATTCGATGAAAGGTTATTCTATTTGAATCATGGAAATTGTGAGCGCCGTCGTATGCGGTACGTACCAGACAAATTATATCTTCCCCATCAAACTGCCAGTCAGGATATTGAAATCCCGTCAACTCGATTGATTGATTATAGGGTAAACCGGAATCATCTTGCAGCAAGGTCATTTTATGTTGCCAATCGGTTAGGTTTTCTGAAGCATGAAGTGACAGTACACTCCGCCGAGACGGATTTTCTGTGTTCGGGTTATTGTTACTTAGAGTTAAGTAAAGCTCAGAGACTGAGTCGAAGCGAATAGTAAACTTGGTTATTCCGCCTGGAAAATCAATAAATCCATCATTTGGTTGAAAAGTAATTTTTTGACCACCATCGTGAACCTGAATTACTGCTGCCTTATCCCATATCGGAGTGGAATTGAATCGAAGAATATTCCAAACCTCACCACCCTTGGTTTCTACAAGATTACCTTCCAACCAACCAGGCTTTTCTAATTTTCCCCATTCACTGGGTACATGTGAAGAGTCAAACGGGAGTTTATTACTCATCGTCCAACTAGAAGCTTGTAAAAGATCAGCGCTGGAATCAGCCGAAATTATCAAGGACTGGAAGCCTGTCCCCCAAAGACAGGGGGTACAATCCTCGAAGGCTCGATATAAGCGACCGTCCTTCTCTAGAATTGGCACTGGCGCACAATGGTAGTTAGGTGGTTGGTGAAAAGGCCCACCCTGAAACAACAAGCCTGACCTATCATCACTAGGATGGCTCCAAGTATAGCCACCATCACTACTACGACGAATGACAATCGAGCCGTATTGTTGTGAGGTTCCAATCAGATAAACATCTCCCTGATGAGTAAAAAGCGTACTCCAATAAGCATTGGCGACATGTGTTAAGTTAGACCAAGTAGCTCCATCGTCAGTAGAACGGTAAACACTAGTTAAGTGTTCCTCGTTTTCATGGTTCTTTGGACAGCCTGGACCGAAATAATCATGGGTTGCCAACATAGTACCGCCTATTAGTCGGATGATACTGGGACTACCCAAGTAAGTTTTTGTCTTTGGGTGCTGAAACTTAATTTGGTTAAATTTCATGGACTTTCCTTCGGATTCATATTGACTGGTAGCAGAAACCTTAGAGGTTATATATGCAAGCTCACTTCATGCCTAACCTGAGGTCAGATTTTGAGCTTTTTAGTACTAGTAGGAGAGATGTATAATTCACTCCAATCAAATTTGTATTGAAGTTGGGTTCGATTCGTTGAAAATGACTTTGCGGTGATTTGGAGTTGACCGTTAATATGTGTAATATTCCATTTTTAGAACTACGAAGTACCCAAATCCTGAATAGAACTTTCAATTTCCAAATAGTGGGCAATTAAGTCATCCGCAATCCTTTTTTGAAAGGAATCGAAGACGTAGTTGTAACGCATCACCTCGGTGTTAAATATCCCCTTGGCGACCAATAGCCGTTTAAAGAAAGCAATCGAGGTTTCCAAGTTCTGGTTAGCAAAAGCTAGAATTGGTAATAATTTCCAGAATAGATCTTTGGCTTTTTGACGATCGCCCGATCTATAGAGTTTGATAATCGCGCTGTATACTTTGATCATTGAGCTCTCAGGAATCATTGCATCAATATCTCGGTCTAACGCCTCTAACATCTGCGGAACAGCCCATCCTCCGGCAATCAAAAATTCGCGACCGAATAAATGACGAATAGTTGTATATTTGGGTCCTGCAGGAACTGTTTCAATTTTCATACCAGCCAAGGTCGGCAAGGTTTTGTGCAGCTGTTTGATAATATCAAGAGGTAAGCCTGGACCATTGAATTGCAAATCTTGGATGATAATTGGAAGATTAGTAACCGGGACAATTGCCTGAAAGAAAGAGACAATTTGAGACGGATTAGCGTACAGTTCTGGTGTTACTGCTACTAAGTAAGCATCGGCCGAAACCTCATGAGCAAGCTTCGCAAAGTACCGACACTGATCTACCGTTTGGCCAGAGGCTCCAACAATAAACGGTAATTTCTCTTTTGTACTATCAGCAACGAAGTGAATAATATCTTGCCGTTCTACCAGCGTCAGACAAGCAACTTCGCTAGCTACAGCAGGTACTAAAAAACCATTCACACCAGATTGCATCGAGTTTCTGATCAGCTTTCCGTAACAGTTCCAATCGATCTGTTTTTTTGAATTGAAAGGTGTTTGCAAGACAGAAACGATGCCCTCGATATCATGTAACCTTTGATTGTCTTCTTTTTCCATATCGGTAGTATCTAAACTCAGATTGTTCTTCTTCGTGTTAGGCTGTGATAAGTCTATATTAGAGTTGAATAGCTGAGGGTGGGGGAGTCTTCAACCACTCAAGATTAAAAGTGTAGTGTTGCTTGCTGCTAATGAGATGAATTAGGCCATCAGGAGCCTGGCATGCCGCCATATATCCTCCTGGCTCTGAGCTGTCGAACCCCATCGTAAATGGATGTCCATTCATTGTTTCAAGCTTGCGTCCTGAACCATCATCACTTATCAGGCGAATATTTGCCCAAGTCTCAGCCTCATTAAAGGAGACAGCCGCAAACAATCCCTTAACCGGCCGTTTTGTGCCCGAATCATCGGTAATATGCATTACCGGTTGATCTTTTCGATCTCCAGTAAAACTAACCAGTAATAAAGGCCCTTCTCGAAGCCGCATCAGTACTATCCTCTGACCGCCGCCAATCGCAGGAAAGGGACTTCGGTGGTAGGTCCAATTTTCACCCATATCATTTGAAAGACTCATTGGCATCCTATTTTCAATCGTGTCACCTCGTCCAAATGCTAATAAACTACTATCTCGAAGTTGAACGACACCTGCATGAATACCCGCAATCCATTGTCCAGTCTTATCAACAGAGAAATCTGGTTTCGGTGTGCCTGCTCCTGGTTCTTTCCATGTTTCTCCGTCATCTTTGCTAATGTGAATTACTGTACCACCACTTCCACCAGGTACGGCATCACATGGTTGAATCAGGTAGCCTTCTTTAGTTTTGCTTGTGCCACTGATGACCTGATTACGATTCTGATGCTCAGGATGAACAAAATGCGGAGTTGACCATGTTTCTCCGTTATTGGTTGAGGTTCGCATAGCTAAAGCTAAAGGACCCCAGGTTCCTGCTGCTGCTATTCCATTGAAGTGATACATCTTTCCATCTTCATTGGTAAAGAGTGAACAGCCAGTCATATTTCTATCGGGAGCATTAAAGAATTCGGATGGTTGATCCCACTCATTACTTCCAGATCGCAACCGAGAAGCCATTACAGCCATCTCTCGACCCCGTTCTGAATAAGTTGAAAACCAAATAGCGAGTAGATCCCCATTAGGACACCAAGTAATACTTGGTTGGTGGTTGTGTTCTCCAAAAGATGGAACTGTATCAGCTTGGGGAACATGAACGAAAGGCTTTGGATCTTTGAAGAGAGGAGATTTTAAAGCTTCGGAAGCGTTCCAATCGTGTATTTTGCCTGAGACATGACTTGACCAAAATTTCCGACCAATTTTTGGTATTGGTACTGTCCTTGGTAATTGACCAATAACAATACGAAAGCCAATCAGCCACGACTTATCCTCTGGTAATGTACCTAGCCGATTCGAAGAACGAAGATAATAGATAGGAGTCGAATGACTACCCCCACGCGTCACACGAAAAATTCCAGACTCATAACCAACTGGATCGACTGAATCCCCGCCTTGATAAGGACCATACCAATCTTGGCACCACTCTTCAACGTTACCGTGCATATCGTGTAGGCCCCAAGGGTTTGGTGATGTTTGCCCTACGGTTAATGGAATAACCTCTTCTTTCATACTACCACCTCGACCGACTGAGGGGTACCAGCTTTCGTTAGGGTTTTTGTGAAATGATTCAGGTAATGTATCACCAGTGTGAAAATGAGTAGTGGTTCCAGCGCGACAAGCATATTCCCATTCTGCTTCCGTTGGTAATCGATACTTGAATCCGTCTATTGCGCTCATCCATTGACAAAATTCTACAGCTTCATACCAATTAACGAAGATGGCGGCTTCGTCATCTGTTTTAGAAAAGCCTAATTTCCCACGGAATTTACGGTGGCTGGGATCGAACTGCTCATACTGGGTGTTAGTTACTGTTGTGATCCCCATATAAAACGGCTGACTAATGGTAACTTGGTGTGGTGGATATTCGTCAAAGTCGCCGTTTTGAAGATATGGCCGCTCGTTTGGTTTCCAAGATTCACCTTGAGCCTTATTATCAGTAATCTCGCTTGATAAAGGTGTTTGACCAATACCCATGGTAAATGTTCCTGGTTCAATTCGAACAAATCTCAGGCCAACCGGGTTAGTATAGGTTTCTCCTTCTGGTCTTAACATTTTAGGCCCCTTTGAAATTGAGTTTCAAGAAGTTGATTGGAATCAACTGTAGAAATCTCAATCTGGATTCTTGTAAAATATTATGTACTGGTCATCCACGATCACTTATTGCTCTTAATTATCCGATTTCGGCTCAATATTTCAATCCTTGTGAGCCCAGAAGTGGGATACTAGTCTCCAGTTAAATTGAAAAAGACAATTTGATTTTGATACTATGAAGTATCTTTTATTACATTTGGACCAATTCCAAAAAGTCAGTTTTGTCTAATTCATTGTATAAACCATGCAAATCTTTTTCTGGTAGCGGTAAATTTGGCAGACATGGCTTACCAAAATCAAATCCGATTTTGTGCATAACAGGCTTAATAGAACTTTCAAACCCATACGATTGCATAATACGGGTAATTTTGTTGGCACGGTTTTGGAGTTGAATACCATAGTGGTAATTACCTTCTTCAGCACTTTTTCGAATTTCGCGATAGACTCCCGGCATAAAATTTAGCGTCGAGCCGACATTACCATGCGCACCGGACATCGCAGCAAAAAGGCACTGTTCATCCATGCCAGAAAAAATAGTCCAATTTTCTTCACGCAATTCGACTAGTTGACGAAATTCGAACATATCAGCTCCACTGTACTTAGCACCAGCAAGTGTAGGTATTTTCATTAACTTTTGCATTAAAGATACGGCGTTAACTGTGCCACCAAACATATAAGCTAGAAGTGGCATCTCTGGTACTGAGGAGCCAACCTGCTCGTAGTAGTGATAAAGGCTATCAACGTTCTTATAATAAGGTGTCACAACACTACTAATACCATCCGCCTTAATATAATCCGCGTGCTTGGCTAATGTAATTGCATCATCCACCGAGATAGACCCAACGTGGATGATAATAGGGATACGGCTGTTGACCTGATCGCTTACCGTTTCGGCAACTAGCTGGCGGGAGTCTAGCGACATAAAAATGCCTTCTCCAGTGGTTCCACCAATATAAAGTCCATCCACCTGTTTATCAACCAAGTACTCCACGGTTTCCCGCAAAACTGGTACATTGATTTCACCGTGCTCAGTAATAGGTGTAGCTAGTGCTGGCCACGCGCCAGTAAATATTCTCACATTTTTCTCCTTTCTAGGTACCTATTGGTAAGTTTGATGGTGTTTATACACCAGATTGGCTGAACTACTACGTTAATCAGAAGTCTATTACAACTTCTAAAACATCATTAGCCAATATGAAATAATAGGATTTAACCATGCAGAAATTACTTTACACACTTACCTTAGCTCGATACCAAAATAACGCTCAAATTTATTAAACAACTCTGGGTCTAATGACATGGAAGATTCCCTTCTTAAACCATTATCCAGTCATAATTCTTCTAGTCCAATTTTCGTCATTTACTAGTCATTTTTGACCCATACCAGATTGACTTTATTCATTCTAGCTAAGACACTTTCACAATATTTAGATATAAAGTCATAATTTTTTACGAAAGGATTCAGGGACACTGCCATCATCCAAATTTCGTGCCTGCAAAAATCGGCCCAGCATAGCATGACCAACCATAGAATGCAATTACTGGTTAATATTGATCTGAATAGAAAAATTTGTACTCAATATTCAGCTAGCTGTATTGTTTGATTTTATTTCCCAACTAATCTTGTAATACCATATCTTTATCAACATAAATTTATTTCTACCCTGCCTGCGACCTCAATTTGGTAGATGGATTTTTGCTAATTAGCTTGATATTTGTTGGAATACTCGAACGGTCCCTTTTTCGATTTTGGCACATCGTGGGACTTATCTCTTCAGCCTAAATCCAAAATTTCGTATTGTATCTGAACACCCAAACCGATAAATAACTAAGGAGGAAAACAGAATTACTAGAACAAAAGGGAACGGAAATGATTGAAAATGAGAGTGAAGCAAAGAAATATTGGAAAAATATTTAGCTAAACATCATATAATTTACAACGATACAGTATGAAACTTCCTACCAGAGTAACTTACCCACTTCATTTACTCTGGGTCCCTTTATTTTCAACATAATTCTAGGCTAAATTTTCGCCACACTCCCATAGATATTCTTTATCTACCGATTCGGCGTTTAATTTTTCTCATTTCGTTTTAGGGACTTAATCATTTACAGCTACAAAATCTGTATGGTAAACAATAGAAGGTGGGTAGTCTTTCAGACTCCACTTACCGTTTTCAAAAGTGTTTCCTTCCCCTAAGGAAGTAATCCCCCAAAGACTGAGTGCCTAACCGAGCCAATATTTACTAAAACAATATTGGGTATCCAGTCGTTATCATTACATCCGTGGGTGTTACTTCCTGAGACATCAGACCTTTCATCAATATCGAACTGAAATAACAGAAGATATCAAATTTTGACTTCTGATAGATATTTTAGTTTAGTCGAATAACCTTCGATTGGTTTTCTGCCCTAGTGGATCAGGAATTTATTAATTAGGAAGTTTTACTTTAATATTGAATTCACCTAGTTGATTTTAATTCAACAAACTCATAGCCCGATTTTCCTAATAAAGATTTGTCTTCAACTGACTCAATCTTTATTTTTGTTATTCTAATAGCATGTTCCGATTGGTCTATGCCGATCCATTTTCTCTGGCTGAGATAAGCTGATTTTAGAGTAGTACCAGAACCACAGAAACAATCTAATACGATACTGCCTTCATCAGACGAGGTACGAATAATTAAGTCTAGTAAATCAGAGTTTTTTTCTGTTGGGTAGGACGGATACTGAGGATCCTTATATTCCCAAATATCTTGAACTCTTTTACCCTCTTGCTGGTCAGCAAAAATAATTTTTCTCGGATTTCCCGTCCGGGACCATTCGATCAACCCCTCTTGATCCCAACGTTCCAAGGTTTTCACATCAGTTCTCCAGTGCCTGCCCGATGGTGGTAACAGGCCTCTGAACGGCTGACTGGACTTGCCTTTTTTTGTTTCTCCAGGTGCGTGAATTGGTACAGTGGTATATCTTCGGCCTTCCGAGTTCATTTTCGGAAACAGTTTTTTCAGATCTTGGTCAGTGTAAGGTTCTTTTGGTTCATTCCAAATAGGCTTGTTTTTCGAATAAAACAAAATTAAATCTTTAATATTGCCATATCCGATGCGATTGAAATTTTTGGGATTACACTTAATCCGTGTAATGTCGTTTCTAAAATTCTCCATTCCAAAAATTTCATCCATTAGTAGTTTAACGTAATGCCCTATTTTATAATCAATATGAAGATAAATAGACCCTCGTTCTGACATCAGTTCTCGCAAAACCAAAAGCCTTGGGCGAAGGAAATCTAAAAAATCATCACCGGTAATTTTATCGGAGTAAGCTAGATCTCCATCTCTTGGACTACTGACGGTAGAGGCTCGATTACCAGTTATGGTAAAATTTCCACCCGTTGCAAATGGTGGATCAATGTAAACCAAATCAATTTGTCCTTTCAACATTTTGTCTTCTAACAAATAATGTAGTGCAGCCAAATTCTCTGCTTTAATTAGCAAATTTTTTACCATTTTAGTTGTGGTTCTTCATTTGATTATTCTAACAAAAAAACAATTTTTTACATTTCAGCTAATAGTCTTTTGTTCAATTTCGGTCAACGTTCTGCCCAAAATGAATAGTGGTACCAACAAAATGGAAATGACAGGCCAATTTTGGATGTCGAGACTTCCCGATGATATCTCTCTAGCTAATTTGAATATTCCTGGCACCCATAATAGTGCGGCACGTTACGAGCTGTTTCCCAAAACAGCCATATGCCAAAGTTTATCTCTGACAGCACAACTTCGGGCGGGTGTTCGCTTTTTCGACATCCGTTGTCGACACAAAAAAGACCTGTTTTTTATTTTTCATGGACCAATTAATCAGCACCTTTCTTTTGATCAGGTATTAGGTCATATGATTTCGTTTCTCACACAGAATAACCAAGAAACACTCATTATGAGTATTAAAGAAGAACATATACCGAAACAAACAACTCGTCCATTTATGGAAACTCTTCACTCATATATCAATCAAAATGAAACCTATTGGTATACAAAACAAAAAATTCCCAACTTAGGTATTGTTAGGGGAAAAATAGTACTGCTTAGGCGTTTTTTTTCATCTAACCCGATAGGAATACCCGCTACTGACTGGCAACATCACGGTTTTCATCAAACAACCAACCTCTTTATACAAGACCAATTTGAAATCCCTAATGCATATGTAAAATGGGAAACGGTGGAAACTGCTCTAGAATATTCTATCCAAGACAAATCTCTAGACCGCCTCCACTTACATTTTGCTAGCGGTTACATTAAAAATAGGTTAGGTATCCCCAATATCACCAAACTGAGCTCGCAAATCAATCAAAATCTAGCTCAGTACCTTAGTAGTGCCTCACAACACCGGTATGGGTGTCTCATTTTCGATTTCATCACTTCTGATCTAGCTAAGCAAGTCTACGAGCTCAATTTTATAAATAATAAACAAATCATCAGGGGAAAAAGTAGATGATCCATTATTCTAAAAAAAGTCAAGCATATATAGACAATAGTGCTTCTTAGTATCAAAAACAGTAATTATTCACTATGAAGACTAATCAGGCTAGCCAATTTTTGTTCATACTTGTGACAGCATCGCTCAAATAAACGAATGATCTTTCCACAAATCTGCGGGCTGACATTTGCGCACCAATCGGAGGATCAATTGAGGGCTTGTTGATAAAAACTAACAATTTTTTTTTCGTATTTATTTGGATAAGCGATTGGAGCCTCGAAATGTTCTACTTCATCCATGATCCAGGACGTTAAATTAGCGTTAGCTCGCTCAGCTTCTTGAACCATCATTTGTGTATGGTGTACTCCGACTCTTTTGTCAGATAGGCTATGAATAACCAACATGGGTCTTCCATTTGAGCGTGCCACTGCAGACAGGGGGGGCATGGAAAGAACATCATCTCCACTATGCCATTTAGCAGTTAAAACCGCTCCTTGGGACAACCAAGTGGGAAATCCATTTCGACCTAATTCCTCTTCAATAATCATTTTCAAATTGGCATAGGGTGATTCCATGATCACTGCGGGAATGCGTTGATCCATCATGAAGGCAACCGCTACATAACCACCTCCCATAGACGAACCATAGAGGCCTATTTTGTGAGCTGGTATTTTCTTATGTTGAATTAGCCAATCAAAAACGGCAATGATGTCCCGATACTCACGTACACCGAGTGAAATCATTCCATCTTCTTGAGTACTGAATCCGTGATCCCGATAATCGAACAAAACCAAATTGTATCCATTCTTGTTTAACATGCCAGCAACTAATAGCAGAGTACTATTGGCTTTACTGGAATGAATACCATGGCACATAATTACAGCAGGAGCCCCAGGTTTTCCCAAAACCCACCAAGCAGCCAAATCGATGCCTTCATCTCCACCAGGAATGACCACATCTTGGTACTTAGGACATACATATTCCGTCAAGTCAAATGATTTCCGCTCGCCCCAGTCAAGGTGAAAGTATGCTGGTGTATTATTGTTGTTATCCCCGTGCCCCTGGCTACCGGTGGCCAACTGCAAATAGATATAGTAACCAATGGACAAATAACCAATACAAGCTAATAGAGTTAGTCCACCTAGAATTACAGCCAATCTTGTGCGTCTACTGAGTCTTTCTTTCAACAGTTATCCTTTCGAATAAATAATTTGAGTTATGAGTAATAATGAGGAAATTATTGTACCTAAGTGTACACTGTAATTAGATATAGTTGCACCGTAAATGGCTGTCATTTATATTTACCTGTTTGTTATACTTGCCCACGCCCTTAGTAGGCTAACAATTGGTAGAGGATAATTTATGCTAACATCCGCTCAAATCGCTCAATATCAAACCGAAGGTTTTTTGATTTTGCAGCAGTTCCTATCTACTAAAAAACTTGGGAAATACCTACCAATTCTAGAACATCTAGTAGTCGAAGGCCGTGCTCTGACTGAACCTCAGCCTCACTGGTCCTTAGAAGTTACAGAGGATCGCCAACCAGTTGCAGGTCAAGTACATAAAGTGCAGGGCGTATGTGTTGTGGAACCCCGTCTCTTAGACCTAGCTCGAGAAGAACCACTATTAGGATCAGTCACCTCATTATTAGGTCGTAATCTAGACGTTTTCGGTACTAAGTTTTTTCCCAAACTGCCACCCAGTGGAACATCTGTAGGATGGCATCAAGACAATTACTACTTTGGTACCAACCAAGAGAGAATTGTTAGCTGTGCGATTTACATGCAAGATACTGATCGTACCAATGGCTGCTTACGGGTAATACCTAAAAGCCATCAATCTCAGAATATCCGCGAGCATCAACCTATGGCCAATGGACAAAGTCAACACACTAAGGTTGATGAAACAAAATCCATCGATGTTGCGGTTCCAGCTGGTAGCGCTGTCATTTTTTCCCCTAATTTACTACATGGTACTTATAAGAATTGTAGCCAACGAAGCCGTTATTCAGTCATCTGGCACTATATACCGAATGATTTTGGTCTCACACGTTTCCCCAAAAGTGGTGAAGGCGACCGACACGCCATCAGCCGTTGCTAGTGATTATTTTTCAAATGAGTGATTCAACCAGTTATCATCGAGCTATTGAAGTAGACAATTTTTCCGGCTTGGACAATATTCGTATTATTCTCTGTGAGCCACAAGGTCCACTGAATATCGGTTCAGTAGCTCGCGCTATCAAAGGTATGGGGATCAATGATCTTTGGCTAGTTAACCCAATTGAATTCCTTAACCAGAAAGAAACTTGGTATATGGCACATGGGGCTCAAGATATTATCCAAAATTGCCGAGTGGTTGAAAATTTGAGTCAGGCACTAGATGGTGTTCATTTTTTAGTTGGAACGACTCATAGGCGCAGACGGAGACGATTAGCTGAACCTGTACCAGCTAAACAAGCCGCAATCGAGATAGCAAGTATTTCTCCACAACAAAAGGTCGCGGTTTTATTTGGTCGAGAGGATAAGGGGTTGACTAATGAAGAACTCTGCCGCTGTCAACTCACGGCAAGTATTCCGATGGCAACTAAAAACCCATCTCTCAATCTCGCACAGGCTGTACAAATTATGGCTTATGAAATCTTTCTAGCTAGTAGCCGCCAAGTGGAGACTTCGGTCATGGAGTATGCAACTGTTGACGAAGTAGAAGCCTTCTACCAACGGATAAATAACTTAGTACAAAAAATTCAAATCAAGCCAATCAATAATAGTTGGCAGTCATTCATGTATACCATACGCAGAGTCTTTTCTCGCAAAGGGTTAGAAGAACGAGACATTGCAGCACTCGATATGATTTTCTCGACCGCTAGTCGATATATTAATCGATTAGAAACCCAACTTGATTCAACTAAAAGTGATAATTCACCGAAGTAAAAGCTATTTCGGGTAATAATTTTCCGTCTCTCTTCGTCTTTGAAAAACAGGTAAGTGCCGACAATAAATGAATAAATTTTTGTTTGAGCAAATAGGTCCAAAGACAGAGTTAGCTCAATCGTTACCTGGCTACTTTTGGGAATCAATAGGATTCATAGTTTAGTAACGGCGATACTAGCTTCGAAAATATGATTGCTATTTGCACATCACCAGTGCAGGTAATAGAGCTTTCGTTGGTTGAAGTAGTCTGAGATGTAATGCAGACCTATTAGTCCATAAATTTGGTGGCGAAAATTATAATCCGAATTTAGGATAGAGAGAACTACAGATAGCCATTCAGGTGCCCTCGAATTTGTGACGGTCAGTTCACCTCAAAAACCAAACCTACCAGTATAGCCAACAAAACCACAGCCGACCGTATTTGGGAGACCAAAGTGGCCGAAAAGAACTGAGGAACCATAGTTTCCTCAATTACTACTCAATTGGGTAGAAAATTGAGATCCTCATCATCGCAGGTTGTAACTATTTCAGACTGAGTAAATTCGTCAAGTTCTATATGAATCCTGTCCCCAAGCGATCTACTGTCGTACCAATCATCATAGTCCAAAGATCAGTTTGGAATGTCAAAAAAAGCTCTTAGCAACGATTGTTGGAAATCATAACTATTACTTTCAATTAGTCTCCAATTCAGGTGAAACCATCGATTTCGAAAATTGATATTTGTGACCGGACTTAGGACACCCAACGCAACCATTCACGGCGAAGATGAGGTGGACCATATCTAGTTCCAACAAGATTCCTACTGACAAGCAGAACAGAGTCCAGAAACTTCGATTGTGTGGTCTTGGATTTTGAAGCCCATCTCTTTTGCAGTAATCTCAATGCTATTATTGACTGATTGATTGTTAAGTTCAGTAGCAATACCACAAGCTGTACAGAGAAAAAACTGGCTGATATGCGGCCGACCAGGCTCAGTGCATCCGACGTAAGCATTCATGGAGGAGATCCGGTGGACCACTCCTAATTCCAGTAAGAAATCGAGGGCACGGTAGACAGTAGGCGGTGCACCTGACCTGCCTTGCTTTTGTAAGCTTTTTAGTATGTCGTAGGCACCAATTGGCTTATGGCTAGACCAAACTAATTGCAAAACTTGCTTGCGCAAATCAGTTAGTCTGGAACCACGTTCTTGGCAGAGGCGAGTCGCAGACTGGATGGCTTCATCAACGCAAAGTTGATGGTCATGAGGGTGGGTTGTCATACCAGCATATTATCGAGTAATAAATTAAAAATGTCAATGTACAAATGGTAAGACCTACCAACAGACCATCGAATCTTCAAATAGATGAGTCAATACTTTTGAATCCACTGGGATCGGAGAAAGTTTTGTTACACGATGTTGTGGTAGTGTTGCATTCACTAACTTTGGAATGTCAACTGGTTGATAACCAACAGCGCTCAATCCATTGGGAATACCTGTGGCTTTCATCAGGTCAATAATAGCTTGCGCTAAGATTTGGCCTGCTTGATCAATCGAAACTTCTTGTACATCAACTCCCATCAAGCTCGCGGCCAATAAATGAAGGTCTGGGTTCGCTGAAGCCGTAAATCGAAATACTGCTGGAGCATTCAAGATCACGGACATGCCATGTGGAATGATGGGTTCAGTGTTATTCTTAGGACGTGGAAATCCCTTTGGAACAAACTTGCTAACCATCCCAGCCACTGGATAAGACATACCATGTGGTAAATGAACACCAGCGTTACCGAAGCCAATACCAGCATACGTTGAGGCTAACAACATCTGACCACGAGCAAAAACGTCGGTTGGATCTGAAACAGCCGAAACTAAGTTCTCAGCAACCATCCGTATTGCCTCGGAGGCCCATATATGGCTGATTGGATTAGCCCCTTGATAGGCTGGACGATAGAGGGGACTTGGTGGTGCTGGTCGGTCGGTGTAAGGTAAGGCTGTCAACGATTCCAATGCATGGCTTAAAACATCCAGCCCAGAGCAAGCAGCTACAATTGGTGGAACAGTACGTGTGTTTTCTGGATCGATAATGCCCAACGTTGGCCGTAATGCGCGATCGGCAATACCGGTTTTAGCCTTCATTTCTAATAAATCAAAGATGGCAACACCAGTCGTTTCGCTACCGGTTCCAGCTGTAGTTGGAACTGCTATTAACGGCTTGACGGGACCAGGAACGGGTTTACCTTGTCCAATTGGTTGATTGACGTAAGTAAGTAAATCAGATGGATAGGTTGAATATAGATTGGCCGCTTTTGCTGTGTCCATACTCGAGCCACCACCGACAGCTACAAACCCATCAAATCCTCCATCTCGTGCGAAATCGATAGCAGATTGAAAAGAAAGGTTAGTCGGTTCAACTCGAACTTGATCAAAGAGAACAGGATCAACTCCTATTTGTTTGAGTGATTCCAATACTCGCGAAACTGGTTCACTATCCGACAGATTGGGGTCAGTAAGCACCATTACACGATGGCAATTAAGTGCTTTTATATCTTCCCCAATCTCGTTGGTGGCACCTATTCCGAATTTGATACGAGAAGTATCCATAATGAAGGCAGTTTCAGCTCTGCTTATTATTTCTTTGCCCATTTAGTTTGCTTTGCCTTACTCATTTTTAATTTTTTCTTTTTATGTTAAGATTAGACAGGTAAGCCTGTTACTTGCCCACTGGGTA
>JAYZAL010000061.1:0-31200 GCA_036339735.1 Candidatus Poribacteria bacterium
TACAATACAACCACCTCCACCGTGATCGTGCTTGTATAATGTGGGATTCTCACAACGTGAGGCATTACTGGATGCCGCCATCTGTCCGATCACGTTTTAATTCGGCGCAGAAATCGCTCACTCGTTGGATGGATTACACGATCCCAGAACGAAGTATACCAGTGGCTGACAAGATTAATGATTGAAAATCCTGGCTGTAAATACTAAATATAATTGAATAATATTTTCCCCTCACCAATTATGATCTGATCCCCAATAGGGTTGCTAATTACTTTGGGGCAGATTATGATTTTGGTCTTGCTTCTTTGCTAAAGATCGTCGCTTTATCCCAGTGAAAAATTATACGATGAACTAATGATGATACTTCTTGCTTATATTACTGATGAGTTGATATTCTGATCATCTAACACCGATAGGAGATAGGATGCAAACTTCGTTTATAGACTGTGTGATAGAGAATGGTTTTCTTAAATCTTTACAAGATAAAAACTCTGGCCAAAATTACATTGCTCCCAATGAGTTATCCCCACTATTAAGCATACGAGTAGGGGGTAAGACTTTCCTGCCAAATAGTATGGAGGTTATAGGTTCAGAAATGATGATTCACTATAACCAGACAGGTACCCAAATTAAGGTTGGATCTTGTGAATTGGACACGCATTTGACATTTGAGATTATCTCCGTTGACTCTGACTGCCCACTTGAATTAGTTGTTTGGGGACCATATTCAACGACTATCGGCCAAGTAATTGGAGACACTATAGGTGTGGTCAGAAATTCTAGATTTGCTATTGGTATACAATCTCTTAACCAAAAAACTTTGGGCGGGTTCCCAGAAACTGAGGACGATATTACTCCCAGCTACAGCATATTTGATCAGGACAGTTATACAGATATATCCAGCGATTTTCAGCAAGAGAAAATCTTTCGAGGAAATACTGCTAAAGGAACAGATTTTGGTAGCGTTTTACAAGCATATTGTCGTAATCGAAGTAGGGAGCGGATGATACCTAACTGGAATTATGAAACATATACGGTACCAGCTTTTGAAGATGGGGGGATTATCGGTAGTAAAATCGCATTGTTTGGATGTCCAACCCAAAAGGTACTTGACATAATCGGGAGCATTGAAATAGCTGAAGGACTACCACATCCTACGATAAATGGTCAGTGGGCCAAAGAATCCTACGAAGCAACAGCTGCGTATCTAATTGCTGATTTCAGTGAAGGTAATATCCACCAAGCCTTAGAGCTCGTGAAGAAAGCAGGTCTCTCATATCTTTACCATAGTTCTCCTTTTAAGAATTGGGGACATTTCGAATTGAAGCCAGAATTATTTCCTAACGGCTGGGATGGTTTCAAGAATTGTGTTAAAGCTGCAGCCCAAAGCGACGTTCAGATTGGTTTTCACACTTTGTCGAATTTTGTTACAACTAATGATCCTTATGTAACACCAGTTCCAGATAGAAGATTAGCTAAAGTTGGGTCAACCTATTTAAAAGACCATATCGACGATATCCAAACCGATATCTGGATAGAAAATCCTATTTTTTTTAAACAGGAAACTGAACTGAACGCAATCCTGATTGAAAATGAGTTGATATCTTACGAAAAAATTAGCCATCAAGCCCCTTGGAAATTGATAAATTGTAGGCGAGGTGCTTGGGGAACTGACCCTTCGTCCCACAAAAAAGGTTGTCAGGTTGGAAAATTAGCCGACCACGGCTACAAGGTATTTCTCACGGATCTAAATTTATCGAAAGAAATATCTGAGAGAATTGCTGATTTCTGTTCGTATACCGGAGCAACCCAAATTTCCTTCGACGGTCTTGAAGGAAATTTTTCGACGGGTCTGGGCCAGTATGGTCGAACTCTCTTTACAATGGCTTGGTATGAAAAGCTTGATCCACATCTCAGAGGAAAGGTTATCAATGATGCTAGCAATCCGGGACATTTTAATTGGCACGTTTACACCAGAATGAATTGGGGTGAACCGTGGTATGCTGGGTTTCGGGAAAGCCAAACGCAATATCGGTTAAAAAATCAGGACTATTTTAGTCGTAATCTGATGCCACACATGCTTGGCTGGTTTGCCTTGAGAGAGGAAACTAGCGTTGAAGATGCAGAGTGGTTGCTGGCGAGAGCTGCGGGCTTCGATGCTGGTTTCGCCTTAGCCATGAGTTTAGATAGTAGCGCACAGCAACAGGCTGATGACAGCTCTGTTGGTAAGACCAATAACAATGTAGAAAATATTATTGAGGCCGTATCCCGATGGGAGACAGCCAGAATGTCTGGTGCTTTCCCGAAAGAAATCAAGCGTGATTTGCAAGATATCGATAAAGAATTTCACCTAAAATCGGTTTCGGGAGTCGGTGACCAATGGGATTTATTCCCGATTTATTCTCATAAGGAAAAGTTCCAACTTATGTCTAATACTGGTCGAGAATCATCCGTTACATGCAAAATTAATAACCCCTATCAAGAGCAATATCTTTCTTTTACTGTGGAAATACGAGGAGACAGTCGCGTTTCCGGCCTTACGATTGGTACATCAGAGAATTCATACATACAAATTGAGCGTCAGCTTTTGCCGGGAGAAATCGCTAAGTTTGAAGGTTTCACAAATGTTGTGTTTTACTCAAATCAGTGGCAGAAATCTGGCCAACAGGATGTTGATCCTAGCCAGATTTGGGTTAAGAGCGGGTATCAAGATATCGAAATCAAAGGTCAAGTGGGGAATAACATGTCAGACATTCATATTGAGTTTCGGACTATGGGACCTCCTATTCGGCTTCGATCCAGCTGAATAACTAAATGAAATTTCGGTTGAGGACTTGAAAAAACAATGATTCTACTCAGTAATTATGTCGTAATAAGATATGGGTAAGTTGCCTAGTTGTGTGGATTAAGTAATTATGTTCGTAGGCTTATCAGATTCATCAATTAAAGTCGCGCACTTGGCATTATTCGATTCAGTCAAACTCTATAGCTGATTCTTTCTATTCTTGTTATATAATCTAGCTATTATAGTATATAAACGGTTACCTAAAGGATAAATATATGTTGACATCATCGGAAATGAAACAGTTTCAAGACGAGGGTTTTTTAGTTTTTGAGAATCTAATTCAGGGACCTAAGCTTGAGCACTATGTAGAGGTTTTTAATGATCTTGTGGAAAGAAGCCTATCTACGCCCATTGGTACTCCTCATTGGTCTTTTGAACTTAACGAAGATCGTGAACAAAACCAAGATCTACTACATAAGATTCAGGGAGTTTGTGTTCTAGAGTCAAAAATCTTAGACCTAGCCAAAGAAACAGTAATACTGGACCGTGTCGAATCACTTTTAGGGGAAAATCTAGATGTATTCGGTACTAAATTCTTTCCCAAACTTTCTGGAGGGGGCACTTCCGTCTTTTGGCATCAAGATAATTTCTACTTTGGAACACAATCTGATGAAATAATTAGTTGTGCCATTTACTTACAAGATTCCGATATCGAGAATGGATGTTTACGAGTCGTTCCCAAAAGCCACCTAACTGACGAAATTGCTCAGCACCACAGCAAAGATGATAGCTATGGTAGTTGGGTGGAAACGATTGACGAGTCACAAGTCGTGGATGTCGCTGTTCCAGCAGGGACGGTAGTGTTTTTCTCAGCCAATCTTCTTCATGGTACACACCCTAACACCAGCCAACGTAGTCGATACAGTACTGCTTGGCATTACATTCCGGGGAGTTTAAATCTAGAACACTTCCCTAGAGATGGATACGATGATCGGCATATTGTGCGTGGAATTTAGGTTGATAACTAAGATATTTATGAGTTGGATTATCGATTTTTTAATAGAATCATGTTTTCCTTTCTTACACTCGATTTATAAATAGCTGACAAAAGGACTAAATTAGATTCGTGCAAATTCCATTGGAGTTACAATCACCACAGAAGTCGATGGTTGATAGTCCACATTTTTCGCCAAGCAGCGAATTTGATTGTCATGATCCTTCAAACATAATTTTTCATGATCAACTTTACTATGTTTGGTATTCAAGGAATGTGGGAGATCATGAGTATGTGACCACACACTACGCGGTGTCTTCTGACGCTAATAATTGGACACTGAGAGGTGAAGCCTTACCTTCAGGTAAGGCTGGTTCTTGGGATGAATCCGGCAATCTAGCACCCTATGTGGCTTTTTGTGAAGGCTTGTACTATCTCTTTTATACTGGATTTCGAGACAGTAATTTATCGACACGACACTTAGGATATGCAGTAGCAGAAACACCTGCTGGGCCTTGGTATCGTTCTCAAGAAGGACCTGTTTTGAAACAAAGTACAAATCAAGAGGAATGGGATAGTGATATGATGGGAGATACTAATCTCGTTTATCGTCAAGGGAAATGGTGTCTTTACTTCAAAAGTAAACGATCAGGAGAATTACCTTGGCAAACGAGTGTTGGTTTGGCTACGTCTAAATCGATCAAGGGGCCCTATATTAAACACCCAAACAACCCCCTTTTTGCAGGACACGCTTTCTCAATCTGGGTGCATCGATACGGCTTAGCCGCAATCCGAGGTCGATATTGGACTGAGATATTATGGTCGGAAGATGGAGTTAATTTTGTTGATACAGGTGGTCGGATGAAAAATCAATCAACAGGTTTTTATTGCCCGGAAAATTTTGAAAATGGAATCAATGATCGGGGTGTTGATTGGGGCTTCGATGTTGTAATGACAGACGGAAATAGGTATTTACAAAAATTTCACTGTCCAATGAAAGTAGTTAATTGAGCATGGATGATTGGTAAAACAGGCAAAACTAATAATCAAAAAAGACAATATAATTAGTAAAAACATCGTGAAAAAACACGCGTTTATGCTGCTTGCACCAAGAGTGATTAACACGAATAGGATACTAGGTGAAAGCTACAAAGATGAATATTTGTATTAAACTTTGAAAAACTAAGTTGCCAAGTTACCTTCTAAATGAATTTCGACTCTCATTATTAACTCATTCGCATTCATATGTGTTTGGTATTTGGTAAAATCCCTCTTCAGGAAATTAATTATGAGTAAACTCACTACCCAGATTTTAAAAGATTGCCGCTCTCATTTTGATGAGATTGTCTCTATCCGAAGAGATATTCATATGTATCCTGAAACTGGATTTGATGTTCACCGAACTGCAGGTATTGTTGCTAAGCAACTAGAAGATTCGGGACTGAAAGTTCGGGTAGGTGTAGGACAAACAGGAGTAGTGGGCGACATTAACGTAGTTGGAGCAACTAAACGGATAGCATTGAGAGCTGATATGGATGCTTTGCCTATGCAAGAGCTAGGGACCCCTGATTATAAATCTAGAATTAAGGGCAAGGCACATATGTGTGGACATGACGCACATACGGCTATGCTGATTGGTGCTGCTAAGATAATCAGCAAACTGAAGAATGAGTTAAAGACCAATGTGAGATTTATTTTTCAACCCAGTGAAGAACAATTTCCTGGCGGGGCGGCAGCTATGATTCAGGATGGAGTTCTAGATTCTGTTGATCAAATTTATGGCCTGCATGTCTGGCCATTACTGGAAACTAGCCAGTTTGCGGTCTGCCCTGGCCCAGCTTTTGGCCAACCAGATGTATTTGAAATCAACATTAAAGGTAAAGGCGGACATGCGGCCTTCCCTCACTTGACTACTGATCCTATTTCAGTCTCTAGCCAATTCGTTTCAATGCTACAATCCATCGTTTCCCGGAATATTGATGGGCTTGAGTCTGCAGTTGTCAGTGTTACTCAGTTTCACGGTGGGACAGCTAATAACGTGATTCCTGAAGCAGTGAAACTGTCAGGAACTGTCAGAACGCTAAAAAAAGAGGTTCAGGTTAAAGTGCGACGTCGACTAGAAGAACTACTGGCAGGTGTTACCAATGCTCATGGTGCAACCTATGATTTATCATATCAGGAAGGTTATCCCGTAACCTATAATCATCAACCGTGTATCACTAAGGTTTTATCAATAGCAGAAGAGATCGTTGATTCGGATAAGGTTCTTTACCCTTACCCACCAATTCTGGGAGGAGAAGATTTCGGTTATTATTCACAAAAAGTACCGGCCTGTTTTATCTTGGTAGGTGCTGGTAATCAGGATAGAGGAATCGTTAACATGTGCCATGACCCTCGCTTCGATATTGATGAAGAATGTCTGATTTACGGAATGGCTATGCATGTTGGACTGGTTATTAATTAGGTCAAGCCCTAATGCCAGATATATTCAATCAGGCTGCTATCCAGCCCGAGGCATAAGAACTTTTCTCAGTGGATTTCCCAAATCCGGATGCGCTTATTTCTTAACAAAACTCCTTCCGTTCTTTTCGTAATTGAGTTGTTTGACTCAGTTCAGTATATTGAGTCATAGAAAAAATAGCTCTATCAAATCAATCAAAGAAAAGAATAATCTCCTAAGAATAAAATTTTATTGACCCTCTCTCATATTGTGTACTATGACTGTTTTTCACACTAAATTAGGAACGGAGGAAACCCGTGAACCGAAAAGCAAAAATCTCGTTAGTGAGTTTTGGCCCTTTAAAAAGTAGCGAGAAAGATCGGCTTAAAAAGACATTAGCTAAAATGGAAGACTGCGTTGATCAATCAGCTCAGCTAAAAAGTGACTTGATTGCTTTTCCTGAAATTTGTAATTATCTGGGAGATATTAATCCATGGCAGTTTGAGCCGCTTGACGGCCCCACAGTAACTGCTATGAGTCGCAAAGCTAAGCAACACAACTTATATGTGGTTTGCCCACTTGGCACTATTGAAAATGGGAATAAATACAATAGCTCAGTTTTGATAGGTCGAAATGGAGAAATAGTTGGCGTCTATCACAAAAACTTTCCAACCCATGCGGAACTAGACATTGGGATTATTCCTGGTATAGAGGCTCCAGCTTTTCAAACTGACTTTGGTCGGGTAGGACTCAGCATTTGTTTTGATATCAACTACTGGGAAGTTGGTTCTGAATTATGTAAAAATGGATCTGAGTTAGTTATCTGGTCATCTATGTGGCCAGGTGAACGAATGTTGACTAAATGGGCAATTGAGTTTGGTTTCTACATTGGGTCTACTTATGCCCGACAATCTACCTTTGTAGATATTGCGGGTCGAGAAATGCTAACAAGTAATCGTAACATTAGTGATGCTGCAGGTAAATCGCCAGTCTCATCACTAGATTTGGATTTGAATCGACGTTTATTGCACCATGATAATAACATTGAGCGGTTACAGGAATTATATAAAAAATACGGGGCGACGGCTGCCTATTGTGAATGGTTACCTCAAGAATGCCTGATCGTTTTTGGGTCTCAGATTCCAGGTATATCAAGCGATGAATTGATTGAAGAGTTCAAGATAGAAACGATGCGTTCCTATCTTGCTAGGGTCAGGAAGGATCGTCAATTAGCTCTAAATCATCAATATCCAGTAGTAGGGTCAGATTTCTGAAATTCCAGACAGTTCGTGAGTACAAGTCTATTTTAAAAAATATCGCTAAGTAAAAGGAGTACCGATTTGGGTACCCCTTTCATCGAATGATCACTGAACCGTTACTTATTCTGATTAGACCGATTTGGATTATATTTTAGGTCGAGCAAAAGTAATTTACATGAATGAGATAGAACTTCAAACTGGTAATTATTGTTCTTCTTGACCATAAAATCTGAGACAGTTCTACTCCCACTCAACACGCGGTCCATCTACATAATCTAGAAAGCGATTGGCAACATCTGCTTGGCTAGTATCACCAGTATGAACGATCACACGCCACCGAAAAGTTAGGGATTCATTCTCAGGCAAGTGATAATCAGGCTTAAACATCCAACAATTAGGAGCAAACAAACCATAACCACGTACATGCCAAGTAGTTGGATAACGAAAATTTTTCGGATGATCAAAAACGGCGAACCCAACAGTTTCTCCATTATCAAGAGGGCCATAATAATCCATCCAATGAGATGGGAGGGACCAGCACCCTTTTTCATCTGTGGCACCATAAGCATTACGCATACTGCCTTCGGCATTGGCATTCATCGATGGGTTAACCCGAATGCACAAAAACCCTCCCTCTTTGGTGTCACCAATTGTTATTGAACCGTGAGAAGCTTGAAGAGTCAGTGAAACATCAAGTACTACGGATCCCCGATCTGAATCAAATAATCGATAGGATCGGCTATCGGTCATTAACGGCCTTTTATCTTCGTACCAGGTATTTTTTGATTCTATCAACAACGAAAGAGGATTGTGAGAAATCGATATGTCATCTTGTTGAGTATGCCCAAATCCAGGCCGATCGGCTTGCTCGTTCCAACAATCGACGCCATTAATTGCACCTTGCATCAAGGTTAAACCACGTTGCCAAGGATGTTCACCTTTGGTCCAAGCCCCCATGGGCTCACGTAGCATGTTGACACCATTGGGTGAAAGAATCGGGTTGATAACTGGCTTGGGATAGTTGCTACCATGATGAAAGGTCATGAAAGGAGATCCAGCCAACGAAACATCTAATTTTCCGTCAGAGTCATTTGTGACAATACCCGCAGCAGCAGCTTCAGAATCCAATTCCGAAACATCAAAACTTAACTGTGAATTACCTTCTATGGCCGGCAAATTGAGATGGTATATTGCAGAAGATGGGTCGCGCTCTGCTATTAATCTCTGATTTGGACCTGTCAATTCTAAAAGAGGCGATTCAAAATCTTCTGGTGCCGGAATACTGGCTAAATGCGCTGGGCGTGAACGAGGGACGGAAAGTGTCAATTTCATATATTAAATCTCCCAAAAAATAAATAGGCGAATGTTTTTTTGAATGGATCTCAGATAACGTTTACGGGCACAAAAAAAGCCGAGGGGGGCTCGGCAGGTTTCAAAAACTCATCACAACTCGCCGTGATCCTATCAGAATTGGTCATTTCTGTCAATGTGTAAAGCTACTTTAGCCCACTATAGGTTTTGGCTTTGTATTTGACAAGATTAAAGCGCAGCAAACTTGACGAGATATAAGCGGTCGTTTATAGTTGGCTAAATTTTTCCTTTCAATATACCAGTAAAATAAGCTCGTCTAAATCAGTGGAGGAGTAAATGACAGATTACGATGATTATTTGATGAAATCCTATCACCTAAGAGACCAGTTGGTTGGTGATAAATTCAGACCTAAGTATCATTTTGTTCCACCGGAAGGTCGATGGAACGATATTAATGGGGCTATTTACTGGAATGGACGATACCACCTAGGTTACTTGCAGAAGATTTCTAACGGCCCTAACCAACTTGATTTTTCAAGTTGGCAGCATATCTCAAGTCGGGACTTGTTACACTGGACTTATCATAAAGCTTATCTGAGTGAACCATTGGAAGGTTCAAAAGGAGATTATTTTAATAGTGGCGATGCTATGGAGGGTATGGAGACTCCAACTATCATCACTAATATGCCACGCAAAGGTATCTGCATCTATCAGTGCCACGACGATAATCTAGAGCATTGGGAACCATTGGCTGAAAATCCTGTTATTTCCATCGAAGATGGACGGAATCACAGTTCTAAAGCACTTCGTCCTGAGGCTAAATTTCCAGATTGCGTGATTTTTGACCCCAGCGGTTGGAAAGAAGGTGATACCTATTACGCTTTAATAGGTAATAAAAATTATCAGGATGGTTATGAAGGTGATTCAACCAGTCTTTTCAAGTCAAAAGACCTAAGGTCTTGGAAATATATTGGTCCTTTTTATAAATCAGATCGAAAATGGACAGGAGAAGAAGAAGATTGTGCGTGTTCTGATTTTTTCCCTTTTGGCCAAAAACATATGCTCTTAATGCATACACATCAGCCTTATAGTAAGTGCCAGTATTATATTGGACAATATAAAAACGAAAAATTTTATCCCGAAACGAACGGTCAAATTAGTTATCAGGGAAGTATGTTGGCTGGACCAGAAACCTTGATTGATGGAAAAGGTAGAAGATTATTTTGGGGATGGATTCGTGATGCTCAGTCTACCGGAAGCTATGGTTGGAATAGTATTATGACGGTTCCTTGGCACTTTACGTCAACATCGGACAATAAACTAAAAATTCAACCGGTAGAGGAGTTAAAGGCTCTACGCTATAACCAACAAATATTCAATGATGTTGATTTATCCTCCAAAGACGAGATGGTTATTGATGGATTGTTTTCAGACTGTATGGAGCTAAATTTAACTATCGATTCACTAAAATCAGACCGATTTGGTCTAAAATTATTCTGCTCACCCGACGGTGAAGAACAGACTACTATAGTTTATGACCATACCCAAAAGGAATTTGTAGTTGATTTTGAGAGATCGAGTACGAACCAAGAACTGAGTTATCCTTGTGGCCAATTCGGAACGTCACTCAGTACTGGAAATTTCAAGCAAACGGTCCCTTACAATTTAGGAAGGAAGCAAGCCTTAAATCTCAATATTTTCGTCGATAGATCGGTGATTGAAATTTTTGTCAATGGTGACATATGTATTGTGCAGAGAGTTTATCCTACTCGAGAAGATAGTCAAGAAGCGCGGTTGTTTACCAAAGACCGACCAATTAGAATCACAAATATCACCAAATGGGATATGGAATCCACAAACCCTTGGTAAAAAACAAAGCTATCAATTTCAACGGTTGAAATGAGCTTATACCTAAGACTTACCCACTAATCAGAGTGTTATTGTTTTTAGTTAGAAAGAGAAATCCAGATGAAAACGAAAATTAACCTACTATTGGTTTTTATTTCTATGACCAGTTGTAGTCAAGAGATGATGCTAAGCAACCACGTATCCTTAGATTGTATTCTAAGTCAGCCCTTAGGTGAAGTTCCGGAAAATCTGTACCTATTTGAGACCATACAACCGTCATCTGATTACCCGCCTTTTACCAAGAAGCTGACTGTTTGTGGTATTACTCTGGTTGCACAAGATGAAATCAGCGATTCTTTCATGAAAGATGTAGCTCAAACCGTTGCTGACATGTTTACTGTCGATAACCGGATAGATGTAGCCATGCAGGAAAAACTACTGACTAATTTATATCTCTATCGAGCGGTGATCCCAATTTTTGCCGGCGAAGATTGGAGTCTTAGCCAAAAGGAGGAACAGTTAATTGGTCAAACGAGGGCACAAAATAGCGTTTGCGATATCATTATGGAGGGCGTAGACGGACAAGTAGTCGAAGTAGTTGAGCATATTCTCCACCATATTAGCAACGTTGGATTTCACCACACTCTACCGACAGAATGGGGCCTTTCTGACTCCTCTCGGTTGTACGAAATTGCCCAGCAAGCCATTGCGAGTGGCTATTTTGACATAAATGATTACTCAGAAATTAAGGCAGTTGGGGAAAGAAATAGGGTTATATTACAAGAATACGCTTATTGGATTATATACACGACATGGAACCTCAGAAAGACCTACGGGCCAAGAGAAAGTGAGTGGTCAATACAGACGGCTGAGGAATTAGAATCCAAACTGCCAAAATCTAGCCAGTTCGTGAAAGCAACAATAGAGAAAATTATCAGATGCCCACGTGAAAGAACCTTACGCTCTTTCATTCAATAATCAATTGGATATAAGAATTCATCAGTAGGAATCAAATTAGTAACAATGTTACCGAAATGGAATTTAATAATTATAAACTCTAAGTTCCGATAGGCTGCTAAAAAAGCAGATGTTTAGCGATTCAAAAGTCTGGACTGCTATTTCGATTACACTAACGCTTATCTTTTATTCAACATGTCTTCTACAGAAAGCCCAGAGTAGATACAGAGTAGATAGTTTGGAAAGGTTGAATGCCTACCTAAAATCTAATGGACAAAAAAGAAAGACAAAAAATATTTCGATCATATAAACCCAAACAACTGTTTCCTGCTGAGCCCAATTTGGGGGGGTGGTACACCGAAGCAGAAATTGAGGCAGTCACCGAAACGATTCGTAAATCAATGAACTGGCGAGTTGGATTTGGTTTTATTGTTGATGAAATTGTTGAATTTGAAGAATCCTTTGCTAAATATTGTGGAACTGATTTTGCCATTTCTTTGAGCACCGCTAGTGTAGGTCTAGACCTATCCATGCTTTGCTTAGACTTGCAGGCAGAAGATGAAGTTATTTGCCCAGCTATTAACTTTAAGGCTTCTCCCCTAGCTGTACTGGGTCAAAAAGCCAAGCTTGTATTTTGCGATATTGACCCTCGGACTTTCAATTGCGATCCTGCGGATGTAGAAAAACGAATTACACCAAGAACAAGGGCAATTTTCCCAGTTCACATGAACGGGCTTTCGGCACCAATGGACGATTTACTGGACATTGCAAATAAGTATCCTCATCCGGTACATGGTCCACCGAGAGTGATTGGAGACGCAGCTCGCGCCTGTGGTGGTGGATATAAAAGCACCAAAATCGGCAAGAAAGGTTGGATGAATGTATTTAGTTTTCATACCATGAAATTGATGACGACTCTAGGCGAAGGTGGCATGATTACTACCGATGATGAGCAGTTAGCCCAAAAATTACGAGGGTTTCGCCAATGGGGTAATGAGTCAAGTGGATGGGGTTCTAGCTACAAAATGACCAAAGTACAAGCTGCTGTTGGTAGTATCCAGTTACAGCGATTGGAAGATATGATCTCTCAAAGAGTCGAACGAGCTAATCAACGGTTGAAACTTTTGGAAGGAATACCTGAACTCTTATTGCCTTATCAGCCTGCTGAAAATGATCATACCTTTTACCTGTTTACATTACTTGTTCCACCGGAATGGGCTGGAGACAAGCGCGATAAACTATGCCAGATACTAAAAGAAGATTATCTAGTCGGCACGCTGGTGGGAAATCCACCGGTTTGGGAATCTCAGCCTTACATTTATTCTCAAACTTACCAACAAATCGAAACATTACCAGTTTCTGTCGAAATAGCCAGAAGACTATTTTGTGTTTCGCTGCACCCATTGATGACTGAAGAAGAAAACACTTACATTGCAGCTGCTATCTGGGCAGCAGTGGAACGGATTAGAAACTTGTAAAATGGATTCGTTATGGTACTGACTTTAATTGACACACTTCTGAAAACCAGAATTGGGTTAGACGTACTAGGAATATGATGGAATTGAATCTGGTTTTAGTATATTGACAGACAGATTCTGATCTGGGGGCGTTTGGTATATCCAGTTTATCTTTGATGATATTTTGATGGAAATAGGAAGGACGATACAATGGATGAAGTCAAAATTGCTATTGTCGGCATGGGAATCGGTAAGCCGAATGCTATAGCATTGAATGCTAATCAGCGGGGTAGGGTCGTCGCTCTGTGCGATCTAGACGAAAACCGAATGGCTGAGCTAGCTAAAAATTTAAAAAGCCCGGTCAAAACTTACACCGATTACAAATCTGTCTGCCAGGCAACTGATGTAGATGCCATTTTCGTAGGTACACCTAATCAGTGGCATGTGCCGGTTGGTCTAGAGGCTGTCCGTAATGGAAAACACATATTGGTTACCAAACCCTTAGCTGATTCAGAAGTAGCTGCTCGCCGGTTGGTAGATGAGGCTGAAGAGATCGGCGTTGTTAATATGATGTCTTTAGGACATCGGTTTGGTGATTCTTGTCAGCATTTGGGGCAACTGGTCAAGGATGGATATTTCGGAGACTTATACTATGCCAAAGCGCGTAGTTTTCGCCGAAATGGAATTCCAATTTGGCGAGGGAAGGACCAGCTTCGTTTGAATTTTATTCAGGCTGGCGGTGGAGCTTTCCGTGATATGGGTGTTCATGTTCTAGATGCGTCGTGGTGGTTGTTAGGAACACCCAAACCAATTTATGCACTAGGTGCGGCAGGTGCAAAATTTGGGCCTCGTGGCTTGGGATATAATGGATCAACACCAAATCCTGAGATAGTTGAGCAGTTTAATACAGACGATTATGGAACTGGTTTTATCGTTTTCGAAGGAGGTGTCAGTATCCAAATCGAAAGTTTCTGGGCCGCACATCGCCCAAACGAAGTACAAATTGAGATATTTGGCACCGAGGCTGGAGCCAAGACTAATCCTTTAACTATTTATCGAAACAGTGGAGGTCAACCGGAAGATTTGACACCGGAGGTAGAGAAGCAAACTCTCTCTTTTGAGCGAGTGGCTGAGCATTTCATCAGTTGTATCCTGGATGGAAAAACCTGTCAGGCTCCGCTCCAACAAGGGTTGGAAGTCCAACGCATGATGGAAGCTATATTAAACAGTGCAGAAACTAGACAACCGATAGATTTATCAAACCAAGATGTTTAATGAAAGATACTAAACGTAAAATGGGCAAAAATTGGTACCAAGAAGGAATCCGGGTCGTTACGAGCGACCAATTAGATCTTGATACTGCACAAACTCCTGGGATGACTCGAGCTGCCGCTATCAATCGGGCCAGTGTAGGAGCGGAAAAATTATGGGCAGGCACCGTTGAAATCCAACCTAACGCTAAGACGGGAGCTCATCATCATGGCCCTCTCGAGAGTGTGATCTACGTAATCAAAGGTAAAGCGCGCATGCGTTGGGGCAACCAACTGGAGTTTACGACAGAAGCTGGACCTGGGGATTTTATTTATGTGCCTCCTTACGTACCACATCAAGAAATCAATGCCAGTAAAGATGAGCCACTGGAATGTGTGTTAGTACGCAGCGATCAAGAAGCAGTCGTCGTCAATTTAGATATCCCAGAAGTCGAAGAACCAGAACAAGTTTTTTGGCAGGATCCAATTCACTCTGCACCAGGAATTGACGATTGATCTATTGGAAGATTGGTGCCATTTGAGAAGTGGATAGGGGGATTCAATTGCTAGGCCATAAACGAGGAAAATATGGTCCATCAAACAGATCTCCATCCTTGACACTAGGTCCCATCAAATCGGCATTCGGGTGATAGCGCCCTTGAGAGTTAAAGCCGCAATCTTTTGGCATCATATGAACTACAAAGGATAGTCTTGGTTGGTTAGAAAGATTTGGACCAGAACCATGGTAGGTTAGTGAATGATGAAAACTTGCTTGTCCTGCCTTAAGGATACACGGTTCAGTTTTCCAATCCATGTTGGGCGGACAATATTTTTTTTGCAGGCTTTCCAAGTCTTTCTCACCAAAAGTATTGGCATCGTGACGGAATCCCCACTGATGTGAACCTTCTACTACCTGCATGCCACCATTGGATTCATCGGTATCCTGTAGTGCGATCCAAGCAGTGCAAAAATTCATGGTATTAGCACACTGCCAGTGAGGATAGTCTTGGTGCCAACCGATATTATTGTCTAAATCAGGGTTTTTAATACCGTTTAAACCTGGCTTCCAAATCATCTGATCATGCCAAAGTCGGACTTCCTTTGTGTTCATCAGCAAAGATCCGATATAGCCAATGACCGGAGTTTGAACCATTTTACGCATAACTTTGTTGACCCACCAGCCATTGACTACTTGACGTACAGCCGGATCATCTACTGTGAACTTGGGCTGTCTTAACCAAAAAAAACAGTCGTAGTCCCTCTGACCAGAACAAATTCGTTCAAGTTCATATCGCATCGCTTCAACTTCTTGGTCATTAAAAAGAACAGGGCTAATCCAATAACCCTTCTGTTGATAGGTAAAGAAGTCATTGTCGTCTAACTGAATATCGGCAGGCTGGAGTGGCATATTAAACTATTATTCATTTTTGTTTTTTGCAAGAGCCATTAACTATGATTCTTAGAGTTAGGTCTGATGTACAGTCGCTACAGAATCAACTAATCTTCTACTGTACATTATTATCCAGATTTTTGGAACCTGATTTAGCTAACTTTTTATTGTTAGGCAGGATCGAATTCGGTCTTAAAATACTGGCTAATTCAAATCTACCGGTTGAAGCCAAGCTGATTCAAAATCATTGTTGGAATACGGATTTTCTTGTAGCTTAGATGAGATTACCTTAGCTCTTACATAAATTTCATTTCCCTGAAACTGATAATTTACCTTGGTACCTGATTGGGTACTAAGAATTTTTCCGATTGATTGATGATTAATAATATCTTTCATATCCAGATTCCTAAACTGGTCTAGGTCTTTAATATCCTCTTTGACAACGCCAATGAATTGGGCGCGGTAGGTTACTCCGTTTTCAGGCTGAATCGTAATATTATAAGAGTTTTGATCAGATTGGATAGATTCTATATAAACGCCAGTTGAAGCGTAAAAATCTCCTTTTTCCATAGCATAAATAATCGACTCAGCTGTTAAATGAGCCGATTTAACCATAACCCATCCACGACCGGGATTACTTTTGCTAGTTTGGTAGTCGTGGTAATTGTGTGCGTCATCGGTAGCCAAACCGTATATAAGGCTTTTTTCTGGTTTAGTTAAGCGATAGGTTAAAATATAATCCCACATTTTTTCGGTACTCATATGGTCTTGATCACCATAGTTCCTGACAGCAGGATGGCCGTTGTAGACTTCGAAAAATTTTTCTTTTTCAACTTCAGCTATATCTTTAGCGGTAATGGCCCAACCAAAGTTGGGGTGGTTAAGATGAACTAGGATCGGACGACCTGTTTCCTCTCTTTGTTGGTAAACGGCGTCTACGTTTTTTCTTATAACCTCTTGAACTGACTGTCCTGTTTGGGGTGGAATTATCGTTTTTAGGTTGGTAGCGTTGAGATGAACTGGTAGATTAACGTAACGCGCCGTAATCTCCTCACCTTGCATCAACAAGAATTGTGAGGGGGATTCGAATAAGGATCGAAACTCATCGAGTGGCTTCAAGCGGACACTCAAGCCGGATTCGGTATCCTCCGTCGATTCCACCCACGGGTGCCCAAATTTGGACAAATATTTTTGATAGGCTTCTTTTACTGTTTTGCTGGCTGAGGACAACATGATCCATTTATTTCCTTCGGATAGGATGTTATGATCTGATAGCGCCAGAAAATTGTATCCGTGCTCAACATACCAGCTGACAATCATTTCGGGGAAATCATCGCCATCACTCCACAAAGAATGTGTGTGGAGGTTACCCTTCCACCATTTAGCCTTACTGCTATCTTCAGCTGATATTAAAAAATGTAGATTCAGAAAGACCAAGGCCAAAAGAGTTGTTTTCAAAGATGTTTGCCACAAATACAAAATATATTTCTCCTGCTTCTTGAAATTAGGGTTGAGTTAATACATAAAAATTGTTGATTATAAAATTAGTATAGGTACAGGAACCTGTATTTAGCAGTCAGATAAACAAAAAGACTAGACAATTGATTAACTTTGGGCAGAAATATGACGTTGCCAAAGGTTGATAGATTTTTGGCAGAAAAATCTATTGGTCAGCATGAGTCTGGGTTGATTAGACGTATTTGAGCTAACTGCATGAAACAACCTAAGATCTATTAAATAAATATCACCAGGATCTCCGGTCAATTCAATAATAGACAAATCAATATCCCCTGATCTACCCTTGTCCAATAATAGATTTTCTCGATTTTTGGTTTTGGGTGAAAATAGCTTAGCGAAAAAATGTTCCTGTTTATTGAGTCTTCGTTTTACCTCCTTCGAGGACATGAAATCTTGACAATCGAGCATTCGATGTGAACCTGCAATGACTAAAGTACCTCCTCCTTTTGGCTCGACCTGATCAAGAAAAGTAAAAATTTGTAGACCGATGGGTTGGTTATGGGGCAACCGAGGGAAATCTAGGTGCCACATCGAATACGGTACTACCCATTGGCCATTAGTGGGCAAAGTAATCAAGAACTGCCAAGGACTTTTTTCATTTTCAGATGAATTTAGATCCATTTGATTTTTAGTCAGAGTAGATACTAAATCTATCAAGTTTTCATGATCAAGCAATTGTAGCTCATCCGTCTCTTTTAACTCCTTTCTGATGAGTTTTACTTCTGAATCGGGCAAATCTATCAGATCATTTTTTTTGTATTGCCAGTATCCATTTTTTCTGGCACCTCGGTTCTCAAATGAAGCATAAACACGCTGTCGAATTGGATCAATGGAACTAGAAGGAAAAAACCCCTCTAAGCTAATGATACCTGACTGTTCGAATTCTTTTTGCATGGCTGCGAGTTGATCAGGATTTCGCCAAATGTTCAGCTGAATAGTCTCCCTTTTACTGTTAAATATTCAGATGGTTGAGGATTAAAATTCTTTTTTGCTTTACTGGTTTATTATCAATCGATACTAATTAATAACATGAAAGTGTTAAATTCCAAAATCAGCTTTGTGACATTTTTCATCAAAGTTTAGGACTGGATTCAATCAGGCTGATATTTTACAATGAGTAATCTTTTGATTAAAGACTGAGATACACCACCCAATGAAATTATTGTCCAATAGTATTACAATCAGACAGTAGTCTGATTGAATATTTTTCAGGTTTGTTAGTGTCTCAGAATTTGAACAACAAGATTCTGAGGCAATCAATTCTCGATAACCAGATTAGCAAGTAGATGTCAAGCACTACCAGTAGACAGTAAAACCGGATGGATGCCATCTGCTGGCTTGATTTAAAATCGGATATGTCTACGGACAATTGAGGATAGGCCGGCGAAACTATGATGGCTGGTAATAATTTACTATCATGTTGAATCAATAATTCATAATTACTAACGAAGGAAAGTGCCAATGACAGCTGTCGTACCCCTCAGAACTCTAGATCCGATTCAAATAGAAACTTTTCAGAATCAAGGTTATTTAGTGGTTCGACAAGTCGTACCATCATCGGATTTATTGCCCTTGGTAGAGGTCGTTTCAGGTGTAGTTGATCGGCAAACAGATGATTTGTATGCTGAAGGTAAAATAACTGATCTCTGTCGAGAGGTTGATTTTACACAACGTTGGTATCGGGTTTTGCAGCAGTTTGGTGGCCAAAATGAAGTTTTTGGGTGGCACACCAGTGTTTTTAGCCAAGCTTTATTCAATTTAATTGTTCACCCGTCAATATTGGATGTAGTAGGATCTCTAACAGAACATGAGATCCAGTTCAATGGCGATTTTTGGGTTCGACCTAAGTTGCCAGACGAAAAACTGACTACCCTTCCTTGGCACCAAGACAGTGCTTACATGCCGAATACCGAAAAAAATACTCATTTAACTGTTTGGATGCCGTTGGTCGATGTTGGTGCTGAAAATGGAACATTGCAATTCCTTCCAAACAGCCATCTACTAGGTTTAAAGCCCCATCATCATATTGACGGCGAATCATTTAAAACTCCCAATCAGGACCCATCGGTGGGAAGTGATTGTATCGAGACATTAAAGATGAAAGTTGGGGACTTAGTTATTTTTCATAATCTTGTCTTTCACCGTTCCCTTTTGAACCGAACAAAGTCAATCCGTTGGTCAGTTGATTTTCGTTACAGTCAGACAAATACGCCGCTGGGTAATTTATGGCATAAACCCATCTCATGTGTGGTACGGAGTCATTGCTCTCCCAACAAAGTAGCATCTTGGAATGATTGGCAAACAATGTGGGAAGATAGTCCTCACAAATCTAGCTTCCGATGGTAATCAAATTAACTCAGATCGTCAGAATTAGGAACAAGATTTCGTATTTAAAACCTTGAATCGATTAATAAGTAATAAGACATTATCGTCGGGGCATAATTATATGAATATTATTTCAACGTTATTTTTATTAAACGACTAACTTGACTATATCATTCTCGATTAATAAGTTTGAAGAAACGAAATAATTCAGCCAAATATGGTCTGTCTCATATTATTTTAAGCACCCAACACCTAATCTCATTACTTTGAAAGTGAAAAATATATCTTGTTGAGTGCTAACGATTAAGTATATAATGACCAACTGTCCACTTTGGAGCTTTTGTCAACTTACACCCCGATCAGAAACATCCGAACCTCATATCCTGAATAGATTTTACTTTTTTTCAATATCTCAATACTGTGCGACGAGCATAGTTAGTGTAAATTTCCTTTGAATTGTGGCTACCGAATTATATTTGTGCTGCTTTTGTATCAAAAGGATGATGTAACCAAAAAAAGAAGCGATACTAAGAATACAAAGGGAGACAATGGGAATGGACAAATACAAATTCACTTTACTAGCTAAATCAAAAAAAAATTATCCATCATTGAATCTGTTGTTTTTCTTGCCTGATTTCGTTGAGGTGAAAATATGAAAAGACCCGCCGATCAAAAGATTATCTGCCATATTTACCAGTTACTTGTTGTTGTGCTTTTTTCTACTAGTTTGATGGCGTCACCATATATTTTCGACGGATATGATCACCAGCATAATGGGATTGCCCATCACCACAGCCATGATCAAGATGAGTATCAATTTAATCGGCTCTCGGACGCGGTTCCGATTGATTTGAACAAAAACCACTTGAAAGTTTTACCAGTCTTGTTAATTCCTAGCGATCTGAATCCAACAGTGGCCGATAAAGATACTGTAGCTGGCCAAATTAAGACACTAATGCTAGAAGTTCAGACTTTTTATCAAGACCAGATGGCAGCAGATGGTTATCTGGATGATGATGGAATAGGAAAAACGTTTGAATTGGTTGAGGACCCATCAGGTCAAGTCACTGTCTACCAGAAGGTCGGTGCACATAGCCTTAGTGAATACGATTCGTGGGCCGCGAATTGGAGTGGGAACTTGATCAATAATATATACCCGGATCTAGGATCAGACAATACGTTACAAGCTGACTACCCGGAAGACAGGACCATCTATTACGTGGTTATGTTAGACGTAGCTTATACAGGTGGTATAGCTAAAGCGAATAGCCCAAGTTCGGGCATCTGTGTGGTATCGACAGAAAATTTAAATTCGGCGCTGACTACACATGAACTAGGTCATGCATTTGGTCTAGGTCATGATTGGAGGCCTGCAACTTTCGGTGCTGATGGCCGGCAAAAATATTATATTTTGGGATACCGTTGGTTTGGTAAGAGTGGGTCAGATATTATTTTATCTAGCCTAGCTAAGGCTATTGTGGGAAGCAGCCCTTTTTTCAATAGAGGAGATTTTGACAGCTTTGATATTACTGCTTTTTCAGCGCCTCAGATAGAAGTCTCCTCCAACTCCTCTTATCCTTCCGGATCGATGACTCATCAAGTAGATTTTACAATTACCGATAATGATGGGCTTCATATGGTTGCTTTCTATGGAAGGGCTGATGTAGGCAGTTCGTTCAGTAATTATCGTTACAATGGTGATACGGTCCCAATCTCCTCTATACCTGGAGAATCTTTTTCTTTGATCGACGGTAGAACTTCTTTTACCGGGTCATATAACTTTGGTACGCATGAATCAGCCACAACCGATTTAGAAACCTTCTATTCACCAGGCTCCTCCAGCCAGCAAGCTGAAGTGCGACAGGTTTATCTGCTAGCAATTGATAGGACAGGAAAGCAAACCTGGCACAACATATTGCTATATCACGAAAACCGAATTCCAACCAGACATATAATCGAAGCCGGTGAATCTTTGAATGAGGTTTTGTATTCCAGAGCGTGGCCTAAAGATGAAATTATCTTCAATGCTGATTCTGTCGAGACAGAACCTATTTATATCTACAAGAACAACTTGAAAATTTCGTCAGCTGACCCAAAAAACCCTAGACGAATCCCTGTTGAGGTCAGAATCGAGGGCGCAAAATCAATTCGATTAAGTTCTCTTTCTATGCCTAACGTATATATGGCTCCTGATTCGACCGATATAACGGTTGAAAACTGTGAAATTACCAATCCAAATTCCTACCCGTATGTTGGAGTGGATATTGGTCAAGGAGCAGAAGTGACTTTGGTCAACACTCTGATCTATGACCATAATGTGGGGGTTCAGCTGGCTGGTGCTGATTTAAGTGTCATCAACTGCACCATCGTTGACAACACTTATGAGTTTTTATCTCCAGGAACCAATACTATCAATATTGTTAATACTATTTTTGCTGAAAACTCTTCCGGTTGGGATGTTCCTTCCTCACAACTGATAAATATATCTAACTCATTATTCGATAGACCTTTACCAACCAATGTCTCAGCTGAGAATGGAAATATATCAGGGGACCCGAAATTCCAAGATGCAGCAAACAGGGATTATCAATTGCAGGATAGTTCTCCGGCTATTGATGCGGGAAGTACTAACATAACTAGCCTACCAAATACAGATAAGATCGATAATCAGCGAATTTTCGGTGATACGGTCGACATAGGTGCTTATGAGAATGGAAGTCTCCGACAAACGGTCACTGTCAATATTCCTGATACCAATCTACGATCTCTTCTAGAACAAGCACTGGGCAAGGGTAATGGTGACTCCATTACTGACCTTGAACTGGATGGGTTAAGTGGACAACTGGATGCCTCTAGTTCCAGCATTAGTAATCTAGCCGGTTTAGAATACTGCATTAACTTGACTGTCCTCAATTTGCATGACAACCAGATTAGTGACCTTAGTGCTTTATCCAACTTGTTGACTAGTCTAACCGAATTGGACCTGTCTCAAAATAGGATCAGTAACATCAGGCCAATATCTAATTTGACTAAGGTGACGGACCTAAATTTGCTGGGCAATCAAATAACAGACATAAGTTTATTATCCAATTTAGCTAACTTAATCGAGTTGAATCTGGGTGGGAACCAAATAACTGATATAAGTGTGTTATCCAACCTGTCTAACTTGGCAGAACTGAATTTACTCGGCAACCAATTACCTGCTGAGGCAGGACTAATCATACAAGAACTTAAAGATAGGTCCGTAAACGTTACACATGGTTTCATTCAAGAACCGATAGATGTCAATATTCCAGATGCTAATTTGCGAAAATTATTAGAATGGGAATTGGGTAAAAATGCTGGAGATCCAATTAACCATCTTGAAATGGCTAGTATAGTTAGTTTTTGGGGCCTTAATCGTTTAAGTAATTTTATCAGCGACCTAACCGGTTTAGAATATTGTGTTAACCTTACTCGTTTAGATTTGAGGCATAATCAATACATTAGCGACCTTAGCCCCTTATCCAATTTGACGAAGCTGACTCACCTCGACCTAGAAGATAATCAGGTTCGCGACCTTAGCCCCCTAGCCAATTTGACGAGTCTGACTCATCTATATCTACCCGGTCGTGCTGGTAAAAACCAGATTAGTGATATTGGACCTTTATCCAATCTGACTAACCTGAAGGTCTTAGTATTAAGCGGCCACCCGTTCGGCGGGAATATTAGTCTTCTATCCAATCTGGTTAACTTGACTTACCTCGATCTAGAAGTTAACCAGGTTCGCGACCTTAGCCCCCTAGCCAATTTGACGAGTCTGACTCATCTAAATCTTCACATCAACCAGATTAGTGATATTAGTCCCCTATCCAATCTGGTTAACTTGACTTACTTGAGTCTGGGTGAGAACCAAATTACTAATCTGAGAACTTTGTCTAATCTGACTAACCTAGAGTCCCTACACTTAAGTGGAAACCCGATCATCAATATTAGTTCCCTATCCGGTCTGACCAATCTGACTGAATTGTATTTGAGTTCGAACCGCCACCGTGATGAAATCAGAGACATCACCCCCTTATACAGCCTGACTAGCCTAGAAGAATTAGGCCTGAGTCACACGAAGATTAAAGATACAAGTTTCTTGTACAACATGACTAGATTGACCCGATTAGTTTTAGTAGATAATCAGCTTGAAGACATAAACTTTGTTTCCAACTTGACTAATCTGACTGACTTGACGCTAAACTCCTTAATGAGCGAGGAACCATATGCCAACCAAATCACCGATATTACTCCTCTGACTCATTTAGACAATTTGACTGAGCTATATCTTTACAACAACCAGATTAGTGATATTGGACCTTTGTCCAATCTGACCAATCTGAATAGGTTGTATTTGTATTCTAACCAAATTAATGACATTAGCCCGTTGTCTAATCTCAGCAACCTAACAGTCTTGGACTTACAGCAAAACCCATTAACTACGCGTTCAACATCGATCATTCAAGAATTAAGGGGGACTGGAGCAACTGTTTTACATGATGATCCACTTCCAGAGGTTGTGATAGCCAGTATTCCCGATACTAATCTGAGAAAGTTGCTCGAACAAGAATTGGGTAAGGATGTAGACGATCCTATTTCAGTGTCAGAACTTTCCGCGTTGAGTGATAGACTGGATCTTTCTGACGCCAACATTGGAGATGTCAGAGGTTTAGAACACTGCAACAACCTAAATGAGCTGAAACTAAATGCTAACCAAATCACCGATATTACGCCTCTGACTCATTTAGACAATTTGACTGAGCTATATCTTCACAATAACCAGATTAATGATATTGGACCTTTGTCCAATCTGACCAATCTGACTGAATTGTATTTGTCTTCTAATCGGATCAGTGACATTATCTCATTGTCTAATCTTAGCAACTTAACCTACTTAGACCTAGAGAACAACCCACTGACGGATAGTGCAGAATCAATCATACGGATCCTCCAGAATAATCAGACTACGGTTCAGTACAATCCAATTCCTACCGCATTAGTAGTGAAAATTCCCGATGTTAATTTACGTTATCAGATAGAACAAGCCCTCTCTAAAGATTCTGGTGCTTCCATTACTAGGATTGAATTAGGTCAAATAAGTAACTTAGATGCCTCGAATTCTAGTATCACGGACTTGAGAGGTTTAGAACACTGTACCAACCTGACCAACTTGAATCTAAGTAGTAACCAGATCACGGATCTTGGTCCTTTATACAGCTTGACTAACTTGGGCGATCTTAATCTGCATAACAATCAGATTAGTCATCTTGGGATTTTGTCCAATTTGCCTTATCTTTACAGCTTGAATCTATCCGATAACCAACTCGATAATATTGCTTCATTATCAAGACTATCCTACCTAGAGGTCTTAGACGTTCAAAACAATCATTTATCTGCCAGTGCCGGAAGTGTCATACAGAAACTCCGAGATGGTGCGACTACGGTCATTCATGACCCAATACCCGCAGCAATAATCGTGAATATTCCCGATTCCAATCTGAGAACAGCATTAGAAGGCGAACTGGGTAAAAATCCAGGCGAACCTATTACCGATCTGGAGTTATCTGAGTTACATCGCCCAACCGAAGCACAAAATACAGGGGGCTGGTTATATCTCGTATCTAGGAACATTACAGATCTGAGAGGTTTAGAATACTGTACCAACCTGACCAAATTGAATCTAAGTAGTAACCAGATCACGGATCTTAGTCCTTTGTATAGCTTGACTAACTTGGGCGATCTTCGTCTGACTAACAATCAGATTAGTGATATTGAACCTTTATCTAGCCTGGTTAATCTTACTAACTTGGAACTCGGAGCGAATCAAATCGACGACACCAGTCCGTTGTCTAATTTAATTAGCCTGACCGAATTGGCTCTTTCTATCAACCAAATTACTGATGTAAGTTCATTGTCGAGCTTGACTAGCCTTACTGATCTAGATCTAAGACATAATCTGGTTAAGGATCTGACTCCTCTGTCAAATTTGAGTGAACTTCGATTTCTGAATCTAGGAGGGAATCGGGTAGACTACATTGGTAGTTTGTCAAAGAACAATTACCCGCATCTTATCTACCTGGATTTAAAAGAAAACCCGTTGACAGCTAGTGCGGGATCGATCATTCAAGGACTCAAAGATGACGGAATTAATGTTGAGCATGAATCGATTCCAGAAGCACAATTCGTCAATTTTCCTGATGCTAATCTAAAAGCTATCTTAGAGCAAGCACTGGGAAAAGATAGTGGCGCTACAATTACCGACCTTGAACTCAATGAAATTAGCAGGATAGATGCGTCAGGCTCTAACATCACTGACCTGACAGGTTTAGAACTTTGCCATAATCTAATTAACTTAGACTTAAGCCACAACCAAATTAGCGGCATTACCTCTTTGGCCGGATTAATTAGCCTGACTGACTTAGATTTAGACAACAACCAGATTAGCGACATCAGCCCCTTAACTGACTTAATCAACCTTATTAATCTGAATTTAGTTGGTAATCAATTGACGGCTAATGCAGATTCAATTATACATACCTTCAAAGAGGCCGGCACAACCGTTATACATGACGAAATACCAGAAATCATCCCTGACGCTAACTTACGCCATAAAATCGAGCAAGCTTTAGGTAAATATTCAGGTGATCCTATTAGCCATCTGGAGCTAGCTGAACTTAGCCAAAGCCTAGATGCTTCGGGCGCTGGTATCACTGATTTGAGTGGTCTACAACACTGTACTAACTTAACTTCTTTAAATCTAAAAAATAACCAAATTGATGATATTACACTCTTGACTAATCTGAGTAACTTGACTCAGTTAGAGTTGTCAGGGAATAACATTAGCGACCTTAGCTCTCTATCCAGGTTGACTACACTTAACCAACTCGAACTGGAAGATAACTCGCTGACGAGTATAGGTGATCTCAAAGATCTAGTCCAACTTCAAGTTTTGCGGCTGGATAAGAACCAAATCACTGAAATCAGTTCTCTGTCCGGACTGAATCAATTAATCGAATTAAGTCTTTCAGGAAACCAGATTGTTGACATTAGTTCTTTGTCCCGGCTGACTGATTTAGCTAAACTCCATTTATATGAGAACGAGATCATCGATCTTAGACCAATTTCTGACTTGACTGATCTGACTAGATTAAGTTTATCCGATAATAAAATTACCAATCTTAGCCCTTTAGAAAAATTAACCCAACTAACTCATATCTATCTGGACGGTAACGAGGTTAGCGACCTGAGCATTTTGTCCAACTTGGATAACGCTACCGAATTATGGTTGGGCCAAAACCAGATTCGTGACATCAGCCCCTTATCGAATTTAGCTGGCTTAACAAATCTAAGCTTGCCTGACAATCAGATCAGTTATCTTGGCACCGTGGACAGCTTGAACCAACTAGCCATAATAGATCTGAGAGATAACCAAATAAGTCACATTAACGAGTTATCCGACTTATCTCAGTTGTCGGAATTGAAACTGGAAGGGAATCCGTTAAAAGCTGGTGCTCGGTCGATTATACAAGACTTGAAAACTGATGGTGCCATCGTAACACACGATGAAATTCCTACTAATATCATCGAAGACTCAAACCTAAGAGCTGTACTTCAAGAAGCTTTAAATATAAGTCAAAACGACCCAGTCACCGCAGCCGACCTAGATGACCCGAATTTGACAACTTTAACAGCAAGTGGACGCTCAATATCTGATTTGACAGGTTTGGAATATGGGATTTATCTAACCAACCTTGATTTAAGCGGAAATGATATCGACAATATTACCCCTTTATTAAGTCATTCGGGGCTTGGCAGCGGTCATGTGGTTGACTTGACAGGAAACCCATTAACCTACGAAATATATTCCAAACAAATTCCAGCCTTAACAGAAAAAGGAGTAACAGTCTACTTCAATCCTCCCGGCGATACTATTTTTATTCCTGATGCCAATCTTCAAAGAATACTGGCAACTGCTTTTGGCTTAGAAGACACAAATCAGTTTATTCCTTCATCACACTTTTCTACTTTGACTGAACTTGATGCCCCATTGTCATCTATTACCAACCTAAATGGATTGGAACACTGTGTCAACCTGAAACAATTGTCATTGGAATATAATAATATCAATAACATTGACATACTTAGTTCTCTAAATCAATTGTCTTACCTCGCTCTAAGTTTTAACCAGATTGACGACATCTCGTCCTTAGAAGAATTGATCAATCTCGACGAAGTCTATCTCGATAACAACAGAATAAAAAACATCCAATCTTTGGTCGATAATGATGGCATTGATTCTGATAGCGACTACCTACTCTTGACGCACAATCCATTGAGCAATGTTTCAATGACACATCTAATTCCTCAATTAGAAAGCAGGAATGTAACAGTAAGCGCAGATTATATTGATAATGTGATTGCTTTTTCAGATCCAAATTTAGAAGGTCTAATTCGGGCAAAATTGGACCAACCTATAGAATTATTAACGACTACTAATACCTCCAGCCTTAAAGATTTAGATGCCCAAAACTCCGGTATAACTAATTTAGATGGCTTGAATGATTTGAAAAACCTAAATGAGCTAAATATTAGTTTTAATCCACTAAGCGAACATGCGGCATTTCACCAGATTGATGAACTGCAAATCAGTGGTGTAGAGGTAACTCATGCCGTTGGGCATTGGTTAGTTGATCGACAACAAGACTCAGATCCAATCGAAGTTTTATCTAAACCGGATGAGATTGACTCTGAGCCTGATCTAGCATCAACTCCCTACTTGGATGGTACTCACGACTGGGTTGCAATACCTAATCGTATTTTGATTAATTTAGGTGGACCTTCGGTTAATAAGACTATCACCACTATTTTCAAGGTCGATAATTCCTCAATTGAGCAGCATAAACAAGTGATTTATGAGCAAGGAGGAGACAAACGCGGTCTTAACCTATATGTTCACAAAGGTCGGTTATATGGAGGCGGATATAACAGAGAAGTTAGTGAAAATAATTGGCAGGGTGAATGGATTTCTACTTCTATTAGTTCCGACAAGTGGTATAAGGCTTCTTTGGTTTTACGGCGGAACACTCAAGTCATTGAAGATATTAACCTAGAGCTTTGGCTCAATGGGAACCTGATTTCTATTCAACCGGCCGCTAAAATTTATGGTGATACTGGCGAAATTGGTATTGGAAATGTCAATCAATCCACACTATTTCATGATGGTACTAGCCGTCAACAACCGAACCATTTTTTTGCTGGTTCAATTGCTAGTATTTCTATCTATAATACAGCTCTTCCTGAAAACAGCTTGCAAGCTATGACGATTGGATCTTTAGCTAGTTTAGAAACCATCTGGTCAGATGACCCAGAACAACCATCAACAATTGAGTATAGTTCCGATGAAATAATTAAACCACTAGGAAAACTGAATTTTAAGCCTGTTAATGGTAGCAGTACGATAAAAAGTATTAGATGGTATTTAGCGCCAGATGGTCATGGGGATGAATTGGATGCTCCGAAAACGCTGGCCAATCCAGCTGCCATTAAATTATACGGATATATCGGGGACAAAAATGAAGATCGTCTAATTTCTACAGCTGAGACGTCTGGTCAAGGTAATAGTTTCGTATTCAAATTTGGCCCGACCTCATCTGAAAATCAAAATGAAGATGTTTTATTCTCCGTCAATTCAGGGGAAACATTCTATATCGATTTAGCGATTGATCCTAGCAAATTAACAACGCTCGAAAATCGACAACAAATAGTACAGCTAAGTTTGTCTCTGAGTAATATCGAGACTACTGCTGTCGGTGGATTAAGTCAATCCTATGATGATTATGGCCAACCGAAGGGCCATCGCTGGAGAGATGAACTCCAGCCAGCATTGGATTCTCCATTAGAGATTAGAGTGGAATTAGTCAAAAAACAACCACTGACCGTATCACCGAAGTTTGTTGAGCTCCGTTACCAAGCAGGTGGTGTCACCCAGATGTATGATCCTTCAACTGACAATTGGGTGTCTCCGAGAATAATTTTCACCAATGAAACCAGCTTAGAAAAAACTTATTCACTAGAAGAGACAGCTCGAGTTTCACCGCCCGGTTTGGTATCACTCACACCGGTTGACAGTGATTCTAATAATCCGTTACCTGATGGGTCAGCGGATATTAGCGACATTAAAACTTTGTTTACTGATGACGATCTGACTGTAGAAATTAGCTATAGTGGAGCTTTGACTCACCATCAAGATCAGAAAATTATCGGCCAAATATTGATAGACACAGGCCGGCCTGACAACACTATGTCAGCACCTCCGGCTAGTCATTTCGGCTTTGGATCCAACCAGACAATGGCAGTCGATTTACAGGTTGAATTGATCCAAGTTAATGGGAAAGTTGTAGCTGAATTGAATGACACTCAGGATTCCGACCCAATCGGTCGTTTCTTGGTCAAGCACGTTTTTGGTCAAGCCGGCCAAACCAATCAGTTACTGGTTAGAATTCCTAGGTCTTTGTTGGATAAGTCGGATAAACAACCGATCGGTTTAGCGGTTCAGCTGGAGGAAGATTGGATGCCGAATCGGGATTTACAGGCTGCGACCATCGCTTTTACTGATGTTGGACCTTGGACACCAACTGACCTCAGCTGGTTCCAGCTGGAAGCCAATAATGTAGCCTTAGGCATAGATGAAGCAACGAAAACTAAAAGTTTAAATGTCACTATGCCAAATCCACCAAGTGCAGGTATTCACTATGCCAGTCTAAAAATTGATGATGGTAATGGCTTCTCATTCAATCTCCCAATCAGTCTGTCGGTCAGTGATAACCAATTAGCCAACTTAGACATAAGACCTAGGACAGTGGGTGAAGATATTCTAGTCCGGGTAGGTGACACCTACCAATTCTCCGTGATTGGAAAGGATATTAATGGTCTGAACGTGGATATCAGCGGACAAACAGTCATCAACTGGGTTGTGGGTGATCCTACCAAAGGTGGAGTATCGTCCACTGGTTTATTTAATGCTATTGCTGTTGGTTCAGTCAGAGTGGAAGCTAGTATTGGCAATGTGGTAGGTCAATCGGCTAGGATCGAGATTATAGAGAAGATTTTGGGCGATTCGACTGGTACGACTCCATCGATAGACTACCCAGATGGTCAGCCAGATGGCAAAGTAGATATCTTTGATCTGGTCAATATGGCTAATCATTGGCATCAGACTGAATCTGATACAACTGCCAGTGTTAAGGAGTTTAAAGCTCTGGATATTGCTGGTAAAGGTGGATTCGATCAGGTAGACAAGAAAGTTGATATTTTTGATCTAGTAGTTTTAGTAGACAATTACGGTACTGGAATAACACCTGCACCTGCACTGGCCGCACCGGCGATCCTGGCTTCATTACCCACTTTCGAGGGTGGAAGTAGCGATTTGCAAGTAGTCAGCACCGATAATACCAGTCAATCTGGTAGCCGAGTTCGTACGATTATTGATCAGCAAATCGAGCTAGACATACTACTGAATCAAGTGCCTAATCTGTATGCCTATAGCTACGATCTGGTCTACGATCAACAAAAGTTAGACTTAATAACTCAGGAAGATGGCCGACCTGTCTTCCAAGATGGATCTATGTTCAGAACTGAAACGG
>JAYZAL010000062.1:0-85012 GCA_036339735.1 Candidatus Poribacteria bacterium
CGGAAAAGATAACGGTCAATAAAACAGTAATGTCAGATTGTATCTATGCCGTTTTAAATCTCATATAAGTCAAACATTTTCCAATAGTTGCTTATTTACGATTTTTGTTAATTGGGGGACGCAAGTTTCGCAAAACAAATATGCGAAGTGAAAGAAAGCATATTTGACTTAAGAAAAATTACAAAAGCAAACACTAATTGTCAGATAGGAGTAATTCAAACAGCCATGCAGAACGATTTTTTGCAATACATGCGCCATTTGTATGATAAGACTGCACGTCAAATGCGATTTCAAGGATCAATCGAAAAATTCTATGACTGGAAACCAAAAGCCCGCTCGAAAATTATAGAACTTCTGCAGATTTCGGATTTACCTTCATTCACGGGAAATACCTTTGAAACTGAATTTGAAATTTTATCAGAAGAACAACTACCTAATTACCAACTTCTCAAAGTACAGTACCAGACACTCCCCAGTTTAGTAGTACCAGCCTACCTATTGATTCCTACTCAAACCGATCAGCCCAAGCCTACTATTATTTGCCCGCCGGGACACGGGGCTGGTATAGACCAAGTTATATTTGAGTCCAAGAGTAGTTACCACCGTTACCCTGAAAGACTGGCGGAAGCAGGCTACGTAGCCTTTGTACCTGAGCACATCAGTTTTGGTTACCGATCAAACCCAGAACCGTATCACGGCTGCCGGTTTGACCACGAAGCACTGAGTCTGCTCGGTAGTACAGTCATTGGTTACCGAATGTGGGAGTTACAAAGAGCAATAGATCTATTAATGAATTTACCTGCTGTCGATAATGATCGGATTGGCTGCGCGGGGCTGAGCTTAGGCGGTGAAATGACGCTCTATCTAGCCGCTTGCGATGAACGCATTCAAGTTGCCTGTGTTGCTTGTTTCTTGACATCTTTCCAAAGTACTTTTCTAAAAGAGCTTCATTGTACCTGCGGTTACGTCCCACAAATGGCTAAATACTTCGAACATGCTGATATTGCTACATTGATTTCCCCCAGACCTCTGATGATTCAAGCTGGAGATAGAGATCCAAGTTTTTTAGCTTCTGACGCGACTCAAGCCTACAATCAGCTTGCCGATCACTATCAAGCGCTCGGAGCTAAAGATAAAATCAGGTTGAATATCTTTTCTGGTGGTCATGAATTTGACGTCCAGTCTGCTATCGAGTGGTTTGATCAGTGGCTATGATTCATTCAATATATAGATTTATCCTGTCTTCTCATAGACTCACAGATTGATCCAGTCAAATTTAAGTGATAATGACTTACAAGCTGAATTAAGTTGAAATTTGATTTTTTGCTTTGGCGTTTAGGCACTGATCTCACTTTTACCTCCGTTTTGGCCAATCATGCTCAATTGACAACAAGAGTGGTAAGCAGCCAAGTTAACTAAATAGTACATTTCAATCGTTTATGACCTGGTACAATTTTTCTATTTCTTTCATAAATACCTTTATTGGGATTTGGAAAGTAGTCAACCATATAAGAGATGCAAAAGCATCAGAACAGCTTTTTTCTATTCGTTGGTATATATCTCATTCATCTAGTGTGCCTATCCATCATTAAAGTGGATAACGACGGTTTATTAGCTACTTACACTACTTGATAGTCTAATAAAGTGGGATGGCTACTAGATAAGTAAGTGATCAACGAAGGCTATGATTTCCTTGACTGGGTTATGATAGCTATAATCGATTGCAAAAGATTAGATCAAATAACCCACCGAATTTTTCTACAACAACTAACAGATTCCATCGATACTAAAAATCAGATTATGAAGTCTCATTAACTCAATTTCTTTTATTATGAATGTTTCACATACGAACAGTAAATACAGGAACCTTCAAGGGACAAAGAAGATAATTACTGTTGTCTACTGATTTTGATTCCGCCCCAAAGTATAGGTAGATTATTCCCTTTGGGAACGGTCATCTCTGGTTCTTTTTCTATTCCTTCCCCAGCGCCAAATATTAATACATAGTTGTTCATTTGACCTTGGGCTGGTGGCGCAGCATTACCTCCTAGTGAGTGTTTCCCTTTAGCTAAATCAGCTTTCCCTCTATAGAGAACAAAGGATTCCATCTTGGGTTCGTTTGTTTTTATCTGTAGTTTTGTCTGATCAAAGTTTGTTAAAAGCCATTTGGGCGCAACACCTTTTTTTTCTGGAGCCCCACGACTATCACGTGCAATCCATAGCCTAACAGTTTGATCGACTACGAATGTTAGAAATTTTTCACCTTTTCCCTTATGGTCAGCGTTTGCTGTCATCATATAATGCAACCCAGACAGAGGTTTGGGCACATTTGTAAACTTCAGATGGTCTCGATCGATGTATATTCGGGCTTGATTTTGTAAAGGAGTAGCTCCCATCTTGTATTTTTGCCCACTTTCGACTTTGATTTTCGTTACTTTTAAGCCAACGGCTGGTTTTGCTTCTTGGCTGTTACCAACCTGGTTTATGAGAAGAATAAATACTAAGAGGTATAAACAATTGTAAGTTTTCCATTTTCGTCGGTACTGATTCCTAATAATCACCATTAGTACTACCTAATCTTTTTATTTGCTAAAAAATGTCGACCAATATTTCTGTTTAGTCGACAAACTAGATATAAACAACAAGGAATTCGTAAGATTCTCTATCTTAGAGTATAGTTTGGTTCAATGATAAAATCATCTTGGACTAAAGAAGCCAAGCGGGCTAAACCATGAATTAGAAAAGCTGGGCCTAACTGGGACTCGTACCAATTAATATTAGAAGCACCTATGGGTAATGTATTCTCAAAATATACATCACAAATATCTACAGCAAGGTCCATCCCTGCAGCCAACCAACCGGACTCACCAGTGACATCATATAAATCTGAGAATAGAGCGAGAACTAGGCCTGAATCCATAGCAGGAATCTGAAGCCCTTTGGTCTTAATCTTATCAATTGGAAATGGTTCTTCAAGATATGATTCACCAGCAGCCAACGCCCACTTCAATAGTTCTTTATTTTGTGTTAGACGCCATACGTTAATGCACAAAACGGCTGTTCCAGAAACAGTACTCGCACCGTATATACTACCCCAAGTAGTCATTAGTTCAATAACCTTTTGAGTTTCTCGTTGGCATAGACTGACGAACTTTCGATTTAATGGTTCATGGGGAGCAGCTAAAAATCCGGAAATATATTCGTACGCATAACTCTGCATTTTTAAAGCTAGGTCGTTTTCAAAAGGCTTTATGAGATCTGCCGATTCTAATAAACTCGCCCCGAGTGACAAAGTCTGACTTGGTGTATTATTGGCAAAAAATCGCTCTGAATCTTTAGGAGATCGACTTTCAATCAGCAAAAGACCAAGCTCGTCACGCTTATTCCACCAGTATTCTGTCATTAGGCAAAGTTGGTCAAAAATTTCTGTACGCTGCATGTGTACATAAGCATAAGCCAAATCACAAATATAAAAACCCGAGTGTCGTGGAAAATCACAAGAACGGGCACCACGTTCAAGTTGAGACCGAATTTCAATGTTTGCATGGCGTATATACTCATATCCGGATCCTTTGGTCCAATGGAAACTTAATCCGTCAGCAAAATTTTGAATACAGTCAGGGTTAAATTTGCGCAATTTATCCCATAACCAGAAGGGTACGTGCCGCAGGTGATCATGGATTGCATAACCATTTGAGTTTCTTGAACAACCAACACACTTTTCAATAAGATGCCAAAATGAGTGCTCTCCCCAAGGGAAGAGACCCGTTGACGTTTTTGTACAATGTAAAGAAAAATAACTTAAGTATTTATCGGCCGCTTCAATGTATTTTGGTCTTCCTAATGCGTACATTGTCTGTAGTAACGGCTCATCGTGAATCAGGTTACTCCCCAAATGAGACCGATCTCCATTACGCTGCCCGGTAATTTTAGGTGGTCTATTGAGAAACATTTTACCGGTTTGGGGGTCAAGAATTGATGGGAATAATCCACCATAAAGTTCGCTAGTCTCTATAATTTTATCAATGGCATCTTGTATTCGTCTAAAAATCTCTATCGTATCCATAAATTAATTTCCGAAGCACACTACTCATCGCTAATCCCAACTCTACTTATACTATTTGGTGGATCTTCGATTCTATCATAAAACTAGTATTGTATTTTGTGAATTAGCTTGACTTGAACTATTTTGGATAAGCACGGATTGAGTTAGATATCGTTAATCATAACTAAATCGCCACAAAAAGATAACCGTAGTACGCAATCAAAAGCAATCGATGATATCTCTGTTGTTGGAGTTCGAACTTCATGAGTTGGCATTACATAGTTTGGATGTAGATTTCGGATATTACCTGATTAACTATTTACTAGTGATAAAGATAGAAAAAAATAGACCATAGGAAACAATATTTTATGAATGTAAGAAATAGAGAGATGATCTTTTATTATATTAGGAAATCTATGCTCCTCATAAGTAATCACATGAATTGAATTTGAGCATACGTTAAAAGTTGATCTGTCAAATTTTTATACAAAAATAATCAATGTATAAAAAGTAACACCTTAGACTTAATTCAAACAAAATGAAATACCGAATTTAGCTAAACTGAAAAAGAAAAATCAAGGAGAAAAAACTTATGCAGCGACGTGATTTTATGAAAATTGCAACCGTAGGTGGACTTACTGCAACTGCGGCTTTGTCCACAGTACCCATTAATTTATCATCTCATCAAAGACGAAATGTACTTTTCATTGCGGTTGACGACCTTAAACCATTGATCGGTGCATTCGGTGCAACTCAAGTTCACACTCCTCATATTGATCGTTTATCTAAGCGTGGCATAATTTTTAAAAATAACCATTGTCAGCAGGCTATCTGTGGGCCTTCCAGGACTAGCTTGATGACTGGTCTTCGACCTGATACAACCAGAGTTTGGGATCTGAAAACAACTATGCGTAGTATTCTTCCGGATGTAGTAACACTACCGCAATATTTTATGAATCACGGTTATATAACTAGAGCCACAGGTAAGATCTATGATGGTCGTTGTGTCGACAATGGTCGGGGTTGGGTAAGCCAAGATATTCCTTCTTGGAGCCAACCAGCCCGAAAAGTGAATGGTACTCGATATGCCTTACCCAAGATTAAAAGCAACCCAAAACCCGCAACCGAATGTTCTGATATGCCCGACAAATTGTATAAAGATTATCATTGTGCCACCAATGGTATTGAGATTATGAACGAATGTTCAGTAACCACCTCTCCATGGTTTCTTGGTGTTGGATTCAATTTACCTCACTTACCCTTTTCTGTTCCCAAGAAATACTGGGATCTTTATGACCGAGAAATGATCAAAATCAATCCTATTCAACAAAGGCCTAAAGGAACACCATTTTTCGTCTGGCAAAACTCTTGGGAATTACGTAGATACTCTGATATACCGGATAATGGACCAATACCTACCAAACTTCAGCGTAAATTAATCCACGGCTACTTAGCATCTGTTAGTTTTATTGATGAACAGGTAGGTCGACTGATTGACCATCTTGAAAGTCTTGGCCAAACCGAAAATACTGTTATCTGCCTATGGGGGGACCATGGTTGGCACTTGGGAGATCATGGTATGTTTTGCAAACACACCAATTATGAGCAGGCCACTCGCTCACCGCTAATTTTAGTTGCCCCGGATATTATCCCTGCAGGTACATCTACCAATGCACCGACGGAATTTGTTGACATCTACCCGACCCTCTGTGATCTAACGGGTCTCGAACCTCATCCTCAGTTGGAGGGTACTAGTTTGCTACCAATAATCGAAAATCCCACTAGTTCTGTCAAGCTAGTATCAATCAGTCAATACCCTCGCCGTTACAACAAGCAGGACGTCATGGGTTATGCTTATCGAGATCACCGTTACCGTTATGTAGAGTGGATTCAGAAGAGATTTAGACAGGGTGAAAAAACAGGCCCTATAATTCTTCAAGAGCTTTATGATTATGACAAAGATCCCTTCGAACGAACCAACTTAGCTAATGACCGATCTTACACCAATCGGTTGGCACGATTAGTAGATATAGCTCATACTATTCGAAAACGGGATTAGACGCTTATTATACTACGAAAGCAAAGAAGTACTGTACTGATTATAAAGTGAGAAAACAAAAAGACTCCAGACAGAAGAAAATTGATCTAAAAAAACAAGAGCCAGGGTGTTTTTCTGCTTAATGGTTAGAAAGAGAATGCTATCAGAATAACAAAGATCATTCAGAGATCATCAATGATAATTGCAACCAAACGAATTAATTTTATCTTTTAAGGTAAACTGAATCAAATTATTTGGGTGGAGTTTTGCATAATTGGGAGGCCTTGATTCGATAAACCTAGCTAGCTAATCCTCAACAATATATCGACACAAGTGTTGTGCGCGCAACGACATTCGCTCAAAGTGTTGCCGGGGTAGTTTTTTAGGAAGATGTTGTCGAAACCACGGTGCATAATATTGGACGCTAGTCATTGGACGAGCTATGTCAGAACTATTAGCAGTTCCACCGTGCCAACACCTAATATCTCGGATCAACGCAGAACCTGCAGGAGCATAGATCAGGCAATTTTTCATCCAAGGTGGCTCCTCTTCCAAACTTGGAATTGGAGCTTGTAATCTTTGTGTGCAGGGGATTTGTCGAATTGCTCCATTCTCTTTGGAAAAATTGACCATTGGAAAGTTGACAACTAAAGTCGGTGGAGGTAGAGCACGATAAGAAGTTTGTTCAACCCAATGGTCAGAAAATCCTAGTTCATTTCCATCAGAGTGGAGAGGTTGAATTTCGGCTTTTGGTAAAGAGAAGTCTCCTCCTGCACCACTACATATGAAATCATTGTTTCCCCAAATGGCTTCTACTATCGACAAAATTGGTGGAAGATCAACTAACTCGCACCATTCAAAATGGTGTATTTGGTTTCCAAATGAATAACGATGGTGGCCCCGATTTCCAATTCGGTTTGGATCCTTATCAATAATATCATTTATGACTCGATCTGCAGCCTGCCGTATTCGGTCAAGTTGATCACCAACTAATACGTCTCGTATTGCTACAAAACCATCTCTTAGCACAGTATTCTTTGCTTTCTCTATTTCGATCGGTTCCAAAAATTCAATTTCGAGCATTAGACCTTTACACCTTCGACTATTCTGAAATAGTTATAAATCTTCAAAATAAACCAATTATACAGATCGAAAATATTGACAGACAACATTGCTCTAGCCCTTTTGTTGATATTGATACCATATTCTAACTCACCGATTGATAACAGTGAATGCCATTTTCATTTTGGGCTGATAAATTCTTGTCCGACAAAATATGAAACCATGTCCGACAAATTAGCGTATTCAAATTGGTACCCGTTAACTTAGGAGGAGTTTTATGTGGCTTGATATGAACGAAGCCGCTTTTTTATTGAAAGTCAGTAGAAGGACACTTCAGCGCCAAGTAGCCAAAAACAGTATCAAAAATAAAAAAGAAGGAAGAAGAAGACTAGTTTGGGTTCCAGAACAGAGTACTGATATTTGTCGGACAACAATTACAAATAATCAGAAGAATTTCGAACTAAGGACTAAAATATCAGATTTGGAAGAAAAAGTAGGCCATCTTTCTCGAAAGCTATCCCAAATGTCGGACAAAGCTGACGGAGAACAAAGCTTGATAAAAATTAAGGATCAACAAATCGAAAAGCTACAACATGCACTGGATCAAGAACAAGAACTGAACGTTATCGGCCAGAGAAATATGGAAAATTTATCTAACCAAATTGAGGCTCAAAGACAACAACTGGAAGAATGGCAACGTCTCACACCATTGATGGCCAGATTAAGGGCGGCTTTCTTGACTGAGTAGAACCAAATAGAATCAATATTTGGCAATTTATTCAGGATGGCATAAGCCTTTCAGGCACGCCACTGTCAAACGGAGATCTGACATGATAAATCCTAACACAAATTCACTGATATTCAAAGATGTTGATTATCTACACCGTGTACTAGTCCGACGGGAAGTATTGGATGATGATTATTTGAATGCTTTTATATCAGATATTAAAAATGGAACGTATACCTACTACGATTTGAGAGAATATCTACAACGCTTACTTGAGGTTGTAATTGATAAGTTTGACAGGGGGTTAGCACCAACATTAAAGCTATTCATTGAAAATAAGGTTGATGATATATCTTGTTATACGGATATAGCGTTTTTACCAGAAACGGTAGAAGATTACAAAAATCTAGCTCATTATGCAAAAATTCAGGTTTTATTGGAACAGCAAAACCGGCTGGGTTACCAAAATCACATTAATGAATCTAATTACCATTCAGTATTTGAGCGTTTACGAATTGATTATGCGGAGTGTACAGAGGACGCGCTGACAGAAGAGTTTAAATTCAATCTTGCTAGTTTAAAGATAAACTAACTTTACGAAGTAAAAACTGTTTTTTATATAGGTTACTATTTAGAAGAATTGAGAAAACTGTTTTTTCTAGATAAGGTTCATTTCCATACCATCTCCAGTCTGGTATATTCCGTTGTCCTCAGATTAGTACTAAGTTGAGATTTTACAATTAAGGTCAGTATATAAACTTCAGTAAAAAGTTTAGTACTAATCAGTACCCAAAGTGTGTTTGGTCTCAATAATACAGTAAAATGAGATGACTCTCACAAAATGTCTGAGAAGTGAGAGTAGCACAACTAAAGATACTTTTGCTAACAGATAACTGATAATGCTGTATTCTAAGTGGAAATTCCCGCAAGATTAGGCAAATTTAGATGGATGGTCAGTGATAGAAAGTAGAAGTGTTCAGTGGTAGATGGGCCTGCCATTAATGATTCCTATGTCGAAAGTAAGATTTTCAGTCATTTCGTGCCAAGTCTAGCCTATTTCTTTTCTTTTTTGTCTTCGATGCGATTCCCCTTATATCTCTAGGCTTACTAAGTTATAATGTGTCGTTTTTTAGTGGTTATTCAAGAAATCGCACTTGTGTCATTTTGGCTGAGGTTCGATAGATTTCTTACCAAAGCGACACAATATGGTACAACTAAGTGGAACAATTTTAAACCGACGCAGGATTGAAAATATGATAGTCATTTCGCCGGCAAAGAGACTTGATAGTATCCCTAGCAACGCGGATCTAAAAACAACGCAGCCAATCTTTGATAAGCAAGCTAAACTTTTGGCTGAACAACTTTCCAAGTTACGAGCTGATGATCTCAGTAATCTAATGGGTATAAGCAGCAATATTGCAGAGTTGAATGCAGAGAGATTCAAAAATTGGGATAGTGTCTCGATCCCGGAGAAAAGGGCAATCTTTCAATTTCAAGGAGATGTCTTTAAGCATCTAAACGCAAGAGATTTCTCCCAAGATGATGCAAATTATATGAATGATAGGTTAAGGATTTTATCGGGTATATATGGTGTTCTAAAGCCTTCTGACAAAATGAATCCGTATAGGCTAGAGATGGGAACTCGATATTCATTTGGCACTTCAAAAAACCTTTATGAATTCTGGGGTGATAAAATTGCTAACCAAATTAAATTAGATCTTCAGACTGGATTTCTTTTTAACTTGGCTTCAAAAGAGTATTTCTCATCTATAAAGAAATACATAGATACATCACAAGTCATACACTTTAAATTTCTGTCAGTTTCCAATGGTAAAGAAAGAGTGGTTGGAGTAGTTGCCAAAAGAGCCAGAGGAGAAATGGCTAGATTTTTAATCAAAAACCGAGTCGAGGATATTAATGAGATAGATGAGTTCACATCGCTGGGCTTCAAATTTAGGCAGTTTGAGAATAATTGCTTTACCTTCGTTCAAGACTAGTTTTCTTCTTGTACTAATTCACTTTTCTCTTGTCTTTTATTCTGTGTTTCAGTGTTTGTGATAGATTTATTTTTGCAATTTGCTCACAGAATCGCTACCCTCCTTACTAGCCAAACTCAAAAAGAGCACACATGAAGAAGATAAGCGCGTTTATATTAATGTTGTCGTTAGTCATTGGGTGTAGTGAGTATTCTACAGAAATATCCCAAGAAATAAGCGGTGTGAAGGAAGAACCTTCCGATTTTTTTACACAGGAAAGTGAATATTCTCAAAATGACGAAAAATTATTTGATTTCTCCAAACAATCGCACTCTGAGTGGTTTCTAGTAAATGATGATGTCATGGGTGGGGTTTCACAAGCCCAGATTCAGCGAACTAACCAATCCATAATGAGTTTTTCGGGTCGCTTGTCTCTGAAAAATAATGGTGGATTCAGTTCGGTCCGATCTTTTATACCGAGATCTGCTTTGGCCAGCTTTGATGGGTTAACATTCAAAATACGTGGGGACGGTAGATCGTACTCGGTATTAGCTACCACCCGAGATCCTAGAATAACCTGGCAGTCTGAGTTTGAAACGAATGAAGAATGGCAAACAGTAACAGTTCCATTTGATGAAATGCGGATGTCAGTTAGGGGTTGGAAAGTTAAAAATTCTCCGAAAATCGTTGGCAGTAAAGTGAATGGTATTGGGTTTATTATTTCCGATAAGATTCAAGAGCCCTTCAACTTGGAAATAGATTGGATAGCGGCATACTCAGATTTAGACTAAAATCAGATAAGAACTGGGCGTCGGTGCGTATCAATCCTTAGGGGTTGATACGCACCGAAGCCCACCACTACTACTTCCTAACGGATCGTGGCACTCGCGTTTGGCTACACGAAGATTAATAGGGAGATAGCTCCAGGAACCTCCGCGTAAAACCTTGTATTTTCCGTCCACCGGCCCGAAAGGATCTTTAGCTGGTGAGATTCTATAGTACCTTTCATCATACCAGTCTGATGTCCATTCCCATGCATTTCCTGCCATATCGTATAGACCATAGCCATTAGGTGTAAAACTACCCACTGGTGCACATTGCGGCCATTTATCTTTTCCGTCTATGCCGTGACAGTTGGCATAATCTCTTGCTTGGAATAGATCGTCCCCCCAAATATACTTTTTTCCAATTAAACCACCCCTTGCCGCGTATTCCCACTCCGCTTCTGTCGGCAATCTTTTACCAGCCCACTCTGCATAGGCTAAAGCATCCTTCCAACTTAGATAGATCATAGGGTAATTAACTTCTGGCGAATATCGAGCTACGTTATCCCACAGGTCGTATCTATAGCCTGTTTCACTGGCAAATTTCTGGAATTGTCCTACCGTCACTTCATGAACATCCATGTAAAAAGCACTCACTTCAACTTTGTGTACTGGCTTTTCGTTTGATACATTATTTCTAGAGCCCATCTCAAAATATCCAGCAGGAATAAGGACCATTCTAGTGTTATCTTTATCCCAAACTAGTTCTTTTCTCTTACTTACTTGTTTTTCAACTGAATTTTTGATTAATTCCACTTGTTCCTGAGTATCATTAAAACCACAATTAATCAGACTAGTAGACACTCCTAGCAACAACAAAGATACACGAATAGACTTCCACATAAATTTTTTCTAAACAAATTTAATCAATCTAAGATGAATTGTGTATATAAAGAATATCTGATATCAGTCACAACAGTCTAGCTTGACGTACAATGTGGATTTTACTGATGCGTTAGAGCTTACAAAATCGGGTGGAGCCAATTGACAAACAATGCCTTATTTTTTCACTTCTAATATGGAACAAAGATTAACTTCCAACGCCTGAATGTTACACAAAGTCTAGTTCACTAACTTTTTATCACCAAATTCACTCAGAATTTGTACATTTCTCAACTTATTGGTTTGATAATAAGATCAGCTGATATTGATGACTAATCCTATCCACCCGCTCATTATTCAATTCAAAAATGATTGACTTTGAATAACCGATACTTTATTCTTAGCTTTCGGTTTATCAAAACGGCCATACCTTAGATGGAGAGAAAAATGTCTAGTGACAATCAATCGCCAATTTTAAGCCAGGACGATCTGGATTTTTGGGAAAAGAATGGTTATGTCGTGGCAAAGAAAGCTGTTTCTGAGCAGAATGCGACTCGTGCTGCTCAAGCGATATGGGAATTTTTGGAGATGGACTCAGAAAACCCAGAGACTTGGTACCCCGACCCTCCTAGGCCAAGTATTATGGTCGAAATTTACCAACATCAAGCCTTATGGGATAACCGACAAGCCTTTCGCGTCCACCAGGCTTTTAGTCAAGTTTGGAACAATGAGAAACTGTGGGTTAGTTTTGATCGAGGTAGTATGAATCCGCCGAATCGTAACCCTGATGCTAAACAATTTGGGCTACATTGGGATACTAATGTTGACAAGAGACCAATTAATTTTGGTGTTCAGGGTGTCTTGTATCTAACGGATACAGCAGAAAACCAAGGAGCTTTTCAGTGTGTTCCTGGGTTTCATAATATGATTGAGGGCTGGTTGGATAGTTTACCTGAAGGTGAAGACCCACGCCGTCAAGACCTTCATGCTTTAGGGTCAAAATGCATACCTGCGGAAATCGGCGATCTGATTATCTGGCGAACGGCTTTACCTCATGGGGCTAGTTTGAATACCTCGGATAAACCCCGAATTGTCCAGTATATCACTATGAATCCTGCCAATGATAGTAATGAAGATGCCTGTCAAAGTAGAATTAACTGGTGGGAAGAACGACTGACCGGCCTCGGTCGAAACACTAAAGAAAACGAACATCATTATGGAAAAACCGCTGAGTTGTCCCCGTTGGGACGCAAATTGCTCGGTATGGATAAATGGAACTAATAGTTAGAAGGAAAGTTAAATGAGCAAAATTAGGGTTGGTATAATTGGTGCCGGTGGCATCGTCCGTCGGTTGCATCTACCGGACCTCACACAAAACGACAATTTCGAGGTAGTTCTGATTAGCGGGCGAAAAGAACATAGGCTAAAGCAACAATGTGACGAGTTCAATATCCCTAATTGGACTACGGACTACGAAGCGGTCATTTCGGATCAACAAATCGATGCAATAGTAGTCGGAACACCTCATCCACATCATGTTTCTTGGGGTATAAAGTCCATCTCCGCTGGTAAACATCTGCTAATGCAAAAACCCCTTTGTGGGGATATGAATGAAGCTAATTCGTTTGTTGAAGCAGTTGAAAACAGCGACAGAACCGTAATGTGCTTGCCCCACTTCGGCAGTCAAGCTTATAAAATTCGGCAAATGATCGCTGAAGGAGCTATTGGTCGTGTGTCAGGAGCTAGGTATCGAACTAGCCATGGTGGCCCAGAGATTTATTATGCGGAGATTCGGGATTTATTTGGTGAAACCGACGATGATTTATGGTTTTTTGACGCCGAACGTGCCAGTGTAGGGGCTTTGTTCGATATGGGGGTCTACGCGGTTTCTAGTTTAGTTGCTATACTAGGTTCATTTGTAAAAGTAACCGGATTCGTCAGCACTTTTGACAAACCAACCGACTTAGAGGATGTTGCCACCCTAGTTTTACAAACGGAATCCGGGGCAATAGTTACGGCAGAAACGAGCTGGTGTGATCCGGCTCGAACCAGTGAGGGAAGTATTCATGGGACAGCTGGCAAATTCACACTGCCAGGACAAGGTGGAGCTGCTGTTAGCCTACACAGACCAACCTCTTACACGAGAGAACACGCACCTGTTGAAGTACAATCAGTCGACTGTTCTGATTCTGACCCAGGTAATATGCACCAACACTTTGCTGACCATATTCGATCCGGCAAACAACCACCACTTTCCAATGCCCAATCTGCTCGTCATGTGACTGAAATCATGCTATCGGGTATGGAATCTTCTCGCCTAGGAAAATCGATTAACTTACAGACTCGAGTGGCACACTAAGTCAGAGAGGCATAAGCAAATGCAACTAACAGCTCATTTTCAGTGTGCGTCTGGCTGCGACGAATCTTATCCACTCAACCGAGTTATCTATCGTTGCGAGCAGTGTAATGGATTATTGGAGGTTAAACATGATGTCCAACAGCTGAAAAAGAAAGATGCCCAATCTTGGATTGATTTGTTTGATCGGCGATACATGCGGACTAATTTTCCTTATGGTAGCGGTGTTTGGGGAAAGAAGGAATTAGTATGTCCCAATGTCGACGATGAGAATGTTGTTTCCATGTTTGAGGGAGGAACTAATCTTTTTTGGGCTGAGCGGTTCGGAAGACAAATTGGTTTGGATGATTTGTGGATTAAACAATGTGGTAATAGCCATACTGGCTCTTTCAAAGATTTAGGTATGACCGTTTTGGTATCTATGGTGAAACAGATGCTCTTCGAGGGGAAACCAATAAAAGCCGTCATTTGTGCATCCACTGGGGATACCTCGGCCGCTCTTTCTGCGTATGCTGCTGCTGCTGGCATTCCATCTGTTATTCTTTTGCCAAGAGACAAAGTTTCTACCACCCAGTTAATCCAACCAATTGCTAATGGAGCATTAACGTTAGCCCTAAAGACAGATTTTGATGGTTGTATGTCAATTATTCAACGATTAGCAAAAACAGAAGGCTTCTATCTGGCTAATTCGATGAATTCTCTGCGAATAGAAGGGCAAAAAACCATCAGCTTTGAGTTAGTACAGCAATTTGATTGGAACGTACCTGATTGGGTGATTATTCCAGGGGGCAACCTAGGTAATGTGACTGCCTTGGGGCTAGGATTTTTGATGATGAAGGATTTAGGGCTAATCAACAAATTGCCTCGTATCGTTTGTGCTCAGTCGGCACGCGCTAATCCGCTGTACCGTAGTTTCAAAACTAATTTTGAGGAATTCGACAGTCTAAAAGCAGAAACCACACTTGCGAGTGCTATTCAAATTGGCAATCCAGTTTCAGTTTGGAAGGCTATAAAGGTTTTGAAAAAATTTGATGGTATAGTTGAACAAGCCACTGAATCAGAATTAACAGAGGCTGTTGCTCAAGCTGACCAAACTGGCCTGTTCAACTGCCCACATACTGGAGTTGCTTTGGCTGCTCTGATGAAATTAGCCCAGAGTGGACAAATTCAACGTCGAGACCGTGTTATTGTGATCTCGACTGCATCTGGCCTGAAATTCCCTGATTTCAAGATTGGATACCACGAAAGGAGTCTGGAAGGTGTTGAATCTCAATACGCTAATTCACCAGTCGAGCTAGATCCTGACTATGATGATATTCGTCGAACCATCGACCAGCTTATCAACTAACTAACCGGACTAAGCCGGTCAATTAATCATATGCCAACTTTTACCTTTGACCAACTTCGATCAGTTACTAGGCAGGTTTTTACAGCTCTTGGTGCAAACACAGATGAAGCAGAAATACTTGGTGACTTCTTACCTCGTGCTAATCTAGTTGGCCACGATTCGCACGGTGTAATCCGCATTCCACAATACATTCATCATATTAAGAAAGACGAAATTCAGTTGGGACGGAAAGTTGAATTGCTGAAAGAAACTACAACCACCGCGGTTATTAATGGCAATTGGGGATTTGGTCAAGTAGTAACCAAACAAGCTACAGACTTAGCTATCACTAAAGCTATCCATAATGGTCTGGGTTGTATAACCGTTCAGCAAAATAACCATGTTGGACGCCTCTCTGATTACGCACACCTTATTGCTGAAAGGGGTTGTATTGGTATATTGATGGTTAATGGTCATGGTAGTGGTACTAGGGTTGCCCCCTTTGGTGGTATTGATGGTCGGTTTTCCACTAACCCTCTGTGTATTTCTATACCTCAGAAGAATGATGGACCAATTGTGGCTGATATTACGACTAGTGTAGTGGCAGAAGGTAAGGTTCGTGTAAAACGTAATCGAGGAGAGCAGTTACCTCCTGGATGGATCATTGACGCCAATGGGCACCCATCACAAGATCCAAAAGATTTCTACGAAGAACCTTATGGGGCGCTATTGCCGTTAGGTGGTATTGTCGCACACAAAGGGTTTGCTTTATCCATGATGGTTGATATTTTAGCCGGTGCTTTGAGCGGTGCTGGTTGTAGTGGAAATACAGCCCCTCGTTTTGGAAATTCTGTCTTCATCTTAGCTATACAGGTTAGTAATTTTGTGCCAGAATCTTTTTTCCATCAGCAGATACGGGATCTTATCGAATGGGTAAAATCATCTCGTTGTGCACCAGGATTCGACGAAATTTTGGTTCCAGGTGAGCCAGAGCAGCGGATAAAAGCAGAGAGAGAGAAAAATGGAATTCCCATAGATAGTGAGACTTGGAGTCAGATCTTCAGCGCTGGTCAGAAATTAGGTTTAGATTTTACTGAAGCTGAAAACTGTCAAATATGACTTCTTGGATTGATTCTGGACCGTCTAATAAAAAATTGAATTTTTCTTTCATATCTTCCTTTAACTCTAGTTTGATTGCCTCTTGCTGCAGCTCAAAGGCCGTTTTTTGGCTTAATAATGTCACGACTTGATCCCAAGCTGCCGCCAAAAAGAAGCCCTTCAGCAACTTCTCATCTTCGGTAGGTTGTTCAGATACCAAAAACTGGCTACGCTCGTTCGTCTTAACAATCATTTGAAGCTTGACTTGGACGAAGCGTGTGGAATCACTATCGGCAGTGTTAGCCTTAACTCCCATATCATAACTGAAGAAAACTTCGCCGGAGTTACCAAACTGAACAATCTTTGAAGGTAATTCTGGTATGTCTTCTGTATCACTTGATAGTTCAGGTTCATAGCTGACAGATTCAATTGATTTTTCTGGGTTTAGTAGTTTGTCTAGCGGGTCAGTTTGATGTTTTTTCCTCATCAAACTGAAAATGAGAGTCATAGCCAAAGCAGTGCAAACAACCAATCCTAGTATATAAACTACTAACTGGCGCAAAACCAAACCCCGTCAGGCAAAATTCCCATAACGCTCAGGTAATAATTGGGTGGACAATTTGACCATGAACATCAGTGAGACGAAAATCCCGACCTTGAAATCGATAGGTTAGTTTCTCATGATCGACACCGAGTAAATGCAGCATTGTGGCGTGAAAATCATGTACATGTACTATATTTTCAACCGCATTATAACCCAATTCATCAGTAGCTCCGTATGTTACACCGCCCTTAATACCACCACCAGCCATCCACATTGAAAACCCTTGGATATGGTGGTCTCGTCCGGTGCCTTGTGCCATTGGTGTCCGGCCAAATTCCCCTCCCCAAATCACCAAAGTATCGTCCAGCATTCCTCGCTGCTTTAAATCAGTAATAAGTGCAGCTGAAGCACGATCCACTAATTTTGAAGCGACTTCTATTCCACCTTTTACATTGCCATGATGATCCCATCCTCGATGGTAGAGTTGGACAAAGCGTACGCCACGCTCAGCGAGACGACGAGCGAGTAAACAATTAGAGGCAAAAGAACCATCCCCAGGAGTTGCACCATAGAGATCTAAAATGTGCTGTGGCTCGTCAGAGACATCCATCAATTCCGGGACGCTGGTTTGCATACGGAAGGCCAATTCATACTGACTGATTCGAGTCGAAATTTCTGGGTCATCCACAGTTTCATTATGGATCATATTTAGCTGGCTGACCGCAGATACCACGTCCCGTTGGTGTTTCATGTTAACGCCGGGAGGATTGGAAACATAATGTATCGGATCACCAGATGAATGAAACTGGACTCCCTGAAATTGGCCAGGTAGAAATCCACTATGCCACTGGCGGACTGCTATTGGTTGATCTTGACCGCCACCAGACGAGACTAGAACCACATATCCTGGTAGATTACTTGACTCACTACCCAAACCGTAGAGTAACCACGATCCCATACTTGGCCGGCCAGAAATACCTGTACCAGTGTTAAAGAAAGTATGGGCAGGATCGTGATTGATTTGTTCAGTTTTTAGTGAATTAATAATACATATATCATCGGCAATACTTCCAATCTGAGGAAAAGCTGTGCTCATCAACTGTCCTGATTTGCCATAGTAAGCAAACGTGTGCTGAGGACCTAAACATTTGAGAGATTTATTGTTCTGTAATTGAGCGATCGGTTTACCTTTGGTAAAAGACTCAGGCATCGGTTGCCCATCCATTTTCACTAATTCAGGCTTATAGTCTAGTGTTTCCAGGTGAGACGGCCCACCAGCCATGCAAAGATGAATGACTCGCTTAGCCGCAGGTCTAAAGTGGGTTGGATTCGTAATACCTTTCCATGTCGTTGGTTGGATATTAGCCACACTATCATCCGGGTTTAATAGAGAAGCCAAAGCAAGAGAACCAATACCACGAACAGATTGACCAAGAAAAGAGCGACGCGTTTTTTTGTGTAAGTCGAATTTGTTGTACATGATTCACCTATAATTGAGTAAGGCTAGAATTAGATAATTACAATCAACTGCTATCTTATTGCAGCAAGAGTATTTTAACTAAACCTCTCCAAACTGTCTAACGAATTGTGTCGATATTCGGTTAACTCTAGCAAAATACCATCGGGATCGTGAAAATAACACAAAATTTTCTGGCCAGTCGAGTGTTGAATCACATCAGTAGGTACAACCACTGGTCGGCTTAAGAGTTCTGTGCCAGCCTCACGCAATCGATGGACGGCAGAATCAATATTATCAACACTCAAAGCTAAATGTCGTAGACCAAGCGTGTTAGGAATAGAGTTAGCTTGGAACCCGTCACCAATTGGTGAGTGGTATTGTAGTAGTTCAAGTCGAGGTTGACCAGCTGGTGCTACGACATAGGCAACACTCGCTTTGACAGTTTCCAAACCGATAATGGTTTCAATCCATTTCCCTTCTAATTCAGCGCGTTGAGTTTCTCGAAAACCCAAAACATTAGTGTAAAAATCAACCGACCTCTTCAAATCAGAAACTACTAAATTAATGTGATCAACTGATACAATCACGATTACTAACCAATGGCTATTTGCTCAATTCTTATCTCTGTTAATTCACCATTAATGGAATACTGCTTTACAAAAGATTTGTCACTAAAAGTGTCGCCAAAGGCTACTTCAGATGTCAATGTTTCCGATGTCACATAGCTTCTATATCGATCAAAAGCGTCTTGTACTATTGGCGTCGATTGTATTGATAGTCTAATCCGATCTGAAACATTGAAGTTAGCCAACTTTCGTTGTTGTTGAATTTTGTTAACTAGCTCGCGTGCTAACCCTTCAGCGATTAATTCATCATCTAGTTCAACATTTAAGGCGACAAATTGTGTACCTTCGGTTTCAATGGCATAACCAGTGACTATATCGGAATGTAATTCGATTTCGTCAGCTTTCAATAAATAGCTACTACCGTTAATTACTAATTCTACTTCACCCGTTTTATCTAATTGATTTTTAATTTCTAGGCCATTTTTGTTTCCAAGGAATTGGCTGATTTTCTGGACATCCTTTCCATACTTGGGGCCAAGTTTTTTAAAGTTAGCTTTAGCCGTATAACCACTGAACTGATCTAGACTTTCGACAAAATTCACCGATTTTATATTTAGTTCATCAAAGATCAGTTCTTCTAGCTGTCCAACAGCTGATTTTTGCTTATCATCAAGGCCACCAATTTGAATGCCAGACAAGGGCTGGCGAGTCTTTATGCCAGATTGGTTACGAGCAGCACGACCCATCACGATTACCCTGCGAACAACATCCATTTTTTCTTCTAAATCGACATCGAGAATGGTGTTATCAACTGTTGGGAATTCGGTTAAATGCACACTTTCAGGAGCATTTTGGTCCACCGATCCGACCAAATTTCGGTAGATAGAATCAGCCATAAATGGGGTGAATGGAGCTAGCAACTTCGATACTGTAACTAGAGTTTCGTACAGAGTGACATAGGCCGATTGCTTATCTACTCCTACTTCGGCCCCCCAAAATCGATCTCTTGACCGGCGTACATACCAATTACTGAGCTCATCAACAAAATCGGCAATCGCTCTCGGAGCGTTGGTCAGGTGATAATTTTCCATCTCTGATCGCACTTTATGGATGGTTGAATTGAGCTTGGATAACAACCATTGGTCCATGACTGTACGCTCAGTTATCGGTGGATGTTGCGATACATCAATCTGGTCTAAGTTCGCGTACATTACAAAAAAACCATAGACGTTTTGCAACGTACCCATAAACTTTCTTAGTGCTTCATCAATTAGCTCTTCTTGGAATGCTCTTGGAGTCCAGGGCGTGCAGGAGGTATAAAAATACCATCTCATGGCATCAGCCCCTTGCTTATTTAAAATTGACCAAGGATCGACAGTATTACCACGACTTTTACTCATTTTAGATCCATCGGGTGCGTTAATGAGTTCCAAACAAAGAACGTTCCTATAAGCTGGCTGGTCGTAAAGTAAAGTGCCAGTAGCAAGTAAACTATAAAACCAACCACGAGTTTGATCAATAGCTTCAGATATAAAATCAGCTGGGTAGGTAGCTGCCAGCTTATCTTTATTCTCAAAGGGATAGTGCCATTGGGCGGTATGAGCAACACCAGAATCGAACCAGCAATCTATGACATCTTCTACCCGGAACATCGTCCCGGTACAGTTTTTTTCACTTGTACAACCAAAAGACACTTCGTCAATATAGGGGCGGTGGAGTTCCAGATCGTTGCTTATATCGGGAGCTAGATCTTTCAATTCTTTTATTGAACCAACCACATGAGAGTGATCGCAACTATCACAATTCCAAACCGGCAAGGGGGTTCCCCAATATCTTTCTCTGGTCAGGCACCAATCGACATTATTTTCTAACCATCGACCAAATCGGCCATCCTTGATATGGTTAGGATACCAATTAATTTGCTGATTGTGAGCTAACATTCTATCACGTATGGCAGTAGTACGAATAAACCAAGACTCGCGAGCGTAGTAAAGTAGAGGGCGGTCACATCGCCAACAGAATGGATATTCGTGTTCATATTCGTCTAGCTTGAACATTAAACCACGATCAGCCAAATTTCGAATAATGTCATCATCAGCATCTTTGACAAACATGCCTTGCCAAGGAGAAACGGATTCGACGAATTTCCCAGCAGTGTCAACTAGTTGAACGAACGGCAGGTTATGTTTTACCAGCATATCGTAGTCGTCTTGGCCAAATGCTGGTGCTGTATGTACTAATCCTGTACCGTCAGTCAGGTTTACAAAATCACCGTCGATTACATAAAACCCCTTCTGCTCTAAATCACCTGCAAAATCAAATATAGGTTGGTAAGACAAGCCAACTAAGTCTCGACCTTTACAAATTGATTGAATTTTCGGTTTTTGTTCCCCGAACACACGATCTACCAAATCTTTGGCCAAAATCAGGTTTTGTCCTTTGTATTCCACGGTAGCATAGTCGTAGTCAGCTCCAACAACAATCGCCACGTTAGAAGGAAGAGTCCAGGGTGTAGTTGTCCAAACCAAAAATGCTGTACTTGGGTCATCTTGTAAGGGAAATTTAACGTAAATCGAGGGGTCAGTTACAGTTTGATAACCTTGCGCTACTTCGTGGCTCGCAAGGGTCGTCCCACATCTTGCACAGTAAGGTTGTACTTTATGACCTCTCTGGAGTAGCCCCTTCTGCCAAGCTTGTTTCAACACCCACCAGACGCTTTCAATGTAATCGTTGGAGAGTGTAATATAGGGGTCGTCCAAATCCACCCAAAAGCCAATTCTCTCAGTCATTCGACGCCAATCTTGTTCAAACTGAAATACATTCTCCTTACATTTTTCAATGAATTGCTTTATCCCGTATGCTTCTAGATCCTGCTTGTTTTCGATGTTGAGTTGTTTTTCTACTTGATACTCAACGGGTAGCCCATGAGTGTCCCACCCAGCTTTTCGGTGGACTTGATATCCAGTCATAGTCTTGTAGCGGCAGACTGAATCTTTCATAATTCGAGCTAAAACATGATGAACTCCAGGTGGCGCATTGGCAAAAGGTGGACCTTCTAAAAAGACAAATGGCGTTTGTCCTTCCTTTTGCTCTATGCTTTTATCGAAAATACTATGGTCTTTCCAAAAGGCTAAAATATCTTCTTCTTGCCGGATGAAATCAAGATTGGTAGAAACTTCCTTGAACATAATACGCGACCTCAATCGCCCTTAAAAATAAAATAGCCCATCACCAAACCGAGATGATGGGCTATGTCGATCTAATATGTAGAACTTGTCAACCGACCGTAAGCTTATCCGGTCAGTCCCCACTAACTATCTGCTGGCCAACTAAAATCATGGGGCTATTTTTATTGTCTTTTTCAACTGAGACTGAGATAATCTTAGCAAACGCTTCTTTTTATGTCAAGCCTTTTCAGGTAATCTGTAATGCACATTCTTTGTATATTCATTGCAGACTCCTCTTTCATTTGTACTAGAGCCACAACGAGTTTGTAATCACTGAGCACTGTCGATCAAATCTGTAGATTGTACGATGTTAGCCCTAATTATGTGTAGATGCTAAACTCCATTTCGATTAACAGAATATTCCTGTGAATAGGCATATTATTCATCTCTGTGACAGGGTGATCATGAGTCAAACTCAGTAAACTCGGACCTCACTCGTTCTTACTACGATTTTTATTACAGGTCGAGTATTTGATAGTCTTTGAAACTCCCATTTGCAACGACAGTATCTCATATCACGTTGAAGAGATCCTGTGTCAGTCTAGTTTTTCAGCTTATCTGTGCGTAACTTGACATTTCATCAAGAATAACATACCATCTGGATCAACTCTGACTACGAAATTCTGAAATTAGAAAACGGCTTTCTTGACCATATCTCGTTGATTTCGTTGGTTTACCTAATGCATTCTTCTCAGGTGGCGTCTTTCCTCTATTTTATACCATTAATAGTGTTCCTAGCTGAGACTTTTGAATTATTACAATAACTACAGGTAAGCGAATTTCAATATGGACCGTACCCTTTTGGCTTTCTGTGGAATAGACACTATTAACCGAAAAGATCTGAGTTGTGTTTCTACACTCTATGATTCCCGAAAGATCTGATCATATGTTATGTTAGTATCTTCTTGGGCAACTAATCAGATAATATTGATCCGTTAGTAAGACGACTAAATCAATTAAGTTGGATGGTTAGTATTCCATTGAACATTAATTCAAAATTTGAGTGATCTCAGGCCCCAGAAGGATGTACGGAATTGTCCTAAATTTGTGTCGTTATCATTGGCGAATGACCGAATACAGACGTAGTCTGGTGGTGGCCTTTTTTTTGACTGCTTTAGTCTATTTAGTGGCGGTCGCAGAATTATTAGCTCGAGCTGAACCGAATGCTAATCAATACTTGTCAGTGTTGCTAGTAGTAGCTTCTTTTTTTAATTTTTCTTGCCTAACTCTAGCCGTTCATTTAGTTCCGCTTGCTATCTGCAGTTTGAAGTCAACAAACTTGATTAGTGCAACATTAGTTAGTGAGTTATCTGTTTGGATTGCGCAGTTGGCAGCCACATTAATTTTGGTAGTTAATCAATTTTTGATCTTTGCACCGCTGTTTGTATTGCAATTCCAACATATTTCATGGTTGGATAGACTGGAGTTAGGAGCAATTTTTATCTCGGGAAGTTTGTGGTTGCAAGTGATAGGGCTTATAATGTCTGAACACATTTACCAGCGTATTTTTCCAGGAAAATCCCCTAAAATGTTTATTTTGGGTACAATTATTTCTCTCATTGTATTGCCTGCGATATCCCCTGTGTCGTGGAGCCGATTGTTAAGTCCAATCTATGTATTGGTAAAAAGTATAATCGATGTTTCTAATGAAACTGGTGTTACATCATCCGCTATTGGCCTTTATATCATTGGTTATTTTTTATTTTCCTTAGTGCATTTCTTTTTGAAAGAGGTTCCTTAATGGTGTGTGGTCGTATTTCTAGTATTTTGTGCTTATTATTTTTAATTTTTGGATTGTTTTTAACTGACGCACTATTAAATGCGCAAACTACTGATAGAACAAATACACAAAGTGGTGAGATTTTAGATCCTTTGTCTATTCCACGATCAGTAATTGGTTCAGGTCTAGTTCGACAGGTAAAATTTTCGCCAAAAGGAGATGAAATTGCCGTTACAACGACCCTTGGTGTAGAAATTTTGAATGCGAGTAATTTGTCTCCTTTGGCTTTTTACTCACTGAAGCCAGGAGTCTCAAACGCTATTTCGTACAGCACTGACGGTCAAAAAATTGCTGTCGTTGCTGGTTTAGAAACTTTCGTAATTAACCGAAGAACTAACCAGACAATTCAACTAAAGAAAGCAAAACAAGTTCAGGGAGTCGCTTTTGCTCCTGATGATCGTTTATTTACGCTGGTCTCTGATGGTATCGTACAAGTTTGGGATAGCCAACAAGATTTAGCTGATTTCGCTACCGCAGAGCCAAAAAAATGGCATCAACACCGTTATCGACCGCGAGCTATTTCTTTTTCACCAAGTGGTAGCTATGTAGCGACAGGCGCCGCAGATCGGGTGATCTCTATTCGCAGGCTAAGTGACGGTCAATGGATGGGAAATTTATCTGGGGCAGGATTAGTTAACCAGATTGCGTTTTCGATGGATGAAAGCCAATTGGTCGCTAGTAGTTTAGAAGGTGTACGGGCTTGGAGTGCTAAAACCATGCAAAGAACGAAAAAACTACATACTAAAAGAACTGGATCTGACTATCATCTAGCGACTGATCTGAATAGCTTTCGTTTTGCTATTGTTAGCCGTACCAGTGGAAATTGCGCCATTTGGGATTTAATGTTGGAAAAAAAAGAGGCCGAATTTCAAGTTGATATTGGGACTATCTCGGCTACTTTTCACCCACAAGGAAAAAATTTTGTTACCGCGACACCCTACTCGATAAAAATTTGGAACCCCGATAATGGAAAGGTCATATCGAGTCGAGACACCTACTATCGGATCAACAACTTCGGTTTTAGTGCTGATAGTAGCCGCATGATTTTATCCACAGTGAGCCAAATCAGTGGTGAAGTGTTTGGGGAATTGATGTTATGGGATGTCGTAGACAACCAGTTGATACATCGGTGGGTTGCCCACCAAAGCGAAATTAGTACTGTTCGTTTCAGCCCTGATGGAACTCGTATCTTATCTCGATCGATTACTGAACCAAACCCAGAAAGCCCAAAAAGATCCAATCAAGTTTTGCGTATGTGGTCTACAGATTCCTTTGAACAAATTGGGGCTGATTTAATCGCTAATCGAGAACAGGTTAATACTAGTCAACTTAAAGATCCTAAAATTATTGCTCCATTTGATTTTAATGTTGAAGTAGAAATGCTAGCTGATGCATACGAAAGCAGCAAAGATCAGACCTACATAGTTATGACTGATAAGCAAAAAATGATTTTATGGAAGGCGCCTAAGCAATTCCATTTTATCCAGCGATCATACTGGCCAGTGATCTATAGACAACAAATTTCTCGTGCAGCCTCTAATAATGGTAAGCATATAGTTGTGGTCAAGAATAAAGATATTGAAATTGATCTGGGACCGGGTACACCTCGACCTAGGTTGAATGAACACCGAGGAAATATTAAGCAAATGCAGTTCAGTTTTGACAGTCGCTACCTAGCATCTTTAGCTTGGGATACTGGTGCATGCGTCTTGTGGAAATTTGACTGATTCTATTTGTTAAAAAACTATCCTTGAGTACGGAAACAGTTCCTAAGTCTTCGCTATTTGTCTGGTGGGTAACGATTGTCATTCTGTTTCTATCAATTCTATTCGGGTTATTTGTTTTTTATCTCTCCAAAACTCATCAATTTAAAGCTGATTCTGGTCCTACTTTTATCGATGTATCGAGCTATCCAGCTGAAATGCAGAAAAAGTACCATGTTTTTGTCAATAAATGCTCACGATGTCATACAATAGCTCGCCCTATTAATTCTGGATTTACGGCTGAACAATGGCCATCATACGTACAAAAAATGAAGCTGAAAACAGGGTCTGGGTTGACCGACAAAACAGCGAATCAAATCACAGATTTCTTAATTTTTGACGCCAATAATAGAAAATCGACATCTAATAATTGATCAATGCCCAAATTGAGTCAATCAACCGACCTAACTGTCGGTAGTATTCCAGGCCACCTGTTACAGATGACAGGACCAATTATTCTTAGCCATATCCTGCAAGATGCCTTCAACATCGTTGATATGATTTGTGTTGGACGGCTGGGTGCGGATGCACTCGCGGCCGTTACCATTAGCGGTAATCTACTCCGATTAATTACAATCTTTGCTCTGGGAATTTCAACTGGAACCGTAATTCTTTTATCTCAATCAATTGGGGCAAAAAAGAAAATCCAAGCGCAGAGCCTAGCTGTCCAAGCCTTATTTCTTTCTATAGCTTTCTCTTTGTTGGTAGCGGTATTCGGCTATTTTTTTGCTGAATTTGGATTGCGTTTTTTGGGTGCCGACCCGGCTGTCATTCAGCTTGGAACTGCTTATATGCGGGTTATTCTGCTTGGGAGTATTACTCATTTTAGTTCCATGACTTTATCGGCTATTTATCGAAGTACAGGTGATACCATAACTCCTATGCAGGTACTAATTCTATCTACTGTCTTAAATATTGGTCTGGATTTGGTACTTATTTTCGGTTTGATGGGCTTCCCTGAATTAGGTGTGATTGGCTCCGCCTACGCCACTGTAATTGGTAGAGGAGTTGGTGTGTTGATTCTATTATTTCTGTGTTTATCGGGACGAAAAGGTCTACTCATTCGGTATCACCGACCTAATTTCAACCAGATGTGGCAAATCATACAACTGGGTATATTTAGTGCAATGCAAGGCTTTTGGAGACATATATCCCGTATTGGTTTCATTTGGTTTGTGGCCAAACATGGGACCTTTGCCATTGCAGCTTATGGAGTTTGTATGCGCTTACGAGTATTCGTTATGAACCCTGGTTTTGCTTTGGCTGGTGCTGTTGCACCTATTGTGGGGCAGAATATAGGTGCAAAATCGATTGATCGAGCAAAATCTGCAGTTTCGTTTGGTACAAAATTGGCAGTAATTATGATGGCAACTATTGGACTGGTTCTATTCTTAATACCTGATTTGGCAATTAGCTTGTTTTCTAAAAATCCCAAGGTTATTGGAATTGGCTGTATTTTCCTGCGGTATTTGACTCCTTCTTTTGGTTTTATTGCTTTATCTCTAGTTCTCGGTAGATCGCTGAATGGAACTGGCGATACCTTCTGGCCTATGGCATTGACATTTATTAGTCAAGGTGGTTTGTTGGCTTTGTTTGTAATTATTTCCTTTTTCTGGAACCAAGTTGATCTTATGGTGATTTGGATTGGAATTTCAGTATCTAACCTATTTCAAGGCGGTATGATGTGGTTAGCATATCACTGGCGAATGGCAAAAATAGAACAGAAAACAATTTGATCAGAGTATATATTGAATCTATTTAAATTACTTAGCTTTACTATGTTACTGGCTTGCTTGAATTTTGGTTGCCAAGATTCTTCGCATAAAAGTGGGCGTTGGCAACCAGTCCGCCAAGCTGATTGGAAAACCCGTTTTCACGATGTCTTTTTCTTTGATAAAAAGAATGGTTGGGCGGTCGGTAACAATGAAGGGAGTTCACTAGAAGAAGAAATTTCAAGTGTTATTGTTGCTACTCAAGATGGTGGAAAAAGCTGGCATCCACAAGAGAGTAGAACCCCCTACGCCTTAAAAAAAGTACAATTTACAACGGTTAATAGCGGTTGGATTGTAGGTGATAACGGTCTTGTCTTATTTACTAATGACAGTGGATATAATTGGCAATCTCATTCTATTGATACTTTTAATAACCTTTATGATGTGTACTTTATTAATCCTCAAATCGGTTGGATTGTAGGCGACTATGGTTTAGCTCGCTACACTAATAACGGAGGGGAGACATGGAAGTCAACAAACGAAAAATTTCGGGAGCATGCTCTACGTGGCGTATTTTTTTTGGATTCTCAAACAGGATGGATTGTTACCTATGAAGGTTATATTTACCAAACATTGGACGGTGGACAAAATTGGACCAGGAAACGACCGGTTGGTTATGAACTGACTAGCGTATATTTTATCGATAGACAAAATGGATGGATTACGGGTAACAAACGTACCATTCTGAGAAGTCAAGATGGTGGTGAATCGTGGAAATATATCACTGAAGGTTCTAATGAAAGGCACGAGACATCCTATGGACAGAGGTTGAAAACAGGGGACGAGCCCTTACATAGCTTCATTTTATTTGAGATGAGTTTTGTTTCTGATCAGACAGGTTGGATAGTTGGCGATTTAGGCGTGATTCTCAAAACTGAAGACGGTGGAAATAGTTGGCAACATTTACGAGGTGGTCATCGACAAATACCGGGTGGAGATGTTGTACTGCAAGGAGTCCACTTTGTCGACAACCAAGAAGGGTGGGCGGTTGGGGAATTCGGCACTATTTTGCATACCCAAGACGGTGGCCATAACTGGATGTTGCAGTCAGAACCTTGTTACTTGCTATCTGATTTGTCTTTCGTTTCCACTAAGATAGGATATGTCGTTGGTGATCGAGGCCAAATTTATATCACTAAAGACAGTGGAAAAAGCTGGCAATCACAAAATAGTGGTACTATGGAGTGTTTTATGTCAGCTTATTTTTTTGATGAAGAAACTGGTTGGGCAACGGCTGAGTGGGGCACGATCCTACATACCCAAGATGGGGGTAGAAATTGGCAATCACAGAATATTGATACCAAAAACGCGTTGCTCCGTATTTTTTTCTTAAACAAAGAGAGAGGCTGGGTCACGGGTAACAGTGGTGAAATACTCAAAACTGAAGACGGTGGAAATAGTTGGCAACATCAGTCAAGTGGTACGAATCGAGACTTATTTGGTTTACATTTTGTCAATGAAAAACAAGGTTGGGCCGTAGGCGACGGTGGGCTTATACTACATACCCAAGATGGAGGGCAAGATTGGAAAATTCAGAAAAGGATAGGGGAACGTTGGTTATATAGTGTCTATTTCGTTGACGAGAAAAAAGGATGGGTGGTTGGTATCGATGGACTCATACTACATACCCAAGATGGGGGTAAAAAGTGGGGTGTTCAACCTACCAGATTAAAAAACTTTTTGAAAGACGTTTTTTTTCTGGACTCAAATGAGGGATGGGTTGTAGGAGGTGAAGGCGTTGTCTTGCACACCTTAGATGGGGGAAAAACTTGGAGACCAGAACCAACCAACTCGACTTATAATTTGAACGCTATTTCTATGGTTGATCGGCATAATGGTTGGGTAGTTGGTGATCTGGGACTGATATTGAAATATTTACCAAATTTAAAACCCAAAATGTAGCTGACTTCTGAATTAATTATTCCGCTAATAATAGGGAAATATCTATCTTTCCTTCGGAATTCGTTTGTAGTTAAGATTTTGCTCTATAGTTTAAAATCGAAACGGTTTGTTGTTCTCTATCGATTTTAGAAAACTGTTAGATTTAAATATTTTCCTGTGGATAGGTAGAATAAAGTGTTACAAGTAATTACTGAATTTTTTTTACTAATGACCACAGCTAACCTGATGATGGATGCGCCAATGCAAAGCCCAAAGCAACTCCTTGGAATTTACTATAGATTTCCAGTAGAAAACCCCTGGCATACGGGAGAAATATCTTTTCGAGGACATGAGAAAACTGTTCTCAAATGGAAAAATCAGGCCGGGGTGAGTTGGGATCTTTTTCCTGATTTGGAGCATAACAAGTTAAAAACTGGAAGTGGAAATCCATATTATCAATCTGGTGCGAGGGAATTTAATTTACAATTTAGGGACGGTGAACTGATTGGTTTTTTATTTGGATCTGATTTCTTTGCAGTAGCCGACCACATTGGAATACCTCAGCTAAGTGGAGGCTTGAAAGGATACCTTTCAATGGGATTAGTCGGAGTACCAGAAGGTTTTGGTTATGGCGTTAGTTTTTACGCTAGTGTTTGGTCATTGATTAATAAACCATTAGCAGGATTCCAAATCGGTTTGCCTTCAACTTGGATCACACCAGACAATCGCGACTTTAAAAAACCACTTTGTCCTCCTGGTACTGTGGCTCGAGATAATTGGCCTGAGCGCGGCCCATACTATCAAGATGTCTTTCAAACTATCGAGGGCGGGATTGGTTATTGGGTTAGTACACAGTTTGGTTCTACACAACCCAAATATCGCATTAATGGTACACCGAATGGATATAATCATGAAATATCGTCTCCTGGCTGGGGGTTTGGTTCGGTGACACCTTTAAAGCCTGAAGAAATCGGTATCGCACAATTATCTAATCGTTTGTTAATCCCTCCCGATGGAATTACCTTTGGAAAAGAAACGGGGGGGGCAATGATAGGCAATGCTTGGATGGCATTACCTTTGACCGATAGCAACAAAACATCACATGGACCAACGGGGGAAATGTGCTGGACTCTTTTCCTTAACACATCTAATTTCAGTGGTCCAGTTGCTTTTTGGATTCCCGAAATCTGGAGTTATCTATCTCAAAGTTATCCAGCTATTAATGGGCGTGGTTTGGATAATCGAACAGGAAGAATAGCTAGTGGTGCCATGGAAATCAATACAGTTCCCTATTTTGAGTCAACCGATGACGCTGGTAACATTTACAGAAGAATTCCCCAACTCCGTTTTCCTGTCGACCAAAATGGGTTAACAATTCTAATGAGGGATGTTAAACTTTATTCTAGGTTATCAATATATAATCGACTCAAAGATTGGTCGGCTGGCGAACCATTTCCTCATGGTAGATTTGATGAACATTTCGATGCTTGCTGGGTTCCAAAGATAAAAAGCCATCCATTTTCTCTTGTGCAAGGAGAAGCTAATACCCCTTTATTTGCTGAAAATATACTAGAGCCAATTGTAACTGAAAAAGACGGATCTTGTGCATTTGCATTAAAATGGCTTTCTTCAGAAACCGAAGGTTTATTTCCCGAATATTATAAGCTAAAAGGTCAGGTGATGGAGCCAGTTGAGATTGAAAATGTTCCACAGGAAACGAATTTAGCAAACCAGCAGTTCATAGGATACAATTCTAAAAATTCATATCGACACGTATCTGTTGATAACCAACCAGAAAATGATGCAAAAATCGCAGCTGGCCCATTTAATATTGAGTTAGTCGATGGGTCGATCGTTACATATTCCTGGTATCGTTTTATTGATCAACCTGCATTAAATCGTTTTAATTGGAGTCAAGCCAAAAGAGAGAAGTTACAAGATTTAGTTGAAAATATTCATTCAGAATGGAATGTTAAAAAAGAATTCATGTCAGCTCCCCAGCTGGGAGAACTAGTTGCCCTGGATTCTGGCTTGGTACTAACACCGCCAAAAGGTCTGGAAATTGGATTTGTACCTATTGCTACTCAACAATCATATCAGTAATTCTGAATTTGGGTATATCGGAACAGTATCTTCATACATCGCAACTCAAGTTGTTAGGCTATCAATAAGTGCCTGTAGACCAAAAAAAGAAAATTACTGTCCTTGTAACTTATCAGCATTGCGAATATTGAGTTTCAATAACTGGTCGCTACTAGGCAATTCGATCTCCATCACCTTCGCATAGAAAAGGAGCTCTGCACCTAAGGCCAATTTTATGTTTTCTGCTTGTCGGAAACCGTGCCCCTCGTCGGGAAAAGTCAAATATGCAACAGGTAATCCTTTTTTCTCTAATGCATTAACCATTGACTCTGCTTGATTAGGGGGTACCACCTTATCCTTCAATCCCTGAAAAAAGATCACCGGGCAGTTAAGTTGCTCAACGAAGTTAATTGGAGAACGTTCTATATAAGTTGACTTTTCTTCAGGATAAGGACCAATTAGGCGGTCCATATAACGAGATTCGAACTTATGTGTTTCTTCTGCTAGAGAAATCAAATCGCCAATACCATAGTAACTAGCACCGACTCGAAAAAAATCCCGAAACGTCAAGGCACATAAGGTTGTATAGCCCCCAGCACTCCGTCCGCGAATTGCAACGCGGTCTGGGTCTACCCACTGCTGCTGAATCAGATACTTAGCACCATTGATACAATCGTCGATGTCTTTTTCCCCCCAATATCTATTGAGCCTCTGACGGTAGTCACGACCAAAGCCTGTACTACCTCCATAATTGACATCTAAAACGGCGAATCCACGGCTGGTCCAAAACTGGATTGTTAAACTGAGGCCGTTTGTGGTTGCCCCTGTTGGCCCACCATGACTCATTACGATTAGGGGTGGCTTTTTCCCCTCAGGACTGGCGAAGTCCGAATTTTGAGGTGGATAGAAGAATGCATAAGATGATACATTGCCAGAGGTTGGAAATTCGACTGTTAAAGGTTGCGACAGATAGGAACCAGAGATTTTTGCTGAATTGGATACCCGCACTGTATGCCAAGACGAGACTGTATCAACTAGAAGTTGATCCGCCTCTATGAACATTACAGAGGAAAATGTACTGGGCGAGCTCGCAGCCAGTAGTACCCCAAATTGATTGGAGCTTAGAGTACCAGAGAAATCAGTCCAAGGGCAATCATAAGTAAACAATTTACCTTCATTTGCTAGGTCGATACGGGCCAATTGCCAAACACCGTTTTGACTGTAAAAACAACAGATTTGGTCTTCTGAAATGAAGCCATAATTAGACATCCCAAAAACCCATTGTGGTTGTCCAAATTCGGCAGACATGCTTACAATTGGTTCCGAGGATAACTCGCGGCGTTTCATATCCAATCGATATAGGTTCCACCAACCATTCCGGTCGCAAACATAGTAGAGTTGGCCATTGGGAGACCACTCAGGTTGAATGATAGAAGATTCACTCATTCCTGTCATGTGTTCAGCGAAAGTGATTTGTCCTGCGTTATCTAATTTTGCTAGCCAGAGTTGAGTGTTATCCCAAGGCATGTTCGGGTGGTTCCAGCTTATCCAAGCTAGGTGTTTTCCATCCGGGCTAAGCCGAGGATTAGCATAAAAATCATCACCACTGAACAAATCAGTTATAGTTCCTGTTTTCAGGTCGACTGAGACCAGTTTGTTTATCGGCTCTGATTCTCCTTGTTCTGAAAAATGATATTCAGCGACACAAATAACGCGGTTACAGTTGTGATCAAGAGAAAAGTCAGCGAAACGATACTGACTAGGCTTTGTAATTTGTTTCGGACGGATAGCATCAGGCGTTAAGGTATACAGACAACCATCAGTATCATTACAAAAGATAACTATTCCATTACTTACCGAAAACACACCTCCTCCATATTCATGAACTCGTGATCGTACATTAAAGGGTGCTGGTGTTAGTTCAGTTGCTTGGGAAGACGTTTTCAGTATGTCCTGACGAATCAACGTGCTTCGTCCACCTTCGCTTGGTCTTCCTTCGATCCAATAAGCCGTTGTTTGATCAAGATATAAGGCACCCAGGCGAACGCTATCAGTTACGATGAGGTCAGTCGTGATTGGTGATGACCACGCACCATAGTCATATTTCATAAATTTTGATTCTGTCGCAATTGAGTAATTCCTTCAGATAAAGCTTTCTGATACAACCACAAGTCGCCACCGTAAGCGAGGCTACGGAAGCCGCGTTCCAACATAGATCGACCTTCGTTGACTGTTGTTGCCATAAAACCTGCTGATTTTCCCGTCGCACGAGCGACATCAGACACTTGGTCTAAAGCTGAAAGATATTTTGGATGATCGAATTGTCCAGGTATCCCCATTGAATTAGTTAAATCAAAATGACCAACCCATAAAACGTCAATACCATCCACTTCAGCAATAGATTCCAAATTTTCTAGACCTTCCACTGTCTCTATTTGTGCAATTAACATAACATTATCGTTTGCTGTTTCCATTTTAGCTAGGATGTCACCACTAGCATAATCATCGTGAGCTACACCAAAGGCCGCGCCTCTCTGACCAATAGGGGGGTACTTAGCTGAATTGACAATTACTTGAGCCTGCTGTGCAGTACTCACCATTGGTACCATTAACCCCATGGCTCCCACATCCAAAGTACGAGAAAAAAAATGATAGTTAGTAGCTGGGACTCGTACCATTGGCACAATATTAGCTGATCGGGTCGTTGCTACCAGCAGGCGAATAGTTTCAATAGACCAACCAGTATGTTCCATGTCGAAAATGACGAATTCTGCACCAGCTGTCGCAGCTAGTCGACCCAAACCTGAACTATTGAATTCAAAGGCCATGGTACCGATAGCAAACTCACCGTTTTGTAATTTTTTCTTAACTGGGTTATTTCTCATAGTTTTTCTTCTCCAAATTTTGGTTTAACTTCTGATTTTTGATCAAAGATCGATAGACTGATTAGCCGCAGAAGTAGAAACCATATTGAAGGTAATATAGCCTAAAAAGTTAAAAATGGAAAAATAAGTTAACTTGCATCTCCAGATCGACTACTAAAGAAAAGAAGATTCGTCTTTCGTACTAGTGATTAAGTCGTTTTTCAAGTTTGGGGTGTTCAAAAGCCTCAGGGTTAACAACATATTTCGGAATTTTCCCCTTAAAAACATCAATAATACTTCGACAAGCACTTTTTCCATTGCCCAGAAAGCATTCATCAGTCCAGCAGATAGCATGAGGTGTCACAATCACGTTCTCCATAGAAAGCAGCAAATTATTGGGATCAATTGGCTCTGTTTCAAAGACATCTAAACCTGCACCTTTAATTTGACCTTTTTTTAGTGCGTCAATCAGAGCTTCCTCATCGACAATCGGTCCACGAGCGGTATTGATTAGATAGGCTGTTTTTTTCATTAAAGATAATCTCTCAGCGTTAATCAAATGATGAGTTGATTCAGTTAAAGCACAACTGATACTGACAAAATCTGATTGACTTAGCAAAGTTTCCAAATCGACTAACTTAACCCCCAAAGATTTCGCTTTCTCTCGAGTAATATAGGGATCAGTTGCCAATAAACGCAAATCAAATGGCTTAGCCAATGATATGATTTCTTGTCCTATGTTACCTAAGCCAATTATACCTAATGTACGACTAGTTATACCGTTTCCCATGTAGCTGAGTTTATCATTCCATCGCCCATTCCTAGTCAGTCTATCCTTGATACATAATTTATGGCTGAGTGCCAATATGTAGGTCATCACAGAGACAGCCACCGGGCGCCGAACACCATCCGGAGTGATGGTTAATATGACTCCATTATCAGTACAAGACGGTACTTCGATGTTGTCATAACCAACACCAAAACGAGCCACAATAATTAACTGCTCCGCTTTAACTAGCGTATCACTTGTCACCCGTGGACCAAGTACGAGTAAGGCATCATACCCATCAATATTTTCAGAGGTTAGAATTGGCTCTTCGTATGGTAAGAAGTCCCAACTGAGACCCTGAGTTTGATCTAACATATCTAGACCAATGTCTCCAAATCCAACAGAGCCATCCGGTTTAAGAAAATCCCGAGTTAATCCAACACGAAAGGGTTGAGGCATTAATTGATCCTTTGTTAATTATTTTTACTGAAAATGGAATAAGCTAATCCTAGTAGGACTGAGGATTATAAGGTTAGAATCCCACCTTCGACAAGCATGGGTGCCCCAGTCATGTATTTTGACTCATCCGAAGCCAAATAAACGGCCGCCCAAGCGATATCTTCTGGCTCACCAATACCTAGAGGATGCATGTCTCGAATTTCGGTTCTGACTGCTTCCGGATCAGATTGTTGTGCCAAAAATTCACTAAAAAGTTCTGTGTTAATAGTTCCTGGGCAGAGACTGTTTACACGGATGTTGTCCTTAGCATAACGAACAGCCATACTGCGAGTCAGATGAACAACGGCTGCCTTAGAGGAGGTATAAGCTGGATGCATGGGGAACCCAACGTAAGCCGACTCACTCCCCATATTGATTATCGAACCACCACCGGTCTGTCTCATTGCTGGAATAACAGACCGTGAAACCAGATAAATGCTCTTAACATTAACACTATATTGTCGATCCCAATCTTCTGGACTAATTTCTTCCAACTCTCCTACTACAGCAATACCTGCATTGTTAAACAAGATGTGAGGAAGGCCTAGTTGAGATACTGTCTTATCAACGGCTTTTTCAATTTCTGGGCTTTTAGTGACGTCACATTGACAAAAGATACCACGCCCACCATTCGATTGAATCTTTTCTATAACTTCTGCAGCCCTCTCAGTATTAATATCCCATATAGCCACTGAAGCCCCTTCTTGGGCAAAAAACTCAGCGCTTTTAGCTCCAATACCACGAGCAGCACCGGTAATAATAGCCACTTTGTTGTTTAAGCGATTTGCCATTTTTTATCCTTCAACGATAATTCCCATTTTGGCTTGATGAAGCTGACTTAGCCTAGGTTTATACTAGCATGAATCGAGATCTAGGTACAAGCCAAGACAATAAAAGGCAGTCATGCTTGTCAACTTTGATTGCGCGAGTGAGAAGTATTGGCTATAATGTTGAGTGTGAGATTAGCTACCATGTTTTTGTTTGTACTGCATTGTACTGTCATTGCTCAGCCCATACAGGCAAGGATAATTGAAGTTAAAACTGTTGGCAAGATTGGGTTCGCTGTTGTGTTGGCGACCTTAGCAGTTGGTGTTAAATTTTGGCAATATAAAGATCTTTCCAAATTGAAAAATCAAAGATCACAACTGCTATTAACTGAAATTGAACCGCAAATTTTCCAATTCAATCGTGGTTTTGATAACTGGAGGATCGAATCCTATGGTAAGTCACAAATTTGGATTAGGAACGGGGTTTGGCTAGAGACAAGGTAATAAAATTTAATATCCTTAGCGTTTATTCATACTTTCCTTCACACTTTAGGTGAAAAGGAAAGTATGATGTTTACCGATGGATCTTGCAAGATATATTCACACCGTCTGATTTGTATACGCCCGTTAAGAGCAACATTAATGACTTTGTTTATACAAAAAATTAAAGAAAAAGAAGATGAAAAATGTTGTTTTAATAGTTGCTTGTTAACCTACGCAATATTTGTACACGGGATAGTGACTTACGAAATGAAAGCCAAGTAAAAAGAATACGAACATTAGTAGGGTAGGTAGAGAGGAACTAAATTTGACTAATGTTTCTTATAAATTAAATTTTTTAAATGGACACAACTTTGGAAGAAAAAGATCATTCGCAGCCGACATCAGATCAGAGACCATCTGCAGCAGAAGAAGATCAGCTATCTGAAACTGATTCTGAATCGAATCATGGCATTTCCGCTCAGTTTGGTATTATTGACCGATTTTATGATTTTATAGCCCACTTCAATGATGCTGAGAGTCATAATTTGGAACATATTTCAGTAAGTAGTGGTGATATATCGGGTGGCATGAAAAAGCCAGCTATTTTTCAACATCCAACAACAGAGGGTGAGTCCCGACTGACATATACCTGTGAGTTACCAGAAATTGTAGTTAAACCCGATGATGATCATGCCGAAATCTTACCTGAATTGATACTGTTACACTTCTGGATTGGCTTACGAGATGGAATCGATTTTGAAACCGAATCAACGAAACCAGATGGGGTGGGTTTTGCAGTCGAGGTGTCCACACTAACAGATTCTGGGCTTCTCCCAACGCCAGAACGTCGATTTGAAGGCTTTGTAACTAATTGTCGATGGCAAGAAAACCAAATTGATCTTACCGATTTAGCTGGCCAAACAGTTACTATTAGCCTGATCACACACTGCGGTGATCAGGCTAATAGTAACTATGACTGGGCTCTTTGGGGGGATCCCAACCTGTTTCACCTTAAGCCAACCGATAGCCCAAAAGAATTAATAGCAGGCTTGGCCATTGGCGCATCTGCAACTTCTGAAAAGTTAGCTGTTCAAATGTTCTCGTTAGAAGATTTCCAGCCGATTGATACCGCGTTGCCAGTGATTCAAACATCATTAGAAGCAGCGCCCGATACGACTACAATCCAAGAAATGGTAATTTATGCAGAGCAGCCAAAAATCGTCATCAAACAGGTTTCGACCCAAGATGCACTGGTTCACGCCAAGCGCGATTTCTACTATCAATGCATCGTTGAAAATCAGGGACGTGTTCCTCTTAGGCCGGAAAATAGAGCTAGTGTTGCCATAAGTAAGATGAAATTAAGGCGTGGAAAGGGAACACAAGGGTTCAAACATTTGGCGCCTGGCCAGGAGCACATTCTAACTTGGAACATTCGAGGATTTGGTCGACCGACTCAATCAAATGTTGAATTTTCTCTTCGCTACCGAACCAAAGAGAAAGCGCATCGAAGTCTAGTTAGTTCACAAGTTCAAGTTCAAGAAGCTATGCCTCGCCTGCCGCAACAAGTGGCAGATGATCTGCGTACTTACGTGGTTGATCAGCACGTAGTTACCGAAAATCAAAACTTACGGGCCGTATTCGTACGTGGAACGTCTGGCTTTGAATACATAGTTTTCTATGTTGCTAAAAATTCTAGCTACTATCAGGTCGCAGTCAGTCGATCCATTTCTGAAATTCGATATTTATCTAACAATAATGATCAAGTTGGAGCGCTGACTATTACCCCTAAAATTTTTAATCTTTCCGGTAGTAGTAATGGGGACTCGACGGTCATTCTGTCTGACGAAATTGATGATACTGCAGGTGGTAAGTGGTCTTTTGAATCCCGGTTTACATTGTCGGCTGAGGGAAATCGTATCAAAACCGCTTACCGGTTAAGTTGTGATCAGAACAGGCAACTGATTCATTTTCAAGGACCAACAATACATGCCGGAGAGAAAAATTTTGGTTCTTCCAAATCTTCTGCTCTTTTTCCAGGGCTGGAATTTTTGGAAGAAGATGAGTTTTCATCCAGTATGAGAGACTGTGTAGCGCCTATTCACAACCGTTTGGCTCCACACCCATATAAAATTACTATTCCCTTGATGGCAGTTGAACATAAGAATACATTAGTTGGCTTGATCTGGAATGGGCTCCAAAGATGGGACCATCGTCACCAACAACCATCTGCGGTATTTTCTTCACCTAATAGTTATCAAAAACAGAATAATCATCTGATGGGGTTGTTCGCTCCAACAACGGCAAAGTGGGTGCCAGAAAATACTCTTTATGCGACAGACCCCTACCCTTTAGCAGCTAAAGACCGACTTTCGCTAAGAGCTGAAATCGTTCTTGACGGTCAATCCACTTTGCTTGATATTGTTGACCATTGGATCGACGCATTTGGATTCCCCCGAATTCAAAATCCACCAAGAGAGGATTTGGAGGAGTTAGTTCTATCTCGACATGCTTTAATGAAAACAGTTTGGGATTCAGAAAAAGAACAATCTCAGCACTGTGTTGGTTGGCCTTCGAGCAATATGCCGGGGTTCGCGACACTATTGTGGTACGATTATTTGGTAACGCAAGATCCAACCGCTAAAGAACGGGCTTTACAGATTGTCCAAAATATAGTCAAGGTTAGTGGATCAGAAGGACTGATTTCTGAGTCGGGTTGCCACATATTGAAGTGGGAGTTACCCTTTTATCAGGGCGGATTATTACCAGCTATGGATCAACTTCGTCTGCAAAGTCAAGAGTTGATGGCAAATCAATCCGATGATGGGAGTTGGGGGTTTCAACCAAGTTCCGAAAAAATTCAAACACTCGGCCGGGCTGGACAAAGCGTACTAGGTACTGAAGCTGTAAATGCTTACAAATTGTTAAAATATGCTCGTATTGCTAACGACCAAGTGTCTTTATCGGCTGGTTTAAATGCACTGGCTTTTATGGAACAGTTTAAGATACCTAGGGGAGCACAAAGTTGGGAGTGTCCCATCCATCACCCTGATATTTTAGCAGCAGCTTATGCTGTTGGTGCTGGGGTGGAAGCTTATCTGATCACACAAGAGGAGGCATTCTTGGAACAAGCTAGTTACTGGGCTAAGAGTGGCCTGCCTTTCTTATATTTTTGGTACTTACCAGATAGGCCAGCAATGCAGTTTGCATCAATTCCTGTTTTTGGTACCAGCTTTCATACCAGACCCTGGTTTGGTGTTCCAGTACAGTGGTGTGGCCTGGTTTATGCTTATTTTTTGCAGCATTTGGCGCCTCATACTGACCCATTTTGGCAACAGGTTGCTGAGGGTATTTTGGTCAGCGCTATGAGACAGCAGTGGACGGAAGGCGAATTGAAGGGTACCTATCCAGACTTCCTCGACAATTTTTGTTTAGATAGAAAAGGGCCACACTTAAATCCTGAGAATATTCTGGTTAACATGTTTGCATTACGGAATTTAGATCCCGATATTTCGACTGGTGTTGCTCATTATCAAAGCAATCGAGTGCACGTTAGCAGTGGTGCTCGGGTAGAAGATATTTCTACAGACAGCAATATTGGTGTCTGTTTCCGTCTGCGCTATGTTCAATTTGAGACCAGCTATACAGTAGTTGCGGGCCTGAAAAGATGTCCTGAACGTCTACGGATAGTCAATGGAAAAGATATCCAACCAGTCGGGAATCTGGATGAACTTAGCCCTACACAGTCAGGTTGGTTGTACCGGCCGGAGGATGAATTAGTGTTCATCCGCTATTATCATCCAGCAAGTATGGCAGATCTTGAGTTGGTGATGGAATCAACTAATTCTTTAGGAACGTCCTCGAGCTCAATTAATTCGGATGGAAAATCAGAAGAAGAGTAAGGTTCAAACACCAGTTAACTGATCAAACCGTCAACTTTCATTTGTCGAATAGTTTTATCTAATGCGCCAACGGTTTTCTCCACGTCTGAGTGACTATGAACAGCTGTTGTCATCCCTCCGCTGGGCATCAAATCTACGCCATTTAATCGCATGCCAGCTCTTAAGTTGATGACTAGTTCAGGGGTACTTGCGCCTTTCAATTCTCGGTAGTCGAGCTCGTACGGATTAAAAGTCGCAGCCGATTGTTGGAGGCCATGCCCAAGCAGAAAGCGAATGGCGGAGAATTCGCCGTAAAAAGCCCAATCTAAATTGTGAAGGTCGATTACTTTGTTTAGTTCCTTTCGCAACTCTACTGCTATCTGATTTGCTTTTTCTTGTGGTTGTCCTGTTCCTGCGACCTTCAACATTTCTATACCAGCACTAGCGGATACAGGATTGGCATTGAATGTGCCCTGGTGCGGCATCCGTCGTGATTGCTCTTTTGAAATTAAGTCTATGATTTCGGATCGACCAGTAACAGCACCACCAGGTAGCCCGCCAGCCATAATTTTGGCTAAAGTAGTTAAGTCAGGTTTAACTTGATAGTAAGCTTGAGCACCACCAGGCGCAACTCGGAACCCTGTAATAACCTCATCAAAAATCATCAGAACCCCATACTCTGTTGTGAGTTTCCGGAGTTGATGTAGAAAATTACCGTTTGTGGGAATAGCACCGAAAGAGCCACCAGTTGGTTCGAGAATGACAGCTGCAATCTGCTCATCAGAGGTAAATAAGTGAGTTAAGGCTTCAAGGTCATTGGGCGGGCAAACTATTGTTGTAGCTGCAGTATTCGGTGGTATGCCAGCGATAGGTCTATCATAAGGTGGAGCATAACTTTGGATCAGTCCGTCATGCCAACCATGATAATGCCCCGCAAATTTGACTACTTTACTTTTTTTGGTAAATAGTCGCGCTAGTCTCAAGGCCATTTGAGTTGCTTCTGTGCCTGAACTCGTGAAACGGATACGTTCAGCTGAAGGTACTAAATCAATAATGCGACTAGCCCATTCTAATTCTAGGTGGTGACAAGCTCCATAGTGAGTACCAAGCTGTAGCTGTTCCTCTATTGCTCGGATGATATTTGGCGGGTTATGTCCTAGTAGTAGAGATCCATGACCAGACCAAAAATCGATCAGTTCATACCCACTTGCTGTCCATTTTCTCGATTTTGTAGCCCGTTCGATATAAACTGGATGCGGGTTATCGTAACGAAGATCATGAGTTACACCGTCAGGAAATAGTGATTGTGCTTGCTGGTAGAGCTGAAAATCAGCTTTAAAAGTTTTTTGATAGAGTTCTAAAATCGTCGGCATTACTTCTTTTTAATGTTTTCCATTCAATAAATGGATGCAATTCTACCATTGTTCCATTGGGGCCAACAACAGCGTTTTAAAAATCAAAATTGACCTCGCACTAGATTTATTTTAACTAAGTTCAGCTGCTGATTTCTGCTATCTAATTTGATAGCCTTTTGCCAAGCTGCCAAACCAAAAGTTACAATTTGATCCATACTCGCTAATTGAACTGAAAAACGATCTGATTGGAACAATCGACCACCGTCGGATATTGATTGTCCAGTTGTTTTATGGCCTAACCAGAGACCTATTGCACTAGTAGTAATCAGTGTAGCTGAGAAAAAACGTGGGTTATCGACCTCGGCCATTGCCAATGGTGCGGCTCCAATGAATGCTCCTGCTATCCCACCGACGGCAATCAAAACCGATCGTAAACGGCTATAAGATTCCTGACGAGTTAAACGTTCAGCAAGATAGTAACCAATTGGCAAACCCGCCGCTGCTGATAGCGTATAGATCCTTCCCATGTCATCTATTTCATCCCCTAGTACAATAGTTGTTAGACCGAAACCATAGAGTATACCAACTATTCCACCAGTTGAAAGCAGTTGTGCTCTACCCTGGCTAATATCACGACTCGGTATCAAACGAGAAGTTAGATAGACACTGGCAGGAATACTCATCATCATAGAAAAGCTGTAAAGCTTGTTAACAGTTCCTCTATCACGCTTTGCTTCTTCCATGCAGTTACGTTCTTGCTGTTGAAGCTGAAATTCTTCTGGACTACTGGAATAATCCATACTTACTTTTTCTTCTTGGCAACTTTTCAAACTATCTTGATCTATGTATTCTTCATCACTAAAAAAATCCTGATTCGTAACAAGATAAGGAATTGCCCAACCGTAAAAGATACCTGCTAAACTACCAGCAGCTAATAAGTCTGTTTCACCTTTGTTAAACCAACGATGAGCAGTTAATTTATATCCAGTGTAGCCCCCAATAGGAGTCAGTACCATGGAAGGAATAAAAGCAAACTGTGTCCTATCAGAATCAAAAAAAGAAAGGGATAATAAACCATAAAGTGTTCCCGCATAAGCACTCCAACGAAGTGACTTGGATCGACCATATCCTAGATCAAAGTTGCGTGTGGCAAATAATGAACCAACGTAGGCTCCACCACCTGCCAACAGAACAGTACCAAAATCTACCCCATCCTCCAATTCGAGTGCGTTAGACAAACCTATACCATAAAGCCATAAACCATAGCCCAACGAATTGAGATTAAGTACTAATCGACCTTCCCGCTTCTCGCCTGCAGTTCGGTCAATATTGATCTGTTTGGACTGATTTGCAGTGTTTTCAGTTGCCTTTCGCCTAAGTTGATCTAAAGTTTCTGCTGTTAGGGCTTGTATCTGTCGTAGCCTTTTACCATCCACTATTGTAGTAATGTGCAATTGGTATTGATTACCGATTTTGACAATTTCGGCACTAACAAATCCTTCATTGCTAGGGAAAAAGTTATACTGACGATTTTCATCGGATGATATGATAAAACCAATGATGGGCGTGAGTTGGATAATCTCACCCACACCTTGATCTTGCTGAGCGTTGATCAAACCTCCATAATTTGTGACATACAAAACTAAAATTGGTAATAACAGAGAAAAACGGCGTTTCATAAAAAGCTCCAATGTTAATCGAGTGCAGAAACCAACAAGTTAGAACCGGAAAGATAATTGTATGGGTATTGTATTATTTTGAATTTGGCCAGACTCATTAGAAACCTGTTTTTCTCCAGATACTACTTTATTACTGTTCGGCTGAGTCGCGTTGTGAACCAAGTAAAATCCTATCGTTGACCCAATTATACCAAAAGCAGCAAAAATTCGACTATCTTCGAATTCAAATAGGAAGGTTAACCCATTGCTAAAAACAGCTCCAGCTATTGCTCCTAGCCCAAGAAGCGTCGTTCTACCAATTGTGTAACTATTGTTTTTATGTAACTGATAGGCACTACAGATTCCGACCGGCAAACCTAACATGGCAGATAATGAGTGAAAACGAGGATATTTTTGGTTCATCAATATGTGGCACAAACCAGTACCATAGAGTGCACCTATAATACCATTCATTGTGTATAGTGCTGCTGCCCCTCGATTGATTTGGTGTAAATTGAATTGATTGATCAGCTGATTGGTTTGCCAAACGGTCAGAGGTACTGTCATCATGACCGACGAGACATATAGCCTTCCTTTAGTTGCCTCTGAGAGTTTCTCAACAGGTGGGATTAGATAAACTGAACCGGCTCCGTAAAGAATACCCATCAATCCACTAGAAATTAGCAAATCTGTTTCACCTTCGGAATAGAATCGGCCCTTAGTCAATTGTCGAGCAAAGACCAACCCGATGGGTGTTAGTAACATAGAAGGGATAGCCCATTTTTTTGTGTCAGCTGAATTGAAAAAGACTAGTGAGCCTAAACCATAGGCTGTTCCCGCATAAGCACCCCACATCATCAGCCGAGTATGAGTGTAATCAAGTTGATATTTTTTGGTGCTATGCATGGCACCTAAAAAAGAAGTACTGGCAATTAGCATCTCTAAACCAACTTTTTGTTTATTACTATCAAGTTCGAGCAGGCTGATTAATCCTGGTCCATACAACGTGCTTCCATATAGTAGAGCGTTACCCACAAAACTTGCTCGCCCTGATGGTGGGTTAGCAGAAACACTGGCACTGGTAATTTGTGCGGTAATTGGATCAATCTGAGCTTGACTCAATGAAAAAATACTGATCAATAAGACGAATAATAATCGGCTTGTTAATGTATTGGTCATGTTCATATTATTTGGCTATTTCCCCTTAGACTCTTCCTCATTAGGTCTCCACTGGTAATATCAACCGCACGCAAGGTAAAGATTTTCCCTTGAATAAATCCTCGAAAATCAAGATTTGATCAAAAGTAAAGAAAATTATACCCTTGTCCAGTGAATAGGCCAACAATAACCCAGATGCCAGCGATGAAAGATTCACCTAACACCAATCCTAGAAAAATAGGACGAGCTTTTCGGTACATTTTTAGTCCACCATTTTGAATCATCATAAATTTGACTAACCAACCCAAAAAGATAGAAAACCAGATATTATTCATTGGAAATTGACCTGGTGTGATAAAGCCAATTGGATGTAACGGCCACCAAAGAAACCTGTATTGCATGTTTATCAGACTAAACATAATTAAACCGCCTAGAGCTACAAATCCGACTTGTTGCCAGTTAGTGTCTTGTGGATTAACTAGAAACCGCTCTAATTCTCGAAATGGCTCTCTGGGTGAAATAGTATGGATCCAAGACCGGCCTAATGAAGCTGCCCCCTTAGAGTAAGCTAGTTTCAAGTAGGCATAAAAAGAGATAAGCGAACCTACTACTAAAGCGAGGCAAATTGATAACATTAGATGTCTGCGATTCAGTGTTCCAAAGTCAGACATTTTTAAACTATTTACCAAGTGAGGCATAAGGATTTCTCGTCGGTCTCGAAAGAAAATGCGCTTTGGAAATGCAATTACTGATAAGTTAGCAGCTCCAAAACGATGAGTTCCCAGTGCAGAAACAAATAGATCTGGGGCTTTAAAAGAACCATGAATAAAAAATAAGCCTCTTGTGACCAGCCAAGCATCAATTACACATACAATGGCAAAAAAGAATAAGATGGAGAACATCAAGGCAAAAGAATTTGCGCCGGCTAAAATAAGCAAAATAGACAAGCTAACCAAGCTGACAAATAAGCCAACTAAGGCCCACCGGTGTTCGATTGGCTCATTATCTTCGTTCGCTTGGGGGCGACTCCCGATTGCGTAGGAAAAGAAACGGTGAAGATGGTTACGACCAATAAAACAAAAGAAAATGAACAAAATCAGGTAAGCTCCCTTTTCTCTATACTGAACAAATCCCTGATTATAGAGATAGGAGGATATACCTGTGGTGCTGCCAATTAGTCGTTCCAATTTATAAATTAAGTAGAAGCCCCACAAACTTAACGAAATTTCTAGAGACATCAGATAAGATAAACCAATAGTCGAAAGCTGAATATCGAAATCGAAAGGCTGAATAACATTCCACGGTTTTTCGGATAATATATCCCAGGTACGAAATCGTAAAGGTATCCGGGGGAAAATGGGATAATAAAAGTGTAGGGTACTAATCGTGTGAATAATAACCGGTACCATAAAAGCGAACCACATTGATTGGCGACGAAAGAAAGTGTTGACCAGTTTATTTGATTCAGTAGACATTTCGGTTGGTAGCTGTACCAATGGGAAACTAAACTTTTCTTGCTCTACCCACTGGCGTCGCAAAATTGTTGACAAACACATCATCATAGCCCATAAAATAAAAGTGAAAGTAGACCAAAAGAATAAAGGCAAAACCCATTCTACCCAAGGTACATTCGTATTTTGTCCTTCAAAGAAGCCTTGTACTAAACGATCACCCCGCGGTATTAGCCAATCTGGCAAATAATGATGAAATAGACTAATCCAATCGTTTTCCGGTGTTGCGTAGTAGGTCAAGCCAACTAATGTTGGAATCATGTAGGCAGCTAACCCTAAGGTTGGCAAACTAGCAGAAACAATCATCATACACCAAATGGTGACAAGTTCACTTGTAGTCAAAGGAGAACAGAATAAGGTTTTTTTGAGAAATACGTTTACGCCTAGAACAAATACTGTAAGTAAGAAAACAGCCACGATTGGAAAGTGGTGAGCTGCCAGCCAAGTGTTATTGATATAGTAGTCGTTGTATGCTTCGATTGAGCAAATTAAGATGACGCAAATTAAGCCGACAAATACTCCACGAAAATTAACAGGATTTTTCTCAGAAATTATGCGCCTAGGTTCCATGTCGATTTTGCTTAGCAAATAGTTAGCAACGCAATGGTAGCAAAAAACTGAAAATGTAACAATGAACCTTAGATTGTTAGCCGGTTTCGTTTTTATTTGATGAATAACTGAAGCTCTGTTAGACTATCCTTATCATGAAACCTCGTAATCTAATAGGAGCCAGATAGTACGTGAAAAAATTGAAATTTACTAACTTATTGGTGTTACTTAGTGTTTTAGTAATATCAATTGCTTCATCTCAAGAGTGGAATGTTACCCGACAAGACGACTTTGACCGAAATGATGGAATACAAGGAGATCTAAAAGCTGTTCATTTTATTGACCATAACAATGGCTGGGCCGTCGGACTACAAGGATTGGCATTACACACCACGGATGGCGGGAAAAACTGGGAAAATATAGATTTGAAACAGGAACGGATAGGCGACTTGTGGAACGTATATTTTAGCGACGACAAAACAGGTTTCATTACGGGTACCGGCGGCATGATTCTCATGACTCATGATGGTGGCATTTCTTGGCAATCACCACAAGTTGAAAACCGCCGGCGAATCACAAAAACCTGGATGGTGACTGACCAAATCGGGTTTATGGTCGGAGAAAATAGTACAGTACTAAAAAGTGTAGATGGTGGCAAGTCATGGGCTGGTGAGTCAGAACGAGTAAGAGTAGGAGAAAAACGTACTAACCTAGAAGACGTATTTTTTGTTTCTCCAAATGAAGGTTGGATTGTGGGGTCTTTTGGTACAGTTATGCATACAACTGATTCTGGTCAAAATTGGGAAAAAGTGGTACTTGATGAAATTGATCACAACCTCTATTCTATTTACTTCAGTACACCAGAAATTGGTTGGATTTCGGGTCAAGAAGGACTGGTTCTGAATACAATCGATGGTGGAAAAACTTGGAGTCAGCAAGAAACAGACGCCTATGATGATTTGCACGATATTTTATTTGTCGATGGTCAACGTGGTTGGGCTGTCGGTGGTGATATTTTTGCTCATGTCATCTTGTACACTATGGATGGTGGTCAAACTTGGGAGACGCAATCAGGTGGACGTGCCACAGCACTCCGATCCATCGCCACACACCAAACAGAATCTCGCCACCAGATTTGGATCGCTGGCGGTGCTGGGATCATTCTGAATGGGAAAGTGGAATAGTTGCACCTGACGTAACTAAGCTTCGGTAGGCTATTTCGATTTTTGGTAGTTTGTGGGTGGGTTTGTCACCCAAATGAACTAAATGTTTGTGGGCCAATGCGTAAAATTTTGATCCAGCTGAGTAGCCCAAACCCAAGTTGTGCGTCGTCATCAAAATCGATTTTCCAGATGACCGGAGTTCTTCAATTCGATCAAGTAGCAGACTGATAGATACTTGATCGAGCCCAGAAAATGGTTCGTCTAAAAGCAAGGTGTGTGGGTCGTTCAGGAGTGCTTTAGCAATCATGAATTTCTGCATCATACCACGCGAGAAAAGACAGATCGGTCGATCAGCCTGGTCGCTTAAGCCAAATTCTGATAGTAGGTTTTCAACCCTTTGTTCAATGTCTTTTGTTCTGTAGAGTTTACCCAAGAACTTTAAGTTCTCTTTAGCTGTTAAGTTAGGATATGCTAGAGGCTCATGCATTACCAAGCCGATTGCTTGACGGAACTTGCTCAGTTGCGTATATACCGATTGGCCATGATAAAGAATTTGGCCATTGGTTAATGGTTCAAGAGTGGAAATAATTTTGAGTAATGTACTTTTTCCTACTCCATTTGGGCCAAAAATAACCGTGACTTGCCGGCTGGGTAGCGAAAGGTTGATATTTTCCAGCAGGTTCATATAGCCAATTTTTTTGCAAAGCTGCTCTACTGAAATCAAAACTATTACCAATCAATAAGCACAGATTTTTAAGTTTAATAGCCATAGGATGTCAATTAGGACTGACACCCAACCATCGAATCTAAAATCTTTATTTGCTTCAATATATATTGACCTTACTTCAGCTATCTCGTAGCAAATACCAGCATAACAGATCTTTCTACCAAAGCTAATTTCTATGGCATCACGCTGCCGGATAACGAAAGGTATAGCTACCATACAAATGAAAAGACTATTATGTGGTGGAAAGTGTTTTCTAAACATGAAAAATATATAGATCACGGTCTAAAAGAGGTAAATTAACCCATATACCACCTGCCAAATGGCTTTCTGCTACGCCGATGCATGCTTCAGTAATATGATGAGCTAACTGTACGTTTCCTTTCGTAGGTTGACCAGTAACCCTAGATTCAACTAAATCCTCTAAACATCTGACAACAGGGCTCATTAGTCTTACTGTTTTCAGTGGTTTTGCCTTCCAACCATCTTGACCATTTTCCCTACGTAGTACGGCTAAGGAACCATTGTTGAGTATGCGTATGCAGCCTTCGCTGCCTAACACCTCAAATTCCCAGTTGCCTGCAGGAACAGTATAGGCATCGATATTTCCTGCAAATCGTAATTGATATACAGCCCTTGGGTCGTGATCAATATGTCGGCCAAAAAATGACGTATCCCGTGGTAAAAGATCGCCACGTACGGCTTCAATCGTTGGGTCCCCGATCAAAAAAGAGATCGTATCTATAGAATGAATGTGGCCGTGCATCAAAGTTGAAGGTGCATAATGAACGACTGAAAGAATTTTGCCAATCGCCCCATCAGCCACAGCTTTACGTACCATGGCGTATCGATTATCAAAACGGCGTAAAACACCCGTGTTAAATTTCAAATCATCACGCGTGACAACTTCCAAAACTTCGTCTGCTCGTTTCATAGATGAAGCCATTGCCTTTTCCACGTAAAGCATAGGAGTATTCATCTCTGCAAGGGCAACTGTCAAGTCAGCATGGCTATCATCTCTATGGTCTGGACCTGGAGATGAATTAGCAGGTTTAGGTAAACATGCGGCAGTACAGACGGCTACTAGATCTGGGTTTTCGGCCTCAATCATTTTGCCAAAATCCTGATAAACAGCCTCGATCCCCCAACGTTTGGTAAAAGCGGTACGTTTTTCCTCGACTATATCAGCACCTGCAACCAACTCTAGATGAGGACTAGCGTTAGTTGAAGCGGCTATGGAGTACGGATACTTTGTGTGTCCTTCATCATCAATGGTACTACCCATTCGCCCAAGACCAATAATGGCTACACGAGCTTTGTTACTCGGCATTTTTCACCTCATTTTTAACTGAAAATTTGACCACATAAAACATGTTTAGCAAATGGAAATCAATTCCATCTCAAATACGTATTTTTTGACCCACAACTCAGCTAGTTTTTGTTAACTTATTCAGTATAAAAACACATAGCAAGCAAGAGTTGTTTCAGTAGCAACTATATCTACGGCCATTTTCTATGCCGATTAAGCATTAATATGACTAGTTTAAGAATATAACGATGAAACATCAACGAACAAGGAAGGGAAAAATTTACATCAGATAGAAGAAGACACAGAAAGACTATAATTTCTTAAAAGCAGGAAACCAGAACAGCACAGATTACTTCGATAGACTAGGGTAAATTTAAGCTAATCGAGTCTCAGAAGAAATAGTTCTCAAGTTTGATCCGACTTCCTAAACCTACTTTTTCCTACTAACTAACCATGTATCCTCTAGAACAAAAGAGCCAGATGCAATCTACGATTAATATCTACTCACAAGGTAAACAGTTTCTTCTAAAATACTGATCAATTAGGCACCTATGGCACGGACGGCTTTCTCGGCTGCATCTGATAAGCTATCAGCGGTCATAAGTTCAAGCCCTGATTCTGACAAGATTTTTCGACCTATTTCAACATTTGTTCCTTCTAGGCGAACAACCAAAGGAACAGTTAGGTTGACCTGCTTAATGGCTTCAACAATACCATTAGCAATAGTGTCACACTTCATAATACCACCAAAAATGTTGACCATTACTGCTTCTACTTTAGGGTCACTCAGGATCAACCTGAACGCATGGGCCACAGCCTCCGTGGTCGCACTACCACCAACATCCAAAAAATTTGCAGGCTCCGCGCCATAGAGCTTGATGACATCCATGGTAGCCATTGCTAAACCGGCTCCATTAACCATACAACCAATATTGCCATCCAAACTGATATAACTCAGTCCGGATTCTTTCGCTTCAAGTTCCCTGGCATCTTCTTCGTTTTTATCCCGCAACATTCCAATCTTCGATTGACGATACAAGGCATTGTCGTCAAAATTGATTTTTGCATCTAGAGCTAAAACTTCGGCACCACGTTCTCCGGAAACGATAGCCAAAGGATTGATTTCCATCAGGGAGCAATCACACTCAACAAAGGCTCGGTAAACATCAATAATCAGACTGGTCGCAGGCCGAATCACTTCGTCCGGCAAATTCAACCCAAAAGCCAATTGACGTGCTTGAAAAGCTTGTAGTCCAACTGCAGGATCAACACTTTGTTTGACAATTTTTTCCGGTGTTTCTTCAGCTACCTTTTCAATATCTACTCCACCTTCTTCGCTGGCCATCAAGGTAATACGAGAAGTTTCCCGGTCAATGACTAAACCTAAGTAGAGCTCATTCTTGATATCACTTGCTTCAGCTACCAAAACTTGGCGGACCATTTTCCCTTCTGGTCCAGTCTGGTGAGTAATCAACTGCATACCCAGGATCTCATCGGCTCGTTCACGAACTTCGGCTGGAGTCTTAGCTAACTTGACACCACCACCTTTACCACGACCACCCGCATGGATCTGGGCTTTGACTACGTACAAACCTACATTGAGTTCCTTTGCAAGGGCTTCGGCTTCTTCAGGAGTTTTGGCAACTCCTCCTTTAGGCACCGGCACACCAAAAGAATCTAAAATATCTTTGGCTTGGTATTCATGGATATTCACTATATTAATGATTCCCTACTAAAATTTGCACCGGCCAGTTTAACATAAGCCCCGATAATTAACAACCGAATTTAGTTTGAGGGGTTAGGCCGATTCTTATCATAAACGACTATCTTTTTCGATATTTATTTGTCGAAGACCACATGACTGTTTTTGTAGCTCTAACCATCTGTACAAAATGATAAGTCCCTTGGAAAATACTGTTTTGCTTGTTATAGTAGGGAATCAGCCCCAAGGTAACACAAAGGCTTAATGTATGTACAAGCGAGTGCTATCATTTCCGCTCCTATATGAGGAAGCATCTAGTCAATGATTTTGTTTCGGCTTGTTTTTTATTTTTTTCTGATTGGTTCTTTTTGTAGATTGGCTAGTTCGCAAGTTTCGATTTACCTCGAGTCAAAAACCAATGAAAATGAATTAGAAGTAGCGGCTCAAGCCGTACGGCTGTCTGTCTTTAATCAGCTTGATCAGGTTTCCAATGTAAAAACCTATGAAGGAGATATACATTTGCCTGACGAGATCCTAAATATGGACAAAGTTGAGTTACTAAGTGTACGTAGGCAGACAGGATTAGATGGGCTAATCAAAGTCGAAATCAAGAACCACCAAACTAACAGTGATTTATTGCTACTGACTCTCAGTTTAGTTGATTTCTCGGCAGGCCAAATCGTGTGCAATCAAAATTTCGAAGACCGTTTTGGAATTAATTTACTGGCAAAAATTGAGGATCGAGTATCTAAGTTCCTTCCTGTACTGATCCATTACTACGATGCCAAATTGTCGATTATTTCTGAACCAAGCTCAGCGGAAATCTGGCTTAATGATCAAAAGATTGGTCAAACACCTAGTCGGAGTTTAACGGTGCCGGCTAATCATCCACATCAGCTCGAAATCAAGAGAAAGGGTTATGTAACTCACCGAAGAGTTATAAAAATTCAGTCCGGCCAACACCTACTGGTTGATATTGACTTAATTGACCAAATTACCGATCAATTACTACAAAAGCAACGATACTTAGATTCCATGAATTTCAGCCTTGGTTCGCAACTCCACCTTCACTCACGAAATCGATCTATTTCAAAAGTCTTACCGGCGACCTCTTTTCGTTATTTATCTAAGTTTGGTACTTGGCAATTTGGATTTGATCTTAGTTCGACTAACTGGGAAGGAAAACAGAACATTGATACTGTATTGGGTCCGAGTACTGGAAATTCAAATTTCACTTTTCAGATGAATCGCTTTGTTTTTCTAAGCCAGTATAACCTGATAGAATGGATTAACCAATTCGACTTGTACCTTGGTCTACAATTGGGGATCACCACTAGTCGCTTTGATTACCAAACCACACCGATAATCGACCGTAGATTAACGGAAGTGGGAACATCTAATCCGGTGGCCGGTGTTGAAGTTGGTAGTCGTATTTATTTTGGGCATCACTTAAAGATGCAGTTATTTACAGGGGCGGAATTTAGCGGTACAGTTCCTTATTACCAAAAACAGGCTAATTATTGGGGCGATTCGACTTATCAAAAACAGACCATTTCTCTTAATCGCCTTTACTTCGGTTTAGCTGGAACCTACAGCCTATGGCCAAAGCGAAAAAAACAGAATTAGAAAAATGTGTAAAAAAAATAGCAAGCTAATTGGGCATTTTATATGGATAGGAGCCATTGTTACAGCGATTTTATTGGCTGGGTGTGGGTTGACAAACGATTCTATGTCCGAAGAATCATTTGGGTCAGAAGGAGTCTCTTTGGCTCGGCAGTCCGATACTTTTTTGCAAAATCGTCTTTTTTATCAGACGATCATAGTTGATTTAGAAATCACACCCAATACACCAACCCCTTCTTTCGCTTGGCGTGCCACTGGATCGAAATATATGAGAATCGGAATCTTTCGGCAAAAAATTGATTTGGACGATCGGACAATTGCAAATCCAACTGATGCAGTATGGACATGGCATTCAGGCTTGGCCCGGGGTAGGGAAGGTAACGTCAGCTTTAGCGATGGAGCAGATGTACGCAATGGTGTAATCTTAGGTACGTCAACCCCACTACCTTCAGGCGATTACTTCATTGCTTTATGGGGATACAACGACAACCATGATCTCACCTATTCCAGCCAAGAATACCGCTACTTAGTACCTTAGCAAGCCAAGTTCTTAAGTAGCTCTCAAAGCTATTAAAGAAATCATTCGTCCATCAGTAGATTCAGATCGATAGGAATAAAATAGTTCGGGGCTACATGCTGTACAATCTGTGGCCATCGAGATCGCTTTATTAAGCATTCCTTGACGTTGTAGCTGTACCTTATTGGCAGTAGGCAAATCTAGAAAATTTTTGTTTACCCTTATACTTTCTCCAAAGGTCTCAACAAATTGATCTGCTAAATGATTACTGACTTGATAGCAACACTTTTGAATAGATGGACCGAAGTGTGCTTGACAGTCTGATGACACTGTCCCGAAAGTTTTTTTCATCTTCAACAATGTTTTACTGGCAATATGAGCTATTGTTCCTCTCCAACCAGCATGAGCAATACCAATGATAGATCGTTTCTGGTCGTGAATGAAGACGGGAACACAATCAGCTGTAAGAACACCTAACCCCAAGTTAGTCTGATCTGTGATCATGGCATCTGCTGTTGGGCGGCCCACTAATTCGCTGCTTACTTGAATCACTCGATCACTATGCGTCTGCCGACAAAATACAATTTTCGATAGTATATCACCCAACCTTTGATGATCGAAATTTCTATACGTGGTCAGAGCAATTAAATTACTAGTTGGTCTAGCCCAACTAGCCGATTGGTAATGAACGGTCATTCTTTTTATTTCTTTTCTGGCCGTGTTTTTTGATCAAACTTTTTTATGGCATTGACTATGGCTTTTGCGATTTTTTTTTGCCGTTTATCAGAGATAAGTTGATTATGTTCAGTGAGATTAGACAGAAAACCTAGCTCGATTAGAATAGCAGGCATTTTGGTATCCGCGAGTACCCGGAATGGAGCCCTCTTCACGCTACCATCCGGAGCATTCACATTTCGATCTTTAGCATTTAATTCAGAAACTAAAACTGATTGTGTGATTTTAGCAGCGTCCCAACTGAATCTCTCACTCCCTCGCTTGTGTAAACTACTTTCGATAAAGTGAATCACATCTATTTCTTCTCCTTCATTTTCTCGAGCGGCCAGATTTGCCGCTCGTTCATCGCTAGGCTGCAGATCAAAAATATAACTTTCCATACCGAATATTTTCTGATTATTGTGAGCATTACAATGAATACTAACAAATAGTGTTTGGTCTGGTGGGTAAGCGTTTGCTATCTGTACCCTCTCAGGCAAACTGACATACCTGTCCGTATCACGTGTCAAATGAACTGCATATTTAGATTTTTTCAGTTCCTGATACAATTTTAATGAGATTGCTAGAGTAACTGTTTTTTCTGTGGTTTTCCAAGGGCTAATACAACCCGTATCTCTACCACCGTGCCCTGGGTCAATCACTACAGTTTTTAGCTTGTAGCTAGGCTTAACAAATACAGAGTCCGCCCAAATACAAGTGTGTGGTCCCCACACAGCAAATGAAAAAATTATCTTCCAAAAAATTAGGTAGGAAAGCTGAGGTCTATTACGTACTAGAATCAGAAATACAGCAGACATATAACTACTGTGGTTAGATGAGTTGGTCCTTTTTCGGTTATTCTTGGTCGTCGTTATTGATTTCAGGGGGAGAAAACAAAACTTTCCTACAAACTGGACAGCGCATGATCTCTTGCCGACTCGGAATTTCACCAGCTAACTGTGGTGGAAGTTTCATCTGACAACTCCCACAAGCCCCGTCAATAATTGGCGCTAAATAAGTGTCTTGGCGACGCTTCATCCAGAGCTGATATTGATCAAAAATCTGTTGATCTAAACCCTGACAAAGTACCTTCCTCTGTTTTCCCATGGCCCTAATATTTTTTGTCAGTTCCGCTTTCTCTAGTTCATAGGCTTTTTTGCGAGACTTTTGTTCGGTTTTCTGAAGTTTTAATTGATCAGAAGTTTCGTCAAGCTCGATTTTCAATTGATCAATTCGTTCTAGTAGTCCTAGCGTATTATCTTCCAATTCGGCTTCCTTCTGATCTAAAAATTCGATCTCCTTATCTAAGGCCTCATATTCCTTGTTGGTTTTGACACTCCGCATCTGCATCGTCAATTTATTTCGTTTCTCATCCAGTTCTTCAATTTCACCCTGAATTGAACGCTGAGTTTTTTCTGCCTCATAAATCTCAGTTTCTTTTGCTTTAACCTCTTGTTGAAATGTATCTAGAGCGCTATCCAGTTTTTGGATTTCTTGAGGTACACTCCTTGTGTGGCGGTGGATACTGAGAGCTTTGGCATCCAACTGTTGTACCTCATAAAGGCGGGCAAGTTGTTCGTGCAGATCAGTCATTAGTATACGAGCTCCTGTCTATTTTTGTCGAATCTGTTGTTAGCTTTATTTGATATGTCTAGAGTTATGAATAACCACTTGGTCTTTCCAGCAAATATGCGAAAAATATGCCCAATTCATACAGCAATGTCAGAGGTACTGCCATTAGCAGCATGGAACCAGGATCGGATGGGGTTAAGAAGGCGGACAAAACAAAAATACCAATGGTAGCAAGACCTCGTTTCTCTCGAAACCCGTTAGTATCAATAGCACCCATCCAAGCTAAAAAAGCCATTACAATCGGGAGTTCGAAGGCTATACCAAAACCCAGTAATAGTTGTAAAATGAAGTTGAAATATTGCTCGATATCCCAGTTATTAATCATGCTAGGGTAGAGCTGTGCAGAAAAGTCAAACACTACTGGTACTACAATGAAAAAGGCGAACAAAGCCCCACCCAAAAAAAAGCAAAGGATAATGAAGAAGAGAGGCAATAAGACTTTTTTTTCGCGTGAGGTAAGGGCTGGCATGATAAACGCCCAAACTTGATATAAGACAAGCGGGGAAGCCAATAAGGCGCCGAAAGTCATACTGACTTTTAGGTAAGTAGTAATGCCACTCAGAGGACTTAACTTCATTAGAGTCGCATTAACACTAGAGGCGCTTGCTCGAAGAGTAATAGCCAGAAAGCCAAAGAAAGAAGCAGAAGAACCGTTAATCTTCTCAATCAGGCTCGCTAATAGGGCGTTGGTGGAAAGATCCAGTGGTAATCGAAGAATTCTTTCTATAGGCTTACCGAAAGACAGACTAATCAACATGAAAAAGCCAACTGTAATCAATGAGACGATAACCCGCCGGCGAAACTCCTCTAAATGTTCGAGGAACGTCATTTCTGCCGAAGGATTTACCGCATCCGCTGGCATTATCTATCGACTCGGCTCGACTTGCTGTCAGATTCTGTACTATCAACTGTTTCTACGGCCTGTGTGATGTCTTGCTGTATTTCTTTGCCCGCATTTTTGAATTCTCGAATTGCTTTTCCCACCGCACTGCCCATCTCTGGCAATTTCTTGGGGCCAAAAAGTAGAAGCAGACCCATGAAGATAATAAGAATTTCCCAACCACCGAGTGCACCCATTACATTGCTCCTCACGTCGAACTAGGCTGACTATTATACTTTGCACTATTTGTTTTTTTCAAACTCGATTCTGTTACACTATTTTTGGTAACAGTTTTGTAGTAAAAGTTAATATGGTTTATGTAAATATGATTTTTAATTGCTAGACGAACCTAATTTGGTGAAAGTCTAAAACATTAAGGGGTTCTGATAATATGGTCAGAAAAGTAAAATTTGGCATTCTAGGTTTGGGCAGAGGGAAAAAAACGGCTCTATCTGTTGCGCAGGCAGCAGGTGCTGACTTGGTTTGTGTCTGTGATTTGCAAGAGAGTGTAGCTCAGAATACTGCTCAAGAACTAGGTTGTGATTGGACTACGAACTACGACGAGATGGTTGCTCGAAACGATATTGAGGTCGTCGGCATTTACACCTCTAGTGGTACACACGTTGACTTTGCTAGTAAAGCAATTAGTCATGGAAAACATGTTTTTTTAACAAAACCAATGGATATTAGTCTGGAGAAATGCAATCAACTAATTGAATCGGCAAAAAAGGCTAATTTAGTTTTGGCTATCGATTTTGTTTGCCGATATCGAAAAATTGACCATCAAGTACATCAAGCAATCGCTACTGGTTTAATTGGTAAAGTGGTTCTGGCGGATTTGCGCATGAAGTGGTACAGAAGCGAGTCTTACTATCAAGGAGGTTGGCCACCAGGCTGGCGTAGCCGATCTAGAACAGAAGGAGGGTCAGCTGCTAATCAAGGTGTCCATTCTATTGACCAACTACAGTGGTTTGTTGGACCAGTGAAAACTGTACAAGGTAAATTTGGAACCTTCAATCATCAGATTGAAACCGAAGATTGTGCGGTTGGTATTCTGACCTTCGAAAGTGGCGCATTTGGCGTCATACAAACTACTACCTGTAGCTACCCTAACTTGGGAACGACACTACAAATTAACGGAACTAACGGAACAATTACCATGGATAAGTCAGGACACGTTGATTTACGGATTAAAGGAGATGAAGCTACTAGTATCAACCAGGTCTTAACAGAAAAGGAAATCCCAGACGATATTGTTGAAGACATGGTAGGCGCGATTATCGATGGTCGATCAGTCATGGTTGATGGAGAGGAAGGAAGAAAGTCCGTTGCGATCTTCACTTCTCTCTACGAATCGTCGCGGACCGGTCAAATTGTTTACTTGTAATCAATATCAGCGACTACAAGGGTATTGACAGGCTTAGTCTTGGCTGATAAACTTGCCTTCTAACCTAGTAGAGATGAACCGACTAAAACTTGCCTTCTAACCTAGTAGAGATGAATCGACTAAATGCGATCTGAGGCCAGATCATTTGCCCTTCAAATGTTGTATCAGGCGGCAGTATATCCTAACCTTACTGCTGAACAAATTCAGAAACAATATTGGCAACAGTCTTTTTTTATAGATCCTGATCTGTATGTTCCGATTCACTTGTTTAGGCGACTATTTTGGACTCCGGCCCGCTCCCAGTATAGTCCTCAGGCAACTCGACGCCATCGACAAGATCAGGTCATTGAAATTGAGAAGTACTGGGTTAACAAGCAAACACCGAAATTTGCAGAGGAAGAATTGATAGAGTTATTTCAACGCCTGTACTGGGATCGGAGTGTTGGTAAAACACCTGTGGTTGAGGAGATAGATTCTGCTATAGAAAATCCAGATCAATCTACAGAGGAAGAAGTGCACATTTCAGTAGAATCCACAGATGACGACGTAGTTGTAATTGATTCAGTGGACGCATCGACTCAGAAATTTGCCAATCTGCTTCTAGCTGGAACTTTAGAAAATTTAGTTCAAATTGATAATAATATCCAGTCAACTCTAACTGATTGGAATTTGCGTCGATTGCACATAACCGACTTATCAATTCTACGCGCCGGTGCTTACGAAATGCTCTATTTAGATGATATTCCACCCATAGTGTCGATTAATGAGGCAATTGAGTTAGCGAAAAAATTTGGCTCTGAGGATTCGTCTCGTTTCGTAAATGGGATTCTAGACCAAATTAAAAAGACTTGCTTAGATTCTACTGATCTGAAATTTTTACGAACTGAGGAACAAAAAACTTAAACCTAGTTCAATTATGAGAACTGTTTATTCGATTTTGCTTTTCCTCTTATTGATTTTTCCATTATCGTCTGATGAGCTTCGCCATGTGGGGCAGTTCGGTCGAAAAGGCCGAGACAAGGGTGAATTTTCTGCAAAAACGATTTTAGATTTCAGTCCAAGTGGTGAAATTGTTGTCTTGGATCGCACGTTGGTTTCGGTACAAAAATTAACAGTGTCGGGGGACAACAAATTCAAGATATCTACACAAAAGACACCAGAGGGTACCCTTGCATTGGTTTCGCCAACTGATTTGGCTGTTAGTAGCCGAGGATACATTTACGTAACCGACTGGGAAACCGTGCACATTGCGGGCACAAAAAACCCCAAAATATTCAATCATTCCCCTTGTATTCACAAATTTTCAGCTGATGGTAACTTTATAGATACGATTCGTATTCATGATTTGCGTCAAATACTGAAAATTCCAAAGTTTGCTCGCCAGCAATACTTGTCTCGACACCCTGACTTATTACTCAACGCCTACCCCTCTCTGGACACCGATGGTAACTACGCCCTCTTTGTGCCGCAAGGTAGTACTGGACGCCCCTTCCATATTTGTATTGATCAAGATGAGAACATATATGTTTCTGATGATGAAGAAATACACAAATTTTCAGCCGATGGTAAACCTGTATGGTTAGCCAAAACAGCCCAAGCCGGTGTAGGACAAGTAATAGAAATTGGAGATATGGCTGTTGATTCGAAGGGAAATCTGTATCTGTTAGATCAGAAAGCTCACCGAGTAGTTAAATACGATACCTCCGGTAAATTTCAACTTAGCTTTGGTTGTTATGGTGACCGGCCGGGTCAGTTAATTCAACCCTTTTACCTGAGTATTCTCTCAGATGATACTTTACTAGTAGCTGATAAGGCCGTTTACAAAAAGGATTTTGCTACTCAATTACCCCGTCGTCAATTTGACCCTTTTCGTTATGGAGGTACGGTTAATCGAATCTTTCGTACCCGTATCAAAAGAATTCAAAAATTTAGCCCTATTGGTAAATACCGAGGTAATATTCTAATCCGGTTAAACCGAGAAAAAGTCGCTGATCTTTTCCTTCAGTTGAAAGCCATTGATCCTAATGGTTTCGTTTATTTGGTTGATTCGGATACCTTGCAAATTCATCGATATCAAGTGGCTCGCCCCTTCTTACACTCAGGGTTACAGGCCGAAGTCAAGTTTCGTTTTATTGATTCTTATGATAATACCATTATTGATAATGAGGATGATTTAGATGCGGATATCGCGGCTGGTGGTGAGTATGAAACCATCGGGATGAAAAACAAGCTTAATAATGATTTATTATTTGCTTACGATATTAACCAAGATATTCGTCTGTCGTTGACCAATGGCTTATCTTGGGAGTCAAAGATTAGCGATACGTGGTTTCGTGGCCCCCAGTACTCTGATTTTCGAGGTTCTTTTCCAATGGATACAAGAGACCAAACAAAAACCATTAAAAATAAAATTAGCTTAGATTTCACTTGTATTCTCAATCACAATCCCTATAATTACCGTGAAGCCGGCGCCAATGCATTTATCGAACTAACTGACGTTGGAATGAAGACCGAAGCATGGGACAAGATTAGAAACCAGATGTTAACTTTGGTCAATCAGAATGTATTTGGTTGGGGGGCTGGCACCTACTACGATCTAGGAAGATCCTTTCGATTCCGCTTCAATATCGAACAAATGTCTGGCAAAATGCACTATACGGCCGCTGACCCAACGGGCATACCAGCTGCGGAAGGGATGAGTAATCGACCAGCTCCACTATCCAAAATCACTATGTTTTTAGATGGTGAATTTTAGGATCTACTTAAATGAAGAAAATAAAACCTATTATCATTGGTATCATGGGTGGGTCAGCGGCTGGAAAAACTACGTTAGCAAATCAGTTAGCTGACAGTTTGGCAGACTTTTCACCCGTTATTCTTAATCAAGATCACTACTTTCGTGATTTTTCAGAATATGAACCGGATGAAAGAGAACGGATCATTACATCTAATCACCCATCGGCAATTTTGTGGTCATCTTTGATTGAACACCTGAGTTTGTTGTCCAACCGTCAACCCATCCAAGTTCCGGTTTCTGGCAGTCGGCGGACCCTCAGCAAGCAAAAATTGACAACTATTTCCCCCTCTGATTTGGTTATTTTAGAAGGGCACCTGATCTTCTGGCATCAACAGATTCGTGATTTATTACAAATTAAGATTTATCTAGACGTTGATCCTCATGAACGTGTCCTAAGGCGATTGCTCAGAAGTGCAGACACACCTAATTTTGATCTAAAATGGCAAATCGATTGGTATCGACGGGATGTAATACCCAATTATTCCGTCTATACAGAGCCTTGCAAAAAATACGCTGATCTCATTTTACCGTTTGAAGAAAACAACGGTGTAGGTGTTGAAATCATTATGGATGGTTTACGAAAAAAATTAGACAACCTTAGCACCGATACTGCAGTGAAAATGTAAGTATAAGGATGCTTAATCACCAACTGATAATACTATGTATCATCTTGTTTGGTTTAGGTGTTATTTCTCAACCTATCCAGTATTTGTTCCCTAAGTATGTAGAAGATACACTGGGATCCCGTTTATGGTTAGCCGGTATCTTGCGTGCGATTCCGATTGGTTTAGGCGGTTTTTCTGCTTTAGTAGCTGGTGCTGTCTGCGATCAGTTTGGTCGCAAGCGGACACTCGTGGCCGGTATTATCGGAATATTCTTAGTTGGCTTTGTTTTTGTAAGTCCTAACCCGGCTATTATCTTCGCAGTTCTGTGTTTGCAAGGTCTTGCATCGGGTCTGAAATCGTCTGGTGGCCAATCTTATCTAATTGGAGCTGTTGATACCGCGGCCTTGGGTCGTGCATCTGCAGCCTACTTCTTAAGTGGTATTTTAGGACAAGCTTTTGGAAAATCGATAGCTGGTATTTTGATACAAAAACATGGCTATGCAAACTTCGGCTGGCTAGCCCTGGGTAGTGGGATCTTGTTAGTTGCCTTCGCCGGGTTGGTTTTACCAGACCAATCGGGTGCTAAATCAATTGATACCTTAGCATTTAAGGGACAAAGTTGGTGGAAAACTTACTCGGCTATCATTAGCCGTCCCAGGGTAATCCTTTTGGCTGCCATTCGATTTTTCAGCACATTCTCTTGGGGCAGCCTCCAATTTTTACTACCATTATTAATGGCACGTTTAACTGACATTCAAATAACAGGATTTTTCGGTGGAAGTAGTGATGTATTTGCTTGCCTTTGTTTATTATCCACCGGTATTGTTTGTGATCGAATCGGTGTCATAAAACCAGCCATAGGCTCACATTTACTGATCTTTTTTAGCCTCATTGGCTTAATGATGGCAATTCAATCAGCCATTGGGTTTTTCGTCGCTGGGGTTTTAGCCTCCGGTGCTGCGTGGTCTCTGTCGACCACTATGCCACGTTTTATCAAGCAATTCTTAGCTAGCGAAGAAACTGGACGTGGGGTCGGTTTGGTACATTTGGCTTGGAGTACTGGTTTTTTAAGTGGTTATCTTACTGCTAGTTTACTGGTTAATATTAACCTCCGATTACCGCTGTTTTTGGGCTTAGTAGCTGTTAGCATTTCAGCTTTCTTGGTGTTCAGACTTAGCCGATTTGACGGATCTTGTTAATTTTTTGGTTGGTCGTTTAAAAGTGGATAGAATCTGCCCTCCATTTTTTTACCAACAGGGATTGGATCTGTGCCTTTCAACATTGGTTCTGCTTGCTTAGAAATGACACCATCCTGAAACACGTTGATAACAGTAGCCCTTCTCGGGCGATCAGTTTCGTTTTCAAAAGAACCATGAACCATCAACGGGTGGTGAAAAGTGGCTTGTCCAGCTTTCAATTCGATTGGTGTTGGTGATTGAAATTGGGTCCATTGCTCTTCGGTCAAGACTTGTTGAATTGCTTCCATATCACCGGCTAAACCGGTAATTGGCAAAAGATCCCACTTATGGCTACCCGGGATGTAGTGAACACAACCATTATCTCGGTCTGTATCGTCCAAAGCAATCCAACAAGTCAGATGAGACATGGGTTGAGTTCTAGTCCAGTAGGAGTAATCTTGGTGCCAAGCAACTACTCCACCGTGTTGTGCTGGTTTGCAAAAAAGCTGATCATGCCAAAATCGAACTGCTCCACCCAACAATTGATTTGCAGCAACTACAAATGCTGGATGCCATAAAACATCGTGAAAACCAGTCGTAATTCTCCAAGCACCAAGTGCGTGGAATAAAACTTTATTTGGCTCCGTACTTTCGTTTAGATTAAATTCGTAAAAAAGGGAATTGCCAGAAGAAACCGGATCCATTAGTTGCTCTAGCTCGGTTGTTAGAATTTCGACTTGGGACTTTGAAAGTATCGGAATACCAGCCAAATATCCATTTGTCTGATAGAAACTGAGCTGGCCTTCGGTTAGCTGAAACGTCTCTAGATTTTGATTACTGTTTCTATCTAAGAAATTACTAATCGGCCGATGATGGTGAGATAGATCGGAAATCATATTGTTTATCCTACCTTGAGTAGCTCTTAACAAGCACTACGCTGAAATGTCAAATCTCATTGAAATGAGTAAATTTTACCTCAATTAAACTAGTCAGTAAATATTATCTGACCATATGCCTCTGGCCAAAACAGTGAACTTCGCGTATCCTGCACAGGAGTTATCGACTATACCAACATTTAATCAAGTAAATGTTGATAAATCCCTACTTATACAACGAAGAGTCTATCGATGAGTTTTATAAATTATTGAGTATGCCTAGTCTCCAACTATAATCGATTATGTTATAATCCGGATGGTTAACTTTTAGGTATAATTTCAGGCAATAGATCGTACAAATGGGTTTTAAACTCTACTCAAGAATAAAGATAAAAACTATAGTATTTTTGTTATCTATATTAGTACTGCTGATAGAATCGAAAGTACTACTGGCTTTGGATTTAGACGAAGGTATAGCTGGTAATGTTCCTTCAAATTCTCATGTTGCCTATGTAGGTGATTTTTTAACTCTTGGCGTAGGTGCTAGACCATTGTCCATGGGAGGAAGTTTTACAGCCATTGCCGATGATTCGACTGCTACTTACTGGAACCCTGCAGGGCTAGCGCAACTAACGCATGCTGAAATGACCTTTATGCAGGCCAGTATCAATGGATTGGATAGTTATAGCTTTTCAAATTACGTACACTCTCTAGGGCAAAGTCGAACTGTTGGTTTAAGTTGGTTAAGAGTTGGTATTGATAACATTCAACAAACTACAGTCAAGTTTCCATCCCAACCGATTGGGCCGTCCAATCGGCCGAGCAAAAAATCCACCTTCAGTGCGGGCCAAAATGCTTTCCTAGTATCTTATGGACAGCAGTTAGGTCAACTAGCGATTGGTGTCAATCTAAAAATGATCTATATGACCACACTAAAACATTTTAACGCGCTGGGAATTGGTAGTGACTTAGGTCTACTTTGGAAGACAACAAATCAACGCTCAGGTCAGTTAGCAGTTGGTCTGGTACTACAAGATTACTTTCGCACTCGTCTTTTTTGGAATACTGTCCCTCAAAGCGCAGGACAAGCTTCTCATAGTGAATCGATCCGACCCAATCTACGAATTGGTACGGCTTACCATCAGAAAATCCCCTTCTTAAATAGCCGATTATCCTTAGCCTTAGATGCTAATAGAAGACAGAAGACGGAATTTCACTTTGGTGGCGAATATGTCATTAACGACTTACTTTCAATAAGAAGTGGTATATTACAGAAGCAAGGCAGTTTTGGTAACATACACCAACTGACCGCCGGGGCAGGCTTTCGCTTAGCTTTCGTTTCTGGCGCTGCCTTCGCTATCGACTATGCCTTTATTGGGCATGACCAGCTAGGAAACAGCAATCGCGTGTCCCTCATACTTCGGCTATAGTTTTAGACTTCGGCTATGGCGTTGTAGTGTTTTCAGATAGTTGGTGTCGGATTTGGTCAGCCAAGTAGTTGACTACCTTTTGCAAAGACCGATTGCCGTAATCCGTTGTAGCAAGGTTTGCAGGTTCTCCCATTTGAGCAAACATTGGGTTGTTTGGGTCATACTCTACGTGATCGTGTTGATTTTCTAGTGGTGGGGCTAGATTTTTTGGCCACACGGTTTGGTCTCGACCATCTCGTAAGGCAGATAAATCAACAAATTCTGGAAACATAGCTAGCCCGTAGGATGTCTCTTCTTTTCCTGCATGATCGCCACCAATTTTAACTTCCGATTCACAAATAGAGATTTCTGTTCCTCCCCAGAAGTGAATGTGAGGATGAGCCGATTTCAAACTTCTCAATTGCTGTTCCAAAATAGACTGCCACGGATAATGACCGGCCATTAGGACTATAACCCGAAATCCAAAACTGATTAATTGTTCAACGGTCCTAGTGAGTATATCAGCAGAAGTTGTTGGGTTTTGGTAATGTGTCCATTTAAAATCGCCATGTCCACCCAAAGCGCCCCACCACATGGTGGGCAGAATAACCCCCCCAGTTTTTTCAGCAATACGTATACAGAGCTTTTCCGCTTTCAATCCATCAAATCCGATGGGTAAGTGCCAACCGTGGTGTTCTATCAGGCCCAATGGCCAAAAAGCAACCGGTTTTTCTTTAATCATTGTTTCCAACTGATCTGGTCTGAGTTGGTGGTAATATTCCCAGTTCATTATTTTCTCTATTAAAGTAGGCTTGGACATTACTATCAAAAGACGAAGATGGATACTTTGACAAACGACTTCCAGTTGAAAATCGGAATCCTAATGTATTAACTGATCATTTTTCTCGCAAGTGTAAATGCTTCCCGAAAAGCACTTACTTTGGCAATACCTTTTCCTGCTATATCAAAAGCGGTACCATGAGCAGGTGTAGTAACAATCCATGGTAAACCTGCCTGTAAAGTTATTCCTTGTTCAAAACCCATTAACTTCATAGCGATTTGTCCCTGATCGTGGTACATAGTTACGACGGCGTCGAATTCTCCATTTTTAGCTCGGACAAAAATCGTGTCTGGTGATAGTGGGCCAACAGCCTGAATGTCGAATTTTTCATTTGCAACTTGGATAGCTGGTTTGATTAATTCGATTTCTTCCTGACCAAATAGCCCACCTTCACCTGCATGTGGGTTCAGCCCCGCAACAGCAATTTTTGGACGTTTGTAACCGTAGTCTAATAACGTTTGGTGTATTAATTGGACAGAATTAACAATACTGGCACGGTTAATTGAGCTAGAGACGACCTGCAGTGGAATGTGAGATGTAACTCTCGATGTCCACAGAAATTTATCGGATAATGGTAATATATTGACTTCGCCACGTAGTCCTCGGTAATCCATCAACTGAGCAAAGTAGTCAAGTTCACCCTCAGTCGTTAGTCCTGCTAAATTCATCGATTGTTTGTTGAAGGGACCAAAAACTAGAGCACCAATTCGGTTTGCCCTTAAAGCCATAACTGCCACCTGAATTGAGTTTAGGACATATTCACCTGATTTTTTGTTAATTTGTCCCATAGGAAAACCATAACTCCTTTCGGTATGACTAGCTAACCCTTCCTCATCTAATAGGATCTTCTCTGTTTTACAGAGTTCGTTAATCCAGTTAGAATCAATTGGTTTTGTATATTTGCGATTAGTACTTACTGTAGTAGCGCCTGACAAAAGTACTGACTTACTACCAATAATGAGAATTTCTGTTTGTTCAATCGTTTTATTGTCAAATAATAGACTGGCAACTAGTTCAGGTCCTATCCCGGATGGGTCTCCTAGGAGTAAACCGATACGATTCGATCGTGGTTCATGGGAATTACAAATTGAGGGAACAATTATGGCAGAATCGATATTTATATCCACCTGTAAAATGTAGAATATTTTATGTCTTTAACTTAATTAGCTCAATACTTTAGTGGAATCTGATCTGTTAAAGTCAGATCTAAGTGATAAGGCATAATAGCCTAATAATGTCAATACGGAAAATTCTTTTTAACCAAATAGTTTAAAGAGATAGACTAATTTAACGAATAGAAGGTGCTCTTTACCCTCTATCTTTTGGTTGTAATTGTAAACTACGAATAGGTTACTTTCAGGCGCGTACTCGTAGGCAAATAAGGCAAAGAATCGCCTTTCTTCTTCAACAGTTTGCTCTAAACTAGATCGCATATACATTCGTTGGGCAAATTGGTAATTAGCAACAAATCGAAGAGTGTTATCGATCAATTTTTTTTCTTCGATTAAACGTTGTTGGCGGAATTCAAAATTTAGCTTAGACGTTGGGCGAAGGTATATTTCTGGTCCTACAAAAAAACTCTCTTTATCATTTCGAATCCCAATTGAATTACGAACACGGAGTGAAATCCATTTAGGTTGGGTTGGAATCCAACCTAAAAACAGGTCAAGAGTTCGATCGGTAAAAGCCCGATTTTCGTCGTCTAGACGATAATACCATTGTGGACTAAAAAATAGAAAAAAATCCTCAAAACCAATGATGTTCTGAAACCTAAATCGATGATTAGTTAATTCACCACGATGATTATGGAGGCGCTCGTATTCTGTCTCGTGGTTCAGGAAATTAATTTTTGACTTCCGACGTTTCTCGATCTTACTTGATAAATTTATTCCACGTCGATCAATACGTGGAATAAAACCAGTTTCAGGTTGAAAATACTGCCCGATATCAAAGTAGCGCGCCTTAAACGAACTCTGCCAAGATAAAAGATTAGCCTCTTGGGATAGCTCTGCGAAGAATGCTTGGTCCCTGTTTATATTTTTTTCTATCCATTCCTCAGTTGTTTTCCATTCACTAGCGTAAGCTAAGTTTAATTCTAGATTTTTTGGTAACACTAGCCTTGCATCAATACCGGAACTACGGTCGTACTGACGATCTTTCACTTGGTCTTTAGTTGTTCCTAAAAACCCAACAGTAGTATTTTTTCCAAATTCTCTTTGAAGACGGAAAACGGAATAACGGTAGTCATCCAAGGGAGGCAAGATATCGCTTTTTGCATCTTTTTCTGTATCTTCTGGTCCAGCTTGAGCAAACACTAGAGCCGTATTAAAATTCCCAATTTTCCCTGCCATCTTTGCCCCTGTTTTCAAATCCTCTATTCGCCTGCTGTAGAAAAGCTCGAGTGGTGTTTGAAAGATTTCGTTACCTTCTTGAAAGAAAGGGCGTTTTTCAGCAAAACGAAGTGGGATATCAGTTAAATTCACCCTATCGGGATCGGCCTCAATTTGTGCAAAGTCTGGGTTCAACGTCAAATCAAAAGACAAACTTGAAAGCGGATATCGAAAATCAAGACCAATGTCAGCTTTAGTTTCAAGTTCTTGGTCGTAGATCTTCTGGGGGCGAACTGTCAGATAAGGTTTAATTTTAAGGGGCCGTCGCGTCTTCAATCGATCAACGTCTAAATCTATCAAATGGCCAAACCGAGAAACTGCGTATTCTTTCCCCCCAAGATCAGCCCATGATAGTTCTTCTCTGCTTGAACGATCTTTCCGCCAGAAGTTAATCCCCCAAGGTTTTTTCTCCTTTTTTGGGAATCGGAGTTCAGCAAATGGAATAGAGAATTCAGCTGTCCATTTATCTTTTTCTCTGATAGACTGACCATTCCAGTTGCAATCCCACGCCATATCGGCCCCCCTTCTGCCACTGTTGGCTCCCTCGTTTTGCACTCTTCTATCAGCTTGGGTTCCGAGTGAGTTGAGTTCAAAACCGTAACAATTCCTCAAATCCAAGTAAGTATCTATATAAACTCCCACATAGTCATCAAGGAAAAAACGAGAATCACGACGAGTTTCATTGGCCATTATTTGATCCATATCATCCTTGAAGCACTCGAACCCAACATAAAGGTGTGAACTGTCATATGACAGGTATATGTTAGTTTTCAGGTTAGTTGATGCCCCTGGATTTGGTTGGTGCTGAACTAATTTTTTGATGACCGTAGACTTTTTCCAATTTTCGTCATTCAGGTTACCATCAATTTTAGGTGGCGTTTCTGTCCATTGGGCGACAACACATTTAGGATCGGAATCATTACCCATAGCTGAAGGTATAAGCGAGAAAAGTAAGCAAATCAGCAGAATTACTAAGTACATGAAAGAAACGCGGGAAAAAATCACATTATTCGTTCTATACCAATACTTTTGGAAAAAGAAAATAATATTCACGAGAAAATCCAACAAACACAAGATATATCTATACTGACAGCTATATACATTCAATGATTATTTGTACGGTTAATATCGGATGAGACACAGATGAAGGATTTATGCATTTTGTCGAGGTTAGCAAACCATGAACTCCCCCTCGATTCTTATAGCTCGCCGAAAGGATCCATAGTAAAAGGGAAATAATATTCTATATCGTTATCGAAGTACTATATCGTGGTACAAAATCGACTTGGCTCCACCAACATTTTTTCAATGAAACAAAACAGATTCTAAACCAGATTAGACGCGCATTGTATCAGATTTTGTCTATACCTCCAAGAAAAACAAACACATAGTTTTGTAATTCCAAAGTGCAGGGTACGATAGAAAATCTCTTTTTTGAGCAAATCGATAGATTAGTACAAGCAGATAGATCTGATTTCTCATAATTTTATCACACACCAATTCAGCTAATCACCAACTCAAAAGTCCCATTCACCTAAAACCATCTGCTATAATTAGCTATAGAAAGCTTATTACCAAGGGAGCAAATGGTCTAAAAATATAATGAAAGACTCGAACAAGTATATCTATCTAGATCATAGTGCAACGACTCCTGTTGACCCTGAAGTCTATGCTGCTATGGAGCCATTTATGACCAATCAATTTGGCAATGCTTCCAGTTTGCATACCCTCGGTCGCCGATCTCGAAATGCAATTGAAATTGCCAGGGAACAGGTAGCAATTCTGATTGGAGCGAGTCGATCCAGTGAAATCGTTTTCACTAGTGGAGCAACCGAGTCAAATAATCAGGCTATTAAGGGCCTAATCGCTCATTACAGACAAAAAGCACCCCAGCGAGACTTACACCTGATAACTTGTGCTACCGAACACCATGCTGTTTTGCACCCTTGCCAATATTTAGAAAAACATGGTCTGAAGGTAACTTATTTGTCAGTTGATCGTTACGGCCGTATTTCATTAGCGGATATTCAATCAGCTGTATCCGATGAAACCGTCTTGGTTTCTTTGATGTATGCAAATAACGAGATTGGTACTATTCACCCCATTGACAAGATTTGTCAAATTGCCAAAAATACGGGAATTTCGGTCCACTCTGACGCAGTACAATCGGTTGGTAAAATTCCCGTTAATGTTGAAGAAATAGGTTTAGATCTTCTATCTATTTCTGCTCACAAGTTTAATGGACCAAAAGGCGTTGGTTGTTTATATGTACGGCGTCGTCAAAGGATTAACAATCTACTTCACGGAGGTGAACACGAACGAAATCGTCGAGCAGGAACCGAGAATGTAGCAGGAATCGTTGGTTTAGGGAAGGCTGCCGAAATTGCACACCGAACACTTGAACAGAAATCTGCTCATATTACACAGTTAGCTGAACTTTTGCGACAAGGTTTATTAAATCGCATAGATAAAGTTTTTGATAATAGTCCACCGAATTGCCATGAGCGAATCCCGGGTATTGTGAGTCTCGTTTTCGCTGATGTTTCCGCTGAAAATTTGATACTTAGGTTGGATATGGAAGGAATTTGTGTTTCAAGCGGATCTGCTTGTGCGTCAGGGTCGATGGAACCTTCGCATGTGATAGCCCAGCTAGGTCTTAATGCAGAATTAGCTCAGAGTACGGTCCGTTTTTCTATTGGTCATACCAACACCGTTTCTGAGATTGAAACCACCATTGAAATTGTGTCTCAAGTTGTTAGCCAAATTCGTGCACTCAAACTGACGTAATTATCTCCAATAAATAATTAATTATGGCGTCTACAAACTATGTCGCAGAAATCGACACCGATCAAGTGGGTTATCGACTAGACGTTTATTTGACCCAACTATTGCAAAAGCAAATACATATAGGGGAATTGTCCCGATCTCAAGCCCAGAAAATTATTCAACAGGTTTTAATAAAAGTTAATGGGCGGAATCGAAGACCTAGTTACAAATTACGATTGGGAGACCAAGTATCCTTATGTCTTTCGAGCTTAGAATCAATTTATACGCCTGAAGAACTACATGCAGAGTTAATACCTATACCAATTTTATTTCAGGATGAACATCTGGCAGTTTTGGATAAACCTTCAGGACTAATTGTACAGCCAACAGAAGGTTTACGAAAAGGAACCTTAGTCAATGGGCTATTGTACTATTTTGGAGATAAACAGAGAGCAATTGAAAGACAGGGTCTAGTTCATCGTTTAGATAAGGATACCACTGGCGTTATCGTTGTCGCTAAAAGCCAGTTTGCTTTCCAACACTTGTCAGCGCAATTCAAAGCGCACAGCACTCAACGAACCTATCAGGCTGTGGTATGTGGTCAACTGAAAAATGAGTCAGGTACAATTTCAGCTCCGTTAGGTCGAAGCAAGAAGGATTTTCGCCAAATGATGGTTGTAGATGGAGGACGACGGGCCGTTACTCATTACCAAGTGTTAGATCGTCTGGATCGATTAACTCTGCTGCAACTTCAACTTGAAACTGGCCGTACACACCAAATTCGTGTTCATCTTTCTACCATTGGTCATCCAATAGTGGGTGATTTAACATATGGAGGGGGAGCGAAACGAGGATGCAACGAAGCTACTAGTGATCGTATGAGGCAAATTTTGAGTCAGCTAAATCGACAAGCACTGCATGCCCAAACGCTTGGTTTTATTCACCCACTGACTGAGCAAATACATACTTTTACTAGCCAAACCCCAACCGATTTAAAACCCCTTATGGATTGTTTTCACATTCCTCAGGATTCAGTAAATCCTTCCTAAAATCGTCCATACGGTCATTCGGACCGTGTGTTTCCTGATTTCATATCATGTCTGATGCTTCAATCAAATCCAGTATCACAATTACGGTCGGTAATGAGTTATAATCATGCAAAAGTGTTTTGGCTTTCATTTTTTCGGATGCATTAAAAATGTACAATTGAAATGAGTCATGCTGTTTGGGCTTATCGCAGATTAGATCAGTTGCAACATAAATAAGATCGTACTTATTTTACTATATGTATTTTTATCACATTTCTTAGATACTTGGAACGGAGTCAGTAACATTTGGCCTCTTAGATCGTGCTAGGTTTTCACTAGCTGACTCTAATTCCACAAAAGGAGATAATTAGAGCTTGTGCGATTGATAAAGAAATTACCCAATCCTTTTCTTTTTTCGAATGGAAAAATTGTTTCAACCCCCAGCGACTGGGAAATAAGACGGTCTGAGATTTGTCAAATGATGTCAGACTTACAATATGGAACAATGCCACCTGCCCCGGAGACGGTTCGAGTTGAAACTATCGATAGCCAACAAATCCAAAATCAAAATCAATTTGATCAGCTAAGATTTATTTTTATCCCCGATAATAAGTCTCCAGAAATAAGTTTTGATCTGGATGTGAAGTTCTATCGCCCTTCGTCCACGGTCATTGAGCAACGAAAAAAAACTCTAAATAACTTTGGGCAAGATGGCTTACCTGTTCTGATTTATGTGGGTGATTTATCTGATATGGATCGAATTTCCATATTACTGGATAATGGTTATTGTGTTCTCAGTTATCATAATAACCAACTAGAACCAATGGAAATGGGTAAACCAATTGTTGGGCCGGCCAGAGCTGCCTATCAACGGCTTTCAGCAGAATATACTTGGGGATCCATTTCTGTTTGGGCTTGGGGGGCAATTCGCCTACTTGAATATGCTTTAACCTTACCCGAAGTCGATTCCAAACGAATCATGGTTTCTGGACATTCACGAAACGGGAAAACAGCGCTTTTAGCTGGTAGTACCGATGATCGATTTGCTTTGGTAAATCCCGCAGGATCTGGGTGTGCTGGTGCCGGTTCATATTTAGCATTAGATGAAGGTTGTGAAGATTTAGCTGCTTTGACTAGCCGAGATCGTTGGTGGGCCTGGACTCACGCCGAATTCGAGAAGTGGACAGGACAGGAGGAAAATCTACCGTTTGATCAACATTTCCTAATGGGTTTAGTTGCACCTCGCCCACTTCTGCGAACTGAAGGTATAGAAGATGAATGGGCAAACCCCAAGGGCACCGCGGTTGCTTTTCTGGCGACTCAGCCAATCTATAATTTTCTAAACAGTCCCAGCAAAAATGGAATCTACGTTCGGTCAGGTGGTCATTATCAAAGCCAGGAAGATTTTGAGGCCCTTCGAGTTTTCGCTGATTGGCACCTCTTCGGTCTGTTTCCGACTGATGACTTTCCTCACACCAATTTCCACCAACTACCTTTCAATACAGATGAATTAGCAAAGTGCTTTGACTGGGATTAAGGGACCGAAACCCTTCTAAGGATTGGATTAAGCTTTTGAGGTCTCACAAAGCTTAATCCAATCGGCTACCAAAATTCTTACATTGGGCTCAATTTTTAGCCATTTTAATCTTTTCGTGGTGGCCGGTTGCTAAGGGGAACCGCCTATCTAGCCAAGATTCAGATATGGGCTCAAATCGGCCCATCAAGTTTTTATTCCCAATCTGGAATTGGATCTCTCGGTGGCCGCCAAAAACCGCCATTTCCCACTTATCTGCTAAGCAGGCTTGAGTCATATCTAACACTAGTTGATCAACAGACTTCTGGGTAGGAGTGTAGCGTAGGTCTGTCCCGATACAACCTCCATATCGGCGAAAAACAGATTCTGACAGTTCGGTTGGTCTAGTGAATTCAACCAATTTCAGTCCGACTAGTAGGTGATTGTTCGAACTCTCAATCATTAACAAAGGATTGGTATAGGAAGTGTCTGTGGCCGTAAACTTAACCCCAAGTGAAACGAGACCACTACGAATCACAACGGATTGATATGGCTCTCCAATGTAATTCCCAACAATAGTTTTTCCGTTGACTAGAATTTGGTCAACCGTATCTAGTCTGGGTAATACAATAAACATCTCTAGCCGTTCTACTGTCCATCGTTCTTGTCGTTTGGGTTGATAGACGATCACGGCTGAAGAGCCTGATTGAACAGCAGACGGACGCCCATCATCAGCCCATAGTTTAGGTGAGGTTTCGATTGGTTGGCCATGGTGATGATTTAGGTAGCGATTCGTTTGTCCAGGGCGGCGTTGGTTTTGTACAAAACGAACAAAGGCCTGACCTAAATCAGATAATGTTTTGACGGATTCACCAGTACGTGTCCATTGAGCGATGTAGCTAGCATTCTGCATTCCATGAACATGAGTTTTTGTAGCTGTTGCCACCGACAGGTTTTCGTCCATCCAGGTTGTTAATTCTGAAATACCCCCTGGTATCCAGGTGATTTTCGAATCTTCGTTCCCTAATTTGACTAACGATTGTTCAGCTGAAGAGGTCACGGTAGCAGGTAGTGGTTTATGTAATGCTATATTTCTAACATCAACAGGGTGTTGGTGCGCCAGAAGTACTAATAAACTAGCATACGCGTGATCGTGCGCGTGAACAAACTGGTAAGCGACAGATTCGTCATAGAACCCACCCCATAACAAATCAGCTAACATAGATACTAAACCTGATCCACCATAAAGGCTGTCGTGGTACGCTCGCCCCCACGGTCCACAGAGTTGCCGAATTCTGGGGTGCCAACGCCAAGCTAATTCTAGCCACAGGTGGTTTTCTAATTTTCTTGCTATCTGAGTTGAGCGCGGTTCACCTAATTGACAAATAATACGGAGAAGAAGAAGTGTCACTGGGTGATAAGTAGGGCTATTGAATTCTGGAAGGGTTCCGTGGGGTTCAACTAAGTGAACGAATTTCTCTAAAGCACATATACTATCATCAACGAGTTGTTTGTCATCAAACATCAAACCTGCAGCTAGCCGACCAGTCCAATTGCCAAGTGGTATATTATTATTTCGCCCAGCAATGATGTCTTCACCATTATCCTTCAAAAATCCTTTTACTGCTTGCTGAAAATTTTCTTTTTGACTCGTGCTTAGGGTTGGTGATAGATGATAAAGAGCCATCAGGCCTGCCATTACATTAAAGTGCCCACCTAGAACTCCCAATTTATCTAGCCATTTATGCCCTTGCTCAATACGTTCAGTTTTTCCACTCATCAAAAAACCAATAGCACAATAAAGAGTCCCGCGGGTATCAGTCCCTCCATACTCATCTCCATTGATCAGACCGGTTTCCACATCAGTGAAGTAGTCAGCATACCTTTCTGCTACGGATAACGCTTCTTTGGCTGATTGATCAAGTAGTTCAACTATTCCTTCAGGAGAAATAGTGAACATATTTTTACCTTCAGACATCATCATATTTCTTTCCTTTTAATAATCATATTTAATTATTAAATCTAGCTGTCAAGTTAAAGTCTCATTCAAAGTAGACACAACTGTAATGACTGCTCTTTTGGGGATCCGAAAATCATAAATCTCCGGATACTGGTATTGTTTTTTCTGACTTGATTAGTAACTCAATTGATAGATTTTCTGTCTCCAGTAAAAGATAAGACAATATCATTGAAAACAGCACCAGATCTGTTAGATTCGATATGCGAATTCACTATACCCAATATCTAACTATAAACATAACTAAACTCAATATAATTTGTTTTTTTATCTACTTGATTGACAATTGATATCTGATATAATGAGTTTATCGGTGAATCGAATCCCATTCGACAATTTACAGCTTTCAATAGTAGAATGATATTACCTTTGATGAATCAGTCAGGCGTTGATAACTATATCAATTCATCTGCTCACGACCAATTTCGGGATTACGATTCCAAATTTGCTGAACTGTAATGGTTAATTTGGTATTATATAGGAATAAATCACAAGATTAGACTACAGATTATATACTAATTTAAACAATAGTATCATTAGTACATAACGTTAGATTTATAATTCTTTTTTCAAGAGGCGTTAGCCGATTTCTGAGTTTTCGGTACGTTTTTTATTCTGTTAGCAGCTGCTGAGACGATCTTACATTATCGAAAATAGTTTCCGTTTGGTAACTTAGTCTAACGTTTAGGATAGGTGTGTTTCGAAGTCTTGACAAGCTAAAATCTGAGGGGTTGGGTCAAAAGAAGTTACCCGAAAGCTTGTTTTTCAAACACTTTAAGTGCTTGTCTCATATTTACAAAGGGAGATAATAGAAAATGGATCCTGTTAGACTAGGTTATGTTGGTTGTGGGTTTATGGCGCAAAAAGTTCACATCCCGAATTTTATTAGTCTTCCTAATTGTGAATTATTGGCTATTGCTGAAGTACGTAATCAACTAGGACAAAAAGTTCAGCAAAAACACCAAATACCCAAACTGTACCAAGACCACATAGAGTTAGCGAAGGATGACGAGATTGAAGCAGTAGCGGTATCGGCTGGTTTTGCTATGCAAGGGCAAATTGCCAAAGACTTGCTTAGTGCTGGCAAACACGTATTCATGGAAAAACCGATGGCCGTTTCAGTGAAACAAGCCGAGGAAATGGTGAAGGCTGCCGAATCGGCTGGTGTTAAGCTTATGGTTGGCTACATGAAGCGATACGATGCGGGAAATGAGTTAGCTAGGTCTTATATTGATCAATTTCGTCAATCAGGTGAACTAGGAGCCTTGACTTATGTGCGCAATCATGGCTTTGGAGGTGACTGGGTCTGTAACCTCGACACACCAAGAGTTACCACAGATGAAGCGCAACCTTCTGCTCCTAACCCTGTTCCTGAATGGTTACCCAAGAATCGAGTTAATTCCTATCTCGGCTACCTACAACAATATACCCACAACATTAATCTTTTACGTTGGTTCTTGGATGCGGGAGATGACGTTAAAGTTAAAGTAGTCGATCTAGATGATGACGGTTATTCAGGTATTGTGATTTTTGAAATGGCGGGAATACGTGCTATTCTGGAGTCAGGTAGTATTTCTCATTATCGTTGGGATGAGCATACGCAAATATACTTTCAGCACGGATGGGTGCACACCTGGGCCCCACCCTTACTCCTCAAAAACACACCAGCCGAGGTTGAAATCTATCGGGCAGGTGATGATCAAGAGGTGACCCAACCGATTCCAAAGCCAAGTTGGACTTGGGCTTATCATCGGGAAGTCGAACATTTCATCCAACACATTAGGATGGATGAACCATTCCGTTCATCGGGACAAGATACGTTAACCGACGTGCGGCTGTACGAAGAAATTTACCGCCAGTTCTTGGGGCTTGACTAGATCGTAATTCAAGCGAATTGAAATGTCAAAAATTAGGATTATAATAAAAATATGAGTCAGAACAATGATCTATGGGTTCAATATCCGGGTAATGATGATGGAGCAGGAAATGGTAAACATATTGTTTTGGTAAGTGGAGACGAGGAATATCGTTCCGAAGAGGCCTTACCAATGCTAGGCCAAATTTTGTCTGCTCACCATGGATTTCGAACTACCGTTTTGTTTGCAATTGACCCAGATACTGGAAAAATAGATCCAGAAGTTCAAACTAATATCCCGGGTCTACAGCACCTAGAATCAGCTGATATGATGATTCTATTTACCCGATTTCGTGAATTGCCCGACGACCAGATGAAATTTATCGTTGATTATACAAATTCAGGAAAGCCTGTAATGGGTTTACGAACCGCTACTCACGCCTTCAAATATGAACGTAACTTGGACAGTCCTTACGCTAAGTATGATTGCCAAAGTGTTGATTTTGACGGTGGCTATGGTCGGCAGGTACTAGGTGAAACTTGGATTAATCACCACGGTCATCACGGGAAAGAAAGTGCTTTAGGTGTTATCAATGGTCTATACGAAGATCATCCAGTTTTGAAAGGGGTGGCAGATGTCTGGGCACCAAGTGATGTATATGGAGTAAAAAAATTAGTCGGTGATAATCTGCAGATATTAATGAACGGTCAAGTTTTAGTTGGTATGGAATCAAGCGATCGACCGAAAATCAACAAATCTACTATGCCATTGGTCTGGCTAAAGAATTATACTGGTGAGACTGGTAATACCTGTCGTGTTTTTAATACTACCATGGGAGCATCAGTGGACTTGTGTAGTGAAGGGCTACGACGTTTATTAGTCAACGGCTGCTACTGGTGTCTAGATATGGAAGACCAAATTCCCGAACGAAGTAATGTGGATTACATAAATGATTATAAGCCGACCATGTTTGGATTTGGTACCTTCCAGAGAGATTTGTGCCCAAGTGATTTTGCTCTCTAAGCAGGAAATGTTTCATCCCAATCTAATTTAATCATATTTTTAGTAGTCTTTATTGCATAAATTCAATTCTATGAAAGCTATCGTTTTATATCAACAAGGTGGAATCGACAAGCTAACCTATACCGACTATGCTACACCCAAAATCAGTGAGACAGAGATTTTGGTTCAAGTTGAGGCTTGTGCCATAAATCGTCTAGATTTGAGAGCTCGTCAAGATCGACCAGAAGTCGATCCTTTTCCACACATTCTAGGGTCTGATATCGCTGGGGTTGTAGCAGATACTGGTCCACGCGTGTCTGAAATTTCGGTTGGTGATCGCGTGGTTCTATCACCGAACATCAGTTGTGGCCAATGTAACGACTGCACCGATGGTAATGAAAATTTATGTGGCCGACAGAAACTAATTGGTTTTCATACCAATGGCGGGTACGCTGAATATGTAGCAGTTCCTGCCAATAATGCTATTTTGATAGACCAAAGTTTGGATTTTTCTTCCGCTGCTGCCATTCCAATTGCCTACCTAACAGCTTGGCACATGTTAATAACTCGCGCCAAAATTCAGCCGGGTGAAGATATACTGATCCTATCGGTTGGTAGCGGTGTTGGCAGCGCTGGCCTACAAATTGCGAAACTGACCGGTTGTCGTGTTTTTGCTACGGCAGGTTCCGACCAAAAGTTACAGATTGCACGGCAAATGGGTGCTGACTTTACTGCTAACTACAAAAAAGTGGATTTTAGTCAATTTGTATTAGATCAAACCAATGGTAGAGGGGTCGATGTAGTTTTGGAACATGTTGGTCAAGCTACTTGGCAACAAAGCATTACTAGTTTAGCTAAAAACGGCCGCTTGGTCACCTGCGGAGTTACTACAGGAAATGAAGGTCAAATTGATATACGAAAAATGTACCAGAAACAATTGTCTCTCCTTGGTTCAGCTTTGGGGTCATCTTCAGAACTTCGCACAATTATTCAATTAGCAAACAATGGTATGCTGAATCCAGTTGTAGATCAAACCCTTCCTTTATCAAAAGCGCAACTAGGGCACAAAATCCTTGAAGATCGATCTAACTTCGGTAAAATTTGTCTCTCTCCAACCTTATTAGCTGAATAGATGATAAAATTAAAAAAGCGCTACATGCAATACTCCTTTTGATGAAATAGGTATTGGTCTCCTACATTAGGAAAACAGCTTCCCGTCAATTGTATTAAATATAGTGGCTAACTTCTTCTGTGAAAATGTCCAATTAACTTAAGGTTTTTTACTAAACCCATGAAAAAAAATAATCATCCAGCCCTAAGTAAAGTTAGGGTTTGGCTAGTTATTACCAAAATAATGGTGATAGCAGCCTTACTTTTTATTTGTTTCCCACCCAGCATGAAGGTTTGGGAACAATCAGATAGTATTCCCTCAGAATACACGCCATTCGAATACCTACTAAAAGAGATTGACCAAGATCTTTTTCTATTGCTAATAATTACTGTACTAATTTTTGTATTGTCAGAATTGACCAGAGAACTAGAAAAAATACAAACTGACCCGAAAATTACAGTAGATTCACAAGAATTCAGAAATTAACTTTTATCGGAATTAGAAAAAATCCTAAGAGCTTGTGTGAGCGGAATCTACTTGTTAGATGATACTATCAGTTGATTTAGAGGGAACGTTGTAGCATAAATATGAGCCTAAATATTGACGTTCTCGATAAATTAGAGCAAAGTAAAAACCTAATTTGGAACCGGCTTCGGCAAGTCATTGTTGGATAAGAAGCTGTCATTAATCAAGTTATGATGACCTTGATGATCGGTGGGCATTGTCTATGAGAAGGTGTTTCTGGATTAGGAAAAACATTGATCATAAAGACCTTGGCTCAAATCTTAGAACTGAAGTTTAACCGAGTGCAGTTCACACCAGACCTAATGCTAGCCGACATTATCGGTACTGAGGTGATAGAAGAAAATCGTACTACAGGCCAGCGCCAAATGCGGTTCATTATTTTATCAAGAAGTGGTTGCATTGGGGAGCTGGGCTGAAAGCTAGACAACACTTGATACTTGGTGCCAAAGCACGTGCCATTTTACGTGGCCGATTTAATGCATCTTGTGAAGATGTTCGAGCAGTAATACACTCAGATTACGATATCGAATGTCAACTAATTTTCATGCTGAAGCCGAAGGGATAAACGTCGATAGTATTATCGATCATGTGTCGGAATAAATTTAAAAGGTAAAACAAAAATGAGATTTTCGATCGAACGATATCTTCTTATACCTGCAGTTCTATTTTTTTTGTTGGTCAATTTTGGGGTAGTCGATTATGCTGTAGCGGATAAGGAAGCCATCGAGAAAGCAACCCGATTTTTGTTGGCGCACCAAAATGAAGACGGTGGCTGGCCTTTAATTGTAGGCCAAAATAGCGATGCCGAAGTAACAGCTATCTCAATTCAGGCTTTACTAGCAAAGGGATATGGTACTGGAGCTCCAACGATCAACCGTGCCGTATCTTACCTGATATCTCAACAACTAGATGATGGTAGCTGGAACGGTAATTCGGCTCATACTATTTTTGCCCTGGTAGCTCTGGAAATGGCTGATCGTGATCCCAACATCGTTTTTAAAGGTCTAACCTGGCTAGATAAAGCTCAAAATGAAGATGGAAGCTGGGGGCGTGATGCTAACTCGCCCGCCAATACGCTCTATACTGCAGCGGTACTTTCAGGGCTAAAACGGTTAGTTACACCTCGTTACTCATCACTTAATAAGGCGGCCAATTGGTTAGCAGATCCCAATAGAATGAATTACGATGGAGCTTGGTCTCTGAAACGTGGATCGAATTCGGAAGTGATGGTCACAGCTTGGGTACTACAGGGACTATCAGTAGTATACGATGTGGATGATCGGTTAGCATGGCTAAAACAAATGCAAAACAATGATCATGGGTTTGCTAATCTAAAAGATCAACCTAGTGACCCAGAGATGACAGCTTATGTTATTATTACTCTGGCAGCCTTGAAAGATCCGATTAACACTGATTTGATCGCCAGTGGATACCTAAAGCAAGTACAACTTCCTGATGGGAGTTTCAAAAGCAATACTCCAATTGAACTGGAAGAAGCTCAGAGTAATATTCAGACTACTAGCTTTGCCCTGCTGGCTCTCAACGCACGCCGTTACGAAAAATTGTTTGAGAAGTAATCAATTCTGATAGGCTATCTTATTTATGAGTGACAACCAAGATTATTCTGATACCGTAAAATCAGGTGAACATAACCTGCAGCAGGGGAGCGAACGGAGGTTAGCTGATCGTTCGTCAGTTGGACTCCGTCATCTGGAATCTTATCGGTCGGCACAGAATGCCCTAAAACAAGCTATAGATTGTCTAAAACAGAAATCCTATCAGTCGGCTATTGCCAACTTCAAGATTGCTATACAAAACAATAGTGAGTTGGCCGAAGCCCATTTTTATTTAGGCCTAACCTATTTTATGTTGAACGATTACGAACAAGCTCGACTATCGTATCAACAAGCTATCAAGTGTGAGCCAGGAGATCCTACCGTACACGAAAATTTGGGTATTGTATGCCAACTTCTTGATCAACATCAGGATGCGGTCTCTGCGTTTACCTACGCCGTAGCTCTTGATCCAAAACGAGCAGAGTCTTATTCTAGGTTAGGAAATTCATTGCAAAAATTAGGTAAAAGAGAAGAGGCTAAGGTCGCCTATCAACAAGCCGTGTTAGCAAAACTCAAATCGGATCAAAGCTAACTAAGCAATACTAAGGGGCATCCATCATGGTGGTGGGTGGATTTTCTAATAACTTCTGTAAAGCATAATAAGCAGGCTTAGCTCGGTACTGTCGGTCAAATAGACAGCCTTCCAATTTTTCTTTCTTTTTCCAAGCATCTGCATCACTTAAATTCCAAACATTCCAAGTAACCACACCACTTCCCCGTTTCTTTAATAAAAGCTGCAGGATAGTTGAAAAAGTTTTGGCTTGAGCTTGATAGTCCTTTTTTTCTGGCAACCAAACATTATTCTCCGTGATGTGAAAAGATAATTTATTTTGGTGAGCCCAATCAATTAGTTGCGAGAGTCTATTCATATTATCGTCATTCTTTTCCCAACCGACATTAACATGGGCTTGCCAACCAATACCATCAACTCTTAATCCTTTTTTTCTCAGATATAAGACCAAACGCTTAATTTTATCCCACATCGGTTTCTGCATGCTACCGTGCTGGTTAATAATTAGTTCAGTATTGGGAGCGTATTGGTTGGCCAATTCAAAGGCTAATTCAATATACAGCGGAGGATTCAGGGGATGATTAGTATCAGACCCTATCAGAAACCATGGATTTTCCCACTTTTCAGTACCTTTTTTGGGTTGATGCCATTTGCCATTTGCCAATACAGTTTCATTTACCACATCCATCCACTTAACATGATCGTACCGATCATATCTTTGACAAAGGGCAGTCATAAACTCCACAAGGTGTTTCCTTAGTTCTTTAGCAGTACGATGGTCTTGTTTGGCCCAATTTGAGCACTGTGGACCAATTGGACCGTGAAGGCGTAAAATTTGACCGTTTTTTTCACAATGTTCGACCCAAGCATCTGCATCCTTCCATTTCCAAACATTGGGACGTGGATGGATTGCCCACTGTTTGAAATCATTTTCTGGGGTGGTATAGCTAAACTCACGGTCCAAAATTTGGCCTGCACCTCTAGATCGTTTCTTCCAACCAGTCGTACCGCCGATGTAAACATTACCACTAAGAAATTTCTCTGAGACAATCTGCTTTAGCCTGCGACCATTTGGCAGCGGCGGCTCATTTTGTGCCTTCTGACCAAACGAACTGACTGAAACTAAAAGTAAAACAAAAGATATTACCCTCACATATTTGCTTGTCTTCATTACACATAATTTTTTGAATCTTCAAGAAATATCAGATGGATCCAAGAACACACCTACAATATGACTTTTGCCTGGCTCATCATCGTAATTTGTATAATCGACTAAAATAATGCGGCCGTCAGGAAGAGTAAGCCAAGAGGAATAACCATGATCTGGATGTGGTTGTTGATCTGGATGGTTAGCGTGAATTTGTACTAAACGTTCTCTCTGGTATTGGTCGGGGTATTCCCCCGATCTCGCTGACCAATTCCATTCCCAATCTTCAAGAGTTCGGTTTTGGCTGGAAAATGAAACCTGCGACCAGCTGCTTTTTCCAGTATTGCCTTGTTGGCCGAACATGGTTCTTATTTCGGCTCTAGCACCATGAAAATCGCTAAGATCGCTCTCACCACGAAATATATTTCGGTAGATTAGATCTTCACCATCTACTTGAACACGTAGTAGACCACCTTGGTGATTTAACGTAATCTGGCGTGGTCGGCTAAAGTCGACCGGTTTATGTAAATCTGTTCTTTTTATTGAACCTAATGTTATAAAGTCAGCCCCAATATTTAAGAAGGCTCCAATACTACCACAAGACATAAAAGCAACAGGCTGCCCCGGTGGCCCTTCAACCGAAAGTTTTGCGGTGAAACTAATAGTACTAAAACGATCCTGTGGTGGCAGTAAACTATAACGACACTCGTGATCGGCCTCATTTTCAATATGCAGATAACCATCATCTAGAGTTGCTTTATATTTTCGTCTAGGTCCACCAACAGCGTAATCACCAGCTTCAGCTCGAAGATCTCCAATCCAAGCATAACAACCTAGACCGCCATTAACATGTCGTCCAGTAACTAAGCAACGACCGTCGTCTAACTGCTTGACGTAAGGACGATGTAGAGCAAAAGGACACATTTGTGGTTGGCTCCAAGTTCGACCGTTATCTTCAGAAAACACAACAAAACTGGGTATTCCAGCCGAATGATTTTCTCTCATCACACAGGCTAAGCTGGCTCCATTATCCAGAATTACTAGTGCACCTTCACAAAAACGGTGATAGCCATCGTGTGCTACAATAACTTGGTCGCCCCATGTTAGTCCTCCATCAGATGAGGTCGTCATAATTTCGGCAAACTCTTGGCTTTCAGATAGCATAACGTGAGTACAAACAGCTAAACGTCCATCAGGTAATTCCATCATTCGATCTGGTTCAAAACCACTAATATTTGGCAGATAAGGACCATCCCAACTTTGACCTTCATCGTCACTCCACCAAATCCAGTTCCCAGGCGATTGATCTTGGTGAAAATGACTGAAATCATCATG
>JAYZAL010000063.1:0-8314 GCA_036339735.1 Candidatus Poribacteria bacterium
AGATATGGAAGCTGATCGGATTCATTGATAAAAATCGCTTCAGCTGGACAGGCTGAAATACAACTACCACTCTTCTGACAAGTCTGTATAAATTCTGATTCAGTCAAAGCACCAGGTGGACGTAAATAGTAGGAGAAAGGAGAAACGGGCAACTCGTCAACTAGATTTGAATTGACTACTAGCTGACTTTTAATTTGGTTTTGTCGCTCATCAACATAATCAATAACGGGTTCTAGAACTTGTCGTAGAGCTTGGCGAAAAAAACTGCGCCGAGAAGTTTCTTGATCGTCATTTTTGTTCATAGTAGATCTACCTGAGATTTCAACTTGCTTTAGGCCTTCACACACTTATTCTAGCAAATAAACCGAAATCGTGCGATCTTTAAATCGAATGATAGCCGGTAATACTGCCACCAATTTGGCGCTTTTTTGTAAACGTTTCCGAAAATTATGTTGCGGGTCGAAAATATTGAAACGGTCATTATCAACTATAAACCACGTTCGAGTATTAAATTGGGACTCCGGCATGTTAACAAGGTCAATTTTCAGTGATTGCTCGGTTGGAAGTTGGGGGAGGTAGAAGTCAGTCATTTGCCTAAGTGAAGTCACCACTTGGTCACCGACCCACCTTTCAGTTTGAATAATTTCAAAAGCTTCTTTCCATCGAGGTCGACCGCCGTATTCAACTTGAAAATAAATGTAGAGGGATAAAATTGAAGATGAAAGAACAATTAACGGTATTACTAATCGACCACTTTTGGGAAGTAAAGTAGAAAGTTGTTCGCATAGCCGAGCAGCCAAAATGATATAAGCTGGTAAAGTAAAAAACAAATAATAACCAGCAACATTCAATATGAAAGAACAAAGGAGAAAAAATATCAATGGAATGCCACTGTAACAAGCTAGGAAAAGTTGGGGACGATTGACTGATATAGTAGCCGTAGATAAAAGAGCAATAGCAGCAATTGGCAGGCTAACTCCATGAACCAATGTCATTATGATGTATAGACCTGAACGATTCCATTCATTATGGCCCCAACCAGAAAATAAGTACTGTCGAAATGAAGGCAGTACAAAGAAAATAGATAGAAGAATAAAAGGAGAAAAAAAAGCAAGTATTGTTAATTTTCTGCGCCACACAAACTTCTTCCCTTCTAACCAAATTAAACCAACTACATAAACAAATAAAGCCCCAAGCATCACACCAGCCAGCAAATGTGACATTGCTAATAAACCCAATGAAATGAGCGAAAAGATTGACCAATATAGTTTATTGGATTCAATAGCACGATAGAAACAAATGGCTACAAGGATGGCAAAAAAACAAGTAAAAATGTAAGATCTGGAATTCTGAGACCAGAATAGATGCCAATGATTAATGGATAGGAATAAGGCACTCCATAAACCCACTTTTCTATTATAGAGTATCTTTGCCAATTGATATATCAGTGGGATGCTTAAGATTCCTACCAAACTAGGGATAAATCGAGCACCAAAAGCACCAAGCCCAGAAATAGCTATAGACGACTTGACTGCTAAGTAAGGAATTGGGTTGATGGGTAAGGAATCGAAGGCCAAACGTTGAGAAGATAATACAGTAAGGACTTCATCTTGCCACAAGCTCCAGTGATCTATTTGCCATAGGCGTAGGCTTGCACCAATAAGACTAATAACTACCAATAATTGGTAGTGATAGGAACGAACGGTCGATTTTGAATTCATGACAAAATAGAGGCCACAATATTGAGCATAGACTTTAAGCATAGGGCTGACAAAAAAAAAGGCAACTTGAATTGCGAGCTGAAGAAACCCTTTTGAACAAAAGGTTTTCGCTGATGGCACACTTGTTGCGTTAGGGGCCCCTCGTACGATTTATTCTAGCAATTGAAGGTTCAAACATCAAGCCCTGTATTGATCGACACAAATTACATTAGGTGGATTGACGGAAAATCAATTTCTAATGTTATTACGTAAATTAGGTTTTGCCCCTTTTGTTAGTTTTTTTATCACTTTTGGAGGATACTATTTAAGTCATGAAACGGAGAAAACACGATTCTAAAGGTCCTGTATTTTCGCTGGCCTTGTTAACTTTATTCCTTGCATTTAGCATAATTCCAAGTATTGGCATCGCTGAAGAGGAAACCGATACGCTAGCTACGCTTCGCGATGACGCTAATATTCTCTGGACATGTTTAGCCGCATTTATAGTCTTTTTTATGCAAGCCGGATTTGCACTAGTCGAATCTGGATTCACCCGTGCTAAGAATGTATGTAACATTATAATGAAAAACCTGATGGATATTTCGTTGGGTTCTATTATTTTTTGGGCGATAGGTTTTAGCTTGATGTTTGGAACGTGGAATGGTTTTTCTGGTGGAGGCATGATGTTCTTTGATGGTTCATCTGAGGCTGCCAAGGCAACCAACCCCTCTGAAGGGTTTAATTGGGCATTTTTGATATTTCAAACTGTTTTTTGTGCCACGGCTGCAACCATAGTTAGTGGTGCGGTGGCTGAACGTACCAAATTTTCTGCATATTTCATCTATTCTATCGTTATCTGTGCGTTCATCTATCCAATTTTTGGTTCCTGGTGCTGGGGTGGCTTATATGCAGGTGGAGGTTATTTAGAAAATCTCGGGACTCCCTTCCTAGATTTTGCTGGGTCGACCGTAGTCCACTCGGTAGGTGGTTGGGCGGCTTTGGCTGGCGCAATAGTTGTCGGCCCCAGAAAAGGGAAATATAATCAAGATGGTACCGTCAACCCGATACCTGGCCATAATATACCAATGGGCGCATTGGGTGTGTTTATTCTGTGGTTGGGATGGTTCGGATTCAATCCCGGTAGTACTACCGCTGTTGGAGGTGACATGGCCTTCATCGCCGTGACTACCAACTTATCTGCTGCTGCTGGAGCTATTGGTGCGGTGATTGCCACTTGGGTGCTCTTTGGAAAGCCGGATCCTTCTCTAGGGCTGAATGGGGCATTGGCTGGATTAGTATCCATCACGGCTGGTTGCGACGTAATGTCGCCAGGTATGGCGGCTTTGACCGGATTGATAGGTGGTTTTCTGGTTGTTGGTTCAGTCGTATTCTTTGACAAACTGAAGATCGACGATCCAGTAGGTGCTGTCTCGGTTCATGGCGTCTGCGGTGCTTGGGGTACTCTAGCTGTTGGTATCTTTAGTTCTGCAGCAGGTGGCGCTCAATTCGTTACTCAACTAATTGGTGTAGTTGCAGGTTTTGCTTGGGCTTTTGGCACTAGCTTTGTTATGTTTTCCGTAATTAAGGCGACCATCGGTATGCGGGTTGATGAAGAGGAAGAAAGAGAGGGGCTAGATCTTACCGAACATGGTGTGAGCGGCTACGTTGGAGTATCGGTCTTCGAATAATAGACCGCAACCTGCTGGTTTGACAGAAAAAACAACAGTGGCCGGTACCACAAGAGTTTTCTAAAGATGTTTTCCCTAGTATGTGTCTTGATATTGAAACCTAAAAAGCAATGCTACGTTCTTTCATTGTTGGGTTGGTCAGGCACAGGTTAGGGAAAATGTCTTTACTGTCAAATATAAATGATAAATGGATTATGGTCCTTAAAACCCATGAACGCTTGGTTACGCAAAGCTTGAGCTCGGCTTTTGTGTTAAATTATCGATTGGTACAATTTGTTTAAAACTTGTGTCAGTTAATATATAGTCAGAGCAACCCTTTGTTAGTATCATCAACAATATAAAGAAAATTTAGACTTTAGGAGGTCTAACTTGAGTTCTATGATTCGTAAACAATTACGCGAAAGTTTTTTCCTTGGTATATTTTCATGTTTTGCGGTCTGCATTTTATCTCTTACTGCTGCGGCTCTTGAGATCAACGACAATTTCTCGATTGACGGTTTTTTAGATATGTCTGCAGGTGCAACCATCGGTGAGGATGACGAAGGCGATACTGACATATCTGCCTTTGCTGGCTATGATCAATTAGAAGTCGATTTCAAATTCAATTTTGGGGAATTGTCGGCTCAAGCCGATATTAATGGGAATGATACCATTACTTTAGAACAGGCTTTTATTTCATACGCCTTATCGGATATGGTAAGTATTACGACTGGTCGTTTTTTGAGCTGTATCGGTTTTGAAGCCGCGGAGCCGACTGACATGTTTCAATACTCCTACTCGACTGGGATTCCATATCCTGGTTACCAAAATGGTGTTGCTCTCAGCATCAGTCCTAGTGATATGATCGGTGTATATGCTTCTGTAGTGTCTGGAGTTTGGGATAGTTCAGATACCGATCTCAGTAATCCGGGCTTTGAAGCTCAAGTATCTATTATGCCAATCGAAGGTTTAACTGCTAAAGTCGGTTTTGCTGGAGACATCATTGAAGAAGCACATGCTGAGGAAGCAGGTAAAGCCCATGATCATGACCATGATGAAGATGAAACATTTATGAAAAGTGAGATCAATGCTTGGGTAATGTATACCACCGGTTCTATCACAGTGGCTGGAGAAGTTGATATTCTGAGCAACTGGGGCGCTTCTGGCCACGGCGGTTTACACTTTTTAGGCATGGCCAATGTCGGCTTGACCGATGAGATTGCCGTTACAGCTCGTTTTAGTGGCATCCAAATGGATGATGAAGACACACTGACATCAGTGACTGTCAGTCCTTCCTACGCAATCAATGATAACTGGGGCGCGTTATTGGAAGTGAAACAGCATTTATCAGAAGGTGGTGGAACCGAGATAGCTGTTGAAACAATAATGACTTTCTAGACTCAGGTTATTAGACCAAATCCAAGTGGCAGTCGTTTAAGCGGCTGCCTTTTTTATATCCCAAAGTTCCTTTTGCAAATTTTAACCTTTGAAACCTATAGCTAAGCATAGCCAACCAATGATAAAGGCTAATCCACCAATTGGTGTGATTGCCCCTAGCCATCGAATACCACTAAGACTCAAAACGTATAAGCTACCAGAAAAAATTAAAATCCCAGCCAAAAATAGCCAACCTGCCACTCCAATCAAGGTAGATGGTTCTCTTACCAAGGCTATCAAAATCAGACCCAAAGCATGGTAAATCTGGTAACGAGTAGCAGTTTCAAAAATAGTTAATAAATTCGGATCGATTCTATTTTTAAGGGCATGGGCTCCAAACGCACCTGCCACAATCGATAACCCGGCTAAAATTGCTCCCAAAACAAAAAAGTGTTTCATATTTTTTCCCTCATTGATGACAATTATATTTTTGTATCATGAATTGTTATGTTGTTTCTCAGGAATTTAAACGTAGCAAAATCTTCAGGATCTGGCGATTTGATTGTAATCGTGTCTAACAAGAATTGGCCTATTATAAGTTTGGTGCTTGCGAATCTATCAAACACTTAGTATAGTGTAGTTTAGGCGATACCCATTGTTCGATAATCAGTGATGAAAAAACAACCAGTAAACAATCAAAAGTTTAATACCTTCGGTGGAGTATTTACACCTTGTACTTTGACTATACTAGGAGTAATTATGTTCCTAAGATTTGGTCATGTAGTTGGTCAGACGGGTATCATCCAAGCTGTAATGATCGTCGTTTTGTCTAAGGCTATCACACTACTTACGACTTTGTCTCTTTCAGCGATTGCGACTAATACTGAAGTCAAAGGCGGCGGAGCTTATTTCCTAATTAGCCGAAGCCTAGGAGTTGAATTCGGTGCAGCCATCGGTATTGTTTTCTTTTTAGCCCAAGCTATTTCAGTAGCTATGTACGTTTTTGGGTTTACCGAGGCTCTCATGGGAGCATTTGGTAATTATCTAAATTTTTCGCTTGGAACTATTTCTACGATCGTCAATCTGCTGGTGTTTGTTAGTGTGATGATCGGAGCTGGCTGGACTATTAAACTCCAATACGGCATTTTGGGCATTCTAATGACCTCCCTAGTGTCATTTTACGTTGGTGGCCTGCTCAATTTCAACTTGGCTACGCTACAGGACAATATGACGAGTAATTACCAACCAAACAGTGGATTTTTCCCCATGTTTGCTTTATTCTTCCCGGCAGTAACTGGTATTATGGCTGGTGCGAACATGTCAGGTGATCTTAAAGAACCGGGCCGCTCCATTCCCAAGGGGACACTGTGGTCAGTAGCGGTCACCGCAGTAGTCTACCTGAGTCAAGTGATAATTTTTGCTGGATCTAGACCATCAACCGAACTGATCCGTAATAACTTGATTATCAAAGAGGTTTCAGTTTATTCTCCACTAATTACAATGGGTGTGTTTGCTGCCACGCTCTCTTCAGCACTATCTAGTATGATGGGATCCCCTCGGATTTTGCAAGCCTTAGCACGCGATGGAATTATTCACCAAATCCGCTTGTTCGCCACTGGAAGTGGTCAAAATAATGAACCTAGAAGGGCAATTATTTTGACTTTTTTCATTAGTCAAATTTGTATTTGGCTTGGAGACCTAAATAAGATCGCTCCGATTATTTCGATGTTTTTTATGATCACCTATGGAACGCTCAACCTTGCCACATTCTTGGAGTCATGGGCTAGGAACCCGAGCTATCGACCTCGGTTTCGATGGAGTCATTGGAGTACTGCAGGCCTGGGAACAATAGCTTGTTATGGAGTCATGTTCTTGTTCAACTGGTTAGCAGCAGTAATTTCTGTAGCAACACTTGGGCTAGTCTACTGGTGGGTAAGCCGTCGTCAATTGAGAGCTAAGTGGGGTGATGTCCGAAGTGGGTTTGCATTCGAGCAAGCTCGAAGTAGCCTACTCCGCTTAGAAGATGAACGATATCACCCCAAAAATTGGAGACCCACTATTTTAGCTTTTAGTGGAAATGTATCTAGCCGAAAGCATTTGGTAGTTTACGGACATTGGTTGGAAGCTGGACGTGGGATTTTAACACTAGCTCATGTTATCACGGGAGATGTGGATCAATTGAGAGAGCGGCAAGAACGACAAGAGCGAATCATGCGTCGACAAATCCATGATGCAGGCTTGGGTGCTTTCCCAGCCGTGATAGTTTCTCACGAGTACGCCGATGGTGTTAAAGCACTAGTTCAGTGCCATGGTATTGGTGGTCTCCGCGCTAACACTATTATGCTAGGTTGGCCTCATGACCTAGAACAATTTGCACCTTTTTTACAACTGTTGCGGGAGTTAGGTGAATTTGATCGGAGTCTAATTGTTTTTAAAAGAAATGAACTATCTAATCAACAATCGGATAATGAACTTACAACTAGTATGGATTGGATGAATGCTGATTCTTTCCCTGAAATTACGTCTAATTCTTCCATCGACGTATGGTGGAATGGTTCAAAAAATGGAGCAAAGATGGTTTTACTCGCACATCTACTCTGTCAAAATCCACAGTGGCGAGGCCATGAAATTCGGTTACTCAGAGTCATTACATCAGAATCAGGGGTGGATGAAGCTACAAACCATCTCTACAGTTTGATTGAGTTAGCCCGAATTGAAGCCAAACCTAGTGTTCTAGTTGGGGATGACCCGGTAGCTTTAATCCGTGAGACTTCAAACAACTCTTCGGTAGTCTTTATCGGATTTGAGCCACCAACAAAGGACGATGAAAAAGATTTTCGTCAAGGAATTGAGCATATGACTGGTGACTTCCAAACTACCATACTGGTTTCTAGTGCCGACGATGTGGAGTTGAATGTCTAGTCGAAATGGTTCCTCTTATTCAGAATCAGTACTACCAAATCCGCCACGTGCCTTATGATCGATTTGATCTATTTCTCTCCAACCTATACCGCTTTTTGCATTTTCTACTTTAACAAAGATGCCTTGAGCAATCCGCTCACCTGGCTCTATGATTACTTCTTGGTCAGTAAAATTGAAAACCTGAATCAAAATTTCGTCTGATGGACCACAGTAATCTTGGTCTATAATACCTAGGCCATGCGGAATTAATAAGCCTTTTTTTCTAGGGGTACTACTTCTGAGAGCAATGACTAGCATGTAACCGGGTGGTGTTTCTATAATTACATTCGCCGGAATCAATCCGATAGTTTGTGGCCCAATATGAGTCTTTTGGCGACAAAATAGGTCGAAGCCTACAGCTCCATCTGTCTGATATTTGGGTAAAGGTAGTGTTTTATCAATACGTTTAATTTTGATCTTCATTATTATTTCTCACTGTAAATGAACCCATTGAATTATGCTAAAGATGATTTAAAATGTCAAAGCTTAGATCTACTGACCTCGTAAAAATAGAAATACTCTCTTTGATAACAATACTACTATTGTGTTGCTCAATAGATTATTCCTATTCATCTCAGGAAGCACTAAATAGTGTTGAACTCAACGGTA
>JAYZAL010000064.1:0-141654 GCA_036339735.1 Candidatus Poribacteria bacterium
TTACCTACCGCTGCTTCCTTCCGGACCTGACGGGGTTCGGTAACATCCAGTTGCTCAGGACCCAGCTCTCAACGCCACATACTACTGGCAGTCCAAGAGAAAGTTCGCCGTCCAATGGTAATTCAGCCCTGCTATAGCGGATTGCAGGTCTAGGGCACCGCTACCTCCCCGCTTAGCATAACCAAGTCTGTCAAAATGGCGGAGAGTGTGGGATTCGAACCCACGGTACGGTTGCCCGCACACATGATTTCCAATCATGCCAGTTCAACCACTCCTGCAACTCTCCTATTTTGAATGGAGTAAACGGGACTTGAACCCGTGACCTCAACCATGCGAAGGTTGCGCTCTCCCAGCTGAGCTATTACCCCTTAACTACTTACTAAAATTAAAAAGATAAAGATATGGCCTTTATTCTTTCCGAATGGCGGAGAGTGTGGGATTCGAACCCACGGTACGGTCGCCCGCACAACAGTTTTCGAGACTGCCCAGTTCAACCACTCCTGCAACTCTCCATGAGATGCTTTTACTACTCTCGCCTACTTCGAAAAAACGATTGTAACAATTCCCTACTTTCCTTCCACAAAACACCTGCTGTAACCTCGGTCTGATGATTCAACCGACGATCACGGAGTAAGCAATAGAGGGAGTCGACTGCCCCCGCTTTTGGGTCGGCGACCGCATAGACCACCCGTGGGATACGTGCGAGCAAAATTGCACCAGCACACATCGGGCACGGTTCCAATGTGACGTAGAGGGTTGTATCTGTTAGCCGCCAACTGCCAAGATACGCAGAAGCCGCCTGAATTGCTAACACCTCGGCATGGGCGACGGGATTACTGTCGCTCTCTCGACGATTGTGCGCCATTGAAATCGGGGAATCACCCCGTACTACGACAGCACCTACAGGAACCTCACCCAAGCTATCCGCAAGCCTAGCTTGCTCTAATGCCACGGCCATCCAATCTGTATCTGAAATCATAAAAGCGCCGGAAGGGATTCGAACCCCCGCCCTTCTGATCCGTAGTCAGATGCTCTAATCCACTGAGCTACCGGCGCGAATACGGAGAGTGTGGGATTCGAACCCACGGTAGCTTTCGCTACAACTGCTTAGCAGGCAGCCCGGATAGACCACTCTCGCAACTCTCCACATAGACAACGGTGAGGGTGGGATTCGAACCCACGGTAGCTCTCGCTACAACGGTTTTCAAGACCGCCACGTTCGACCACTCCGCCACCTCACCAAGAGACGCAAATTGCGGGCTAATTCTAGCAGACCTAGATTTCGATGTCAATGTCAATTTGATTTTCAACTTTCCTATTTAAAGCAAGAAATTACACCATTTTCAGTCAAGATAAGATCAACAGGATAATCCCAATCTTCTGATGGTAGGAGGTCTACAATTTGAACAGAAAAAGCCAGACCAACAAGCAAAGCTTGTGGACAATTAGGAAGTAAACGATCATAGAACCCTCCTCCATATCCAAGCCTGTGACCAAATTTGTCAAAAACACAGCCTGGAATTAATATCATATCTAATAGATTGGAATCGAGAGAAGTACATTGATCAGGATTAGGCTCTTTCATTCCCCATTTATGAAATTGAAACTGTATATCTGGGTTTTGTATCCGATAAATTTTGAGATTTTGTCCCTCAACTCTTGGCAAGCCAACTAATCGATCACTTGACAATTGGGATTCCAGTAAATAGCTAGTTTCGACTTCGCTTCTCATATGAAGATATAGTAAAATACTAGTTGGTTGGTGAGTATCGATCAACTGTTTGGCAAGCCGACAAATTTTTTGACTTAGGTTTCGTCTAGTCTTCGCGGGCATTTTATCTCGATTATTTTGTGATTTAATGCGTAACTTTTGTTTGTCAGCTTGTTTTTTTTTCATCAACTGATTGATTGTTCTTAAGGATAATTTATTTACTGATACCAGAAGGTCAATTTAGCTAATAAGGCTCTATCGGTGAAGCGTAAAGCTGGCGGAAGTGTTAGGTCATATACTTGGTTTAATACCAAGTAGAAATTACTACCTGGTTGATAAATATAATTAATCAATAAATTCGTCGATATGAGTTGATTCCCACTATTCCATTGAGTGAACAGTTTTATATAAGCAGTCGTCGAGACAGCATAGACTACTCTGGTGTCAATTACGTTGGCGTCGAAAGAGCCTGTAGGCAGTTTAACTCTATTCAGACTATAACTGGACTCTAGTGTAAAGCTATTGCTCGGTTTAAATCTCATAAACCCATTCAGTCCTGACCGTTTCCCATTGTAGTATTGACCAAACCCAGCAGAGACTCTTGCTGATACTGAACGAGTTTGATCAGTCTGTGTAGTCAGCCAACAATTTGTATAAAAGTACTGGTCAGGTGGGATTTCGTGATCTCTATGGACCTTAAAAGGTTGTTCTAGTCTATCCAATGTTCTGCGAACATCAATAGCAAGCCAGTCATTACTGACAAAGTTCATCCAGTGTAAATATCGAAAAATGATAGTTTCTGGTTGATATTCGCTGTTCAAGGAAATATCGGTTTCTGGCCCGCTGAACATCTCTTTCAAATTCATAATTTTCAGTATAGGTCCTAACCAGCCACCTACATCTTTTACCCATGGAGACCAGCGGAATTCACCACGCAATCGTTGTCCACCGCCCCGCTCAGCAAAACCAATACCTGGTTTGAACTCGGGATCAATACCACTGTAACCAATAGAAGCTCGCCAAGAATCGCTTCGCCACCCACCAGCTAAGGCGTATGCCAGCCCACTTTGTTCGCTAGGGCTAGTCTCATTTTCTCGATTTACGTCAAGTGAACTTGCGAATAGGCTATTAACGGTTATTGTCTCAGTTGGTCGATAATTCAAATCCAGTCCAATTGTTCGATTGAACATGTCTTTGCTTGATTGTCGGTTAGTCGTTATAAACCCAAAATTTGACGAAGATAAAATGTCCCTCCGTATTCGAAAAACAGAGAAATTAGTACTTGGGATAGTGATTTCACTCGGGGTCGTCATCATTTCACTAGATAAGACATGTAGTAAACCAATTCCATAATCCCCAACTTTCCCAGTTACTTTACTGCCACCTACGATCGGAATCATTTGCCCTTGTTCAATTCCGATTCGACGACTGTAAAATAATAAAAGTGGTGGAGCTTTACTTAATGTGGCTTGTGGAATACTGAATTCGAAAAAATTCGATCCCTCCAGAAAAAAGGGCCGTTTCTCTGGAAAAAAAGTACTATATCGAGTCAGATTGATATACTCTTGATCAGCCTCAACTTGTGCAAAATCGGTATTGTAAGTCGCATCAAAAGTTAGATTAGGAGTAAGACTATATTTGAAATCTCCCCCCAATTCCAGAATCCTGTTTGGTTTATTATTTTTTTTCTCTTGTTGATTGACTAAACTAACTCCACTTGTCAAGTATGGTAAAACTTCAAATTTGCGTGTGGGTGAAATTAATGTCAAACCAGATAGAACTGCAAGGTTTTGTGTACGATATTTGGCCTTCGAACCATATTTTTTTGGTACAGGAACTAAAATTGCCTCCTCATGTAAACGGGCAATTTCGCGTCCAACATTCAATCCCCATTCGTTTATATCTTTCGGTTCAAAACGTAATTGACTGAAAGGAATACAAATTTCGGCTACCCAAAATCCTTCTTCATCGTTTGTTTTGTTAATCTTCGTCCTAGCGTTCCAAACCGCGTCCCAATCAAAATTTAGACTATCACCATTTTTGAATACTCTGGCATCTTGTAGTGCTCCAAGAGGATTAACTCGAAAGAAAAAACCATCCCGTCGGTCATTGTAACTGTCAATTAATACGAACACATTGTCGTTTTCGTGAATGTTTGATCCGTCTCGACGCATTTCGTTAGAGACAAGTTGGTCAATTTTACTGTCATAACAAGTAAAACCAAAGTATATGGATTCAGAATTATAAACTATATAAACTTTTGTCAACAGGGAAGCTGGTTGGCCTTGATCAGGCTGAATTTGTACTAGGTTGGAGACTGGGTTGGCTTTCGACCAAATGTCCTCTTTTAAAACGCCATCAAGTTCGATAGGCTGATCAGTGTAAGTAGCAGTCAGATCTTGACTAATTGAGTCAAAGACTACTGTTGTAAAAAACGAAATAAAACCAATTAAATACAAAAAAAGTATTCTCGAGAATATCGAGAGATTAGTTTCTCGATGTTCTCCATGAATTAGACTTTTCAATTGTTTACTCATAGAAAAATATACTTTTTTGCTCGGTACTCTGTTAGTTAGTTACCAGTTGGTAAATGAACCATCTGATTGGTGGAGTTGTGGCGGCATTTCCATACGGAAATGCTGATCTAGGGCCGCATTTTCATCGAAAACGATTCCTAATCCAGGCATCCTTGGTGGTAACAAATGCCCATCGACCAAAGAAACCTGAACCGGGAAAACGTCGGGCAAGATAGAATTAGGACTTCGAACTAATTCTTGAACACCAAAATTAGATGTAGATAAGTCTAAATGTAAACAAGCAGCTGTTGAAATTGGTCCCAAGGGGTTATGGGGTACAATGTTGATATAATGTGTCTCGCACCAATTTGCTACTTTTTTGGCTTCGGTCAATCCTCCAACAATACAAACATCAATACGTGCGTACTGCATTAAATCATCTTCGATCAAATGACGGAACTCCCACTTACTTGCAAATTGTTCACCAATTGCTAAAGGGATTGCCACATGTCTTGCCAGCTGTCGGTAGCTTGCCACATTTTCTGACCGAAGTGGATCCTCAACAAAATAAGGTGAAAATTGCTCTAGAGACCTACACAGAGGAATTACATATGGAGGATCTAAGCGAGTATGGATATCAATCAGGATTTCAACGTCGTCCCCAACAGCCAGGCGAATTGCTTCGCATTGTCTCAGCATTTGACGGGCAGCCTTCCTAGGTTCAATTAGTTGACCTTCGGTTGGCAAACCCAAACGTATAAAACTCCATCCTTCGTCTATTCTTTGCCGAGTATTATCAACTAACTTTTCTAAAGTATTTCCACCAACATGGGGGTAACAAACTACTTTTTCCCGAACCAATCCTCCAAGTAATTCATATACGGGAACACCTAAATGCTTACCTCGGATATCCCACAAAGCAATGTCAATAGCACTAATAGCTGAACAAGCTATTCGTCCCGCCGGAAAAAAACCACTTCTGAACATTACTTGCCAAAGGTATTCAATACGACTAGGATCTTGGCCAACTAACAGTGGCTTCAGGTGATCCACACAGCCAGAGGCTGCCATTTCACGCCAAGTTAAACCTCCTTCACCTAGACCATAGATGCCAGAATCAGTTTCTACTTTGACAAAGAAAAAATTTCGACCATTTTCCCAGACAACAAATGACTTAACGTCAGTAATCTTCATGATTTTCTACTCATAACACTAATTTTCAGAACTACCAAAAAGAGTATTGACAACTAACCGTTGGAAATTTGCAGCCAGATAACTGTATCCTTCAGCATTCGGATGTAGTTGGTCAGGCAGATACTGGTTGAGCTCAGGCCCAAAAATAGTCAGCCCGTCGAAATAGAACAGGTTTTCGTCATTATGTTCTTTTAGAATCATTACTGTTTGAAAAACCTCGTTTCGCATTTGAGCCAATGTGAAACCTGCTGCATTTTTGCTATTTTCTCTTGTTGGTGAATAAATTGGAGAAATTAAGGCAATCGGAATGTTAGGGTGCCCCTCCCGAATAGTTAAAATGGTGCCGATGATGGATTGCTGAAAAGCCCTAGGACCTAAACTACTTGCACCGTAGATATTAATACCACAGCAGATTGATATAAAATCGGCTGGCAGGTCGCGAATTAAGCGTGCAACCATTAGGTCTAGATGGCACTGGCCACCGAATCCAAGGCAAGTCAGGTTAAAATGGTTTTGTCGAGCCACGATGGCAGGCCAAGTAAAACTCGGTGACTTTGCTCCAGCACACTGGGTTATCGAGCTTCCATATGTAATCCAGCGCAACTGAGTATCATCGTAACGCTTGATTGTCGAACCATTAGAAAGTTCCAAAGATTCTAACTGGAATGTGCTTTTTTGAGGCAACCACAACTCTACTAATTTTTGTTTGTCGGGAAGATTCTCAAATAAAAAATGATTGGTATTTTTTAGGTCATAACTTGTTATCCATTCACCATCACAATATAAATCAATTTGGCTATCATTTGGTGTGTTTGCTATTTGGCCTCTGATTATTTCTGTGTTAGAGTAAAAGGAAAGACGTACACCCGCTGGCACAGCCGCCCTTTCTTGGAGTTGCGAGTGATATAGAGTTCTTATCCCATGAGGAATCCGCCATGGCATTACACCTTTCTTATTAAACTCTAGGGAGACAGCACCAGCCCAGTTCAATCGAACATCATCAGCTTTCAGTTGCATAATTTCTTAGACCTTGATGATTCTTGAAGTTTGAGTGGATAACAATTCAAACGGTCGTGGTCAATTTTCTAACAGAAGAAACACCATTAACCACAAATGGCTCAGCATTACCCCATAGCCGACTACCGTCTCGAGATAAAATCGGTTCGGCTGAATATTGAGCCAAATAAGCCCGACGAGGTTTTTTAGTCGTATTATTTCCACTACTATGGAAATTTATACTTGTAAAAGCCACTATACTTCCCGCCGGCACAATTGCTGCGATGCCTTTATTCTTACCGAAATAACCAACTAAATCATTAGACCCGTCCTCTCGAATATGTTGAACCCAAGATCGGATACCTGAATGAGAAAAGGGCAGAATATGAACTGTTCCATTTTCAATAGTCATATCATCCAATGCACACCAACAAGTCAAATAGGGCCGATGATCTGGGTAGCCAACGTACCCTGAATCTTGATGCCAACTGAATTTCATACCTTCTTCGGCACCCTTAACCACATATTGTTCCCAAAACAAATAGGCTGTATCCCCAAGGGTTGCTTGGCAGACTTCCGCCATTAAGTCACTGAATAAAAAATCTCTTAGTTTGGGTTCCTGCTGAAAACAATTGGCTATGAAATAGCGCTTGTGGCGATGATTAATACCCAAGACGTCTGTACCTTTCTGATCCATTTGCCAATTGACTTGATCAATAAATGCTTGGCACTCATCTTGTAATAACTTTAAAAAATTATTTGGGATCACACGATCTAGAATCAAATAACCTTCGTCCTGATAATGCTGTTTTTGTTGCTTTGTTATTTTCAGTGTCATGAGTTTAAATACCTGTTCAAATTAACAAATACATTGTGAATTGATTAATGTATAAATGTTTAGCTTACTATAGTACTAATTATCTGTTATCCACAGGCGTCACACTAATGGCTCTCGTACCATGTCTGAGATTTGTTCATATAAACGATTAGACCGAGCATTTCTTGCCCAACGTGCTCCACCTGGACCTGAATTTAAATTGCCGCCAGCGTTAGGGTGGCACTTAGGTCGGTTGTTGAAATCGATTGTCGCGGAAAGTACATTGTCCACTGATGACGTAGCTAGAGTTTCGCCAACCGAGTTGATAATTGCAGCTGGTGAATTCAGCGTCGACGCAACTAAAAAGACATTATTGTCAATTGCACGGGCTGGTAGGATTTTTTCTTCATAACCGGCATTAGGAAATAAGATTAGTTCGGCTCCTTTAAGTCCCAAAACTCGTGCTGATTCAGGCCACCAGCTATCGTAGCAAATCATGATGCCAACCACACCAAAATCGGTAGTAAAAACATCAAATTGATCTCCCGGTGATATGCCTTGTGGCCCTTCCGGCCAATAAGGATGGACTTTACGTTGTTTACCAATTAGCTCTCCCTGTCGATTGTACAGAACCGCCGAATTAAAGATGTAATTACCATCTTGTTCCAGCAAACCAGAACAAATATAACTGTTATAGGTAGCTGCTTTGTAACTTAACATTTTACAAAAAGGGCCAGGGACCTTCTCCGCTAGTTTCCACAGAGATTGGCCGTGGTTTTGAGGTGCTGAAGCTGTATTAGCAAACTCTGGTAATAGAATGATGTCACAATGGGCCAGTTGGTCAACTTTCTCTGCGTATAGTCGGATGTGATCGGATTGGCTCGCCGGGTGATACGGGCGATATCGCATAGCTCCTACAGTAACCATACGAGGAGGTAATGGCTCGGAAACTATGAGAGAAACATTATCAAACCATACTTGTCCTTGCTTTGCGTACCGCATTAAAAGACGGATTTCTGCTCCATTGCAATCATTAGGCGCCGTAAACGTGTTTTTTGCAACAACTTGTCTCGTGCCTTTTTCAAAACTGCGGAAGTCGTATACTGTGTCTTCGGAACAATTGTCTTCAACAGTTTCCTCTCGGCGCCAGACAATGTGCGGTGTAATATGCAAAGATAGATCTGAGATGTTTTGGCACTGAAATCGGACTTCGAGTTGATAGGTGCCTCCAGCCTGGATTTCCACATATTGGCACCAAGCTCCAAACACATTATGATTTCCGTTACCAGACAAAGAGAGACAGTTTTTTTTCGATTTTTTTTCAACGCTGAACAAAGGAGATAGGCTAGGCATCGGGGTCCACTGGTACCAACTATCAAAGTTTACTTCAGGATCCCAGGTTAACAAATTATGCATTTTCGCAGATTATTACTATCAATGAACCTAATACTTTCAATTTTTACGCCTCATTATACAACTGTTTAAGACTTAGTCAAATCGTTTTAGGCATTAATCTCAAGCCTTTCACCACTTGTGTTTGAATAGTGCCTGTGATATAATCGGCTGCCTATAGCTTGTTGTTTGGTGATCTTGGATTCACAGGTCTGTTACGTTCGATTTGTCGGTGGATAAGTCCACTGCTACCAAAAGGAGTAGAAAATGAAAAAAATTAATACGCTGGTCTTTGCAGGTGGTGTTATTCACGATTGGAAAGGGTGTAGTCAGGAAATCGTTAAATCATTATCAAAAACAGATGATTTCGAAATCACTGTGGTTGAGGATGACCTAGATGCACTAGTGGCACCGAAACTTGACCCTTACGATCTAATCGTTTTCTATTACACGGTAGGTGAAATCTCCGATGCCCAAAAAAATGGTTTACTGAACCATATTTCTTCTGGGAAAGGATATGTTGGCGTACATTCAGCTGCTGATTCATTTCGAGGTTGTCCAGAATATCGAGCCATGGTGGGCGGTCACTTCACTACTCATCCACACTACCGTGAATACCAAGTCAGCATCGTTGATTCTGAGCATCCAATTACCGAAGGTTTAGTTGAGTTTAGTGTGACCGACGAACAGTATATTTTGGATTATGACAAAAGGGTTAGCGTCCTGGCCTCAGCCCTACATCAAGGTGAGAAAATGCCAGTGGCTTGGACCAAAAGCTGGGGAGAAGGACGCGTTTTCTACTTAGCTTTGGGACATGATGCAGCTGCCTGCCAACACGAGAACTTTTCCCTTTTACTCCAGCGGGGTGCTGTTTGGGCTGGAAAGCCTGCAACTTAGGCAAACTCATCTGAAAAATGGATCCTGTACCGAAGATTACAGACCTTCAATTCCTACCAGAAGATCGATTACGTGTTGTGTTTGATGGAAAATTAGATGACCAAATTGTTCCTTCAGATTTTGTACTTATGCTTGGATTACAAGTCGGAACGAAAGTCTCCCCGAAAGTTTTAACAAAATTGGCCTTTGCCTCGTCGGTAATGGAGGCCAAGAAAGAAGGTCAATTAATTTGTCAAAATTCGGATAAAAATATTACTAGATCTTCGTTAAGAAAGATGCTAGCGCAGAGAGGATACCTACCTGAAAGCGTTGATCAGGCTATCGCTGATTTAGAAAAGTCAGGTTATATTAAGGGCGCTGTATTTGCCCAGAAATGGGTTGATAGACGACAAAAATCCTCGCCTAGAAGTAAACGTTTAATCCAACATGAACTCAGATCCAAAGGTGTTGACAACCCAGATATTGAACAAGTCTTGTCTGAGTTCAGTGAAAACGAAGAAATAGAATCAGCTTGGCTTGTTTATCAAAAATATGCCAGAAGATATCAATCACTAGAACCTCATGTAGCTAGACGTAGATTGCACGGCCTGCTAATGCGCCGTGGATTTAGTCATAGTACCATCCAGAGTGTTGAAGCCCGATTTGAAACTGAAGTATTTTGATGAGTATTTTAATTCGGTCCCTGGTTAGAAGAATGGTAATGTTGAGTTTCTCCCAACTAGACGTCAGAGAGTAACCTATGAAATCCCACGAAGTCCGACAGAGTTTTCTTGATTTTTTTCAGCAGAAGGGACACACCATCGTCCCCAGTGCGTCATTGGTACCGGCAGATGACCCTAGTTTGCTTTTTACTAACGCGGGAATGAATCAGTTTAAAGATGTTTTCCTTGGCTTAGGCAATCGCCCATATTCACGAGCGACGGATACCCAAAAATGCATTAGGGTTAGTGGAAAACATAATGACTTAGAAGAAGTCGGATACGATCAACATCACCATACCTTTTTCGAAATGCTAGGGAATTGGTCTTTCGGTGATTATTATAAACGAGAAGCTATTCAGTTCGCCTGGGAATTGGTCACAAAAGTTTGGCAAATACCAAAAGAAAAAATTTGGATTTCTGTCTATTTGGATGATGATGAAGCGGCTGATTTGTGGGGAGAAGTTACTGATTTGCCTTCAGGTCGAGTACTCCGATTTGATGCCAAAGAGAATTTCTGGGAGATGGGTGAGACTGGGCCGTGTGGCCCCTGTTCTGAAATGTTCGTTGACTTAGGGCCTCAAGCTGACCCCAACTTTACTGGTGATCCTAAAGATGGCGTTAATGTCTCAGATCGATTTCGGGAATTTTGGAATCTAGTTTTTATCCAATATAACCGGGATGAAAATGGCGAATTGCATCCGCTGCCAGAAAAGCATGTTGATACTGGGATGGGCTTTGAGCGAATCGTTGCCATCATGCAGGGAGTCGATTCCAATTATAAGACAGATGTCTTTAGACCATTACTCGAACATGTCTCTGATTATACTGATCAACCTTACTTTGATGATGAACGGGGTACGCCACATAGAGTAATTGCAGATCATATTCGTTGCCTGACTTTTGCCATTGGCGACGGCGTTTTACCTTCAAATGATGGACGTGGTTATGTTATTCGTAGAATTCTGCGGAGAGCTGTACTTTACGGTAAGCGTTTAGGCATGAATGTTCCCTTTATTCATAACTTTGTTGATCCTGTAATTGAGCAATTAGGCACAGCATTTCCTGATGTTATACCTCGCCGATCACTAATTCAGAAAATTATTCATAGTGAAGAAGATCGATTTCACCAAACTCTGGACCGAGGTCTTGAATTGTTAAGTTCGTCAATTGATAAGCTTGTGTCCAATGGAGACTCGGTCCTAGATGGTGATCGTGCGTTCGAATTATATGATACTTTTGGTTTCCCTCTTGATTTAACTCAGATTTTGACTCGTGAAAACGGTATAGTCGTTGATGAACAGCGATTCAAAGATAAGATGGTAGAGCAACAAGAACGTAGCCGGTCGTCTTGGAAAGCAGCTGAAAAAAATCAGGATAACCCCATTTTCAGCGAAATTCTAAAAGAACACGGCAGCACCGATTTTGTCGGATATAACACAGACGTCGTATCAGCTGAAATTGTAGCGATCATTCGGGGGCAAGAAATTGTGTCTGAGGCCACAGTTGGAGAGCAAGTTCAGCTAGTATTAGATCGAACGCCATTTTACGCTGAATCTGGAGGGCAAGTGGGTGATCAAGGTACTCTTGACGGAGAAGGTGTTACCCTCAGTGTTCTAGAGACGCATAGGTCAATTCCCAACTTGACAGTTCATATTGTTCAGATTGAAAAGGGCTCTATTGTGCCAAAGATGACACTTAGAGCCAAAATAAATAAAGAACGACGTCAAGAAACAGCCGTTAGTCATACGAGTACTCATCTATTACATAGTGCTTTACGAAACATATTAGGTGAGCATGTTGGACAATCGGGTTCGCTAGTTGAACCCGGGCGGTTACGGTTTGATTTTTCTCACTATGAAACAATCTCTAAAGAGCAACTAAGACAGATTGAGACTTTTGTTAATGATTGTATCCGACAGAATGATCCAGTCGAAACGAAGACATTACCACTAGAGGATGCTAAAGAACAAGGAGCCCTAGCTTTTTTTGGTGATAAATATGGTGATGTTGTACGGATGGTACGAACTGGAGATTATAGTATTGAGTTGTGTGGTGGTACACACCTCAATACCACTGGTCAAGCGGGTTTTTTCAAAATAATCAACGAAAGTAGTATTGCTGCGGGCACACGTAGAATTGAAGCCAAAACTGGCGCATCGGCTATACAGCACCAACTATTAGAGACCGAAACACTACAAGAAATATCTAATCTACTAAAGACGCAGCCTAGTAAAACTTCCGACCGATTAACAAAGTTATTACAAGATAATCGAAGGCTTGAACGGGAATTAACTAGCCTCAAAAAACAACTTTCTTCTGCTCAAAACTCTGACTTAATCAACCGTGCAGTTGATGTTAAAGGTGTTAGTGTCGTAGCGGAATTTGTTGAAAAATTAGACCGTACGGAATTGCGAAATGTGACCGATGACCTAAGAAATCGGTTGGAGTCTGGAATTATGGTCTTGGGTTCAGGAAAAACGGATAATGTTTCTTTGATTGTTGCTGTCACCACTGACTTGGTTGGTAAAGTCCAAGCCAGTGATATTATGAAGCTTGTTGCCAATTTTGCTGGTGGTCGTGGTGGAGGGAAACCGGAACTCGCGCAAGGCGGTGCAAGTGATCCCAAAAAAGCCAAGCAAGCTATTAGTAAAGCACCTGAAATAATCACTAGTTTGCTCACTTAATTCTATATAGAGCCACAAATAAGTACGGATAGATAGAGGATAGTTGACTATGAAAGCGGAGTTACTATGGCAAGTCCCCTTAGCTATTTCTTTGCTTAGCTTAGCGTGGTTTCTGCTTTCTTTGGCCTTCCGGTTGGGAAAAACACTGAAATCGGTGGAGGCTGTTCTGGATGGAGAAGTCCTAACACTCTTAAAGCAACTAAATCAAACAATAGGAAGTCTCGATCGGGATTTACCCGAGCTACTGGAAAGTCTTAATGGGTTAATGGTAACTTTGGAAAAGATCAGTGCTCAAGAAATACAACCAACTTTGCACTCTTTGCAAGAAATAACCGAATTAGTTAACCAAAGAGTCTCTGAAATTGATTTGTTCATTATGGAAGTTAACAAATTTTCTAAGGAAACCGTTACTCGAGCGGAGTACTACAGAGATCAGTTATCAGTTCCGATCACAGATATTCTGAGTTTGTGGAGCGGTGTCCGAGCCGGAATAGAAAATTTACTTCATTTAATCAAGCAAAAAAAATGAGTGATTATCTACTTATATGTAACTATAAATATCTTTTCGATGTAAAAGGAAAGGAGAAGAATTATGAGTAATGACAGTAATAATGGCGTTTTAGCTGTTATTTTAGCCTTTTTTACTGGTGGATTGATCGGCTCAGCCTTGGCTGTTTTGTTGACCCCTTTCTCAGGTCGAGAAACAAGAGAGCGTATTGTAGAATCAACAATTGATACCAGAGAGAAAACAGTCGAAATAGCTGGACAAGTTGGTGAAATAGTATCCCAATCGATTTCGGCTGGAACAAAAGCCTTTCATGATAAAAGAGAACATATTAAGGCAACTGACACTGCCGAAGAAAACTCAAGAGACCCCATAGAAGAAACAGTAATTACAGATTTAGAAAGTGAAGGCCAGGAAGAGGTTAACCTAGAAGTATTGGAACCTTTTGCTGAAAAAACTACTGGATAAAAGGTTTGACATTAATTGATTACGGGAGTCAGAGACCAGCTCTTTGGCTCTTTTTTTTGCCATATTTTTAACAATAGATCATGATTATCTCATATGAACATAGATAAACTGACAACACTTCTAAACCAAGTTCAACAAAATCAAATTACCATCGATCAGGCAATATCTTCGTTGAGACAGTTACCATTTGAAGACCTTGGTTTTTCAAAGATTGATTATCATCGACAGCTAAGACAAGGATTCCCGGAAGTCATTTTTTGTGAAGGCAAGACCATTGAACAAGTAGTGAAAATAGCTGAACGCCTAGTAGATGTGGGTCAGCCTTTATTCGCTACTCGTGCAACAGTTGAGATGTACCAAGCTGTTCTTTCTATTGCTCCGAAAGCTATTTTCAACCAGGCTGGTAGAACCATTAGTTTACCTGCTGAAAAACTAATACAACAAACCGGGATTTTAGTCGTCTCTGCCGGAACCTCTGACATTCCAGTAGCAGAAGAAGCGGTTGAAACCGCGAGTATCATGGGAAATCAAGTCGATCGACTGTATGATGTTGGGGTAGCCGGTCTCCACCGTCTATTGAGCAACTATGAACAGTTGGCTGATGCTAATGTTCTAGTAGTAGTCGCTGGGATGGAAGGTGCATTAGCGAGCGTCGTTGGAGGGTTAGTTGATAAACCTGTAATCGCGGTACCTACTAGTATTGGGTATGGTGCTAGCTTTAATGGACTAGCGGCTTTACTCACTATGCTAAATAGTTGTGCCTCTGGTGTGAGTGTAGTAAACATCGACAACGGGTTTGGTGCCGGTTACAACGCGGCTTTAATCAACCGTCAAATCCATCAGCGAGTTACTAATGATGAAAACAATTATTGATACTGACCCAGGTATCGATGATGCATTGGCAATTATCTATGCACTTAGCCATGAAGACTTATCGGTTCATTCTATTACTACAGTTGCCGGTAACGTAGATGTTAACAGAGCGAGCCAAAACAGTCAGATAATTCTACATCAACTAGGTTTAACATTGCCTATATCAGTAGGGCAGAGTCAACCCATCTGTTACGAACTTCAGACTGCAACGCACTTTCATGGCCAGGATGGGCTTGGCAATACTACATCGGAACTTGATTTTACTGCTGGCACTGAATACGGACTTTCCTCTGCTGCCGAATCTATTCTTAGCTTAGTCCGTGATTCCTCGGATTCAGGTGTTCGTTTGATTTGCCTTGGTCCACTAACTAACGTTGCTCAAGCCATTCTAGCGAATCCTAAACTGATGAAACAAATTGACCAAATTGTATTGATGGGTGGGGCCTTCGAGTGTTACGGTAACGTTACTCCGGCCGCTGAATTCAACATTTACGTTGACCCACACGCAGCAGAAATTGTTTTTTCTTCCGGAATCCAAACCACCGTTCTACCATTGGATGTAACCCGACAGGTTGAAATTAGCGCAAACCAACTGGAAAAGTTAGCATCGAAAAGTAGTGTGCCATGGAAGAAATTCGTCCGCTCTATAACTCATCATTCCATGAACGTACGCCAACTGAAAACTGGAAACCGAAGATTATATCTGCACGATCCCTTGGTAGTGGGTTACGTCTTATACCCGGATTTATTCAAAACTATCGAAGCCGACGTCCGCGTTGAAACAGGGTCAAGCTTGACAAGGGGAATGACCGTAGCCGACCTGCGCCAGCCATCCGATAACTCTAATGTTCGAGTGTGTGTTAAGGTTAAGTCTCAGTCGTTCCTCAACGATTTCTTCTCTACTGTCTTCGGCCTTCCTCGAGGTGATTTTTGAACGAACCGATACACTCTCTCATTTGGTTTTATATAACCAATTTTTCGTACTAGTGCTTCTTGAGTTAGTAAATCTGATTCAAGACGATTTAGCTGATCCTTTAAACTATTTCTTTGCTGTTTGAGTTGTTTTAATCTTTCTCTTTGCAAAGATTGATAGACAGTTGCCTGTCTCCATTTTAGAAAATTCCCGACGGTATGAAATAAGCTTGTCGCCAGGAGTATTAGTAAGAAGGAAAACAAAGAGACTTTCAAAAAACGAAACACGTAATTTTCAATTTTGGGTCGCTAGGTGTATTTATCCGGTAAGCAAGTTGCTGAACCAGAAATAAACAACGTCATAACTCCAAGCTTGGTTACGCTCGCTTTTTGGGTTAATCGACTAGAATTGGTATTGTTTTAGCCTAAATTGTAGAAGACTTTTCTTCCGCTGAATACAGCAAAATCCCCTAGTTCTTCCTCGATTCTTAACAATTGGTTGTATTTACAGGTCCGGTCTGTTCGGCATAGCGATCCTGTTTTTATCTGACCAGCATTTGTAGCAACTGCGATATCAGAAATAGTTGTGTCTTCGGTTTCACCTGAACGATGGGAGATAACTGCAGTGTAATTGTTTTGTTTTGCTAATTCGATCGCATTAAGTGTCTCGGTTAAGGTACCAATCTGATTAACCTTAACTAAAATTGAATTGCCAACGCCACGCTCTATACCCAAATCAAGACGTTCAGTGTTAGTAACAAATAGGTCGTCTCCAACAAGCTGTACTTTGTCGCCAATAGCTTCGGTTAGCAATTTCCAACCATCCCAATCATCCTCGGCCATTCCATCCTCAATGGAAATAATGGGATACTTTTGGCATAGATCGGCGTAGAATTGAACCATCTCATCGGGAGATTTTTTCGATTGAGCCTCAGCCTCTAAAATATAATTTCCGTCCTTGTAAAATTCACTAGATGCTGGATCAAGCGCAATTAATACGTCATCTCCTGGTATGTATTTTGCTTTTTCAATCGCCTCCACAATTACTTGCAACGCTTCCTCATTGGATTTCAAATCAGGAGCGAATCCGCCTTCATCACCCACTGCCGTATTGTAATTTCTTGATTTTAGAACTGATTTAAGATGATGAAAAATTTCTGTTCCGATTTGTAAAGCTTGACGAAAATTACTGGCCCCAGCGGGCATGATCATAAACTCTTGTAAATCAACGTTGTTGTCAGCATGAGAACCACCATTGATAATATTCATCATTGGTAAGGGTAACTCTTTAGCATTTGTTCCACCAACATAGCGGTATAATGGTAAATCGAGACCGTTGGCTGCGGCTTTGGCTACTGCCAATGAAACACCTAAAATAGCATTAGCACCTATATTTTTTTTATTATCACTACCATCAAGTGCTATCATTTTTTGGTCGATAGCTGTTTGGTCATAAACTGACTCACCAACCAAGTTCTCTAATATGACAGTGTTAACATTTTTGACCGCTTTTTGGACGCCCTTGCCTAAATAACGATCTTCACCATCTCTTAGTTCGACAGCTTCGTGTTCCCCCGTAGAAGCACCTGAAGGGACCGCGGCCCTGCCCATTGTTCCACAATCGAGATATACATCAACTTCAACTGTCGGGTTACCTCTAGAATCCAAAATTTCCCGTCCACGGACGTCAACGATTTCTGACATTGAACAAATCTCCTTTTGTATCTTTCATATGTAGTTAAAAAATCTCCCACAGATCAGGATTATCAGTTAGAATCTCTGGTCCATCTGAGAGAATTGCGACTGTGTGTTCGAAATGAGCTGACAAGCTTAAGTCTGAGGTCGCAGCAGTCCATCCATCGTCCAAGGTAACTGATTGACTCGTACCAATGTTAACCATTGGCTCAATAGCTAATACCATACCTGGTTTTAACCTGGGGCCAGTACCGGGCACTCCCACATTTGGTACCTGAGGTGGCTCGTGCATCTTTTTTCCAATACCGTGGCCCACAAAGTTATCTGCCACGTAAAAACCATGGGTTTCGACATGAGACTGAACAGCATGACATACATCTCCTAACCGATTTCCGGGTTTGGCTTGTTCAATAGCTTTATAGAGTGATTCTTTGGTCACGCTCAGTAATTTTTGAGCTTCTGATGAGATCTGGCCAACCTTAAAAGTAAAGGCATTATCGCCATGAAAACCATCTAGGAAAATTGCAGTATCAATACTGGCGATTTGACCTTCCTGCAAAATTTGATCTTCTGTTGGGATACCATGAACAATGACTTCATTAATGGATGAACAGATAGTTGCAGGGTAAGGTGGATGGTTAGGTAACTGGTACCCTAAAAATGAAGACTCTCCACCTAGTTCCTCAATAGTTTGATGACAAATCTGATCCAATTCTGCTGTCGATATACCGGGTCTGACAGCTTCTCCTACCCGTTGTAACATGATTGATGCCGAACGTCCACTTCGTCTCATTTTTTCGATATCTCTTTTTGATTTAAGCCGGATTCGGTTTCGCATATCAATTCTTAATTGACTATCCTATTAAATATTAAGGAGGAGAGTGAGGCAGGAGAAAATCTCAAAATTTGGTTTATTAATCGCTAATGTAATCACTGATTAACGGAGACGATGTCACCAATCAGAGTCTGGGCTGTGGCTGTATGTATTTTTACTTCTACAGTTTCTCCGACTCTAGTGTTTCTTCGAGGGAAAACCGTAGTTTTGAAACTTTTTGTTTTGCCAAAAAAATCTTCTGAGGATTTTTTCGATTCACCTTCAATCATTACTTCAACGACTTTACCTATGTAGGTCTGGTTAATCTGTCTGGAGATTTTGTATTGTTGATCTATAATTAACTGAAGTCGTTCCACTTTTACTTTTTCTGCGACATCATCAATCAATGATCTATGTGCTCGAGTGCCATCACGATCGGAATATTTGAACATAAAAGCAGAATCATAACGAATCTCAGCCATCATATCGTAGGTCTTTTGGAAGTCGGCTTCTGTTTCACCACAGAAACCTACAATAATATCAGTACTAATAGCTAAATTTGGCATAAGTTTACGCATCCGATTAACTAATGAGCGGTATTCGTCAGCAGTATAGGTACGCTTCATAGTTCGGAGTATGCGAGTAGAACCTGACTGTAATGGCAAATGAATTTGTTGACAGACTTTTTCACAACTGGCCATGGCTGAAATCATGGGTTCTGAAGCATCACTAGGATGAGGTGAAGTAAACCGAATACGTTCTAACCCATCGATTTCATTAAGGGAAATCAGGAGATCTCCAAAATCATTCTGTCCATCGTGATATGAATTGACAGTTTGTCCTAGCAAAACGACTTCTTTGAATCCTTCATGAACTAACTGGTAACATTCATCCACAAGTTTTGATAAAGCAATGCTTCTCTCTCTTCCACGTGTGAATGGTACAACGCAAAAGGTACACATCTTGTCGCAACCTCGCTGAATGGTCAACCATGCTCGGACTCCGTCCTTTCGGATAGGCGAGAGATCCGCATAGTCTTCCGATTTATCTAGCTTGAGACCAACGAATGGATCTTTAGAGCGAACCGTTTGAATAGCTTGTGGAAGGCTGCGGTAAGCATCTGGCCCTAAGATAATATCAACGAATGGTGCAGCATCGATGATTTGTTGGCGAAGGTGCTGCGCCATGCAACCACAAACTCCTAGAACAATATCCGGCTTACGTCGTTTTAGGCTGTTAAGATGTTTAAGTCGATGAAAAACTTTTTCTTCTGCGTTCTCCCGAATAGCACAAGTGTTGATTAAAATGACGTCTGCAGTTTCGGCATTGTTGACCATCTGGTAACCAATATTGGACAAGATACCTGCCATCAGCTCACTATCACTGATGTTCATTTGACAACCGTAAGTCTCGATATAAGCCGTGGCGGTCATTTGGGAGTATGATGGCGCAACCAAGAAAGTTGGGTCAGAATAGTTCTGTTTATTAGTGTAGAGAGGAAGTTGCTTTTTCATTAGCACCTTGAGTCTTTATAGGTAATTAATAAGACTGAACCAAACACTTGTATTATACTTCAGAGCTGAAATTATCTGCAAGCTGATGCTGACCAATGTGGATTTGTATGGCTTTTCAGCCTATGATATAATTCATTGCTGCGAAGGTTACTGATGACGTCTAAATTGGCTCAAGAAGTTTTCGATCAGGGATACTGCGTATTAGAAGGTTTTTTCGACAAAAGTAGCAGAGAGCAAATTATATCAATCTTGCATCAAGTTTGGCTAAATGCTAATCGACCCAGCATGGGTGGCCGGTTTGGTTATGTATTACATCCAGTTCTAAAATTTGCTCCCGACCTAGCTCCCTTCTACGCTCAATCAGAGATAGTAAAACTGATGGCCGAAATTTTACAAGACGAAGTGCGTCTTGCTCACAGTGGAGCTATATTGTGCGATGAAAGCCGAAATTTCTGCGATTGGCATTGCCACTTGAACGGCAGCAAATTCAATCAATGGCACCCCAAAAAAAATACTGATCAAAGGATAGATCGGTTGCTGTGTAATGTTTACCTACACGGTTCTACGTCAGAAACAGGAGAACTATTAGTCTACCCTCGCAAGACCACGGATTCTTGGCAAATCCCTTTCGAAAACTTACTATCAGAATGGGAGGGCCAATCGGTAGTGACCTGCCCTCCAGGATCTGCGGTAATTTTTGATACTGCTCTATTACATGCGGCTCGCCAGCCAACCCAAGCGGGTCTACGCTACATTTGGGGAGGGCACTACCAAGGTCGAAACAACCTAACCCCACATCGGGAAGACAATTGGTATGAAAGCAACCAAATTGAGCAGTACAGGCAAGAATACCCATTATTTGGGAGATTGACTGATCCAAAATATAAACCGATTACCATTCGATAGCATAGTATGGTGCCAAAAACTATAATATGTTATATCCCTTTAGCAAAAAACACAAAATACAAAACCTTATTTCATCCCTAGATAAGTGTTAGGCAAATGATATGGCTCGTCGAAATCTTCAAATCCCAAAAACTGTAAAGTGGATCGATAGTAGTTCACTAAAACAAAAAATTAATTACCAGGTATCAATTGATCGAAATGGAATCGTCCATTTTTCTCGTAGTTTTAACAACTTGATTGGCGATTTATCAGAGGTACGTGTTGGTTACGATCGAACAAAAGAAGATCTATACATCTTATTTGTTGCTGATGGGGGGGATGCGCAGATTCGTCAAAATGGGAAGCATAAACTAGTTTTGTATCGAAAGGCCTTAAGTTGTTTAGACTTAATGCCAGATCCCAAAAAAGGTCGTGAGTTGCTTTTTACTGAAGAAAATGGTCTTGAAGTTGATGAAGATCAGAAACTAGTTCGTCTTAGCTATGAACAAGCTACTTATCGTCAACTTAGAAGAAAAAAAATGCCCGAGTATTTATAATCAAATACTCATGGGATTTGGGTGGGTATTGAATAGATCGCGAACTTTTAAAAATTGCACACACAAAAGTGTTAATCAGGCTTAAAAGACAAGAAATTGGCCTAAGTAGAGATAGTTTACCAACAAAACTACCCTGAAAATTTCACATCGCTTCGGTTAGGATGACCGAAGCGCGTCGTTGCCGGATTTTCATGTTGATAATCTATTCTATACAAAGGCCTTGTGCATCTATTTTCTCCATTATCGTTTTTGTTCCGTTCTGTCACGGGAAGAAGGAATTTCGTCTAGAATTGGCAATACTTGATTTTTCTTTCGTAAGAATTCATATCCTCATTGGATGGTATTATATTGAAATAGTTGACATTTCTGGTTTGCCTCTACTAGTAAACTCGGCTATAGTATTACCCATATCTTATATGAATTATTAGCTGGTTACGTTGCCTCAGAAGATATTTAACAATAGAATTGTAGCGTCGCTTGGCTAAACTAAGTTTCAATTATCACAGACAAAGAGAGAAAATTGGATGTCTAAAAAATTGGCTATTGACGGTGGAATACCAGTCCGATCTAATCAACCTTGGTTGACTTGGCCCTTAGTTAACCAACAAGAATGGGAAACTGAAATCGAGCCCAAAATGCGAGCTGTTTATCTCAGCGCTAACGAAGGTTTACCTGGTACAAAATCACAAGAATTTAGTCAGTCTTATGCTAATTATACTGGTACTAAATATGCTACTTTTTTACCACATGGTACTGACGCCATTAGCGCTGCTGTTTCCGCTGTATTAGATCTTGATGGATTTGGGGACGGTGGGGAAATCATTACCACTAACTACACCTTTGTTGCTACCGCTTCAGCTGTTCTCGATAGAAGATGTTCAGTGGCTTTCGTTGATATTGATTCCGATAATTTTACAATTGACCCTACCGCTTTAGAATCTGCTATTACTGACCGTACGAGGGCTATCTTAGTAGTTCACCTCGGTGGGCACCCAGCTGACATGTTCACCATTAATCAGATTGCACAAAAACATGGTTTAAAAGTTATCGAAGATTGTGCTCAAGCACACGGTGCCGAATCCAACGGTAAAAAAGTCGGATCTCTGGGTGATGCTGGAGCCTTCAGTTTTCAATCATCAAAGAACTTAACCTCTGGCGAAGGAGGTATGGTTACCACTAATGATGAAATGACCCATCATTTAGTACACGCCTTTATGAATGTTGGGCGGGAACCATCCGGTGCAAGATGGGAATACCCAAGACTTGGTTGGAATTATCGACCATCCGAGTACTTAGCAGTATTACTAATGAAGAGGCTAGAAAAATTGGAAGTGCAAACCGATATTCGTAATGCCAATGCAAATTATCTGTCGGCCGAATTGAAACAAATTGAAGGAATTATACCTCCACACAACAGTCATTGGGTTACGAAGCATGGATATCATCTTTATATGATGCGTTATCAATCAGAAGCATTTGGTGGGAAATCGCGAGCCGAATTCATGCGGGCTCTCGAAGCAGAGGGTATCCCGGTATCCAGTGGGTATGGACAACCATTGTCCCAAGAAGGTGGCATGCAACGAGTATTCGACCAATACCCACATCTGATTCGAGTATTACCTTGTCCGAATGTAGAGCGAGTTTGTTCAGAGAGTATCTGGTTATTTCAAAACATTCTGCTCGGCTCACAAAAAGATATGGATCAAATTATAGAAGCGACAACCAAAATCCAAGGAGCTTGGAGTTAGTAGCATATTACTACCCTGTTGTATGCGCATGTATTTAACTGCGTACTATGTTTTGTATCTTACCTTCATTTTATAAAAATGCCTGTAATCATTTATGAATGACTTGATAATTTGTAAAACAGAATTTCCGTATGGAGGTCCATCGGTAAATAAACACATCAGTTTAGCCTGACTGGTTTAATTCTGTGTATTCAACAATGGGTGAACTCGATCCTGTAATGGAATTTTCAGGCGGGAACCATTCGATAGATGGGAAAGGTAAACCCCTTGAACCATTTCAGAAATATAAATAGCGTTTTGTACGCTGGACAGTGGATCTCGATTTTCTTCTATTGACTCAATCAGATCTTGGATCAAAATCTGGTTGCCCAAATGAAGGAAAGTCTTCCAAAGCCTTTCTTCATCGTATAAATCATGCCAGCCGGGCACAAAAACCTTCTCCCAACCCAAATGAGCCTGATCAGGTAAAAAACGAGGGGCTGGATAAACAAAGTAATTTCCGGGTTCTCTTAACTCAATTCTGGCCAACTCACATTCTAAGGATAGACCAAATAGATTACTAAATTTTGATCGATTTGGAATAGCTAGGTTGGCGGTCGATTCGAAATAGCCGCGAATACCTTGATCAAAACCGAAGGTCGCACTGATCGAGTCGCCCATAATTGGACCGACGGGTTGTTTTCCCTGACGAGTATCACTAATAGTTGCATTTCGCCTGTCTTGCAGAATATGACCTGTAACCCAACGCGGCAAACCAGCAAAAGTAATCATCAGATCGAACAAATGTGTACCATGTAGTAAAAGTTCTTCACCACCACCTCTACTATCGTCTTTTGGTCGAGCCCACATACGTAAAAGTTGACCGTACTTATTGGACTTGACATCAATGATAGCCTTTTTTATAGCTGGCATAGCTCTCCACTGATGAGCAATTGCCATCTTAATATTTGCTCTATCACAAGCCCTCGCAATTTTATCTACCTCAGCTAACTCGCTTGCTACTGGTTTTTCACAATAAATGTGACTGCCTACTGACGCTGAGGCTTCAACCATTGCTAAGCGCTCGGTAACCCAACCAGGAGCGATACTCACCAATTCTGGTTTTTCCGTTTTCAACATTTTCTGGTAGTCACGGTATAAATTTGACAGCTGTAGCCGCCGTCCAGCCTGTTGTAAGCCAATAGGATTGGTATCCGCGATAGCAACCAATTCGACATGGTCCAAACCAGAGAATACACGGTCAAGGCCATGTCCATAATCGCCCTGCCCGCTTGATCCGATTATCGCAGCCCTATACTTTTTTCTCACTATCTTTTATTACCTTCCTACCTGTTCTCTATCTGTAACCTTCAGTTAATTGGAAATGTAAAGTTGACTAACTAGTTCATTAATTTACCTAATAAAGCGAGTATCAGTCCATAGGATACACAACGCCAATTTATCTTTCTATGCTCATATAAAGCAGGAAAGATAGATAATACGTTAGCCTCAAAAACATCATTGGCTTAATTTGGCTTTTGGTATCTCTTGAATACTGATGATCTCAAAGTACTTTTCCATGTCTACTTGAATAAAACTTGACTAGTTTTTTTCTTATTCAATTTCAATTACATTCTTTCTGGAGTCGAAAGGCCAAGAATCCTTAGCCCATTTCGCAGAACGATTTGCAAACACGAAACTAGTGCTAGCCTTGCATAGCTAAGATCCATTTGTTCAACGTTTAACACCCTAGATTTGTTGTAAAAAGTATGAAATTGATTGGCTAAATCTTGTAAGTAGTTAACTAAGCGATGAGGCTGACGATTATCCGCAGCTGCAATAACTAATTGTGGAAATTCGGCCATCTTCCTAATCATTTGTTGCTCATCTATCGAATTCAGTAAGCTTAAATCGGCCTTTTGAAACCCATATGCCCCAAGCCCTCGTTGGGTCATCTCACGAAAAATACTACAGGATCGGGCATAAGCATACTGCAAATAAAAGACAGGGTTATCATTAGCTCGCTTAAGGGCTAGGTCAAAATCAAAATCAAGATGACTATTGTTAGAACGGTTTAAAAAAAAGTAACGAGCGACATCCACAGCGAAATGCTCATCAACCGATTCTGCCAATCGATCAAGTAGATTATCTAGGGTGATTAGTTGCCCTTTTCGCTTGGACATATCAACTTTCTGACCGGTGGAGTCGACCAAACTAACCTGCTGGATAATCAGGCATTCTAACCGGCTTTGATCATATCCTAAAGCTCGAAGTAAACACTCCAGATGCGAAATATGCCCTTGGTGATCAGGACCCAAAAGATCAATCAACGTATGAAAACCACGATTGAATTTGTTTTGGTGATAGGCTGCATCCGGAACAAAATAAGTGTACTCACCGTCGCTCTTAACTACGACTGTATCCTTATCATCACCAAAATCAGTCATTTTAAACCAAGTAGCACCTTCGGATTCATAGAGTAGATTTCGATCTTTGAATGACTGAATGATTTGTTCTGGGGCACCAGACTCACGAATATCTTTCTCGCTTGACCAGACATCGAACTCAACTCCAAATCGTTCTAGTGATTTCTTCTGATCAGATAGTAGCCGTTCAACGGCGAGATCACAAAAAATTCTAATTCGATTATTTTCCGATAAATATAGGTATTTATTGCCAACTTCCTGCTTTAATTTTTCTGCCAATTCAACAAGGTATTCTCCCTGATAACCTCCTTCAGGAATTTCCAGATTAGAGTGACCGAATTGCTGTCGGTATCGCACATCTAGTGATGCTCCAAGTCTCAGAACTTGTCCTCCAGCATCATTAATATAAAATTCGCTTGTTGCTTGATAACCAGCCATATTTAAAAGGTTGACAATAGTAGAACCAACTGCAGCAGCTCGCCCACTAACAATATTGAGTGGCCCAGTCGGGTTAGCGCTAACAAACTCTACAAGTATTTTTTTGCCTTGCCCGTGTTCAGTATGACCAAACTTGTCACCACGCAGATAAATTTCTTTTAAGGAAGAAGTCATCCAGTTATTATCAATGAAAATATTAATAAAACCTGGACCTGCCACGTCAATCCGGTTGATCAACGGTTGTTTTTCTAAATCAATTTTATCTACAATAATCTCAGCAACCTTTCGTGGCTTAATGCCAGCGGACTTAGCCAAAGATAAAGCAATTGGAGAAGCAATGTCGCCGTGTTCCGGGGTTTTGGTAGGTGAAAAGACAATCTTAGGTATTTTGTCTATTTTTAGCTCGTTGATGTTTACTGCTATCTGGATCGCTGTTTCTAATACTTTGTGAATATCGTTTTTGATCTGTTCAATCATTTCAATTTTCTCCGTTGGGCTTTTCTTTTTATTTCTACACACAGAGCAAAGAAAAATGAGTTAGTTAACGTATTTAATTTCTGCTTTATTGTGTATTTGTATTATTTAGGTTTACTTTTTATTTTTTGTTTCACACAATTTTTTATTTGTGTGCAAAGCCTCCAAACACAGCATAAAATTTGACGATAGACCAAGAAAAATAAAATAGCCCTATGAAAACACACCACAAAATTTTTAAGGAAACGACCCAATGCAAAAATGCCCAACCTCTTCTGATATTATACTAAGTAAAAAATAATTGTGATTTGTATAATCAGAAACTTGAGATATTCGCCCTAAAATACATAAATAAACTCTTTTAGGTTGAATATAGCGTGTGTAAGGTCGGTCCAAGACTGAAGGTATATATCCTTTTCTGAAGATGTGCCATGTATCGAAGAATACAGGGAAACCTGTTTTTTAAGAATTTCTGAAGCCATCTCTATTTCTTCAGGAGAGGGACTACGGGATAAGGCTTTCTCGAATATTTCTTGAATTTGTTTCTCTCGTTCTGTCTGTTGATTTAGCAAAATCTTCTTGGCCCAGAATTTAGCCTGATCCATGACAAAAGGATCATTCATCAGGGTTAGGGCTTGGGATGGAACATTACTTCTATTTCGGCTACCAATAGTTGCAAAAGGTGTGGGCATATCGAACGTCAACATCATTGCCGGCAGAAAATTTCGTCGTATTTCGATATATATACTTCTTCTACCATTCCCATCCAGTGGTCCACTCTCATTGGGTTTACCACGACCAATCATAAATGGCGTCAAATGTACTTTCACACTTGGACCATACATCTCAAGATTTAGACGCCCCGAGACAGCTAGCATTCCATCTCTAATTGACTCAGATTCTAACCGACGAACATTCATAGCCTGCAATAACTTATTGGTTGGATCGATTAATTTTGATTCAGCTGATTGGTTACTAGAAATCTGGAAAACTTGAGATAAAACAATTTCACGAATAACACTTTTAACCGACCATTTATTATGGACGAACTGATGTGCTAAATAGTCTAATAGTTGCGGATGACTTGGCTCTTGTCCCATATGACCAAAATTATCGACTGTTGGTACAATACCTCGTCCAAAAAGATGATGCCATATTCGGTTCACCATAACTCGAGCTGTCAAAGGATTTTCCTCTGAGATTATAGATTCGGCAAGTTCTAATCTACCACTTCCTTCAGAATTAAATGGCAATGTTGACTGGCTCAGAACTTCTAAAAAACGAGACGAAATAGAAGCACCCTCTTGCCTGTAATCACCCGAAACATACACCACTCCTGGTCGGTTTGGACCATCTGTCATAGCAACAACTCGTTGATCTTCGGGTATTAGCTTCTCAAGTTTTACATAGTCAGATAAGTTGATCTGTACGTTTTCTGCTGTTTTAAGTAGTTGATTAGACAACAAGAAGTTCAATAAATCAATATCACTCGAATCTGCTGACCCATTATACCAACGGTGAAAAGTGTGGATTAATGACTTCTCAAATTTTTCTGCTAGACTCGTTAGGCTCGAATATGATCCTAGATACGAAAGGGAACTCTCGTTTGGCTGTTGGTTAAATTTTACAGGTAATTGACCATTATGCAAAACTACTAAATCGGCTGCTATAAAGTTGTCATTTCCGCCGTCTTGTAGCAACTCAACATAGGCTCGGTGTCCTTTCCAACGACTTAGGTCAAACTTATGCCAAGTTGGTTTTTTACTATTGACAGTATGCACTAATCCACCATGCAGTGGACCTCGAATAATTTGCAAGTTATTGATGACGATACGAATCTGAGCACCATGCCCCATTGCTCTGATATGAATGAAGTCATGTTTTACATCAAACGTTGGTGAACGCAAGGCACCAGCTAGTCGGGTAGAAGATCCAGCACTATGCCAACTAGATGGAACTAGAGAAGAGATGTGCCGGTCAATACCACTAATTACTATATCTGCGTATTGGCTAGGTCGTACTGGGAAAGCTGTTGCCTCGATGCGCCAGTCTTTAAATTTCTCTCCAGATAAACTTCCTAAAACTCGGTATTCGTTGGTCGGATTAACGGTTGTCTTTGACTGTTGTGAATGGTTATCCTGCACACTTATTGGATCATTTGAAAGTCGGCGGACCTCCTTCCACCAATGAAACAATGGATGATCTTTATTATCGAAATCACTTTTCTGTCTCGTTTCATACCACTTTTTCAACAAGTCAACTTTCAAATTCTCATTTTCGGTAGCCAGTTGTTCAATCATTTGGTGATAGTAATGATCAATATCGGTTGAAAGATTGCTCTGAAAAATATGGTCAATGAGAATATGCCCCCAACTTCCACTGTAATTATCGACGATCTCGAATTGAGCAATCTTACCCATAAAAGGTTCTACTGACCAGCTGACGGCTTCTAACTTATCCGCGTTTCTGCCAGTCTGGGTATGAACAATTTGACCTTCAATCCTCAAATTAGCACATGTTTTACCTTGGTGATTACCTCCGCCAATCAGAAAATTAATATAGGGCTTATTAATTTTGAAAGGTGAGGAAAGGAGTTTACCTTTCGGTTTGTCACTTTTTAAGTAGGAATTCGCAAATTGTCGACCTTGAAACCCATCTATGTCTTTTTGAGTGCTATTGTTACTACTAGCTGGGAATTTTCCAAAAGCTGTACCCGAAACTGTCCAACCTTCATACGTGCCTGACTCAAAGTCACTAATCAGTGAGTCTTCTTTTTTGTTATGCTGTTTTCTTTTTTCCTGATAGTTCAATAGCGTGCGTGTTTTAAGTTCAGGTAAAGCGGTAAGAAAATACCCAATTTTCTTTATTTGCTGTGGCCAAGTATCGATAAAATTCTGTTTCAGTTCATGTTTGGAATGTTTTAACCGGTCAGTCAAAGACTGTAGCTTTTCTGGGTGTTGGATAGAAGCAAACGTCATTCTAGAATTTGCCAACGTATTAAAAAGTGCATAGTAGTCTGCAGTTGAAATCGGGTCAAATTTGTGGTCATGACATTGAGCACAACCGACGGTCAACCCAAGAAAAGTTTTACTTAAAACGTCAATCTGGTTAGATAACCGGATGCTTTCATCTTGTTTAACATCTACTGGGCTGTGAGTAGCTTCTCCTAAGTGGTAAAACGCTGTTCCCATTACTGATTCATTGTAACCAAGCTGTGGATGAATCCTTGGCTCTGGTAGCAAATCACCGGCTATATGTTCACGAACAAATTGGTCGTATGGAATATCTTGGTTGAAGGCGCGAATCAAGTAATCCCGATAAGGCCACACATTCCCAATGGAAAAGTCTCCTTCATGACCATAAGATTCTGCGTATCGTACTAGATCCATCCAATGTCGGGCCCACTTTTCACCAAATCGTGGTGAGGCTAACAAACGGTCAACCAAATCCTCGTACGCTGTGGCAGATTTATCATCTTCAAACGATCGAATTTCTTCTGGCGTAGGGGGTAAGCCTATCAACGCATAAGTCAAACGACGAATTAACGTTTGTTTTTTCGCCTGGGGAGATGGTTTCAAGCCTTTCTTCTCTAGTTTATTTAAAATGAAATGATCTATTCCCGTGATGGGCCAACCAGTGTCAATAACTGTCGGCAATTTCGTATATCTTACAGGCTGAAAACACCAGTGATTTGATCTTGCCTGAATATCAAAAGATTTGATTTCTGGCTGATGGGAATCTCTTGGATCATTCGCACCTTTCTTGATCCAAGTCTCAAAATCATCAATTATCTTTTTCGGTAATTTCCCTTTTGGTGGCATAGATAAGTTAGGGTCCTGATAATTAATAGCTGTCATCAGAAGACTATTACTTGGCTGATAAGGAACAATAGCTCCACCCCTATTTCCACCAACTATCCAACCGGGTTTACTATCGAGTCTTAAATTTCCTTTGACTTGAAGTCCACTATGGCAAGGATAGCAATACTTAACTAGGGCAGGGCGAATACGATTCTCAAAAAAATCGAAGGATTCAGTTTTTGCAGAATCTGGGAGAAAAAGTACTACCAAGAAGGCTAGAGTAGGAATATTAACAACTATCGCAAATGTTTTATGCATCTTTCAGCTATTTTACAATTTAACTTTTTAAATCAATAACTCACTGCTAATTGGGTAGAATTTGTCAACTTGTCTTTGCAGATCCATCGCTGTATTATGTTCAAAAGCGATTACTTCAATACGTTTGTTCTTTTGCTGAATTAGTTCTACCAAAGGACAAAAATCACCGTCTCCACTGGCTAAAATAACCACATCTAGTATATCCAGCATCGAGACAATGTCGATAGCAATACCAACATCCCAATCTCCTTTTGCTGTTCCATCTCCACGTAAACGAAGGTTCTTAGTTTTTATTCGATACCCATTATATTCCAATAAAGATAAAAAACCAGATTGGTCAATTTCCGGAATTTGGACAATATATGCATAAGCAGCCACCAGATGTCGAGGCCCTACGGTGAGATCTAGTAACTTAATGTAGTCGAGCCGTGAGGCGTACCGATCTTTTGCTGCGTAAAACATATTCTGTACATCTACAAAAACACCCACTCTTGTTTGATGATCTGTAAAGTCGTCCTTAGGCGTTGTACCAGTAGTTTTTGTATCCCCTTCGCCTATATCAACATTTTGGACTGAGTCCGATAATCTACACTTAATATCTCTAAGCGTTTGGTTTGAACTCTTGTGTATCCACTCTAATTTGTCAATGCTAGATTCAAAATCAGATACCACTCTATGAAGTAGCTTCTGACTTCTAGACTGCAAATCTTCTAGAGTGGATAATTCCAGATCGAGTTCGTCTTTTTTTTGTTTTGTATTCTGAATAAGGCTTAATTCTAACGATTGTTTAGCCAGTTTTTGTCTGAGTTGTTCTTTTTCAAATTCAATAGAACTGATGTGTGCCTGATATTCTTCGACTGCAATCAGTTCTTCCTTCCTAATATCGTCAGATATTTCGAGATTAACGTACTCTTGAGCCGAAAATTCGAGCTTCCCTTTTAGCTGTTTATTTTGGTGTTTTATTTTATCGTTTTCGATCTTCAACTCATCGATTCGATTTTTTAGTTCATCGGTTACTAAATTAATTTGTTCCTGTTCGTGATTACCTTTTTTGTCGGTCAATTCTTGATGTATATCTGTATTTCTAAATCGATTGGGTACAAAATCTAAATAATTACAATTCTTAAGTAAATTGATTCCATGTTTCTGAACACTTTGGCGTTTATCAATTAGCAAAGACCAAATCGTTGTTCCACCAATTCCTTGCGTGCTTAATTCTATTAAACAAGAAAAAAAATAATATATTTCCTTTGTATTCATATATCCAATTCGTCGTATTAACAGGTTACTTTTCTGACTCAATTTTTCAGTAATCAAATGGAAACTGGATAAAGAATAAAAGAATTTTTCTACTAACCAGTGAATGAGGAACTCTCTTTCATACTCCTTTGCTAAATTCACTTCCAGAAAACCAGCAAAACAATCTTCGACTAATTTAGTCAATTCGTTAGTACTAAAACAATCATCCAAAATGAAGGCCAGCTGCTTTTTTTTAATTTCTCCTTTAATCCAAACTAAATTCTGATTTTTTTGTTCTGGCATGATTGTTTCTCCCTGATTTTTCTATTTTGTATTATGAATGATCCAAGAAGTTGCAGCCATTAGGTTAAGAGCAATTTGGTCTGGCACTACAGCTTTTGTGTTTTCCTGTCTAATAGGCAAATTTTGGCCAACGAGACACGTCTTACAATTGACCTTTCGGCCTGCTACTATATCTCGCAAGGAATCTCCGACCAGAAAACGATTCGTGGAATCAATACAAAAATCTACCAATGCTTTTTCTAGTAAACCTGATTTAGGTTTTCGGCAGAAGCAATCGTCCTTATCTTCATGAGGACAGTAGTAAATAGCGTCAATTTTTCCGCCAGCTATAACTATTTGTTCGAGCATTTTTTCGTGGATTGAGTCGAGCTTGTCGGCTTGAAGAATGCCCTTGTTAACACAAGCCTGATTTGTAACAATAATCAACTGGTATCCTTTGTCGGTCAATTGGCAAATGGCATCAATTGCATCCGGCAAAAACTCAAATTCATTCCAGTTTTTTACGTAGTCGTTGGGGCGCAAGCGATTGATCACACCATCTCTGTCCAAAAATACAGTTTTCATCACAGGTTTTTGTTATTGTTCCCAAAATCGGTTTAATTTTTTTCTGTCTACTGCGACACACCCAACTTCAGTTACAACAATGCCTCCGGCCATATTAGCCATCTGTGCTGCTTGGAATGGTGTAAGGCCAGCTGATAAGGCCATAGTAAATACAGCGATAACAGTATCACCGGCCCCCGTAACATCAAATACGTCTTGAGCTTTTGTCTCAATATGTTGAACTTTTAACTGACCTTCAGAAGTTTTTTCAAATAGACTCATTCCATGCTCTCCTCTAGTAATAAGTAGGTGAGCCAAATCTAACCGTTCTAATATTTTTTGTCCTACTTTTAATAAGGTTTTTTGATCCAAAATTCGAACACCAACAGCAATACTTGCCTCTTTTTGGTTAGGTGTAATGGAGGTAACACCTTCATAACTCCAAAAATTTTCTACTTTTGGGTCTACTGTTACTGGTATACGGTTGAGCTTCGTTTTTGAGGTAACTGCTCGGATCAATTCACTATTTACAACACCTTTATCATAATCAGCAAAAATCACCGCATCGACCGTATCCACTTTTTCTAAAATGACGCTCAAAAGTTGGCTATGTAGGGGTTGAACAGAATATTGGGTTGACTCTTTATCTATACGCACAATCTGTTGATTGCCAGCTATGATTCTGGTTTTTGTGCTTGTAGGTCGATTGTTGTCAACTCTAACAGCACTGGTTGTGACAGACTGTTCTTGCAGAAGGCTGATTAACTTCTCACCATTTTCGTCAGCACCAACCAAACCAACAACTTCAACCTGTCCCGATAAACTAGCAATATTACAAGCTACATTCGCGGCACCACCCAAGCGAAAGGTTTCTTTTTGAACTTCTACCACTGGCACTGGCGCCTCAGGAGAAATACGATTAACATCTCCCCAAATATATTGATCAAGTACTAGGTCTCCGATAACCAATAACTTTTTCTGAGCCATTAACTCTAGGTCAGGATGAATTTTTGGTCGCTCAATTGGGCAGGAGTTCATATTTTTATCATTTCCCCTCAATATCACTTGTACTAAAAAGCCATTAGCTGACAGGAGTTCCAGTAGGTTTTCAATACAATTTATGTTTTTGAAGCCAAGGCCGAAATAACTTTTGCTGCTTAGCCTCATATCGTCCCCAAGTTTCTTCTGTTATGTAGGGAGGTTCATCCATTGTAGCAATGTTTTGTGACATCATCCAAGACGGCCCATAGCCAACATGTAGAGTTTTTCTTGTTTTTTGACTACTGTTTGTAAACCCCCCATGTCTCAAATTTTCAGTAAATAGAATAGCATCACCAGCATCGACTTCCAGTCCAATCATGCCTGGCTCATCATTTACTGAACATTTATAAGGTGAATTGAAATTGGATTTGTGTGTACCTGGAACAACACAAAAAGCACCTTCTTCAGATTTGACTGAGTGGATGAAATAGATGATTCGTACCATCATACAGTCAATGCCTTTCGAATTAAATGTATATCTATATTTGTGGCTCAGGGGGCCACCCATGTGTGTACTACTGAAGTTGCCCGGATAGCGAATTCGTAACTCTGAATTATTAATTCCAATTTCTTCTTGTACAATTGCTGATATATACTCCATTGATTTTTCGTGACTGACCAAAAAATCAAATGCAGGTGAAAAATTGAAAAAGTCTTCGATAATCAAAGTTTCTCCACTCTCAATTCCTCCTTGAAAGTGATAACCATGATCAGGGCAAAGATAATATTTGGGTCCCCACTTGCTAATTTTTCTTTTGGGTTTATCTAACTTCGACCTCGCATGTGTCTCAAGTTGTTCGATGGTACACGATAGTGAATGGATTTCAGCCGTTGTTAGAAATTGGGGAATATGAATAAAACCTTGGCGATCAAATTCATATAGTTCAATTTGATTCATTTTGATTCATTTCTGTTTGATTAAATAATCAAATACAGCCTCTAGATTATTATCAAGTGAATACATTTGTTCAATTTGTATACGATTTTCTAGAACAAATTTTGCTATCAGTTCGTAAAATTGATTTGGCCTATGAGTTTCTACTATCAAACGATTTACATTTTCCTCTAATCGAACCGCAAAAACATCTTCGAAAGAAACACAAACTTCTGCCAATTTTCGAGGGTTTCGGCATATAACACAAATTTTATGCAAATGGCTATCCATCTGGTCCCGAATGTCAGAAATTTTACCCTTGGCTACTAGCTTTCCATGCTGCATCAATAAAATATTATCGGTCAAAGATTCAGCTTCTTGCAGCATATGGCTAGAAACAAGAACACAATGACCTGATTCTCCCAATGAGCGAATGAGCCTGATCGTTTCACTTCGTCCAACGGGATCCATCCCATTAAATGGCTCATCAAGAAGGATAAGATTCGGATCATGAACTAGAGTTTGGGCTAACTTAAGGCGTTGCCGCATCCCTTTACTATATGTTCCTATTTTCTGATTCATCTGTTCTGCTAATCCAACAGTCTTCATAATAGACCAAACTTTCTGATCTAATTTATCCTTAGGAATCAAGCTAAGCTGAGCAAGAAAACGAATCATTCCAAAACCAGTCATGTCCCAGTAAAAGTCTTCGCTGTCAGGACAAAAACCAATCCTGTGATATAAAGTTGGATTATTCCATATTGATTCACCCCAGACTAAAAGGTCCCCAAGATTTGGCTTGAGCTGTCCTGCGATCAAACGTAGTAATGTCGATTTGCCAGCACCATTTGGTCCGACTAAAGCCGTAATACCCAATTCGAAACTGACAGTAACATCGTTTAAAGCAATAACTTGACCAAACCATTTTGACAACTTGTCCGTTTGAATTATAGCTTCAGCCACAAAATATACTACAAAAAAGCTCTTTTGAGATTCACATTAAAAGGCGGCTTTATTATCCCTTTCTCTGTTATTATAGACGTAATTAAGTGAGCTGGTGTAACATCAAAGGCTGGACTATAGACCTTAACGCCTTCTGGTGCTGTACGCAGGCCGAAACCTTCAGTTACTTCTTCGGCACTTCTTTCTTCAATAGGAATTTGATCACCATTCTCCAAAGACATATCGACTGTCGATGTTGGTGCTGCCACATAAAATGGCACACCATGTTGCTGAGCCATCACAGCTACCATGTAAGTTCCTATTTTATTTGCAGTATCTCCATTCGCTGCAATTCGGTCCGCACCGACAACAACTCTTTGAATATAGCCCTCTTTCATTACTTGACCTGCGACACTGTCGCAAATCAATGTAACGTCAATGCCCGCTCTCATGAGTTCCCAAGTAGTCAATCTTGCTCCTTGCAATAATGGTCGTGTTTCATCCGCATATACATGAATTTGTTTTCCCATTTCATGTGCAGAGAACATTACAGCTAGAGCTGTTCCATAGTCTGAGGTAGCTAAACCACCAGCATTACAGTGAGTCAGGATGTTATCCCCATTTTCAATCAAGCCCGCACCGTATTTTCCAATTGATCGGCTCATCTGTTGATCTTCACTCATAATCTCCAAAGATTCAGTTAGGAGTCGCTCCTTCAATTCGGGAACTGTCAGGCTTTGGTTTTCTTGGGCGACCTTAACCATTCTTTTAAGAGCCCAGAATAGATTAACTGCTGTCGGTCTGGAGGTTGATAGATAATCTGTTATATTCTTAAGCTCAATCTCAAAATCAGCGTAATTATCAGCTGTTGAGCGCCAAACCCCTAAAACCGTACCAAATGCAGCTGCAATGCCAATTGCTGGTGCCCCACGAACCTTTAAAGTTTTGATTGCTTGCCAAATTTCACTTACTTCATCACAATAAATTTGTTTAAATTCATTAGGTAATAATGTTTGGTCAATTAAGCGAATACGTCCATTAATCCATTCAATCGTCGGTGTGAACATCAGCTTTACCTCATCGCAGCAGGCATTGTAGCACAGACAACTGATGGTCGCAATAATGAATCAATGCCATTTATTATCTTTACCTTGCACGGTTAATTTCAATTTCATATACTTCCTGTAGTATATTCATATGTGTACAGGCAACTTAATAACCAGATAATGTGTTGACAATTTTTCTCGATCAAGATCGACTGAAAGCAGCTTTGCGCTTTTTACCCGAAGTAAAGAGACCCGGGTTTCAGCATTACAACCAGAATCTGAAAAAGGCGGATCCGATCTAGTAATTCTTTTGATGTATCTGACCAGTTCTTTTATTCCAGTTTAATTACTTCTGGGTGGCTAATTCAATGAGAGCTTGAATCCCACGCCTTTTACTTTCAGAGATCAGCTCTTAGGACGTCGAATCTCGACCATATCGATATCACTGATTTTTTGAATAACGGCTAAAAATTTTGATGTTGATCCTCAGAAAGAGTCGATCAACACACCACAAGAAGATATTACTTACTCTGATGTAAAAGCTTCGAAAACTGGAGCAGTTTTGCTAATTTATTTTCGTGAGGAATAATGGAAATTACACAGCTACTACAAAGTCTAAACCCAATACAACAAGAGGCTGTTAGGCAAGTTGAGGGACCTCTTTTGCTATTGTCTGGCGCTGGTAGTGGTAAAACACGGGTTATAACGTATCGGATTGCGCATCTTATCCATCACTATGAGATTTCACCATACAACATTTTGGCAGTGACCTTCACTAATAAAGCCGCAAGTGAAATGAAAAATCGTCTAGCTCACCTCATTAGTGAAGAGGTGAGTCAAAAAATTTGGGTTTCGACGTTTCATTCAAGTTGTGCCAGAATCTTAAGAAGACATATTGATCGTCTCGGTTACCATACATCATTCACTATTTATGATTCTGCAGATCAAATCACGTTAATTAAATCATTATTGAAAGAATTTCAATTTAGGGAAGAATTGCACAACCCTCGAGCGGTGAAAAGCCGCATCAGCGATGCAAAAAACCAACTGATGAGCCCAACAGATTATGACGTCTCCATTCGATCTGAGTCTGGCTTTGTTAATCCCTTTGAAGAAAATGTATCTCAGATTTTTTCTGCTTACCAGAAAAAACTCAGAGCAAATAACGCTCTGGACTTTGATGATCTGATTTTAATGACAGTTCAGCTGTTTGAGACTTTTCCTGATGTATTGGAATTTTACCAAAAACGTTTTCAATATATTATGGTTGATGAATATCAGGATACGAATCAATGTCAGTATCGTTTGGTTCGAGCCTTGGCTAGAAAGCACAAAAACCTTTGTGTGGTTGGAGATGATGATCAATCGATTTATGCATTTCGTGGTGCAGATATTAACAACATTTTAAACTTTGAACAGGATTACCAAAACATAAGAATTTTACGCTTAGAACAAAATTATCGTTCAACGCAGAATATACTTGAGGCAGCTAACTTAGTAATTCAAAATAACAATCAAAGAAAAGAAAAATCGCTATGGACTGAAAATCAGTCAGGTGAACTCATCCGCATATTTGAAGCTAGCGATGAAGTTGAAGAAGCAAATTATGTGGTTAACGAAATTCGAAATTACAAACACAAAGGTAAATCCTACAGTGATTGTGTGATTTTCTACCGAATCAATGCACAATCGCGTACTTTTGAAGAGGCCTTGCGTGAAGAAAATATTCCTTACCAAATTATTGGAGGAACTAAGTTTTACGATCGGATGGAAATTAAGGATATGCTAGCTTACCTGAAGATTATCGTCAACCCTAGTGATTCAGTAAGTTTGCGTCGAATTATCAATGTCCCGGCCAGAGGTATTGGGGGGAAGACCTTAGCTCGCCTAGAAGATTTTGCTCAATCTAATCAAATTTCGCTGATGAATGCAGTTCGACGTGTGTTTGAAATCGAAAACATTCGGGCTTCTACCCAAAGTAGAATTAAAGACTTTTCTGAGTTGATAAATAATTATCAACCAACTGATACACCAGCACAAACACTTGATGATCTGATGCATCGTTCAGGATACCTAGCAGCTTTACGTCAGGAAAATACAATTGAGACACAAACTCGTATTGAAAACTTGAATGCTTTAGTTAACGGCGTATTTAGTTACGAATCATCTGCTCCAGAACTAACTCTGAGCGGCTATTTAGAGTCAGTAGCTTTGACTTCGGATATTGATAGTCTTTCGGATCAACATGATGTTGTATCTCTAATGACTTTGCATAATGCGAAAGGCCTTGAATTTCCTATTGTTTTTATGGCTGGTATGGAAGAAGGATTTCTACCGCATCAACGATCTATGGAATCTCTAAAAGAGTTGGAGGAAGAGCGACGTCTATGTTACGTAGGTATTACTCGAGCCGAAGAACAATTACACCTAACACATTCAAAAACTCGTCGGACATTCGGCAATTTTGATTATAGAATTTCCTCTCGGTTCTTAGACGAAATCCCTCCAGATTTACTCGAATCTGTTCAAAAACACATGGAAACAAAAGTTGATCGAGTCGTTTCGACTTTTGACCCTGATGAATCAGGTTATTTAGAATGTTACCAAGTTGGCCAAATTGTCTACCATAGACGATTTGGCCGTGGACGCATAAAAGCAATCTTTGGCTCCGGAGAGAACAGCCGAATAACAATCCGTTTTGACCGCGCAGGAGAAAAAACACTGATGCAATCTTATGCTAACTTACAAATTACATGAGGATAATCCATGTCAAAAATTATTAGTATCGAAGACGTTCAACATATTAGCAATCTGGCTCGTTTAACACTTAACAGTGAGGAGGTAAAAGCGAGTCAAGAACAGTTATCTCACATTCTGGACTATATTGAGAAACTCAATCAGCTAGACACGGAAGATGTTCACCCTACTTCTCATGTAATACCCATTCGAAACGTAACAAAGGCTGATGATCAAAAAGACTTATTTGAGCGAGATGAAATTTTGGCCAATGCTCCCTCTAGTGAACAAGGATATTTTGAAGTTCCTCAGGTTATTGAATAACCAGTCGTTAGATTAGAAAAATGGAAGTGCAACAAACAATAAAAGCCACTCGATCTTGGAGTCAACGTCATCGATATCAAGGGAAGTCAGTTGGCTTTGTTCCAACCATGGGTGCCTTGCATCAAGGACATCTCAGTTTAGTTCGCCAAGCCCGAAAAGATAATGATTTTGTTGTAGTAAGCGTATTCGTTAACCCAATTCAATTTGCACCTAATGAAGATTTTGATAATTATCCCAGAAAATTTAGGCTAGACTTAGACTTACTCGAGAAAGAATGCGTTGATCTGGTTTTTGCACCTAGCAGTCAAGAAATGTACCCACAAGATGATAACCGTATGAACCAGACATGGTTGGACGTCGTTGGGCCAATTACTGAAGGACTATGCAGTACTAGTCGACCGACTTTTTTTCGTGGTGTAACAACTGTTGTGGCTAAATTATTTAATATCGTTCAACCAAAACGTGCTTACTTTGGATGGAAAGATGCACAACAACTAGCAGCAATCCGACAAATGGTGAATGACTTGAACTTTGATCTAGAAGTAATCGGCTTGCCTATAGTACGAGAAGACGATGGTTTAGCTATGAGTTCACGAAACGTCTATTTAACAAAAGATGAACGCCAAGAGGCCAAAATGGTCTACCAATCCTTGGAACTAGCAAAATCCCAAATTCTACGAGGGGGGCAGTCTGTAAAAAAAATCACGGATGAGATGAAACTACTAGTGGAAGACTCGCCATTGATTCGAATTGACTATATTACAATTGTCTCTAGTCAAACATTCAGCCTAATCTCAGAACTTGAGCACGGACAAGATATCTTAATAGCAATAGCTGCTTATGTCGGAAACACCCGTTTAATTGATAATTTCCGACTAAAAGTTCCCCAGTTTTAATTCTTTGTTACTGAAATTGTGTCATCCACAAAGAATCCCTTACTTGACTTAGGTGGAATGCTTAGTTCAACCAGGTTGTCGCTAACAGCAGACACCACTCCTGTTAATTCACGCATGACTCCCAATTTGATCATTTGTCCAGTTACTGGGTGAATAATTTCTTTGGGCGTTTTACTCAAAGTCAACTTGTTTCCACTCTCAACTTTATTAGGATTAATGCCCGCCATTTGTAGTATATCCCCTCTTATCGCAATGATCATGGCATTACCTAATAAACTTTTTTGTAGCTGTCCAACCAAGTTCTGGGGGGGGCGCTTAATTCTATCATATATTCCTACAATATGCTGAGGCTTACTTTCTATCCCGGGTACGATAATAACTTCGCGGTCGATTTTATGTAATAGCTCAAAGGATGCAATCCCCTCTCCAGCATTTTTACCAAATGCAACAGAAATTTCATTTCCATCGGCGTCTACTAAATTTATCTCCTGGTCTGGTTTAAATGGTACTTGTGGGCCGTTATCTAGGGATGCTGCTAGTTGATTCGTTTCGGTTTCAGCCAGTCTTTCTTCTATGTCAGATCCTGCACCTTCAAATTTTCTTACTAAAATGGAGTGCCGTCCCAGTACTAGCAAACACTTGGCAGGTAATCGAACCAGTCGGATATTAGTACCAATATCGATCAGTGGCGGGCTTGTTTTGCTCCGGTCATCTGTTGTAACTTCGAAATCAGAGAGATAAAGAGTTGATCGGTTCTGATCTACATCGATAACTAACCCCATACCCAGAGGCGTTTTAATCGTTTGTGTCAGATTCGCATTAGCATCATACAAAATCTTTGGCCTATATATCTCTAATGTCATACCACGTCTAACTCCATCTAATCTACCCAAATTAACATTAACTCGCCGCGAGTTTATACTCAGAATTCGACCATCTTCGGGTGTAGATGAAATGGATCTTTTTTCTTCTTTTGCTTGGTGGTCATCCGATAGAGAACTGATGGTGATCATCATAACACCAATAGTGATGAGGCACCAAAGAACATAGTCTTTTTTCATGATTTTTTACCAACGGAACCTAATTTCTCCAAAGATACCATTTCCAGTTGTTAGATAGGATGTCTGAACCACCGAATCAGTATCTTGGTCTTGGATTAAAAATAGAACAGCGCTTGTAGTTAAACTCAAAACCGAAGCACCAAGTAACAATCCAGTTTGCCTATCGAGTTGTTGTGTTTTTGATTTGAACTCATCGGCTTTTGTTTTTACTAAAGCTTGTTTGAACATTTTATATGTACTATCTGCTCGATGGTTTGAGTAATATGCAGCAATGCTCAATGCTCCACCAATAGATAATGCCGTCCAAGCAAAGGGATTTGATTGGCGACGGTATGGCTGATCGTAATCAGAAGAACCAGCTAAATCTGGCAAATCTTGATTTAGAATACTAATACCATCTTTGGTCTGAACAACCTCTTGAACGGATACTAGGTCTGCAAAGCGTACCATTTTCCCAGTATCTGTCTCCGTGATTCTCGTTATAGCACTATGTTCATAAGACTCAAGGACCTCTAGGCGAGCTACAGGAGATAGCTGATGTTCAATAGATTCGTATGCATAGCAGATATCACCTTCCTGCAAGTCATAATCCTTTCCCATATCAATATAGACAAAGCTTCGATCAACTAGGAGAACGTATCCTTGGTCCCAACCATCGAGAGCCATAGCAACATCAGCGATCATACCAGCGAATAACAAGCAATAGAAGAAAAATCTTAACTTTAAACTCATTCTTAGAACTCTATTCACAAAGATCTAGTTTTCAATTGGCCTAACACAGCGAAAACCAATACCGGGGTACCCTGATTCAGGGGAAGCTTTTTCTCGGTTTGTGAGTGAAGTCATGAACCCATCTTCATGTAAACTTATTCCTCCGCGAACAGCTTTCAATCCAGTATGGTCAACAGGCCCCGTCGGGTTTGAAGATATACCACTTTTAGAGTAATAGGTAGCGTCATACCAGTCAGCGACCCATTCCCAAGCATTTCCACACATATTATATATATTGTTCCGAGTTTTTCCATCTGGATGACGGTCAATTGGAGCCAAACCTCTCCCCGTTTGGATATTTACCAAGCTCGTAACTATGCCATTCCAACGATTTCCCCAAGCCCATCTAGGCCGGGTTTTAATACCTGAAAAATTACCCAACGCAGCCCGTTCCCACTCAGCTTCAGTCGGCAATCTTTTTCCAACCCATTCTGCATAATCATTCGCATCTTTCCAACTAACGTTCACAACAGGGAATTTGCCCATTCCTTTTGGGTATTTTCGGCCATTCCAGTGACTTGGTGGCATGCGATTAGTCGCATCCACAAAATCTTTGTACTCTGCATTTGTTACCTCATATTGATCAATATAATATGCTGACAAATTGACTAACCTCTCAGGTTTTTCATCGGATTCCCCATTTTCATTTCCCATCATGAAAGGAATTGTAGTGGCTGGAACATAGACCATACTTAAAGGAGCGTCAAGGTCAATTACCTTTGTGACGATAGCACTTTCATTCCCAGCTCGATCCTTAAATTTAACGAAAACTTTCTTTGGGCCTGGAGTTGATTCAACTAACCAATTAAGGGTTGAAGTGTAAGATTCCCATTCATTAAACTCTTGAGTGTTAGAGACTGACATTTGATAAACACCACTAGCGTCAGTAACGGCAAACTCTAGCTTCAATTGCGGAGACTTCGTTTTTCCCTTTCCCCCATTAATTTCGAATTTATGAACAAACGGAGGTTGTTGATCAATCACGAGGCTACGATTAACAAAAGTTGTCTGACCGACCAAAACAGTGATCGGGGAAACCCTAATTTCATCAGTTCCCGATCGGTGAATAGAATAATTTCGATCACTTTCTAGATCCGTGATAGACCAATGGTCTCCAGAGGTAATTGTTTCGACTCTCAAAGAGTTAGATAACTTTATATTATTTTTACGTAGAGCAAGAATAAAAGGTTCCGTGAGATGTTGGTGAATTTCAAATTCACGTGCTATCTCGTCTACATCTATGTCAATTGTTACAGGAGCTTCCTCGACCATATATTTACCCGTATCAATCTTTAGTTGGTACTCTCCGGCAGGAATATCTCGGATAGTGGTTGGTGTTAGGTAAGGTTTTAGTTGAACTTCGGCACGTCCAACCGAAAATTTCTCTGAAGCTGCTGGTGAAAAAATTAACGATCGCATCTGCCGTGGCTGGAGGCGAATATTAGCTTTCCCGACTTCAATTTGAACTTCGATAGGAGGCTCTATGTCGATTTCCGTAACCTGATCCGTAACCTCGGCTTTTTTTACGGTAAGTTCCTTTCTTTCCGATATTTCACCATTTTCACCCAACTGCTCTAAATACAGAGTGTCTCCCGGAAATACAGCCGTACCTTGTTCCACTACTAATACTTGACCACCTTTGTTGATCTCTTCTAATACCGGTATTTTTGGACCAACCCGTTGTTCTACGTTTTTAATTCCAATGATTTTATGATCAGATCGAAACGCCACTAAACCATCAGCTGTCCGATTCTGAAGCCAAACTTTGTCGCCAATTTCAAAAACACGAATCGTTTTGGGCACCATATGTGTATCTCCAGGTTCCACCCCTCGAATAAGTGGGATAGGATCAGCTACGAGTTTTTCTAATGCCGTAGAGTTATCGGTGAACTGTGGTACTATTTTGATTACTGCATTTGAAGGATCCGACAAGATTGTAATACTACCTCTACCACGCTTTAAGGTTAGAGGGGGAAATTTGGTAACTTCGCCAGATTGTATGAGTGCAAGCTTTTGTTCTGGTAAGTAAAACGATTTTGAAACTGTAATCTTACTCAATCGAAAAACTTGAGCCATATTCGAAAAGTTTCTTCTGAGACTATCCTTAAGTATGAGTCGAGTTTGCCTCTCACCGCGACTACTAGATACTAACTGAGGCTCCAAGACCTCAGCGATCTCACTAATTTTAATACGAAATATCTTACACTTTCCCGTTGAGTAAGTATTTTTTACAGGATATTTCAATGTGATTTTGTTTATTCTATCCGCTACTGATTCAATTTCTGGTAAAGATTCTTCTCTCGTGACTCCTTCTTCGATGCTAATTACATCTCCAGCTCCAAACTCTGATGTTGAAGAGACAAATAACTCTACATCCCCAGGTTGTAGATCCTTCAATAGACTAACGGAGACACCTGTGTTGTCAATTTCCTGAACCAATATATGACTTTCTTTAGGAAAATCAGCGCGCCACCCGATCTTTAGGCTGTGGTAAACCGATACCTTTCCGTCGCTCATTAAATAACTGCTATTTAGTGGATTTTTTAGTATGATTTTATTTCCTAGTTCAGTGACTGACTCAACTATAGGCAACGGCTTTTCAATGAATGAATTGACTCCTATCTCTTGCTTAATCGTAACAACATCTCCAACTTCGAACCCTATGATTGACTCAACGTATATTTCGTTTTCTCCGGAACGGACATCTTTTACTAAATGAGTCTTTACGGCTTTAGCATCTTCAACCAAATTGGCTGGTTCAACAACTGGCACGGCGATTACCTGGCCTTTATTAGGAGGTTGTATACGAAATACACGAGCCGTTTTTGGGTCACTGACCTCGCTCCTTTGCCCAACACCAAAACTATCTGCTAAAGCAGGCTGGACAAAGAGAGTTGGCATCAAATTAAGTACTCCTATTCGAATTACAGTGTGGTCAGAGTAAATTTGCATATTGTCCATTTCGTTCCCACTTTGAAGGATACGTACACGGTCTCCCACGGAAAATCCTTCAGTAGTTCGAACGGAAACTCGATCATCACCTTTGTCTGAAGGTCGAATTAGCGGGACAGGATCACCTAACATCGGAACCTCGTCCAAAAGTTGACGACTGCGTATTGGCCGAGGTTGTTGTTTCTGTGCTCGCTTCAAATTTTCATCAATTTGAATTTGTGCATCTGGAGGGTCTACCTCTATATAAAGATACCCATAACCGCTTGCGCGAAGTAACGACACAGGAGATAATACGCAAAGACCAATAATAAAAATAGAAATTATATTTTTCAAGTTCATAACACCCAACTAACTAAGCACTCCTACTTTCCCACTTCCGATCTATCGAATAGACAAAAGCCAAAACCTCAGCTACTATTTGATAAAACTCTGGAGGGACTTCAGTTCCAACTTCAAGTTTGGCCAAGGCCTCCACTACGTCTGGCTGTTCGTAAATCGGTACGTCATGTTGCCTTGCTAATTCAACTATCCGATTAGCAATTTCGCCATCACCACCCGCGAGTATTTTGGGCGCTGAGTCAAATTCAGGTTGATAACGCAGAGCAATAGCCTTCTGTTTTTTTCTTAGTAATATATCCTTACTATTTTCTATTATTTCAACATCGCTGAGATTTTTTCGTTCGCTATGCACTGACATCAATTCGTCCCATGTTTACTGATATTTGTGAAACGTCAGTAATAACCTCTACTCCAGTTCTCTTCGAATCAATAACTTGAAATGCGACATCATCCAAATTGTAACGGATTGACTGCATACGTTCAAGGAGGTCAACTTTCTCATCAATAATGAAACTATTATACTGTTGTTTCTCTGACATTATTAGACAGTTCATCTGTCTCTTTTGAACACGCAAATCGAACTTTAAGCTGCCAAGATTTTCTGTTTCAATTGACATTTCCAAGTGCATATTTTCCGTATCCAGTTTATCTTGGTCGTCTAAGTTATACCCCAAAACTTCCGCTGATAAATCCTTCTTATTTACACTGTATGGAATCTGAAAATAAACTTGGCTTCGTCCCGTAATCAATGGGTTCATAGCCAATTCTAACGCATCAATCTGACACAATACCGAATCGATGGCTTTATGCACTCGACTCAAGGATTCATCGGAGTACGGCATTTCTAATACGAGTTGGGTCTTGAATTGAATCAAATTGGCTTTTAGGCTTTTTCTCTGCAGGAATGCCTCTGAGGCATTTGACCTTTGACCAGCTAAAAACAATTTTCGTTCGTATGACAACCCCAACAGGTTCACAGATTGAGAAATTTCTTCAGCTAAATTGTTTGAATTAGGGGCAATTGAACGCGTTGCTTCCAGAATCTGTCGATACAATTCGCTCTTACTACCAAAAGAATTAATCGAATCTTTAATTGAAGCCGTCAGTTCACTTCGTAATAACCTAAATCTCTGGTGTAATTTGTCTTGCCGATAATAAAGATTTTTTAAAGCTCGAAACAGATGAGATTTAGGCGGAAAGTTTAACAACCAGCTAGTAAAGAGAAAGTTTGTACTGTAGCTCGTTCCTGATAGCGAATCAGCTTTTTGAGCATACTGAGCGAAATCAATCACGATACAAGGATCAATTGGAGTTTTATTCTGATACAGAATTTGAGCAAAATCGAGATGTCGCTGATTAGAAGGTAAACCAGCATCGTTAAGTAGAGATGTAATCTCAGAGTCAAATTTAGAGGGCATCGTACTTGTAGGAATAAAACTCATTCGTACTCCTCCTTTCAACGATATGACTTTTGCCTCAACTTCTTGACCTCGTCTGAGCCTAGATTTTATTTCAGTGACTAACTTCTGTCCCTTAAAATTGATTAGGAATTGATTATTACCCAATACACGAACAACAATACCCTTTAAGATTTCGCCAGATTTTAATCCGGATTTAAATGATGAAATCGACGGGTCTGTGACACGACCTAAAATTGGAGTCAATTTCATCTACCTAGCAAGCCTTTGTAGTTCTTTTGCTAGTGCATCGGGGGGCAAATCAACATTTCGATTAACAATTTGTCGAATTTGATCATTGGATTTGTTGAAGTCTCCCGAATAAAAGTATGCTTGAGCCAAAATCAGATGCAGGTGCCTCTTATTGACTCTAGAGTTAAAAACTGCCTGATAGTCAGCATTTGCTTTTTCCAGTGCAACGTTCGCATGCTTAATTGCCTCGGGAAATTGATTTGTTGACAGATATATGCTGGCCAAACCAGCATTCGCATCAACATTACCCTCATCTTCTTTGAGTACTGCAGTGAATATACCCATGGCATCATCAACTTTACCTTCGGTTATTTTCTTCCCTGCTTTTTTCAAGTCGGCAGTTTTATCAACAACAACAACTTCTTCTTTTACTAAGTTGTCATAGTTCCTATCGTTACAACCAAAGATATACAAGCAAAAAATAGTAACAAATAAACAACTCTTTATAAGCTTATTTAAAGCAAAATGCCGTACACGAAACACGATTTCTCCTACCTTAAAGTAAAAGTACTCATTGAAGGTGAAATATCCCGACCTAGATTATCTCTACCAATTACAGTGGCAACGACTTTAACCCCATCTTTTGGTAAACTATCGAGTTGGTAACCTACAGTCCAAACACTCTGTGTCTGATCGATTCTTTTCATCATCAATGTTCGAGGCGTTAAATCAGGCGATTCTGGGAAAGTCAAACCAACAGTGAGGTCTGCAACATTATCCAAGATCGATACAATTTTAAACTCGTAGCGCAGAATTGGATTACGAATTAATATAACGGGAAACGTTTTTTCTGTATCAGTAGGAAGATCAAAAACAGATATTGTTATAGCTGTCTCTTCCACTTTCTTGTTTTCAAATTTAGCAATTACTTTGACTTTTTCAGAAGCCCCAACCCAGTCCCTTTGAGGTCTCAATGTCAAAATTCTATTCTTAATAATAACCGACACATGTTCAGAAGAGATAGCTTCCCACACAATATCATTAAAAACTTCCCTAGGTTCTATGTCTAAATAACGGTTCAGATCGATATGGTGTTCTTCATTCTTAATCAATGACACCGTATTTGGAAGAGTTAAGTCAAGTTTTACAAAAGGAAGTGGTTGAACTGAAACTTCTAACTCGCCACGGTCAAAATTACCATCAGGATCTGTAACAATGACAAACATTTTAAACTTTTTTGTATTGGCTACTGGATTCAATGACCGAAATGTCAGACGTGGTGGGTTATCAATAATACCTTTCGACTTGTCTAAACGATTTGCGCTGACTCCACCGATGACAAGTGCAGTTGGCATCCCATCAATAGACCAGCTTAATTCGGCGTTCTTATGATCCATATCTTTGACAAAGTTGTCTAGTAGCAAAATCTCCTCTGAACCAGCACGAAAACTTAGCTCAGGAAAACGAATCAAAACAGGAATCCCCTTATTATCAAGCCATAACGTTGCGGTGTCGATAGCGAGCGAATCACCAATCTTCAAAGAAACCCGCAAGTCAACTTTGACGACTTCGCCTTTTGATTTGGGCAAAAGGTCTCCCACGATAAGCTGGTTGGCTACATTCAATTCAACTTTCTTAGGTCTTCCTTTATCATCTTCTGCATTCAGTACCCAATTAAGTTTTGGTCTTCCTTCTGTTCCTGAAATTATCACAAATTTATCTAATGGAACATTCTTGCCTGGATTTTCGGAAACAAATCTCTGAAGGTCATATCGATCAATTTTGACTAACGTGTTCTTAACCTCAATATTAGCATCAACTAAATCTTTAAATGATCTCAGGCGAGGCTTTCCATCCTTAAGTTGTGTGAATAGAGTATATTTCCCTTTGTTCCAGTGTACTTTTGGGTCTCGGTTGAATAGGATACGTGTTTTTCCACTTCCACGACCAACAAACTGAACTTTTGCAACAACACCACGTCCTTTTGGGTAAGGAGCAGCATTCGAAATGACAGCAAACCCGACTTCTGTTGTGGATACAATCTTATTCAGGACCACAGTCCCTGTGTAAAATGGCCCTTGAACAAAAGGCGTCTCTTGGTTTACCAACCGTAACTTGTTAGGCTCGTATGTTAAATATACTTCGACACCAGCACTTGGAGTATCGCCTACATCAATAAAAATCTCGAGATCTATTAAATCTCCTTGTTGAACTGTGATATCACTTTTTAGACTATCAGTACTACGAAGCCGAATCTCTGCTCCACTGGCTGCAGTCTTAAACAATAGAACTAAAAAAATATAGGAGAGTAGTTTATTCACTGCGCTTCTAATGCTCGTTTGATTTGCAGTACTTTCTCAATGTATCTCTGCGTTTCTGAAGGTAAACTGTTCCTTTTTTTTACCCGAGTAGGTCCGGCATTATAAGCCGCTAAAGCTAACGAGACCTGACCAAATGAATCTATTTGCTGTTTCAAGTACCTAGCACCACCTGATATATTTTGTCGTGGGTCGAACACATTTGTAACACCAAGATCCTTCGCCGTACCCGCCATAAGTTGGGTCAATCCACTTGCTTTTTTAGGAGAAACGGCACGACTATTTCCACCAGACTCAACATAAACAAGTGCAATCAACAATTCAGGGTCTAAGTCATTATCCCTGGCCGCCGATCGAATCAGGTTCTTGTACCGATTTACTCGAGCAAGTATTTTGTCGTTTAATTCTTGCTTCCTTTTCGATTTTGCGTCAACTGAAGTGAGTTTTTTTTGCTGACTTTTTTTAGGTTTTGTGTGGACGAAGCCTTTTTTTGCTAATGACAACTTCTCAGTTGAGGAAGGCGGGGAGATAAAGGGTTTCGCTCCCGAACTTTTCACCAAATCGATTCTATTATCTGCTTGAGACGATCTAGATTCAATTGATGATTTGACTAGCTCTGCCTGGGATTGGTTATGAGGTTTCAATAAACTTGATACAACCGTTGAATTTTGGCTCTGGAACTTATCAAATTCCTTGGCTTTTTGATGAGATTGGTGATGGACAAGTGCCAACCTTTGACGATTTCGACGAACTATTGCAGCCTTTGTGTAAAGAGCAGATGCTGTGGACTCTTTCCTTACATCCGAACGACTAGATTTCGAAGCCAAAGGAGTAGGGGGTGAAGATTCTATTCTTACCTGTGGAATTTTTTGATCCCAGGACTTTGTATTAATAAGAGATTTACCATACAAAGATTCATCACTCTTAATTTTCCAATGAGAAATGACTTTGACATCCTTAATGAAGGTCACCCCTCCGTTGTATGCAACATAAGTAGATGAATCAACCGCAGTATAATCTATCCATCGATTTCCCCGATAATCTGTCACAAGCAACTTATAAATTGTTTTCACTTTTGCCTCAGAATTAGAAACAAAACAGGTAAAGGCAAGAAAGCCTAGAACGGCTAGATATAGAAGCCGATGGAAATTCAAAATTAGTATGCCCATTAAGGCTAAATTTATAGATTCTTACGAATCGGTTTATGTGGATTGAATGGGTCTTCTATTTCAATATTACCATCTTTTTTAAAGATGTTTGGTGATCCGTTTGTAGCTCATAGAAGTAGACTCCACTCGCAACTTGTTCACCATTTGCGTTACGGCCATCCCAATATGCTGCAAATCCTTGGCTAGAATAATCTCCTGCAGGCATTATTCCCAAGTTCAATTCCTTAACTAAAATACCTGTCGCATCGTAAATCCGAATCGATACATGCGATTGCTGACTGAGCTTATAGGGTAACCATGTCTCAGGGTTGAACGGGTTTGGATAGTTCTGGGCTAGTTCAGTTTTCTGCGGCTTCTTTAAAGTCTCAATAGTTTGAACCCATCCCCCTTCAGGGTGAGAGTAAATGTTACGGCCTCCATCCACCACTACTAAACGTTCTAGTTTAATGTCGCCATAACCTCCAGCTTTGCTGACAAAAGAGAAACTTGCCAAATCGGAAGTCCCAGAAGCATTACCATTCCTTCCAGCAATCATATTAGCTACCAAAATCCTGTTAAGACCATTTGATTCCTCAAAAGTACGACTAATAAAGAATGTCTCGGCATTAGATGAATTACGTTCCAGAATTTGGCCTGCCTCTACCTTTTCGTCCATTAAATGCCACAGATCAGGATCGTAAGTCAGTTCGAACGCATAACCTTTTATACTGTCAACCTTAGCCATGACTTGAAGACTTATTGTTTCTCCCTCTTGAACAACCTGTGGCAAATTTGGCTTGATCAATTGGAAGGTTTGCTCTACGATCGCAGGTGAAGCTGCTGGCGGCGGACCACCATCGCCAGTAGGTGGAACACCCAATCCCCCAAAGTCACTAACAATGATGTCGTAGTCCACTAGGTTGATGTTACCATCGTCGTTCAAATCGGCATTATCATTGAATTGCTCATGCCCCTCTTGAGTCCCCCAAGCTTGCATAAACAAGTTCATGTCCCCTATGTTTATCCTGTTATCACCATCAATATCTCCACCAATTAAGTATTGATCCTGATCTTTCGAGTAAATGTCGATACCACGCAAATTATCACCAGGAATCACTACTAAAGTGGAAGTATTAGCTTTGGGTTGGTATTGCCCACGCAAATAGGAATTTGCCTTGGCAACTAGCTCCCAAGTACCTCTTGGTACCCCTTGAATAGTATATGACCCGTCAGCTTTAGTTGTTACTTGAATCCCAGGTTTAGCTTCATCTTCATCATTTGCAATACTATCAATTTCTAAATCTTCAGTTGTACCTGGTTTACGCAAAGAGAATGTAACTTCAGCTGAATGATCTCGACGTCCTTCCAATTTAACTTTTCCAAAAATAGCTGCATGAGGCAAAATCTGAATAGCTAGAGCCGGCGTATTGGCTATCGGTGAGACATTCTCCCGAGTATCTGTTAAAGGATCAATTATAGCAATTGAAGTCCCTCGATTACTAGCAGCCTCATCGAAATCAAATGAAACTGTAGTATTGATCGGGCGTGTACCCTCGTGTTCTTTCACCTTAAAAGTTAAGGTTGTCAATGTTCGATAGATACCAGTCCTAACAGCTTTAGAATTATTTTTAATAACTATACTGTAATCTAACTGAAACCCACTAATACCGTTGGCCATACTATCCTCAATAGTATCATCGTGGGTGTCGTTTTCTAGAACCTCTTGCTGGTTTTCTTTAGCATCATCTAGATCAAAAATTAACGATGATTTGTCGACCCCATCATCTGAAGAGGACAGTTGGCGAAATGGTAAAGCCGAATCCTGAATTTCCAGGTACCGGTCATCAAAAGTCATGTAAATGCTTGCCCCTTTGATCTTAACATCCGGACTTCTTAGTTGAACACGGACCTGAAACTCTTCGCCTGGTCCTGCCGCAATAGATGCTGGGCGTAAGCGGATATTCACCTTACGAATGGTTACACTACCGGCAGCTTTACTATATGCTTCATTACCACTACCATCCGTCGCTTTCGCATAAATAAAATAAGAACCGTTTAAACCAAATTCATTCGCAGATTCGAAAGATTCAATATCCCAGGAGTAAGACCCTAAGCCGGCTGAAGTCTGGTAATTAGTGGTCAAAACACCCGACTGGACTGTATTATCACTCACTTCACCTATGATTATCCTAGCGTCATCCTCCAATGTATGATAATACAAGTTAATTTTTATATCATTGTTATCGATATCTTCTGTATGCCATGAAACAGTATATTCATCTATCGCACGAGAGCCCTGAAGAATCGGTGAAATTAGCTTAATCGTTGGCGGATATTTGACAATTAGCCGCCCCCTACTGCGCAACGCCTTTTCTTTAATTTCTGATTCTTCTTTAGCTTTCGTTGGGTCTTTATCGCTGATTATGGCATAGATATAGTAGCCAGAAAGGCTTTCTTTCACATTTTGATTACGAAAGTTCCACTTGTACTGGCCTAAATCCTCATCTTCATCTTCACTCAAGTTGCCGGCAATAAACTCAGTGTTTTCCCGTAATGTTACCAAATCTAAGGTCGAGAGATTCTTGTCGCTATAATAAAGACTGATCCTAGCGTCCCCTAGATTTTTTTTGTCAGTCCACTGAACTATAAAAGAGCCATCTGTAATATCAACATCGTTCTGAGGTGTTAGATTGCTCAGGAAAACATCATGCCTCACCTCAACTTGCCCCGGAGCTCGAACCAGTTCAGAACTTATGTCAGTGTCTTCTATAATGCCGTATATCGTATAGAGTCCTTCCGGAATATTACGTGTTTCCCAGATAATATTGGTTTCTTCTGCTCCAACAGTCAATTCCACTGGTATGGAATCCGAAGGATCGATACTTGGTATGGCTGGAACTAAAACGCTTGTGTCACTCTCTGTTGCAACACGGGCTTTCAAGCCAGCAATGTCCTCAGGCCCGAAATCGTCTTTTCCAGAATAAAACAACGTAATTTTTGCCTTCGGGTTAGGTCCGCTAGCACTGAACCCAACTTGACCTTGATCATCAAAAATCACGGCAGGTACTTTGAATGGCGAGAGTATTTTTAGTACAGGCTTTTCTGGCAATTTAGTAATAACAGGACCGGACGAACTGAAGTCTTCTGCAGGACCTGCAGGAACAGATTTACTGAAAGTAAAACTCGTTCCCTGCTGAAGAATAACGCCGATCGTATCACCTTCCCTAGCCTTACCTTCGGTCTTTGTTAAAGCTGCCAAAAGAAAAGTGTTTTGCGTTGAGCCTTCAGGTTCCGCCCCAAGTAATGGTTGATCAAGTTCAAATGACAGGCTTATAAGATCTGTTTTAATTTCCGCAATTGGTGCACCATCGTTTTCATCTAGGACACGCAAAGGTTCAATATCTTTGTAAAGATAAAGTGTCTCAACCGACTCACGGACGAAAGGTGGAGCCAATTGAAGAGTCATCGACATCATATTTTGGGCTATATCCGACCTGACTTCAATTGCAGATAAAGCAACTCTCTTATTAAAGGAAACTGGCTTCCCATCATTGAGAGCCGTTACTATGATTGATTCGATCCCCTTAACCATTGGCCCATCAATCCGTCTCTGATCTTCCATCGCGGAAACCCTATCGGCCTCACGAAAGAAAAAAGCATGACTGCTAAGATAAAGAATTACCTGATTACCTCTCGTGGTTTTCCCGGGATTAAGAACGACGACTAAAAGGAAATTAGTGGTTGTTTCTTCCCCAAGTTTACCTACAGGTAACCCAAGCCCTGCTTTTTGCAAGTTTAGCGGGGCTCGGCTATTGATATCAAGAACCTCTGAGGTAATCCACTCAGCGCTATCTGGCTTTCCATCTTTGTTGACGTCTTCATACAGTTCGATCTTGGCAATTGAAGTGTCCTCCACCCCTTTATTCTGTTCTTCCAATTTAAGATTACTTACTTTCAGGAAAAACCATTCATCTTGCCCTCCATCATCTGTAATAGCTATATTTGCAACTACAGCTTGCAAGTCACCAGGATCAACCAATTCATCCGAAGTAACTGGTTGGACATTGATGTTAGTGACAAGGCCCCAAGACAAATAGGGCGAACAGAAAACACCCACAATACAAAGTATTAAACCAGCGTAAATAGAACTATATGTTCGGTAGAGTAAAGAACAGCTAATAGACACTGCTCGGTCAAACTTCCTCATATCTTCTCTTCTTCCTTGTTATGAAGTTAGACGAACTAAAACTACATAAAATTAAATAGACTTGGTGACATAGTACGCGCACCGGTTTGAAGCATAGCTGTCAACATGTTAAGTTGTATCTGATACTCAACAACTGCGTCTGAATAATCAACTTGCTCTACAGTTTCAAGAAACTGTTCGAGCGCTAAATTTTTATCCGACAATCGATTACGTAATGTGTCAGCTCGGTTAAGTTTTCCCCCAACCTGAGTTTGTAAAATTGTTATATGCTCAATAGAACTCTCCATAGCATTCGAAAGTTCTTCAATAGCACCTTTCCCTTGATTTCTAACAGCGGCTTGCAAGTCGACTAATTGATCAAAAACTCTTTGAAAAGCTACATCCCCGGGCATCCCGACTTCGATAAAAGAGCTTTTTCCAACTCGCTCTAAATGAACCCCTTCATCTCCTTGATAACTAATACCGACTATATCCCCGATACCAACACTGGTATGCTTTATAACCCTTGCATCTAATCCTGCATCGTAAGTGTTCTGCAGAGGCGTTTTCAATAAGACAACAGCTTCATTCTTTGTTAGATCCGTCTGGACAGTCTCAACCAAAGCTATTTCCGAAACCCCTCCCATACCTTGCACAACAATTTGATCTCCTGCTTCCAAAGCTCCTTGAACTCTGTCCAATGGAAGGACCACCGCTCTTCGTTCGGCACTTTTTAACAATGGAACAGCCACTGTGGTATCTTCGCTTTCTATATCGGCTTCCTCACCATCCACTTTAGGTTTTGTCAAAACAGCTGGTTGATTCGATTCAACTGAGTAATTATTTGATAAATCTGAATTGAATTGTATCACAACGCTGTCGCCTGACGACTGAACCGACGAGACCGTAACATATTCTTGATTTTCACCCTGTTTCAAAACTAATTCATCCCCTACGGAGAACGAATCGGCATATTCTAAACCAATCTCTACTTTATCATGAGAGACGTTTCTAGCAAATTTAAATTCTCTTGTGGCAACTGTAGACTGGCTCCGCTCAGCCGTAAAAGCTGTACCTTCCGTTCTATTACCAGCAAACAGAGGTTTACCCTCAAAAGTGGTATTCACAGTTTCCAATGTCGATTCTACTAACTGCTTTAATTCTTCTGCATAAAACTTATAATCCGAAGGATGATTAGTATCGGACAGGGCCATCTGCGCTAAATCACGAGCTCTACCTAAAATACTCTGTACATCCTGATACACCATATTTTCTACGCTAAGCTGAGCTTCTGTGTGATTCACGTTTGAAACGAATTGCTCGTTCTGGGAAATATGTCCCCTAATATCCAGAATCTTGTTGGCTAAAGCTGGGTCATCTGATGGTTTCTGAATTCTTAAACCGGTGGAGACCCGCATTTGAGCCTTCTCTAGGTTTTCCAACGCAGTATTAATCTTTCTTTTTAGATTGTCAGCTTGTCCTGCACTTGTAACACGAGCCATTTATTTGCTCCTTCAACGGTACGAATATTCTATTATCTTGGTGCCATTCGATTAATAACAGTATCAGTCATTTGGTCAATTGTTGACATCATCCGAGCCGCAGCTTCGAAAATACTTTGATATTGCATCATGGTAACGAGTTCTTCATCTAAAGAAACTCCAGAAACACTTTGCCACCTAGCCTCAAGTTGATCCCGTACCAGTTGAGTTGTATTAACTCGGCGCTCGTTTTCATCTGACAACCCACCCAAAGAAGCGACAGAAGTGTTATAAAAATCTGTAAAATTCAAAGTTCCTTCTTCAAAAAACAAAGTATTCTGTAGAGATACCATTTCCAAAGCATTCTCATTCTCTCCCCTAGCTGTTCCTTTTGCCGTAGCAATCAGATTGAGGTTCCCTGCAACTTCTGGTGCCATTTTGATGGTAGCTGCAATTCTAGATGGTGGTTGAGTTTCAGGAGGAGCTGTTTCGCCAGTACCATAAGAAACTGTTCCATTAGCATCCGGCAAATTAAACTGAAATAGGGACTGACCGTTCGACCCTGTTAACCCACGACCAGACTGATGTACACGATTAATTTGACGAACAAAAGTGTATGCAAAACGGTCTAAGTTTTTGAGTGTCTGAGGAATTATTTCATCCTGCATCCGTAACAAACCAGCGATTGCACCACCACGGATTGTTACATCTCGGGTTTGACCTGGCTGTTTCAGTACGACGTCAACCAATTGCTCTGAGATTGCAGTCGTTGTGTCCATCGCACCATCCAAAGGTTTCTTTGGAATTACTTTCAGTTCATTAACTTCGGTTTCTTGTATAAGCGGATTACCATCTAACATCACCATGACGGTACCATTATCTTGCTCTATAACACGAACGTCAACCAATTGAGCTATTTCACCTACTAATTCGTCTCTCAAATCCAGTAAATTTGCGGCTTCTGTCGGCTCTGCCACACTGGAAATATCTTCATGTATAACTGATAATTGACGCAATAGAGAATTTACACGATCAACACGGATCTTTATATCTTCGGCAAACGTTGGCTGCAATTCTTCTAAGTCTGCATAAAACCCACGCAAATCTCCGGCAACAGCTTGAGCCTTGGTCCTGACCTCTGCTCTGAAAGCTGAATCAGTAGGATCTTGAGCCAAAGTCTCCCAAGCGTTAAAAAAATCAGAAACGGTACTATTGAAATTATCCTCCGATAAAGAATTAAAGATAATCTCAATCTGTTGGATGCCTTTTTGCTCCTCTTCTAACTGATTCAACCTCTGATCAGCATACCTAATCTGAGTTTCAATAAACACATCACGCTTGCGGTCTAGCCTGGCCAAAGCACTCCCAGTACCAAGATGTATCGTTCTGCCAAGACCAGACAAACCACGGTGCTCTATACTCTCCGTGGTTGAAATAATTGGAACCTGACGATGATAAGCCCTATTGCCCGCGTTAGATACGTTTTGCTGATTTGTCTGAATCGCAGCCTGATGCGTTTGCATCGACCGTCGACTCATTTCGAGAATACTAAAAAGAGTGGACATTCTTAATCCTTAAACTATTCAAATCCTATGATCGAACATGCCTTTACCTTGTGGGCTACGGACATGACCATCATCTTGATAAGTATCTCCTGGTTCATCAATTCGCATTACTTCATCAACCAGGAAAGACGCGTATTCTTGCTCACTTTCTAATAGACTTTTGTTGGTATCATTAATAAACTCGAACTCTCTTTTTACTCGTTCTACACGCTGAAAAAGCTTTTGATAATCCGATTTTAGAGGTTCGTCTGCCAATTTGGTAATCGTTGTCGCGTTTAGTGATTGATCAACTAAACCTTCTTCCGTCGCCAACTTAGTCAGAAGAACATCACGAGTAATTTCAATCTTTTGGATCTTTTGGATAGTTGATTCCTCATTCTTAATCAATTCTTCCAATTCTTTAATTTCACGCTTTACTAACAGATCTCGCTCGGCATACAAAATCTTCAAGAGTTCATAGTACTTATCAAGTTCATAGCGCAACAGTTCAAACAAATCAGAAAGCAATGCTTGCAATATAACTACCACTAAGCCCCAAGATATTCGCTACTTTAGGGTATCGACAGAAAAGCCAACAACTTTACCTATACAGAAACCCTACCCAGAGTTTCAATTGCTTTTCCCATAATTGTATCATGGGCCTTTATCACTCTTTGATTGGCTTGATAAGCTCTTGTGACGGTAATCATATCAACCATCTCGGTAACAACACTAACATTAGACATCTCTAACGTTCCTGATTTCATACGAACAGTTCCAACTCGTTCTGGTATCGCATTAGGATCTGTCGGAATAAAAAGGCTATTACCCATTTTGGTCAAATCGTATGGCTTAGAAAAATCAACGACTTGTAATCGGTCGACAAATTCGTTGTTGACCATGATTTCACCCACTTGATTGATATCGACCTGACTGCCAGTTATTTTAATTGGCCCATTTTCTCCCAATACTGGATGCCCATCAGCAGTTACTAACCGATATTCAGTATCAACTACAAAGTTTCCATTTCGCGTGTAACGTTCACCTGATGGTGTTTGAACGACAAAAAAACCTTGATTAAAAAGCGCCAGATCAAGAGTATTGCCTGTCTCTTGGTAACTACCCGATGTCGACAGATCATGAGCCGTAACATCCGGGTTAACCCCCAAACCAATCCGACCAGCGACAGGTCGAGGGTCGACTTCGAAACCACCACTTATGGCCTTGGGATCGTGGATCCGCTTTAGCAACAAGCTTGGAAATGCCTTAGAAACAGAGATGTCTCGCTTATAACCTGCAGTATTGACGTTTGCTAAGTTATTTGCAATCACCTCTTGCCTCTTCAACTCATTGAGCATTCCTGTTGTGGCAATGTACAAACCTCGTGTCATGAAACTTTCCCCTATCTTAGATACCTAAAGATCTATTACCGCTTGAGACCTAGTGCTTCCTGAAGAATGCTATCTGAAGTTGTAATAATCCGTGAGTTAGCTTGAAAACCCCTTTCAGTTGTTATTAGGTCAGTAAATTCTTCAGTCAAGTCAACATTAGACATCTCTAGTGCTCCCGATGAGATTTCACCCATGTTACGACCTCCAGCAGCAATATACGATGGAGCGCCAGAACTAGGAGACACTGCAAACATACTATCTTGAATCGTATTCAATCCTTCTGGGTTAGGTATGTCAGCCAAAGCGACTTGGGCAATTGAGCGACTTATACCATTAGAGAAAATCCCATTGATAGTTCCGTCAGCGCCAATACTAAATGAGGTTAACGTCCCAGGCCCCACACCGTCTTGCCGAGATGCCATAGCATCTGAAGTGGAAGCAAACTGAGTCAAATTACCAAACTGAAGGTCAAAGGTTAAATCTTTTCCATCACCTTTGGGCTTTATAGTAACCGTTGGCTCAGCAGGCGTAACAAACTCAAACGCGCCAGAATCTCCATTGAAACGTACTAAGCCGCTACCACTAACACCATCAGCCTCAACATCTGTAGCACCGGTTGCAGCCCAAGTCCAAGTGTTATCAGTGTCTTTCTGCTTTGTAAATGTTAACTCTACATCGTGGCGTTGACCAACACCATCGTATACACCAATTGTACTCTTATGTACTGCGGACACGACGTTGATTGAAGCAATCCCACTATTAAGATTTTCACCAAAACTGAGAGTTACACCATTACCATTAGGATCCTGAAGTGTTACTGCCTGATCCGCACCAGGTATTGCTACGTCAGGCCCACCATCGAGAGAGGCTACCAAATTACCACTTTCAGGGTCAGCAGGATCTCTTTTCACAATAATCCTGTGCGCTCCAGTCGACAACTGACTGTCGGCAGGTAAATCATAAGTCTTAATTCCAGTACCACCACTTTCCGTCAACTCGGCTTGTCCCGCTCGAGTATCTAAATTTCCCATATACTCAACAAATCCGGTTGATTTAGCGATTGATTTCGAGAAAGGAAAGTTAATCTTCCCAACGGGCTTACTACTATCAACTAACCCTGTTGCACTATCAGCGTTCCAGCCCATGACTCTATAACCATTTGGCCTGTACATCATATCACCGTTAGTGTCAATTCCAAAGTTTCCTGCTCTTGTAAAAACTTTGACAGAATTCGAAGACGCTGCCACTCCTTTACTGTTTGGATCTACTTGAGCCGCGTCGGGGGCTCCCAGAACAAACATCCCCTTACCACGAACCATCAAATCCGTCGCAACGTCAGTGATTTGCGGACTCCCATTTTTGTGATTAACGTCAATGGAACTTATCTGCACGCCTGCGCCCACCTGATTAGGATTAGTGGCACCTCTTTGACCTGTAGCTGCAACTCCACCTTTCAGAGTTTGAGCAAATGTTTCTCTAAAAATGACCCGAGATTTTTTAAATCCAGTTGTGTTTATATTAGCTAGATTATTTCCAATAATATTAACCTTAGCCTGATGGGTCCGTAACCCTGTCAGCCCTGAATATAATGCACCAATCATTGTTTATCTCCTCTTTAATCTTTATCTTCTTAGACGTTCTTCAATCTTTATCTTCTTAGACACTTCGGCCAATACTTAGTGCTTCACGCGCCATCGTTTTTGCCGCATTAATAGCTTGTACGTTTGCCTCATAAGCACGAGTCGCAGAAATTAAATCAACCATTTCACTGACGATATTGACATTTGGCATGTGGACATAGCCATTTTCATCTGCATCCGGATGTCCTGGATCATATCGCAACTGAAGTGGGTTAGTCAGCGAATGATCTTCTCGAATACCATTCTTCGGAATATGAACGCCCTTCAAATCAGGCCTTGGCATAAAGACAACCATCTTCCTTCTAAATGGTTCACCTGTTTCCGTTCGTGTGGTATTGACATTAGCAATGTTGTTAGAGATAACTTCCATACGTAATCGCTCGGCTGTTAACCCTGAACCACTAGCTTGAATCGCCGAAATAAAACTCACAACCATTTACTCCTAAACAATAATTGCACTATCTATATTGGTGAAAACGTTATCCTTCATATTATGTCCGTCTATCACCGTAATAACAGTCCGATTTTTTACACTAACAATAAATGCCAAATCGTCCATTAACAACAAGGACTCACTAGCACCTTTTTGGGATGCTCTCTCGACAGCATTTTCGATTTTTACCAAATCTTGTCGGCTGAGATCTATTTGACGAACAGCCAACCTTCCCTCAGCATGAGCACTAAAATTTATCCCCTTACGCTCTCCGATCTGTTTTTTGAGAGCCTTTTTAAAAGAAGCCTTTGTATGAGGCGAACCGACCCCTTTATTCGACCGGAAATCGTTTTTCTGAACTAAGGGCGTAGTTACGTTTTCTGTTCGCTGGATCATGTTCATCACTGTTCAAAATCTATCGTAATTTCCGTTTCAATTATTGGGAAATCTTCTGTACATTGTTGACATTGACGTCCCGCTCCCCAACCCTGAGGATAGTCTTTCCATCTAACAAACGGACCGATGATACGACGCCATTAATCACTCGATCACTTGTACCGCTTTCAGCTGCTTCGATTTCTTTCCCAATTAATGAGCTAGCCTCTAGCAAAGCCACTGACGCAAAACTTTTATTCAGGTTTTGCATTTGTTCCAAAGCACTAAACTCTGCCATTTGGGCCACGAATTGCTGGTTGTCCATGGGCTCAAGTGGATTCTGATGTTGGAGCTGAGTGGTTAACAAACGAAGAAAAGCTTCTTTACCTAGCGTATTAGTCGGTGTCCGCTTTGCAATTGGACTAGCCACATCTCCTAACATTTCATCGAGATGGCCGACAGGGCCAATGTTACTCATTGTAATTTGCTCCTTTAAACTAGATGGTCTATCCCAGTGGAAGAAAAGTTTATATGTTGGGCTCCCATTTGCTCGTCGCTCCTCGAGCTACCTGATAACTCATACGAAACGTCATTGTTTGGTGTACCTGCTCCTTGAAATCGACGATACCCCAAATCTTGGTCCCAATCACTAAAGTTTTGCCACCCACCTTGTTGTTCCGAATTATTAGACATTACCTGAAAGTTATCGATTTGAATTCCATGTTCCGATAGCGCGTTTCTTAATTGTGCCAAGTTACCTCTAACAATCTCACTTACCATCCCATTTCTCGCCTGAACTTGTGCTGACAATACACTATCTTCAAAAACTAAACGAATATGAAGCCTACCGAGGGAAGGAGGCTCCAAGTCGATAGTCGCCTGTTGAAACCCACGCCCTAACTGGGGCTGTAGCTTGTCTGCGATTTGGATGATCACTTGATCAGAACTAACAATCTGAGTTGGTAGGGTCGCGTCGCCCTGAGCTCCACTTAGCACATTTGCTAAACTGACAGTATCCATACGCTGAATCTGATTCCAACTCAATACCATATTTTGTGTGCCTTGAGCTGTTTCAGTATATCCTTGACTAATCTCGAATTGAGGTAATTGGAAACCTCTATACTGAGACTGTAACCCTCGCTGGTTAAGGGTCTGATGATTTGGTGAATTCTGCTGCTGTAGATTGAACTGTAACTGGCGTAACTGGTTCAAACTTTCGTTGCCAGGTTCAAACGCTTTACCTGTCAACATATTTGAAAAATTAGATTGAGGCATATTTTCAGCTGGTGGCAAAACAATCACTCGTTCTACTGGCACTTCCAACTGACTAGCCAAATCCTCTACATTACTAACATCACCAAAGGGTAATAGTTCAGTCTCAATCAATTTTTTTTCGTTAGTGTCGAATACACCCACCACACCTTTTGAGTCATTCGATTCAGTCGAAACCTGGACTTGGCTCTCGAAATCCTGCCCATCCTCAAATCCCAAGGCCATAGGTGTTTGTGCTACCTGAACGCCTGAATCTTCAGTATGAGTCGAACTAAATCCATGGGGGCCCAACTTAGAATCAAACTCATTTATATCGTCATGATTAATCCCATCAGCAGAAGTTCCAGATTCGGCCGAAACCGACATAACCTCTTGCTCTAACAACAGATCTGCCATCGACAGTTCACCTGACTGCAGATTACTTTCTAAATCTCCCTGCCTGCCTCTAGCGCTTTCAGCGAAACGTGCAACAATCTGCTCTGCCAACTGATCTAGTTCTGTCTCACCGAGTGCTTCGATATTAAGATCTGAAAGCAACTTTGGCAAATTTATATTCGAAGTAGCTACAGAGGCCTCTGAACCATCCAATGAACTCAACCCCTGATTACCGGCCTTATCATCGAAAAGCGTTTTTTGTCCGCCTGAAAGTTGCTGGATCAACATTTCAGCCAATCCTAACTGGCCGGTTTTTGCAATTTCCATTGCATACTTTTCGTCTAGCATGCCGTTGAAAATTTTCATCGTGGTACTGTTTTCGCCTAAAAAATCAGTCTCAGTAGACGATTGCCGCATAGTTGAAAGTAATTGAGCAACAAAAACGGATTCAAACTCTTGAGCAGCAGTTCGAAGCTTACTCTGTTCAGGAGTTAAAGGCCCCTGAGATGATAATGACAATGAAGAGGCTCGGAGCGAATCCGCCTGTTGCTGGCCTCCACTTTTGTCATTGCCCATCATTGCTGATATTTTAGCCCCTAGCTTTTGAGCTTTAGACTTGTATGTATCATAGTCAGTCGACGCAGCGCCCATTGAGCCTTTACTGGATTCTTGTTGCAATAAGACAGGGAAAATATCCATTATAACTTCCTTACATAATGATCAGCTTGGCGTGCAATGCGCCAGCTTTTTCCATCAGTTTCAAAACTTCGATCAACTCCATAGTAGATGTACCCGCAGCTTTTAAAGCCGCTACAACGTCATCTAAAGTTGACTCACCACCAGGCAAACGATTTATTTTAATAGTCAGGCTATTTGCACCCGTTCCGTTAAGCGATACAGCAAAAGTAGAAATCCGTACTCCTTCACCGATAACCACGGCACCAGTTTTTTCATTAACCACAACCGTTGCTACAGTATCAGGCTCAACGGTCAATTCACCTAACATCGAAACAAAACCGACTAACTTCTTTTTGTAAGCATCAGGAATTCGAACTTGAATAGTACTTGGGTCTTTCGGCTCCGCTATCCCTTCCCATAATGTTTCGTTTATTTTCTTTGTAACTAAACTAGCTGTACTAAAGTCGGGATGATTCAAACGAAGAGATAAAACTTCCAAGTCATCGAAGTTGGTGTCAATCTTATTTACTACTAATCCACCTTTTGCGATACTACCAATCGGAGCCTCTCGTTCACCAGGAGCTGCCACTGATGCAATCACTCCCTGAGCCGTTGCATAAACACGACCATCAGCCGCCTGAAGCCGAGCGAAAAGAAGTGTACCACCACTCAGAGTTTTTGCATCACCGACAGAAGAAACCATTACATCAATCTGATCTCCAGCTTTAGAAAAAGGCGGCAACTCCGCAGTAACTGATACAGCTGCGATGTTTCGAGCTTGCAATCCATCCGGACTAATCCTTAACCCCTCCATTCGAGTCAGCATGTTAGACACAGCTTGCCTGGCTAAAGCCAATCGTGTACTATCACCAGTACCGGGCAAACCGACCACAATCCCCATCCCCCAGAGCTGATTAGAGCTCATTTCTGGTATAGTCGTCACGTCTTTTATCCGGACTGATACGGAATTAGCTTCAAAAGCCGACCCTATAAATACACAAAAGAAGAAAATAATACAAACTTTCTGTTTCATATGATGAACTTTGCTCAAAACAACAACCCCAAAAGGCTCCCAACAAACCGAAATGGGAAAGTAATCACGCGAACAATGGGGCCTTGTTTTTGTACTGCTGACCTAGGGGCAACATACCGAATATTAGCTTCAGCTAGTGCGGTTGAAATAATACTATTATCAGGTGCAATGTCTAGTGGCCTTACTATTCCTTCTACAAAAATCTCCGTTTCTTGATCATCAATTGCGGTTTGCTGAGTTCCCGAAATCCTGAGGTTCCCATTTTCCAGAACTTCTACTATCGTTGCAGTTACAGTTGCAACGAAACTAGTTTGTCGCGATGTCGATCGACTACCAGACTTCTGAGTCTGCCCCGAAAGAGAAGCAGAACCAGCTCCAGTTGGAATTGGACTTAAGAAACCTGCACCTGCTGGTATCTCGGTTGCTGCATCAAGCTTTGCACTTCGATTTCTAGCTGACTGCATATTCTGATTAGCTTGGGCATTTTGAACCACTACCACTCGAATCAAATCCCCTACTTTTTTGCTAATCAAATCGCTGTAAACTTCACTGCCGAGTTGACCTTCACTATACAAAATCTGGGCTGGCAACATGGAAAACCACTGCCCCAAAACAAGAAGTGACAATAAGACCAGCAGAGCAAAAGTAAAATGTGTTTTTCGTGTTACCCTCAACATCACCTATCTACTTATCACGTTTTTCACGGATTAACTGCTATTTCACCACTTTCTGTCACGACACCCACTAGTGTCTTTTTTGAAGCTTTATTCACGACTTTAACGCGTTCACCAACACGCCCATCCGTTAGAGCTTTTCCAGTAGCACGAACGACCACACCTTTCAACTGAACAGTGATCGGAACCTCTGATCCAATCAACACCTTAGGTGTTGACTCCACGTTCCTTTTTAAGAGGAACTCTCCCGGCTTAACCCTAGTTTTCGATCTAGAACCCGAAACTTCAGACAACTTAAGTGGAACGCTTCTGAGGTTTGTGAAAGTTTGCTCCGCCTGATCCAACATCTGAATCGATATAGGCTGGTACCGATCGATCCCTTGCTTTGCAACAAGCACACTGGTTGTCACCTCGATGTCCAATGGAACTACTATCGATTTTTTTTTGTCTTCATCTACAAAAATATCGACATAAACGTTCAGAGCCCCTGACAAGAATGCTGCCGGGATAGGACGCAGAGAATAACGAGTTTTTCCGAACGGCAAGACGAACTTACGAATTCCTCTTCCAACCCTGACTTCATACTCAGCAGGAAACCTACCATAAAGCTCCCTCTTAACTTGACTTAAAACAAATCGCTCTAACTCCTCAACCCCAGCATCATGACTTTTCCTACCAACTAGAACTTTCGATGAAGGTTCAATACTAATAAGGTCGGGCGACAAACCAACGCTTTCTAAACCTGAACGACCAATCCGCAAGTAAACACCAACTGATCTAGCTGTCAGCTCAATTGCGGGACGCCCCGGCAATGGCGCGGGCTTAAGCTTCAACTCATTCAAAGCCTTAAGCTGTTTCGGTTCTATTTGGCCCTCAATCTTAGCTGTCACATCCCCAAGCCTAATAGGAGTAGAGATGACATTGACTTTTTGATGCAAAGTCAGCTTTAACGGACCAGAACTAACCCCACCGGCACTCGACGCAAGAAACACGAGCAACCAAGAGAGTTTAAAAACAACTAAGCACCTAAGCTTATGCACTACCAACCTAAACAACTATAAAGCTAAAAATGTCGTCTATCGACGAATTGAATTCGCTGTTGACAGCATGTCATCGGAGGCCATAATCGCACGGGAATTGGCTTCGTACGCCCTCTGCCCAGTAATCAACCGAACCATTTCTTCTACAACTTCCACATTTGAAATCTCAAGAAACCCAGAAGTCATCGTTCCAAACTGGTCAATTTGCTCAACTCCAGATGCGACTGTAGCTCGATAAAAATTTTGCCCCACGCTTTGTAGACCTGCGGGATTAGCAAAGCGATAGATGGTGACTTGGCCAACCTGCTGCGGTTCCGCTTGCCCATCTTCCCGAACTGAAATAGTTCCATCGGACCCAATCGTGACCTCAGCAGCGCTATCCGCAGGAATAGTAATGGCCGGATCCATGGAAAAACCGTCAGACGTTACTAGTTGCCCTTGGTCATCTAATTTAAAGGACCCATCCCGCGTGTACAGAAAATTTTGCTTATCGTCTACGACTTTGAAAAACGAATACGGGCTATCCAACTTCAAGTCAAACGAGTTCTTAGTTTCTACAACATTCCCCAAAGAAAACATGCGCTGTGTAGCTGCTGGACGAACGCCGTGACCTAATTGAATTCCGACTGGAACTATGGTCTCCTGCGTACTTTGTGCACCCGGTGTCCGGATAGTTTGGTACAGCAAATCTTGAAACTCAACGCGAGCTTTCTTAAAACCAGTCGTGTTGACGTTCGCTAAATTGTTTGCAATGGTGTCGATATTGAATTGTTGGGCACGCATCCCTGTTGCAGAGGTCCACAATGCGTTAATCATAAAAAACAACCTTTGTGTCAGAAAATTAAACAACCGATCGCCTGACTTAGGCGAAAACAGGAGTCCATCATTTAGTTTGGTTCGCTTTTCGGCAAGGTATTGAGGGGGAGAAAACTTATTGTTTTCATATCTTCTGGTTGCCTCAATCAGTCAGCAACCACTAGCTTCTGCCAAGCAGTCCAGCCAGTAACTTCCTTCTCTTCACTCACCGTGGCCAAGATTATCACAGTTTGTTTTTTTTGTCAATATATAAAAGGGTGTTTTCTTCGGCAAACGAAATTAAAAACTATCCCTCTAACTTTCTTTCTGGTTATCTCCGGTATTACAACGAATCATGGTGTGTACAGCCGAAACAGTTTTTACTTCTGGTTCGTCAGCGAAAATTGCAATTAGCCTTCCCTGATTTTTCGAGAAATGACGCCTCACAGCTTCTTTGACTTTATTTTGTAATTCTCTTGAAAATTGGCTTATAGAAAGAGTTTCCAGATCTTGCTTTAGTTGGCCCCAATTTTTATAATAATCTTGAATTCTAAATGCGGAAGCTAAAGTTGACATTTTCTCCAGTTCTGCATATATACACTTCCAATCGCTAGTTTCCATATCAACTTCAAGATTCAAGTTAATTGATATATCTGCATTAAAACTAAACTTATTCATTAAGATCTCTATCTTGTTTGGCAGGTTATTTTTTGCCTATCGGAAGTATTCTAAATGACATCTGTTCCCCTCCACGATTAACAACGATTGTGGTTCCTTTCCCAATTTTCAGACTATCTACCGCGTAAGTATAATGATAAACATGCGTTATCCGACGGCCAGCTAATTCAACAATCACATCTCCATTTTTAATTCCAGCTCTCTCTGCTGGGCTGCCAATATGAACTCTTGATACCTTGATGCCGACCACATCGTTTGCGCTGTAATTCATGGACATACCCAATTCGATATGGAGTATATCTAGATCGCTAACAAATGCTAGATTACCCTTTACTTCTGTATAGGGCAATCTAGCGTTTAAATCAGCTAAATCAGATATTATGTCAGCCGAAAATTGACTTATGCGTTGCAACCCCCCGTAATTCAGAGTTTCTGAATCATCTTCAGGTCGGTTATAGTTTTGGTGACCACCAGTAAAAAGGTTAATTACTGGAATCTTTCGTGTATAAAAGGTGACTGCGTCGGTTGGCAGATATGGATTATCAGATAAAGTTAATTGAAAAGCGGCTTTATCATTGTGTTTTTTGATCAATTGAGTCCAGTGAGGCGAGGATCCTACTCCCTGTAACAACAGCCGATCGTTTCTTAATTTACCCACCATATCGAGATTAATATAAGCAACAATTTTGCTAAGATCAATCAAGGGATTCTCGGCAAAATGTGTGGAACCGATGAAACCCAACTCCTCTCCAGACCAGAATGAGAAGAGAATACCACGTTTTTGATTTCCAGACATAGCATGTGCAATTTCTAATACAGCAGCAGTTCCAGAAGCATTATCATCGGCACCATTATGAATATCTCCTTCTTTTTCATTTTTAGTTAAAGTACGAAAATCACCTTTACCAATGTGGTCGTAATGAGCACCGACCATAACATATTCATCAATTTGACCTGGTAAAAGACCAATCACGTTTTGGTCCTTACCAATAATTCGATCAACATTCGTACTGATTTTCACCCTCAAACCGGGGATCTCAAAGTGTGTAGCCGCAGATGGTCTTTCAATCTCTATCTGTTGCTGGACCGATTTTATGTTTTTGCCAGCCAAAGCAAACATGTGATTGGCTACCTGACCGTTAATCGAGACAGACACAATTCCCGAAGTTAGATTGGTATCAAATTCCAGCGGAACTAACGTGCCAGAATCGGGGGAAATCGGTCCAGTGGCCACAAGAAGAGCCTTAGCACCTTGTTTACGAGCAACCATAGCTTTATAAGGCAGGCTCATATATTGATTGAGTTGCTGGTGTCGTCCTATGCTGACTGACTTTGGAGCGTAACGGAAAATCAACACAATTTTCCCTCTCACATCCAGATCTTGATAGGAATTAAAGCCTTCTTCAGGAGCCAGTAGACCATAACCGGCAAAAACGACCTCACCGGATACAGTTCGATTCGCAGTAAACGAAAGTGGCTGGTAACTGATACCTGTTGTTAGTCGATCAACAGAATTTGCCAAATGAAGTTCGAAAAAGTTATTACTTGGGGTAACTTTAACCCCGGAGGTAAATTCGAAAGGCTGAAGAAAACTGTCAGAAAGCGGTTGTAATCCGATTTGTTTCAAGTATTCACTGATATATTCAGCTGCTTTTTGAGTTCCAGCCGTCCCTGTCATTCGCCCTGCTAAATTGTCACTGGCCAGAAATTTAACCTGAGATAGAAGATCAGATTCCGTAATGTTCGGTTGAAAAGAATGTGGTGATTCTTTAGTCGAATTCAACAGAGCCCGTCGAGCCGATCGATGATTCCAATCGGCGAGAAACAGCTGTGATTCTCCACTATTGGTTCGGTTACTAGTCCAACAAAGTTTATTACCTTCAGGGGAAAAAACGGGCAATCCATCGAATCGTTGGTTATATGTGACTCGAACTGGTTGACGTTGACCTTCAGTATCAACTAAGAAAAGTTCAAAGTTGGCAAAACTCAGTTTATTACTCGCAAAAATTATGTATTCTCCAGAAGGATGAAAATACGGAGCCCAAGACATAGATTCAAAACGAGTGACCTGTTGTTGATTTTTCCCGTCCAGATCCATGGTAAAAATATCGGAGGTCAGTCCTTCATAGTCAAAACGTTGCCAAATAATTTTCTTACCATCCGGAGAAAAAAATGGCCCACCATCATAACCCGGTTGATACGTTAATCTTTGCACCTTCGACCCGTCGTATCTCATTAAATATATTTCACCGAAATAAGATGGATTGACTTTGAATCGTTTTTGGTTTTCCTCTGAGAGCTGATCGATAGGATAAGCAGAACGAAAGGAGCAAAAAACAATGTGTTCCCCATTTGGGGAATAAGTACCTTGTGCATCATATCCAACATGATTGGTTAATCGGCGGAGTTCTTGTCCAGATCTATTGGCCGTATAAATCTCCATATTTTCATCATATACTGAGCTGTATTTTCTTTCCCAGAAAGAACTATGCAGTTTAGCTTCTGCCCCCTGATCTTCAGCTGTTTGTGAATCATGATGGTTTGAAGCAAATAAAATGCGACTGCCCGTAGGATGAAAAAAAGCACACGTCGCTTTACCCTTTCCGGTCGAAATCCGATGGTACTTATCGGTTTTCAAATCCAGAGTATAAATTTGGGAAAATGGATTATCAACTTCCCTTTCGCTCTGGAAAACCAACTGTTGTCCACTAGTAGAAAAGTATCCTTCTCCTGCCTGTCCTGTATGAGAGGTTAATTGGCAGGTACGACGTAGAAAACTATTTTCCATCCCTTGAACTGGGATTAACACTAGGCAGGTTAGTACCACGTGAAAAGCTACAAGGGGAGATTGCCTGTTGAACCTAAATTTGATTTCAGTATCAAACCCCAAAAACAGCAAACTAATATTAGCAGGACAGCGTATGATCCTTTCACCCTGTATTCATCACATTAATACCATCTTTAAAACCGATTTTTTTGCTAAAAAACCGGATCTTGTAGGGAAAGTTAAACATCAAACAAGTATGTTACAGCTTAACCATGAGTACTCGACTTTTACCATTGGGCAAACTCAGTTAAAAAATCAACTACCTCAGCACAAATAGCAGTCAACAATGACTCACCCTTTTCAGCTGTTGCAGCTTGCGGTTGTCCCATAGCACCAGTCGGAGTAGATGTTGCCATGCGTTTCGCTACATTAACACGACCTAGATTTTCACTATGATAGTAAGCTGAATCAACTAGTGGTGGGCTTGCAGTCACACGATCCATTCGCATTAGCTCACCTTTCAAGTACAACATCATTGAGGTTTCGTACTCACCTGCATGTGACAACTGAAGGCTTGCCATTCCATGTTGATCGGCTGACATGACAGGGGATGCTAAGGTCCAGTATGATGATAAGGCCAACCACATCTCGTTATATCGATCTGACTCATTGACTAATTCAGTGATTGCCTGCGTTCCTGGTGTTACATTACCACCATGCCCGTTTAATAAAAATACTCTTTGAAATCCAGCCATAGCAATTGACCGGACTACATTCTTGATCACCTCGGTATACAGACTGTTAGGGATACTGATAGTACCGGGCAAATCAAGGTGATGGTCGGATGCTCCTAGCCACAAAGTTGGTAAAAGATAAACCTGATCTGCCAATTTGGCCTCTACTCGTTCAGCAACGGCCGATACTAGATACGTATCAGTAAATAGGGGCGAATGGTGCCCATGTTGCTCAAATGACCCAAGTGGTAAAACGACCACTTTATCTTTGTCCATCGCTTCTACATCAACCCAACATTGATTACCAAATATCATGATTTGCTCCTATTTTTTTCTTTTGTTTTAAATTTCATAAATCCACCTCCAGTTCAGAAGGGAACCTACTCTTTATTAACTCTTAAATGCCTGATTCCAATCTGAGTGGGACTGGGCTACACTCTCTGGTGTCTGATGACTTCGGGCTACAAATCCAGGGACATTCCGACGCCCCGTGGGTAAACCAATTTGACTATAGCGAGTATCGATACTCCATCTGACCATATTGGACCGATTTGGCAATCCTCTATGTACTAAACGTTCGGTACTCAAAAGTACATCACCAACTGACATTTCTGCCGTTATAATCTTACCAGTTGGCAGGTGGTCGTCAGCTATGCCTATGTTACCAGTATGGCCGGGTGTTAAGTCTTGCTGTCCGTGTGGAAACAAGCCAAACTTATGAGATCCTTGAATTAACTGTAAGCATCCATTTTCAACGCTAGTCGATACCAAAGGGATCCAAGCATTAACCACCATGGTATCTGCAGCTTCACTGGGAATTAGGTAAGCGAGATCTTGGTGCCATGGAATGACAGTGACCTGCTGATCTGGTAGTTTTGCCCGAAAATTGAATTGTGGGTGAGCAAAAATTTCTGGCCCAATGATTGATTCAATCGCATCTAGCAGTGGGCCAGCTGTACGAACAGAAAACATACCTTCAGTTCTCGGTTTCTGATCCCGGAAAAAATTGTTCCAAATCCAACCGGGTTCCGAACAAGCAGCAGAAGCATACACCAGTCGGGTAGCAAAAGTCGCCTCAGTGAACGTTTGGTCAACCGATAACAGTCCCATAGAAATGGCTGACTGAATCCCTACCTCCACCTTGTCGGATAACTCATTAATGATTGGTCGCAAGTCATACGAAGACAGCATTTTTTTAACAATTAAAAACCCATCTTCTTGAAACTGCTCTTTTTGCTTGAGTGTTAAGGATTGGCTTAACTTATTTACGTTTGGCATTCGTATTTACCTACAATCATTACTCATCAACTTTACATTGTACTACATTATTCTCACTCGTCAATCTTGAGCCGAATCTCTCGTTGCTATCGCCGTTCTGAGTTGGTAGAATGGTAAAGTATGAAAACACTTAGCACACAAATCGAGCAATGGATTCATTCGGCTCAAGAGAAAATTGATAATGGTGGTCTTTGCCAAACAGACCTAGATCATCTGTCATCCATCCTTTTGTCTCAGCATATTCGACAACGAATACTCTACATTCATGCTGTAACACCAAGCATCCGGTCCCAGTTGATCGCGATGAGCCTACATGAGCCGATCAAAGATCAGATAACAGAAATTGACCCTGACTATGGTGAATGGCCATATCGATCGGTACATGACGCGGTTTTAGATGGGTGGCAGATTGTACAGTTTCCGGATCAACGAGCTAATTTTGACGACCGAGAAATTGACATTCTTGGATATGAATTTATCCTTCAAAAGCTAGAGGCTTACTATGAGTAATATCAAACCAAGTAGTGAAGTACAAGAGTGCAACTTTGTGGACTATCTGTTGACTGATGAAGAAATGATTACCTTTATTATCCATGGATATCATATAGTTGAAACCGATTTCACTTCGGAGTTTAACCAGTCAATATACGATGAGATAGAACAATTAGATGGAAACCCTGGTGACGGGATTTTGGATGCAGTTCCCAAATTGTATCAGGTCTATCAACACCCGAAAGTCAATGGTGCCTTGGCAAGTCTATTAGGGCATCATTATGAGATGAGTGGACACCGACACTGTCATGTTAACCCAGTCGGATCTCGCAGTCAGGGATGGCATCAAGATGGCGTAAATCAGCGCCATCACCAAATTCAAACCGTATTAGCAATGTATTACCCACAAGATGTAAACTCTGATATGGGACCAACAGTAGTTGTTCCGGGAACACATTTCCGAAATGCTCCTACCGACCAGATGGCAACCTATACCAACTTTCGGCATCAGTTGCCCTTAACTGTTAAAGCAGGTACAGTAGCCATCACCCATTATGATATTTGGCACGCCGCTAGTCGAAATAAAGGCGATAGAACTCGATACATGCTTAAGTTTCTGTTCAATCGCACAGATGACCCAGACCAGCCTTGGTGGAATCATGATCCGGTGATAGCGAAAAGAGAAATCCATCGATTAGATTCGGAACGCGCGGGAGCTTGCTCCCAGTCCGATCATTACAAAGAGCGAGGTTTAAGAAGACAAATGTGGCTTCACTTGTTAGGTCGAAAGTCCTGAAGACGAAAGGTGTGAATAAGTAGATGTCTGATTTTCTACACCAGATCGAACGTCGCATATTGATTGGAGATGGTGGGCTTGGGACTCAGCTTCGCCTCCGATTACCATCGAATATACGATGTTTAGATGCCTGCAATATTGATCCTACTTTCAGAAATTTTGTCTATGAGATTCATGCAGATTATGGGCGTGCAGGTGCGGATATTATACAAACCAATACCTACGGAGCCAATCAACTAAAACTAGATCTACAAGGATATGGTAATCAGCTAGAATCCATCAATCATGCTGGAGTACAGTTGGCATCCCAAGCCGCAACCGAGATTAGTTCATCACAAAACAGACAAGTTTTTGTGGCTGGATCGGTTGGGCCATTGGAAAGTAATCCTCTAGAAGATGAGTTGTCTATAACAGAAATCCGTCAGGCCTTTACTGCTCAAATGGAAGTGCTTGTTTCTGCAGGAGTTGATCTTCTAATATTAGAAACCTTCACAGAGCTACGACAAACAAAAATAGCTACCAAATTAGCGGTCAAGTTTGGGTTGCCTGTGATAGTACAAATCAGTGGAATCTCAAAAGGGATTGTGAGCGATGGAACCGACGTACGAGTTTTTGCCCAAACATTATGCCAATTGGGCGCCAACGTTATTGGTTTAAACTGTCGCGGCCCACATGATTTGCTGCTTGCAGCTGAAAAAATAGCGCGGGTTACAGATACGCCACTTAGTGTGCAACCTAACGCAGGAACTCCAAGAATTGATCAGGGTAAAATCCGTACCACATACAGTGTTTCTCCGGACCATTTTTCTGGATTTATAAAGAGATTTCTGAGTCTAGGGATTAACATAATTGGTGGTTGTTGTGGTACTACATCAGAACACATTAGCGTAATTCGGGAAAACATCGCCGATTACGTGCCGACTCGGCGTCAGACCCAGATTTTCGTTTTTCCCGATAATCAGAAGTCAAGTAAAAGCAACATTTCACCTAATCCTGTTAGGCAAATTTTTGAAACTAATGATCGTATAGTCAGTGTAGAAATGCGTGCTAATACTTTTCCTCAACTAAGAGCTATGGTTAAAGCTTCCAAAAATCTGGCTGACTTGGGGGTTGATTTATTTGATGTTCCAGATAACGCTGGGGCTACGGTTAATATAGGCGCTATCGGTACAGCTTTTAAGTTACAGCAAGCTAGTAACATCCCTACACTTATTCATTGGACTACTCGCCAGCGTAACCTGATTAGCATTCAGTCCCACTTATTGGAAGCTTGGGCATTAGGTATTAAGGGGATCATAGCTTTATCTGGAGATCACCCTAAAGTTGGTCGATTTGAGACTGCTAAGATCGTTACTGACGTACGAGGTTCCGTTCAGTTGATGGAATTGCTAAAACGATTGAATCAAGGCACCTTGATTGATAGTACCTCGTTAGGAGAGGCTTGTGATTTTTATGTTGGTGGTGGTTTTACTATTACCAAAAACCTCAAGCCGCAGTTGAAGCATCTGCGTCGAAAAGTCGAGCGGGGTGCAAAATTTATCTATACCCAACCTGTATACGATTTAAGTACGGCCGAAGACATTTACCAGTCTGTTAAGAACGAGGGGTTCGAGACTAAAATCCTTCTTGGTATTTTACCAATCACTAGCTTCCGTAGTATATCTTTTTTACAAGATAATTTGGGAATGTATATTCCCTCGACAGTGGTTAAAAAATTCCAAGATATTAATAATCCTGAAGACCAATTTCTCTATGGTCTATCGATAGCTACAGATTTAGTTTCTCAGCTCAGTGAGCAAAATCGTTTTTCGGTTGATGGTATTTACATAATACCACCTTCCCGAATCAATTGGGCTAAGAAACAAGCAACTATCACTCAATTAGTTCAATCATTCAGAAAATAGAAGACACTGGGAAAGTGAGCAAATGAAAATTGATCTGCTATCTAAAATCGATTATACTGCCGGTCAATTGATAGGAATCGTAGTTAACAAATGTCATCAGATCAATGAAAGGTAAATAAAAATGGGAACACTGAATGGTATTGACCTGAAACAATTAGTCTGTAACGATCAATTTAACCCACGATGGGAATCATATGAACTTAAAGCACTTGGTCCTAAAGAGGTTCGAGTGCAAAGCCAACTAACAGCAGCTAAACATGGAACTGAACATTCGGAGTTATTAGGTAAGGCTATTTACATTGAATCACCTTATCTCGGTGATAAAAAAATCTTTGATCGTTCTACGGTTAATAAGCCCGACACCTCTCGATGGAGCGGAGTTGGTAATACGACGGTTGGGCTTGTTATTGAAACTGGGGCTGAAGTTGAAGGGATCAAAGTTGGAGATCAGGTTTGGGGGTATGGCGGCTTTCGTTCTATCCATCAAGGCAGCCACTTTCGCTTAATGGCTGATGGTTTTACGCCTGAAGCAGCCTGTTGTATGGATCCTGCTAACTTCGCATTGGCCGCAGTTAGGGACGGAAACGTACGAGTTGGTGAAAAGGTCATTATATTCGGTATGGGTGCTATTGGTTTATTCACCGTCCAGCTAGCCCGTTTGTCTGGCGCTACTGATGTAATTGCTGTCGATCCTATTCAAAACCGAAGGGAATTGGCACTCAAACACGGTGCGACACTGGCGGTAGATCCTGACCAAGTGGATGATTTCGCCCTAGCTTCAAGAGATTGGTTAGGTGATGGTGCTGATGTAACAATCGAAGCCAGTGGTAATTATCACGCTCTTAACCAATCTATTCGAGCTACGCGTTATGCTGGTAATGTGGTGCCACTAGCTTTCTATAGTGGCGAATCGAAAGGCCTGAATTTAGGTGAAGAATTTCATTTCAACCAGATCAACATTATTTCAGCTCGTGCGTGCAGCCACCCGCAGCGTGATCTCTACTGGAGTGAGAGCCGTATTTTCGATATCCTGATCCAATTATTTAGCAAAGGTCATCTAGTCCCACACGGTTTACCTTCGCCCATTGTACTACCAGAAGAATTACCCTCCGCTTACGGTCAGATTTTCCACAACCCGAGAGAGGTTATTAAGGTCGCAGTTCGCTGGTGAATAACATAGTTAGATATTAATTTTTGACAAGGAATTTGACCAAATGGATTACCAAAAAACGTTAGCAGAACTCGAGAATTTAGTAGTTGAAACATATGGGCTGTGGGACCACAATCGAGTTGGTTTTCAATGGAGGCATTATACTTGGAACCATACTAAGCGAGTGCGAGCTATGGGTATGGAGTTAGGTCGTAAAGTCGGTGGGGACATTCAGAAGCTAGAAGTTGCAGGTACACTCCATGACATCACCAAGCGCTATGATGGTGAAATCTTGCATGATGAGAATGGTAAGCGAGTAACTAGTTCTCAGGGGTTTTGGTTGAATGAAAAGATAAAACCTGTGCGACAGAACATTATCACTGAACTCTATGAACAATACGATCTCTACGAAACAGTTCACCATGACTCGGGAGCTACTATTTCTGAAAAAATCCTGGTTGACTTTGGTTTCGATAAAGAGTTTGTTGAAGCGGTACGTTCGATTGTCTTTGCTCACCTAAAACCTATCAATATGACTCCGTCAGACTTCGATATCCTGTATAAAAATATCGAAAACCAGATTTTATATGATGCAGATACTATGGATCCCAATGTAGGTTACACTAGCTTCTTCCGTAACATCCATATTCACGCCCATTTTGCCATACAGCGTAATGGGAAGTTTGAACTAGGAAGTTATGTTGAAGGATTACCCAAATTTGTAGACTCAAAAGACGGCTTTGTCGACCAACTCTTAACTGACGTAGCGATAGAAGTTGCCACCAATCGTCAAACCAGAACTCGTCAACTTGCAGCTGAAATGAATTTTGAACTAGATAATTTGGAAATCAACCGCCAGTACGGTTTGTTAGGTGTAATAGAATATTTCGTTAGTGAAGTAGAAGACCCAGACTTTGCTTACCAGCTCAATTACTTGCAAAAGGAGTGGATACCGAAGCGCCAGGAATGGATAGCTGACAGAAAGATGTCCAGATTGGAACGGGACGATGCTGAGTTGGCCATAGGTCGCGTCATTAGTTTTACTGACAGCTTGGAGTCAGAATACAAAGGTATCATTTAGTTCATTTTTGATTTGAGATATTCATGAGCGGGCCTATAAAAAGACCAAATCTAGTTTACCTTTTTGCTGATCAATTACGGTACCATTCTTGTGGATTTGCGGGTGATCCTTGGGCCCAAACACCTAACATGGATTTACTGGCTAGCCAAGGCGTCAATTTTACCAATGCAACGTCCAATACACCAGTTTGTTCTGCCTATCGCGCTTCGCTATTTACTGGGAAATACCAAAGTAGTCACGGTATGGTCATTAACGAACTGAGGTTGAGCCCAGAGCATAAGTGTTTTGGACATGTTTTGACTGCTAATGGTTATCGGACGGCTTACATTGGAAAATGGCACTTGTGGGCTAACGAACTCGGTAATCATCGCGCGATTCGTAACGGGTTTGTGCCACCGGGGCCATATCGATTAGGTTTTGACGATTATTGGGCTGGATATAATTTTAATCATAACTCATACGACTCTTACTATTTTGAGGAAACCGCGACCCCAATCCCCTACAATGGCTATGAAGCTGATATACAGACCAACCTTGCAATCGATTATATTCGCCAAGCTGCCAGAAATAGTTCCCCATTTGCCATCTTTCTTTCGTGGGGGCCACCACACGACCCTTGGGGACCAGATAACATCCCTGATGAATATTGGAAGATGTTTGAAGGCGTTGATATTCATCCAAACCCTAATTTTTCTTCTCAGCCAGATCCTTATTCCGATAATTGGGCAAAAATCACCCCAGATTATTTGAATGATTTGCAAAACTCGATGAGAGGTTATTATGCCCAAACAACCAATATCGATTGGAACTTGGGGAGAGTGATGGATTGCCTCGAGCAAGTTGGATTAGCGGAAAATACTATTTTAGTCTTTACCTCTGATCATGGAGAGATGTTTGGCTCACAAGGTAGACGAGCCAAAAACATATTCTATAATGAAGCTTGTCATGTGCCTTTTTTACTACGTCACAGTAGGAAAACGCTGTCAGAACACAAGACTAATGTCAACTTCAGTACGGTTGATATTATGCCAACTTTGTTATCGATGATGAATTTACCGATTCCTTCTACCGTCGAAGGTTCAGACGTCAGTAGTTTTGCCATTCAGGGGTCGGGGGTCGGACCAATTGCAACTTTTATGCAAGGTATGGGAACAACAGCTGCTTGGACTGATGGTACCGAGTGGAGAGGAGTAAAGGATAATGAGTTCACTTTCGCTGTTTATCGTGAAAATAGACGGGAGTTTCTGTTCAGTAATGAGGACGATCCATACCAGTTAAAAAACTTGGCTAAAAATCCTGATTACACTGATAAAGCCCAACTTTATAGGACCTTATTAGATGATTGGATGAATGTTCAAGAAGACGGATTTGAAGCTTGTTCTTGGTACCGAAATCAATGGACTAAAGACCGAAACATTATCCGAGGTGCTAAAGGCGGATGTCACGATCTTGAACAACTGAGTGAAATTATCTTAACACATTTCCCTGATATTGATTGTGTTCTACCTTAGATATTTGGTCTGTTTTTTACCCGTTTTTATTATTCTAGATCGCGGCTTTGCCGCAGACGACTCATTTGAGCAGGGGATGTTGCACTATCGGGCTCGTCATTTTGATCAAGCTATCAAAAAATTCGAGTACACTGTTGACCTCTTTCCAAATCACGCAGAGGCTTACAATTACTTGGGTGAATCTTTGTACGAGATGGGATCCTATATACAAGCGGTCAAATCGTTTAAAAAGGCCTTACAGATTAAGCCAGGCTATGGTCGAGCTGAAGTTAATTTGTTAGTTACTAGCTGGAAATTACCTCCGTCAGTTAAGCCTCCCCCATTGGAAGGCTGGCCTGAAGTTCGGTTGCAATTGATAAGTGGTTACACCATTGCCATTGGGGCCGCTGTACTAGCTTACTTGGGTGGAAATCTGATTGGTGCTAAGAATCAGGAAGGTATTGTTCCTTATGAAGTCGGTGCAATAGGCTTAACTGTTGGCAGCATTGAACAAATTTATCTATTAGGCGAAGAGTTGGGTTATGGTGGTGGCCAACGTATCAACGTGATCGCTGGAGCTATTTTCTGCCCATTGATTGGCAGTATTATATATAGCAAAGTTCCGCAGGTTGGTCAAACAGGGTATCTTCGAGGAGCGGCTTATGGTGCATTACTAGCACCAATCGGCGCTATTGTTGGTTATCATCTGTCTAAAAATAGTCTATTCTAATCTGATTGCCGATACTTTGATTTCGACATCAAATAATCATGGGGACTTTTTTTATTAGACAGATTGAACTTATCGAATGTCCCCGATCCAAGTCAGAAATTTATCAGCCGGTATGAAAGAGGAAATTCGTTTTCCTTCTAATTCTTGACCACTACTATCGAAAAAGGCAACGATTGGTAGCCCACTGACTTGATACTTAGCTTTCAGTGTTTTGATTCTTGGATCTTTTGGGTTGGTGAAGTCAAGCTTGATTGTGACGAAATCATTTAATCGCTCAACTACTTCAGGCTGTGAAAAAGTTCGGTGATCTAATTCTTTGCATGCCGAACACCAGTCGGCGTAAAAATCGATCATGATAGGCTTATTTTTCTGTTTAGCAATCATAAAGCCTTCTGATTCATCTTTAATCCAATTTACCTTTGGCTCATTATTATGAGATCTAAGAGTTTCTTTAAATTGAAATCCACCATTAATAAATCCTCCAGCCACTATATAAAAACCGATTACAGCTATCAATACACCGAATGCTTTCTGCAAATAAGAAAGCCCTCTTAGATCTTTAAAGCGCTTAGTGAATTTTCCAATTTGTATACCATTGATGATAAAAATTAAGCCAATGGCCAAAAATTCTACTGAATTTCTTAGTAGTAAATTTAGAGGAAGCCAAATGTTTTTGAGATAAAAAAGGGACATGGCGATGATTGCAACACCGAAAATGTTTTCTAGCACGTACATCCACCCACCTGACTTGGGTAAAGAGCCTAAAATACTAGAGAAAGTACCGATCACAATAAAAAGTAGACCCATACCAATTGCGTACGTCAACATTAAAAAAAAGCCTAATGTTATATTATTAGTAGTAGCTACATAAGATAGTACGGCACCTAAGGCCGGTCCTGTACAAGGAGCTGCAATTACTCCAGCTACTGTTCCCATTATAAATGCACCACCAAACCCAGATCCACCGACTGCATTAAGTCGATTTTGAATACTCATTGGTAGTTGCAGATCAAATAAACCTAACATTGATAGACCGAGAATTATTAAAATAGTACAGACTAGACCCATGGCAATCGGGTTAGCCATAATGGTACCAAATACTGAACCAGTTGAGGCTACAATGACTCCTAGGATTGAGTACATTACAGCCATGCCAAAAACATAACTAATTGACAACAAAAAGGATTTTCTTCGACTTGTATCCTTTCCTGCTCCAAATACAGATACTGTTATTGGGACCAGTGGGTATACACATGGTGTTAGACTAGTCAGAATTCCACCGATAAAAACAAATAGGAACGCCCAGAGATGCCCCTTCGATAATGCAGAGAGAAACTGATCATCAGGTGGTAAGTTTTCATTTTGTTCTCTTATGTCTTTTGAGAATGGGTTGAAATTGAAATTTTCGAATATGTCAGTGTGGATCGATTGGGTCGATTTCTCAGAGGAAACAATTTTTAACTGTATAGGAACAGACAATTCAGTTGGCATAAGGCAACTCTGGTCATTGCATGCCTGGTAACGTAAAACTGACATGAATTCAATCAATCCGAGTGGTGCGCTATTACTGACTTGTCCCTTAAAGCCAATTAATGACTGGTAATGATAGAGTGGAACTTTACCGACTGAAGCTAATTCAGTGATTTCTCCCTCTGAGTACAATACCGACTCTAAACTTAAGTAAGGTTGCTCTGGTAGAATTAACTCTGTTGGAATCAAGTAATTTTGGCCCGCAGGATTAGCGTTTATATGCCAACCGTCTTGGATTTCTATCCGAATTACAGCTTCAAAGCTTTGACCAGCGTGAAATTGATCTTTTGATAGAAAGGTTCTTGCTGTAACAATTTCGTTCGGACTATTCAAGAATTGGGCTTGGCTGAATTTGTGGCTCCAGCTACACAAGACCATCAGTATTAGAATTATTTTCCAGCGAGCAGCCATTTATTTACTTTTCCTTGGTCAAATATCAAGACATGATCATTGCAATAGATTGTAATATTTTGAGAGTTGACATGAACAATATTAGAATAGCTTAGTCCCTTCAAAATGAAAAATTATTGACTCGTAAGTGTATACCATACTAAATGAGATGACAAAAATTAATCAGTTAGAGTTAAAAAAAACTCAGTTGAATCAATGGATTCGAAAACAAGCCGAAAAAATGGGATTTGATTTGGTTGGTATAGTGCCTGCTGACCCTCCAAAACTTATCGATCGTTACCGTGAATGGTTAAATCTAGGTTATGCAGGTGAAATGGAGTACCTACACCGCCATTTCCCTTTAAAACAAGACCCAAAAAACTTATTACCAGAAGTGAAATCTGTTATTTCATTAGGATTGAACTATTATACTGTTGAGCCTGATGCTGTGCGAAAGCTGGATCCTACCCGTGGTCAAATTTCCCGCTACGCTTGGGGGGAAGATTACCATGATGTAATCCGTAAACGACTCAAGCGATTAGTTAAAAAAATTGAAAAACGTTTAAAAAGAGAAACAAAAAGCCGCGTTTTTGTTGACTCTGGTCCCATTTTGGAACGTGATTATGCCCAAACTGCTGGTTTAGGCTGGATTGGCAAAAATACCAATTTAATCAATTGGCAAAAAGGATCGTGGTATTTTTTAGCTGAAATTTTGATCAGCCTGGATTTAGGTGTCGATGTTTTACCTGCACGTGGTAGTTGTGGCTCTTGCACACTTTGCATAGAGGCTTGTCCAACTGACGCTATTGTTGCTCCGAATCAGGTAGATGCAAGGAGTTGTATTTCTTACTTAACTATCGAGTTGAAAGAAGCAATACCGATGGATCTAAGACCAGGTCTTGGCAACCTAATTTTCGGTTGTGATATTTGTCAGGAGGTATGTCCCTGGAATACCAAATCACAACCAACTTCTGTTGAAGAATTCCAACCTAGAAAGGGTAATCTCCTGCCAAAATTAGCCGACTTAATTGGTATTACGCAAAACGAATTTAGCCAAAAGTTCAAAGGAAGTCCGATCAAGAGAGCTAAACGACGTGGTTTTTTACGGAACGTAGTCGTGGCTATGGGAAATTCAAAAGACCCGTCGATGGTTGAGCCTCTTCAATCAGCTATTTGGGATACTGAACCACTAGTACGTCAACATGCAGCATGGGCTTTAGGGCAAATTGCTACACCGCTGGCTGAAACTATTCTCAAAAAAAAATTACAAAATGAAAATAACATTGAGGTTGCAACCGAAATCGAGTCTGCTTTGCAAATTATCGAATCAGAGAATATGAAAGACTAATTCAACTGGATTTTTTGACTTTGATTAATTTAGTCAAGAACAATATTAGTGCTCGAATCGAGTAAAAAACTATAATGATCCTGGAATGTGAATTTTCTGGCACATTCCCAAATTTTAACTAAACATTTAGGAATCGTTGTCCGACAAGATTTTAACTTTAGGTTCCAAATAATTATAAATTCAAGATTTCAAAAAATAGGTGGCAGATCAGCTTTGATTCTTAGAGCCTGAAACTCTTTTTGTTTTGGTAACGTTAGTTTCTGCGTGTAACTATAGAATTGGAAATCGTTATTGTTTTCTAGCCAGCCTGACTCGTTTGTTTCAATCACAATAAGCTGAAAGCTTAATAATACGAATTACTTTCTCCTCCTGTATCAGATTAACTAATGACAAAAAAAACAGTACAGCGGCCTACCATGAACTATAAAATCCTTTGCGTGGATGATGAGCAAATCATTTTGGACGCTCTAGATCGCTTGTTTCGTCATATTGGTTACCAGCATGTTTTAACTGCTCACAGTGGTGAGTTAGGGTTGGGGATTTTGGAAAACAACCAAGATACAGATGTAATTATTGCAGATGAAAGAATGGGAAATGGTATGTCAGGAAGTCAATTTTTGAAAGAGAGTATGATTTTCTGCCCTGAAGCTGTGCGGATTCAATTAACTGCCTATTCTGATTCAGAGATCTTGGTAAAAGCAGTGAATACTGCTAATATCTTCCGTCATGTTCGTAAGCCATGGAATAACAAGCAGTTGGTTCAGATTGTACAAGAGGGGTTAAAGGGACGGTTATTAAAACGAAGAGAAACTCAGAGATTAGATAAAATGACGCAGGCTGCCAAATATTATCGAGCTGAGAGCATTCGTTTGAAAAAAGAAAATCAGGAACTAACATCAAATCTCGACCAGTTGCAAGAGTCAATCGGGCAAACCGCTAGTAAGACAAATCAAAGTTTTTTAGATACTTTACTGTTTACTATGCAGTATGTAAATCCAGTATTATGGCAACACTCTAGACGAGTTGGTAAATGGTGTCGACTGATGGCTGATGCTGTAGTTGAAGACGGGCAAAGTAGTGTCGCTTTCCCGGCTGATATGTTGGAGATGGCAGGTGTTTTACATGATATTGGCAAACTTAAATTCCCTGAATCTCTTTGGAGGATACCCTTCGCAGATTTGAGCGAAGATCAAAAAAATCAAGTCGGTATGCACGTCGAAGATGGATTGTGGTTAATCAGACGACTGCCAGATGAAGTTCGAAAAACCTTAAGAAAACCGATTCGACAACATCATGAGCGAAGGGATGGCAAAGGATATTACGGTATTTTTTTAGACCAAATTGACTCTTGGGCACAAATTATTGGAATTGTCAGTGACTATGACAATTTTCGATTTTCGGAATTGCATGGTGGCCCGTTAGGTCCGTTAGAAGTTATTGAAAAGATGAAAGAAGATATTTACTCACCTAGCGAGCAAATTGGTAAATACAACGAACGATTTTTTGCTCTTTTTGAGTATTTGTCAATCAACGTGTCCGATGAGGAATTAGAACGCAATGAATCTGTTGAACTACCTTCGATACAAGATGTAACCCCAGGACATATACTGGCGGAAGATCTATATACGGTCAAAGACATCTTCTTCCTTGTTAGAGGTCATATGATTGAAAGCAGTGATATTGAAAAAATGAGGATTTACGAAGACGAAGACAATGGTGTGAGAAATATCTGGGTCCAATCTTCGAAAGAATAAAATCGAAGGAACAAATCAGATCGGATGTGAAATATTAATTTCTTCCGGTTTGGGAAAATTAAGACGACTTGTTTCTGAACATGGATTTGCAAGTCTCCAAGCCATGTCTGTGTCAGGTTAAGATCAATCTTGACTCTAAAATGACTTGCCGACCTCATGAGGGTACTAAAGGCCGAAATGCCTAGACGTAAAAATTTTCATTAATTTTCGAAATATTAAACTAAGTTCACAATTTGAAACGTAAAACGTATTTATTCAATGATAATTCAACTACCAGGTAAAATTTGCACTTCTGAGCAATTATCTCAAATAATAAAAAAGAAAAAGGCTCTAGATGAGGTGATAGTAAGTACAAATGGCTGTTTTGACTTGCTTCATGTGGGTCATTTGCGCTACCTGAAAGCAGCAAAAAAGATGGGAGACATACTAGTAGTCGGAGTTAACAGCGACGAATCAGTCAGATACTTAAAAGGTGCTAATCGACCACTGGTGCCAGAAATGGAACGAGCAGAGATGCTTTCAGGTTTAGATTGTGTCGATTATGTGGTCATTTTCTCAGAGCCCGATCCAAGGAACCTCCTATCGATCCTCAAACCTACCATTCACGTTAAAGGTGGCGATTATTCTATTGAACAAGTAATCGAGCGAGATGTTGTTGAAGAAAATGGTGGCCGGGTTATAGTCGGTATTAATGTGGCTGGCAAATCCACGACTAATGTAATCCAAATGATCCGAGATCTATACTAACCTCGTTCCCTTATGTATTCCGGTTGTGCGATCTGAAATTCTTGTGGGACTCGACCAGAAACAACCGCTTCGACATCACGCACAAGTAGAGACCCGATATTCAGAAGACCTTCTCCGATAGCACCTGCCCTATGTGAAGATAACACCACATTTGGTAGTTGCCTGATTGGATGACTCAAGGGTAATGGTTCTTGAGGATACACATCGATTCCTGCTTTAAAACGGCCTTGGGATAACAAATCAGTCAAGGCTTCAAAATCAACTACATGTGCTCGGCTCATTAGCAAAAAGACTGAATCATCACCAATCAATTCTAGTTTTTGACGATCTAACAGAGCCCGGTTAGATTGTGTTGGTACAGCTAGTACATAGATGAAGCGAGACGTTTCCAACAAATTCTCTAAACCAACGGGTTGAACCCCTTCTTGTTTTAAGTAACTATCTGTTAACCAAGGATCATAGACCTGAATTGAAGTACGAAAAGGCTTCAATAGATTTCTGAGTGATCGTGCTAATCCACCAAAGCCAATAAAACCAGTTGGTTTGTCATACAAGGAAAAGGTTCCTCCAAATTCTTTATGACTCCAATTTGCTTGTCCTTTCCGAAAAGCCGCGTCATTCCAAACAATTTGACGTGCTGTTGCAATTGATAACCCAAGAGCCATCTCAGCAACTACTGGGCCAAAAGCTGGTGCGCAACTCATTACTCGAATACCTCGAGCGAAACAGTCTTTGTAAGACAATTGCCTCGGAGATGGAAACCCTCCACTGACTTCAAAGATAGATTGTAATTTGGGGAACCGGGACACATCACCGTAACGCCACTGCCCAGTAATAACTATAGTGATATCTTCCTTCAGATCAAATAGTTCATCATCAGTTATAGGTTGATCTTTCCCCCATACTACATCGCTTAAATTATATAGCTGTTTCAAATCTTTAGGATAAAAAATATTACTTCGTCGTCGAAAATGAGTATCCAACAATATCTTGTGGAACATGATTTTAGTTTTCTATTTGACTTGGTAGTAGAAAGCTGTAGTTTGCACCCATACTTATGACAGATAACTACGTTGCGAGTTGTGTGTACAAATGAAAGTTAATTGGTCTATCTTTTGTCTTTCATTTGCCATTTTATACAGAAGATGTCGTCGTTGATCAGTAATTTGGTCAAATTCTAAGATGGTTTGACCAATGTAGCGTTTTAATGACCTTATCACAGTATTTATTTGCACATTTGTTGAGACAAATTTGAGGACTCAAAAAATTCTATCATAAACCAACTATTGTTTACTTGTTTTTTTCCGGTGGAAGTCAAGATCGAGTGCATAGCATGAATCGTGTGCCGTATGCTAGAATTGGCGAGTGTTATTCATTAATTTTGATAAAAAAGTTCGATATGCTATGAGGCTGACAATATGAAATTGGCAATTTGCAACGAAATGTTCGAGGATTGGAAAATTGAAGACGTCTTTGATTGCGCTGCACAACTAGGCTATCGAGGGGTTGAGATTGCCCCATTTACTTTGGCTGACGATGTGAGAGATATCAGTTCTAATCAGCGAGACCAAATTAAAAAAGCTGCCGCCAACAGCCAAATAGAGATCGTTGGCTTACATTGGTTATTAGTATCTCCAAAGGGATTGTATGTTAATCACCCTGACGATGAGATTCGAGAAAAAACGCTAGACTATTTCCTGGCTTTGATAGACTTGTGTGCAGACTTGGAAGGTCGAGTCATGATTATTGGCTCGCCGCAACAGAGGTCTATTCAAGAAGGATGGGATTCTGACCAGTCATGGAGTTATGCTCGAGAAACCTTCACACACAGTGCTAATTATGCTCAAGATAAAGGTGTTTTACTGTGTATGGAACCTCTATCCGACAACCAGACTAATTTTATCAATACACCATCTCAGGCTGTGGAAATGATTCATCAGGTCAATAGTCCAAATTTTCGTTTGATTTTGGACGTTTGTAGTACAGCGAACCAGGGATTGGATATGCCAACCGAAATCCGTCAATTTTCTAGTGATCTAGCTCATTTTCATACCAATGATAATAATTTATATTTACCAGGTTCTGGTGATGTTGACTATCCGCCTATCATTTCAGCATTAGCTGAGACTAACTACGATGGTTATTTATCGACTGAAGTTTTTAACTTTGAGCCAGATCCTGTAACAATAGCCACTCAAAGTATCAGGTTCTTAAAAAAAATAATAGCTAGTTGAGGAGTAAAAATAAATGGAGCTTTTTGAAGCCGTTAGCCCGCTCGATTTTCGGTATTATGGAGCAACTGAAACGGTAATGGATCGTTTACAACCCTATGTTTCAGAGTCAGCTTATGTGAGGTATCAGGCCAAAGTCGAAGCGGCTTTGGTAAGAACTCTAGCCAATCATGGGGTTTGCAGCTCTGAAGTTGCTGACCAAGTAGAGTCAGCAGTCGACCAAGTGACAGCAGAAGAAGTATACCAAGAACAAGCAAAAATTAGGCATAATATTCGTTCACTAGTTAATGTCATTCGCCGTAAAATTACCCCTTCTGCAAGGCCTTATGTTCACTTATTTGCGACTTCGGCTGACATCTTAGATACTGCCACCTCTCTTCGTTTTAAAGAGCTAACCGAAAAAGTTATCCTTCCTAATTTAGTTGATTTTGTTCAGCAATTGATTGAATTAGCACGAATTCATGCAGAAACCGTTCAGATTGGTCGTACACATGGACAACATGCAGAACCAATTACTTTTGGCTACGCCTTAGCTCTATACGTCAGTCGACTAGGTAATCGAATCGAATTAATTGATCAAGCTGCCAAAAATCTTCGAGGCCAGTTTTCAGGTGCTGTTGGCGCGTTTAATGGTTTATCTATGGTATTCGACAAACCAGAAAAATTGGAGACTGATTTACTCTCCTTGCTGGGTTTGAAGGCATCTGATACTCACACTTCAACGCAGTGTGTTGAACCTGAGTTTATTAGCGACTTAGCTTATGCTGTTTCATCTGCGTATACGATTCTTGCTAATTTTTCTGATGATATGCGGCACCTTTACCGTACCGAAATCGGAGAAGTTGGACGAAAATATGATCCCAATTTAGTCGGTTCATCAACCATGCCTCATAAGGTAAACCCAGAGGCCTTTGAGAATGTTAAGAGCTTATGGAAAGCGTTTATTCCTCGAATGCAAACCGTTTTCATGGATAGCATCTTAGAACATCAAAGAGATTTAACAAACTCAGCTTCTAGCCGTTTTCTAACGGAGTTATTTACTGCTTTTGACTATTCAATCTATCGTTTGAGTAGAGCATTGACTGAACTAGATGTTAAGTCAGATCGGATGTTACAGAATTTGCAACTCAGTGCTGGTAATACAATAGCAGAGCCGATCTATCTTTTATTGGCTTATTATGGTTTTCCTGATGCATATGACCACACACGGAAATTAGTATCTCAAGTCCATGACCGAGGTGCTACATTAACCGATCTACTTTGGTCTGACAGTAATTTACGCCCATTCCTTAACCAATTAACTGAAACACAACGCCAAACGCTACAAGATTCAACCCGTTACATTGGTGCTTCGGTTCAGCTAACACATAAAACTTGTGATGAATGGGAAAAGAAAATTAGTAAAGTCTAGCTATCGACGATACAATTCTACTCTGACACAAAAACGGTAATCTATTCAGTTTAGGCAAAATCTGTTCTAGACAACAGGACAATCCAAATTGATCAATATAAAAGCCCACTTTAATTGAGGGAAGAAATGACATTTAAGATAGAGGACCCAAATAGAACTAAAGTAGACACTATAGTCATTGGTGGTGGTCCAGCAGGGTGTACTGCTGCTACATTGCTGGCTCAAGTAGGCCAAAAAGTAGTTCTTTTAGAAAGGTCTACCAAACCAACCTTCAAAATAGGTGAATCTCTGATTCCAGGTACTTACTGGACGTTAGAAAGACTTGGCATGATTGAGAAGCTTAAACAGAGCCACTTTCAGAAAAAACATAGTGTCCAATTTTACTCATCGTCTGGCCGCGGGTCGGCCCCTTTCTACTTTTACGATAATGATCCCCACGAAAGTTCAGTAACTTGGCAAGTTCTAAGAAGTGAATTTGATCAAATGTTATTAGAGCACGCAACTGAAAGTGGTGTCATTGTTAAAAGGGGTGTCTCTGCACAAAAGGTCTTGTTTGAAGGAAATAGTGCAAGCGGTGTACAAGCTAAGTTTCCCGGTGGAACTATACGTCAAATTCAATCTGACGTCGTGGTTGATGCCACCGGCCAAAGTACATTGATATCGCGTAAGGGTGCTCTCAAGAAGAGCGACTCTCGATTAAAAAATGCTGCAATTTTCACCCATTTTCGGGGGGCAACTCGCGATCAAGGTCAAGACGAGGGGGCAACACTGGTAATGCACACCAATGACAAATCTGCTTGGTTTTGGTATATCCCGTTAGCCGATGATTTAGTTAGTGTTGGTGTTGTTGGGCCCATTGATACTTTGTTGAAAGACAAGAGGAAAGGGCTGCAATATATCTTTGATAATCAAGTCGAAAAGTGTTTGCCACTGAAAGAGCGTATACAATCAGCAGAGCAAGTTTTTTCAGCCAAAGCGACAAAGGATTTTTCTTATCGATCGTCCCAGGCCGCTGGAGATGGATGGGTTTTAGTGGGAGATGCACTCGGGTTCCTAGACCCTGTATATTCTTCCGGCGTCTTACTAGCATTTCAATCGGGTGAGATGGCCGCAGACTGCATTATCGACGCATGGAAAAATAATGATTTTTCAGAAAAGCGCTTGTCAGCTTTTCAAGATAAATTCTGGCAAGGTATGGATGCTTTCAAAAAATTAGTTTATGCCTTCTACAGTAAAGATTTCAGTTTTGCCCGCTTTTTGAAAAAGTATCCACAGTGTAAACAAGGTGTGACGGACATACTGAGTGGAAATATATTTAAACCTTCAGTTCAGCAAATTTTCGAACCACTGGACCAAATGTTATCCTGAACTGTAGAAAAATTGGCATACTTCAACAGAAAAGTCCTCGATAACCAGTAATTGTTTAACCGTTGGCAGCTCATTTTTGGTCGGTTATCCATTTCCCTACTCATCTGGCAAACGAATAGCCACCAGTTTAGCCAACTTATGTTGTTGCGCCATTAACTAACGGTCTCGCCTGTGTTTGGATTAAAGGTTTTCCCCAAATCTTTGTGTTGTATTGAAAACTAAGGAGAATTTGCCAATACACTCTCTTGTTAGTAAAAAAATCTCGAAGACTCTGGATTTCCTACTTAAGAAATTTTATCTGGGTGTTCGTGATTGCAATTGACATTTCTTCCGTGTAGGTATGCAAAGTCCGGAAATCCAATACGGCTTCGTCCGCTCGAAAAATATCGATGATCGTACTCGGTGGCAAATGTTGCTCGGAGGTAGTGCCATTGAGTTTAGTCTTAGGAAATATTTGCTGAAGGCGAAACTCAAACTTACAATCAACCAATTGATGAAATTCTTTTTCGAAAGGGGTTAAGCAATCAAATTGCCTCAATTCCAAGGATATTTGGTATGGGGGGTAACAGAACTGATCATTCTGTAATCCTGCCATATGATAGATTCGGCTGTCAGAAGGTAATATTCCTTGGTCCGCCGAAACAATTTCTGTTAGTTTATTATTCTCAGTTTCAATTATTACCACATGACTACTGCCAATGATCCAGAATTCAGCCTCATATTTGCAGCGCTTTAGTCGACTTTGTCGAAAAATTTGGAAATAACTAGGAGAAATCCGACCTTCATACAGATGAAACTCAAGGTTGGAAACCTGTTGCTCGACATAATCAATTGTCTCTGGTGCAGATAGAAGATGATTCGTTAGCTTGGACACAAGAATCTAAAAAGTACTTACAAAATAGCTGCAGCCACAATCAGCCCCAATGCTATCATAATTCCGGCGACGATTAGACCCGCTGCGGTATTCTTCTTCTCTTCAATTTCTCGGTTGAGGCTAAAGGGCGTAATCCAATCAAAAATTTTGAATCCAACCATCAAAACTATAATGCCTAAGAAACTATAGATTAATGCAGCAGCCAAACCGAGAGGCAAATCACTCCAAAAGCTAGAATTAGCGGGATTAACGATACCCTGCTGTGCTGCTATTGCGCCTGACAACGTAGAAATCACCAACATTAGTCCAGTCAATTTTCGATTCATAACTTAATTTGACTCCTTTGGTCTAGTTTTGCATCATTTTTTAGTGAGAGGTTACTTGCCAAAACCACGACTGCCTCCCCGGAATGAACTCCCCCGTGATGATGATCGGCCTGGGAAACCACCACTGCGAGAATTGGCTACTTTCCTGGGTCTAGTGGTGACTACTCTGTTAGTAGTAGATGTATTTCCTCTAACTGAGGTTTGACGCCCAAATCCACCACTTCGAACACTGCCAGCCTTCTGCCGGGCAGCCATAGTACGTTTAGACTTCATCTGCTGAATCGCTTTGGGTGCCTGAGTCCTAGTTTTAGCTCTACTACTTCGAACATTATTTGTGGGTGCTGATTGAGCTGGATTAGCGTTTTTGTATCGAGTAATAGTTCTGGTCCGAGTAACAGTTCTAGTCGCAACTGGTGCGTGCCAACCACCGTAGTACCTAGGGTACCACCCTCCATACCAACCACCGCCATACCACGAGTATGGTGAAAACAAAATGTCTCTAATGACCATATAACGTAGGTAACTACCCATCCAACTGTGGCTATCTGAGTGATAATCACGCCGATAGTGATTGGGTTTTCCCTCATAAGCATGAGGATTTGCTTCAGCACCAATGACCATCTGTTGTGATGTTTGATCAAAAGTAATTGACAAAGCCACCAACTCGATGCCGTTTTTAGCGACTTGATCCCAATCGACGTCATATGCAGCGGGGTCTTTGGGGTATTCAGTTGGGTCTGGAACACGAATCGAATATATCGCAGCTTCACCTTGAACTGATTCAGGTACAACCAATAAAGGATCCAGATTTGCATCTTCGTTGAGATCAACTTGGTAATTAATGTCTGGGTTACTAATAATTTTATGGCTTAGTTTCCTCACTACGTTTTGCTGAAACTTTTGTGAGTCAGGTTTTTCCGTCGGAGCTAATTCTTCCAAAACCTCACGCATTACATCAGGCAAAATAGCTGGATTGAGCTTATCAGTTAGATCTATCTTCACATTTACGTTGGTTTGTGCAACCCCAACTGAATAAGTTTGGTTCTTGGCTGGTACTCTGTCATTGGATGAAACCTGATTTTCGCTACTACTACAACCAAGATAGAGGACAAAAGACATCAATAAAATTAAGCTGCTTCCTATTAGGATAGTAGACCCTTTCATTATATGTTTTCCTAATCTTTTTTTTGATAATCTTAGCAAAGTGATTCCCTAACCTCGTACATTATAGAATGCCGCTACTTCTAATAACAAGTGTTAGCTTGATTTAGTGTGTGGTATTTGAACCGAAAGATAATAATTTATATAATGTGGGTATAGTTTACCATGAACTTAGGATATAACAGATGAATACACATACGTTGACAATGAAGCTCGAAAAAAAATACTTATTATTTCCCATTTTTAATGGTGTAGATATGACTCATATCGATGTTAGTATTGAAGGCCAAAATGTACGTGAGTTTGACGCAGAACTTGCAACTGATATTTCAAAAATTAGTTTTTGGTCTTTCCTAGATATAACTGAATTTCATGGCCAATCAGCAACAATCCAACTAAGGGGTGCAACCGAAACCGGAATCAATTTGATACGTCAATCAGAAGAAATTCCAGAAATTGATATGTTTTATCGTGAGTCTTTACGACCACAATTTCATTTCTCGCAGCTAGTTGGTTGGAATAATGACCCAAACGGATTGGTATATTACGATGGTGAATGGCATCTCTATTTTCAACACAACCCTTACGGCTGGAAGTGGGGAAATATGCATTGGGGGCACGCAGTCAGTAATGACTTAATACATTGGAAGCAGAAGCCTATTTCGATTTACAACAAACGTCGCGGGGACTGGGCTTTTTCCGGCGGTGCAGTTGTGGATGAAAACAATACGGGTGGATGGCAAACAGACCAAGAGAAAGTTATTGTGGCTTCTTGGACCAGTACAGGCCGAGGTGAGTGTATTTCTTATAGTAATGATCGAGGTCAGACTTTTACTGAATACGAAGAAAATCCTGTGATTAAACATCAAGGCCGTGATCCCAAGATTATTTGGTACGCCAAAAAAAAACAATGGGTGATGGCTGTCTACACTGAAACTTCATCTGAGACAGAAGAAAAAGAATTAGTACGGTCAATTGCATTTTACACTTCGAATGACCTTAAGAGATGGTCTTTTCAAAGTCAACTTGATGGTTATTATGAATGTCCTGAAATATTTGAGATGCCTGTAAATGAGAATCAGGATGATACTCGCTGGGTTATCTTTGCTGCTGATGGCCAGTATTCAATAGGTTACTTTGATGGACAAATATTCACGCCTGAACATGATAAAAAACAGCGGGTACATTACGGTCAGTACTACGCTTCCCAAACTTTTAGTAATAGTCCTGATGGGCGGCGTATACAAATAGGATGGGCACAAATTGAAATGGAAGGAATGCCATTCAATCAAACTTTTAGTTTTCCGCATGTTCTTACACTTCGAAAAACCGATGACGGTTTGCGATTATTTGCAGAACCCATCCAAGAAATTGAGATTCTACACCAAACCCAACACACCATCGAAAATGTTGATTTAACCGACAATCAAACTGCTAGATTGAAGGTCAGAGGGGAGTTATTTGACATCCGCGCTAATTTTATATTAGAAGGGGCAAAGAGTCTTGGCATCGACATAGGCGGAGAGAAGATAACTTATGATGTATCAAAAGGTTTACTGAATGATGTTCCATTAGAGCCCGAAAGCAATCAAATAACGTTGCAAATTCTGGTTGATCGTCCAATGCTAGAAATTATTGGGAATCGTGGTCGAGTATTTATTACCAGTAGCCGGCGTATTTTGGGTGTGGTAGAAACTATTTCGGCTTTTGCTGAAGGTGGTTCAGCTAAATTAGTTGGTTTGGAAGTTAATCAGCTAAAGTCAATTTGGTAGACATGAAATCAAGGTTGATCAATTTGGTTTTAAATTTTGAAAAAGTTAGCCTACCACGTTAGGTCGTCCTGGGAATCAGAAAGAAGAGAAGAATTGTAGAGATTTATTGGAATATACTCAGCTAATTTAGAAGAAAGTCTCTGAGTAAGTTGAACTACCTCATTAGTAAAACAATATAACATAGACAATTTCTCTCACACACAAACGAGATTACAATGAGAGATACTCGTTGTTGACACCTAACACCTGTTTTGCTAGAATCAACCGCTTACGATAGAAAAAGGATTTTTGTTAATGTCTGTAAAAACATGTTTGATGATTGGGGCTAGTGGCCGTGCTGGTAGCTGGATTCGTACGTTTACAGATCAGTTCAGTGAACGAGTAAAAATCGTTGGCTTAGTCGACGTAAACCAAGAAGTTTTAGAAAATCAAGGACATAAGTTAGGATTGAGTAAAAACCAATTATTTAATGATCATCAGGTTGCTATCAACTCAGTAAAAGCTGACTTTTGTGGGATTTCCACACCTCCTCAATTTCATAGCTCTGCTGCTGTATTAGCCATGAACCGAGGAATGCCGGTAATTAGTGAAAAACCAATTGCAGACACACTAGATTCAGCAAAACTGATGGTGAAAGCCTCAGTCGAAACAGGTCTTCCATGTGCTATCATGCAAAATTATCGTTATGCGAGAAATAAGCAAGAGGTCGTCAAGATTCGGGAAGAGGGACGATTAGGACGACTACAGCATGTCTTTGGTCGTTACGCATGCGATTACCGTGAATATCTTTCTTGGGGGCGTGCATGGCGCCATGACATGGACTTCGGTCTACTATTTGAAGGCTCTGTACACCATTTTGATATGCTGCGATTTTTGTCTGGTGGTGACTGTGAAACACTAATGGGATTTGGATGGAACCCCGAATGGTCAAGTTTTAAACACTACTCCAGCGGTTACTATTTGATGCGAATGAATAACGGCGTACATGCTTGTTATGAAGGAAATAGTAGTGCTGCAGGTATAACTAATTGTTGGAACAGCGAACACTACCGACTGGAATTTGAGGATGGTACGGTCGAAATAGCTGAAGGGAATGATGTTAAGATACACAGAACTGGTCAAGCAAGTGAAGTTTACACAGCTCCAGATATTTCAAAGCATGGGGATATTCATTTTTTTGACGAGTTTCTGACGTGGCTTGACGGTGGTCCCCCTTCAGCTACCAGAATTACCGACAATATTAAGAGTTTTGCTTTGGTTATTGCTGCAATGGATACCACGCTTGATGGTCAACCTAAAGACTTAAGCAGATATTTATCTGACTTGTCCATTGATTAGTTGATATTTATTTTTCTAGTCAGTGATTGTAGATGTTACGCAAAAATGATGAAGGTCAACCGTCGGTCATTCTTAAAACTATCTACTGCAGCATTGATTAGTGCATGTCAAAAAGATAAGACAAGTGTCTCGCCCGATGATATTGCTTACAGTGTTCGTATTGATTCCGATCAGGAAGTAGGTCATCAGATATTGTGGAGACATAGTTTAGGAAAGGGAACTCTAAAAAATACGGATTACTTGATCGTTGGCGGTGGGTTGTCAGGTTTATCAGCAGCCACACAACTAGCCGGTCGAAATTTTGTCTTATGTGAATTGTCTTCCCAATTGGGGGGGACTTCTAGTCAACAGGTTTTTGCGGGCGAGTCATTCTCTCAAGGTGCTCATTATGATTTAGCTTACCCTGCCAACTATGGTAAAGAAGTTTTAAGACTCTTGGAACAGCTTAAGATCATTCGGTTGGACCCGACGCAAGGCTTGTGGGGTTTTGTTGATAAAAAATACCTGATCAACGAAAATCAGGCAGAATTGATTTGGACTCAAAAAGGGTTTCGCCATGAGATGTTACCAAAGGGGCTGCCCAAAACTGAGTTTCTAGAATTGATCAGTCAATACCAAGGTCATATGAGGCTGCCAACTCGATTGATCGATAGTCAGTTTCATAATCTAAATCGGATTACCTTCAGAGACTTCCTCATCCAGTCATTACATTTTCATCGAGAATTTGAGAACCTCATTGACTACCAAATGCACGATGATTATGGGGCTGGTTCTCGGCATGTATCCGCTCTCGCGGGTATTCACTACTATGCTTGTCGCCCTTACTATAATAAAAAGGTTGAGTTGTTTTCACCACCAGAAGGTAACTACTATTTCGTCCAAAAATTAGCAAATGAACTTGATCCTACGAAACTAAAAACTCAACATTTGGTTAGATCTATCAAGTCTATTCAATCCGGCTTTCGGGTGGAAGTAGCAGATTTATCTACTGGACTTCTCGATGTTTATAAAACTCAATTCATCATTTACGCAGGACAAAAGCATTCTTTATCCTATGTTTTTCAAGCTGATGCCCATTTGTTTACTGAAAACATTTATGCACCTTGGCTGGTTGTGAACTTTATACTACGAAATCAACTTCGTACCGATGCCTATTGGCAAAACGATATGATTTTTGAATCAGATGAACCCCATAAACGGAAATTTATGGGGTTTATAGACAATGCAGGTCAAGTTCAGCGAAACCCAAATGTTCGGGTTTTGACAGCTTATTATTGCTTTGCACCAGATCAACGACAATTCTTGAGTCAAATCAAAACACACGCCGCAAATATCGTTGCTAAAACAATCAAACAGATTAATACTCACCTTGATCAGGAGATTACTCCCCTAATTCAGGGGGTTTTTTTGAAAGTTTTAGGGCATGCCATGCCGATACCAACTGTGAACTACCTGTTCAATGATCAAAATAAATATCGATCAAAATCTAATCTAGTTTACGCAGGGGTTGATAATGGTCGATTACCATTACTGTTTGAAGCCATCGATAGTGGTATTCAAGCCGTTAAACTCCTCGATTAAAACTCATTTATTGATAAATAGACAGAGTCTTTCTTGTTCATGAGAGTTATCCTATGGTATGATTTGGCCGTTTATTCCGGCCCCGACTGCTGTCAAAGAATAGTCAATCCCATGACATCGTAAGAGACATTCGTCGGGTTGAGTGTCGGTTTGCCTAACGGGACTCGCGTTGTTTCATTGTTATACATAGTTCAGCTTATCCTGCTTAGTAAATCGGAGACACGGGCTGAGTTGTACTTCTTACAACCAAAAGACACGTAGAGAATAAGTTCTCCTGCAAGATCTGTTTATAAAGTATATATTCGGTAATGATGACAATAGGAGGTACAGTTTCCTCACTATAGAAAGCGTGGGGGCGGCTGCGAGTATTTTATGAAAGTCGGCTTATGTACAATTGCTTTCCGTGAGCGTTCTCTGGAGGACGTTATTTCTATTGCTTCTGACTATGGTTTTGATGGGGTTGAGATTTGGGGGAAACCCCCCCATATGCCTGAGGAGTATGACGTAAAGTACATTGAAAAAGTTCGAAACCTTGTCAGTTCTAAAGGATTGGAAGTGACCGCCTTCGGGTCCTATGTTCACCCATTATTATCACTACACCAAAAACACTTTGAAGTGGCCGCAAATATCGCGCAAGGCCTAGGAACTAGACTGTTGAGGATTTGGTCTGGTGGAGGCTCATCCAAAAGTATTTTGCCGACAGATAAACGTTCTCTCTTCTTTCGTCTGTCTAGCTTGTCACAATGGGCTCAATTTCGGGAACTAACACTGGGTTTAGAAATGCACGATAATAATTTCAGCGATTCAGCTACCACAACCCAGGAATTGCTAGATTATGTCAAGTCTCCTGCGCTCAAAACGTACTGGCAACCGTCTTTTCGCTCTGGTGCCGATGACCCAATTGAGTCAATTGAGCTGCTGGGTAAAAAGATTATTAATGTTCACGCGCAAAATGCTGATGAAAACGGAAAAGGTTGTGGACTGGCTGATGGTATCATAGATTATAATGAAGTCGTACAAAAATTGGCTGATATCGGTTACGATGGGTATTTAGAGGTGGAGTTTATTCATGGTGAGAATAAACTTTCGGCATTACAGAGGGATCGAGACTTTCTTGTTAGCCTGACTGATACCATTGCTTACTCGTCCAGCCAAAATATTTAGTTGTAAGTATAATTTGTACTACAATGGACAACTCCAAAGTTTTTGATCTTTCTCCTTACCCATTACTACAGCAGATAGGACAAACACCTCTGGTGCAAGTTGATCTAACCAGAGATCAGTTTCCAGGGATTGAGGTTTATGCTAAAGCCGAAATGCTTAATCCTGGTGGGTCAATAAAAGATCGACCAGTTCTTCGTATGCTAACTCAGGCGATTCTAGATGGCAACCTTACAAAAGACAAGGTGATTCTGGATTCTAGTTCTGGAAATGCCGGCATTGCCTATTCGATGATTGGAGCAGTATTGGGATATGAAGTTGAACTAGTTATACCGGAAAATGCCAGCCAAGAAAGAAAAAAACGAATGCAGGCACACAATGCGAACATGATATTCACTGATGCAGTCCATGGCTATGATGAAGCACTCAGAGAAGTACATCGCCGTTATCACGCCTTACCTGAAAAGTATTTCATGGCTGATCAATATAAAAACGAAAATAACTGGCGTGCGCACTTTGAGACGACAGCAGTTGAAATTTTGCAGCAAACGGAGGGTAAAATTACCCATTTTGTCGCCGGAGTTGGAACAGGTGGTACGATCACAGGTGTTGGTAGGCGATTGAAAGAGTTTAATCCTAATATTCAGATTTGCTCAATTGTGCCAGACGACTTCCCTGGTATAGAAGGTTTGAAACCTTTAGGGAGACCGGAAGATATTGTGCCAGAAATTTATGATGACAGCGTAGTTGATGTAAAATTACCGGTTACTATTGACGATGCTTACGATATGTGTAATGAATTAGCGCGTAAAGGTTGGTTTGTAGGTCAATCTTCAGGTGCTTACATGAAAGGCGTATACGATATCGCCAGAGAAATTCGAGAAGGCCTAATTGTTACCATATTTTGTGATCTAGGTGAGCGTTACTTTAGTACTCGTTTATGGGATTAGAGACAAGGGAAACAGGAAACATATGGCAGAAGTACTTCCGTTCCAAGGTGTTCGTTTCAATACTGACCGGATCACTGATCCAGAGAATGTTATCGCGCCACCCTACGATGTGATTTATGAAGCTGATCGTATTGCGTTAGAAAAACAGCATCCGAATAATATTGTCCGTCTAATTTTAAGTCAGCCTACTGATCAAGATACGGACCAGAATAATCAATATACGCGTGCGGCCAGTAGCTTACGTAAGTGGTTACAAGATGGTATTTTGTTACAAGACTCTAAACCATGTTACTACATTTACGATCAAGGCTTTATCACACCTGATGGAAAAGACTATATTCGTCGAGCGCTTGTGGCCGTGGGCAAATTACATCAGTTTGCTGACCGCGTGATTTTACCACACGAAAAAACGCTCGCGGCTCCTAAAGCCGATCGCCTTAATTTGATGCGTCAAACACACGCCCAACTTAGTCCAATTTTTTTGCTTTATTCTGACCAGGAAGGAATAGTTGAGCAAGAGATGGAAGCTTTTACACAAAACCACAGGCCATCCATGGATTTAAGTGAGAAATTTGGCTCAACTCACCGAGTATGGAAAGTCGATGATATTACTGTTGGTCGGCGAATTCGGCAATCATTTGTCAATAAGTCATTATTAATTGCCGATGGGCACCACCGCTATGAGACTGCTTTGGCCTTCCGAGATGAAATGAAAGCTAAAAAACAAGATTGGTCTCTTCAGGATCCATGTAACTATGTAATGATGAATTTGGTTTGTATGGAATCTGATGGGTTAGCTGTACTTCCCATCAACCGACTTTTGCATAATTTAGACCCCGCAGTCATCCAAAAAGCCCAGAATGAGTTAATTAGTCGTTTTGAATTGCAGGTTTTTGGTGATTTAGACAGTTTGAAATCAGCTCAAACTAAGTTGGCTAATATCAAACCATCATTTGGTTATTACACTGGTGGTAGTCAGTTTCAATTGATAATTGCACAACCTCCAAGTCAAACAGAATCAAGCTTGAATCGTTTGGATATTAAAATTTTACATGACCAAATCATCAAAAATATATTTGGTATCGATACAACCGTTGCCGAAGACCAGAAAAAAATTAGTTATAAAGCCAATACAGAACAAGCGATTGAATCAGTTTCGTCTGGCGAATTTCAAGCTGCTATTTTGCCTAACCCGACCAGTGTTAGCCAAGTATATGATGTGGCATTGGAAGGTGAGACAATGCCTCAGAAATCTACATTCTTCTACCCTAAGCTTGCTACGGGTATTGCGATACATCTAATGCGCTAGATACAGTAAAGCTGGAAATGTATATTTGAAATTAGAAATTAAATCTGATTTGTTACTATTCGTTTGCTGGGTTATTGGCTTTAAGTAAGACGGACAGAAATTAGATTTCGTATTATAATCGTCTCAATAAGCCGATTCCGTCGGCGGGGAGTAATTCATCGAGTGAGAAAAGCAAATAGGAAACAGCGGTTTCATCAACGCAAACGAACTAAGAGTGCCAACCAAAATAACAAGAATAAGAAAAAGGTAAATCAACCTCAAACGACTGTTGAAGAACAAAGTCCATCCAACGACCAAAAAATTAAGGCTGAAGGTGCAATTCTAGAAGCATTGCCAAATGCAACATTTCGGGTTGAGCTAGAGAATGGACATGAAGTGATGGCCCATATATCAGGCAAAATGAGAAAATATTTCATCCGTATTATGCCAGGAGACAAAGTCACAGTTGAATTATCTCCTTACGATTTGACACGCGGGCGAATCACTTACCGAATTCCGTAAATTAGAACTATGAAATAAACGTCAACCCACAATCAAATCTCCAACGTAACCAAGAAGGCTAATCTAGTCCAATGCGGCTATCTGCACTGACGGTTTTTGTTGACCCTCAACAACCTGAACTCGATCGACTTCAGAAAGAACTCCGTTCCATGCGTAGGCGGGTTATGAGAATGACAGTCGATCTAGAAAAATTGAATGTGGCTGTTTTGAATGTGGAACAAGAATACCAATTGCGTCTTTCTAGAGCTTACAGAGAACTGGAAGAAACGGAACTCTCCACACAACAATTCCAGTTACGCCTGAGGTTAGTTAGCGAAGGAGTCGCAACTGATGCAATCGAAAATAGAGTTGCAGATTGCTTTGAAAGTAGATGGGAACGACTGAATAACTTGTATTCAACTAATCCCAATGCTAAGGTCGATACTACCTCACCTGACCCCATCAATAATTCTCGACAAGAACAACTACAACAAGTTTATCATCAATTAGCAAAAAGCTTCCACCCGGACAAAGCATCAGTTAATCTACCCGATTCCGAAATGATGGTTCGTATTAATCGAGCTTACGAAACGAATGATCTGAAAACGTTACTAAGGATTCAAGAAGGCTCTAGCAACATAGATTCCATTGATAAATCAGAATCAGTAGTTGTTCAAAAAAAACGGATTGAGTGGGCTATTAGAAGAACAAAAAGATTTATTGGAGATCTCACAATCGAAATAGCAAGAGTAAAATCTAGTGAGGGGTATCGACTGAAGACCGCTTTTGATGATTGCCAGAAAAATGGGAAAGATCTGTTTTCTGATCTCATTAAAGATGTACAGCGTAAGACAAATCGGGCTAATCAACATCTACAAGCGCTACGGAAAAAATTTAATCGGATTTTGTCAACCAAACGTAGGGTAGAGGAGTAGGTCACCAATGGCTCTATCTTATTCGTTTGTTTAGGCTAGGACTCGCTCTGTTCAAACAAAGAGTCAGTATTAAATATCACAATTCTTTTCCTAAAAGGTCATAATAGATAATTTTCGTTGATCTTGGCATCTTTACTTAACCTATTGACTTCAACATACAGACAGGAATCTACCACATGCCACGGACCAAATTGACTTACCTAATTTTATCCAATTTTTTGAGTATGACTGCTCTTGTTTTTGTTATTAGCCTATTCGCTGGTTGTGTCACAAAAGAAATTACGCGACGAGCTGATTGGGAAACTGATTTTCACGATATTCACTTTATCAATCACCGACTGGGTTGGGTAGTGGGAGACGCAGGACTTATTGTTCATACCAATGACGGCGGAAAAACTTGGCAGAGACAAGAAACCCTGATTGATGGGGACTTCAATTCAGTATTTTTTGCAAATGCAAATGAAGGATGGGCTGTTGGCTTCGAAGGATTAATTGCTCATACTGATGACGGTGGAAAGCATTGGCAGTTACAAAAAAGCGGCAGTTCTGCGAACTTCAACGATGTATATTTTGCGAACTCCAAAGTGGGTTGGATTGTTGGTGAAGGTGCTGATGTTCTCTATACTCAGAATGGCGGGAAAGACTGGAAACGCTACCCATATGTAAGCGAATTCCCCCTAAATGGGGTTTGGTTTGCCAATAAATTTCGAGGTTGGTGTGTTGGTGAATATGATCGAATATTCTTCACAGAAGATGGTGGGCGTAGTTGGCAAGAACAGAGTAACCGTCGTTCAGGCGAGCGAGATCGTTTGATAAATGATAACAAAAGTGTCTTTTTCTTGAATGAAAACGAAGGCTGGCTAGTTGGTAGCGACGGCTCAGTATTCCATACTAACAATGGTGGAGCTGACTGGCAAAAACAGGATAGTCGTATACCATTGATTAATGGTCATGTACGAGACACTATTAACAGTATTGACTTCGTTAATTCAGAAAATGGAATTGCTGTAGCTGATGTTGGCTTTATTATTTACACATCTGACGGTGGTGAAAATTGGCAGCTATGTGACAATATTACCGAAAATAATTTAACTTCCATTCAGTTTATTACAGACCAGGTTGCCTATGCAGTCGGTTGGTATGGAACTATTATGAAAACAATTAATGGAGGAGAAAAATGGGAGATGTTAAGTGGTACGACAGCCAATGATCTAGAGCAAGTTACCTTTGCAACTGGTGATGTTGGAATCGCTGTCGGTAAGCGCGGTACAATCACCATGACTCAGGATGGAGGGGAGACATGGACAGAAGTTGATTCGGAAATCTGGGATGACATCAATGGTATCTACTTTGCCACTGATAAAGAAGGATGGGCTGTTGGTTCTCGTGGAATGATTACTCATACCACGGATGGTGGGTTGAACTGGGAACACCAGAAAAGTGGCTGGTGGTATGCTTTGACCGATGTTTATTTTGTCAATACTAAAAAGGGGTGGGTCGTCGGGGATATGGGTACGATCCTACATACCGCAGATGGTGGTAAAAATTGGGTACAGCAAACCCCTGGTGAATTCCAACAACTCAAGGGTGTCTTTTTTCTAAATGAAAAGTTAGGTTGGGCAATTGGTTGGCCAGGAATCTGTTTACATACTAAAAATGGTGGGTTGACTTGGAACCAACAAACAACCGGAACATATAATGAGTTATATGGTGTTTTTTTTCTGAGTGAAAAATTAGGTTGGATAGTTGGACAATTCGGCGAAATTTTGCATACTAAAGATGGTGGAGAAAACTGGAAATTCCAACGCAGTGGTACAGAGAATAATCTAAACAAAATTTTCTTTGGAGATGCTAATCATGGTCTGGCTGTAGGTGATGATGGTGTAGTTCTTACGACTACCTCTGGGGGAAAGAAATGGGACATTCAAGAAAGTGAAACGAAAAATGATTTGTATGGGTTTGCCCTATCTCCCAAAGGTATGATCGCGGTTGGTAAAGGTGGATTAGCTATGAAATTTGCACTGACCGAAGATCAAGAATTGCCGATTGAACTTCCACCAGTCGCTAGCACAGAAAAGACCGATGAGATAAAAGTCGAAATAGAAGTTGAAGAAGTCTTTTACCATTGGGAAGTAGTCCGTAAAACAGAGTGGCAGGTTGATTTGAATGATGTTTACTTCACTGATCAAAAATTTGGTTGGGCTGTTGGTACTGAAGGAAGGATTGTTCATACTACTGACGGGGGAAATACATGGCAACCGCAACATAGTGGTGTTGATGATGATCTGCAGCGAGTATCTTTTATTGATAAAGAAACTGGTTGGATATTCGCTCGGGGATTAATGTTGAGAACTGTAGATGGAGGCCAGACATGGCAAGTTTTGAGAGGGGTACTTCAAAACTTTAGAGGTGGTATTTCTACTCTTCAATTTCTGAATCATCGAGAAGGTTGGTTAGGTGTGACACAAGGTCAGACACTATATACAACCGATGGTGGCTTAACATGGAAAGTACAAAGAAGCGGAACAACCACTCAAGCTATCAGTGATCTACACTTTATCGATAGCAAAAAGGGTTGGGCTGTTGCTCCACAAAGGCGGGATGGAGGGTTTCTGCTACATACCACAGATAGTGGAAATTATTGGAAAATTCAAGAAAAAACGAATCAGGCTGCTATAGCTGTCCATTTTAGCAATGATGGACAAAACGGTTGGTTACTCTTATCAGATGCATCGTCTCTCTTGACAAAAAATGGTGGAAAAACTTGGAAAAGACAACAAACTGATTTTGAAGGTCGTATTAATCGTGTGTCATTTTTGAGCCAGAAACAAGCTTGGGCATTTACCGATAGCCAGTCAATTGTTATGACAAAAGATCGCGGTATATCTTGGCGGGAGTTGTTTCTTGATGGCCGTCCACCACGCGAAATTCAGGAGGACTCAACTGAAAAAATAGATCAGGACAAGACAAAATTACCGACAGAGAAAGATGCTGTAGACGAATTCCAGACGCTATTAGAAAAACGTGGTATGGAAAATAGCCGATTCAACCGAGTCGCCAGTAATCAGACAGAATCATCAGACAGAAGTCCGAAGAACAAAAAGAAGGAGTCTGATGTTGAAAAAGATGAAGAGTTGTTAGTGGATACAGATGAAGGGCTTACTGTACCAAATAGAACAAGTAATCAAAATTATGTGAAAGGCGTTTTTTTCTTAAACGAAAGCCAAGCTTGGTCCGTGGGACAATCAGGAAATATTCATAAAACCCAAGACGGTGGTGCAACTTGGCAAAGAAAAAACGGAGGAGAACGGTATGAAAATCTGGAAGATGTCTTATTTTTAAGTCAGAATAATGGTTGGGTATCTGGTGAGCAGGGGGTTTTACTGGAAACAAAAGATGGAGGACAAACTTGGCATACGCTCAACAGTGGTACTCGACAAGAGTTGGTGGGTGTTCACTTTGTAGGCTTGGACCCCAAGTGGGGTTGGGTGATGCGAAAGGACGGAACAGTACATTACACTACTGATGGTGATAAATGGTCACCGGGCAAGACACCTATGCGTCCACCTTTATTTGAAGAAGAACCTCCAACTAATTTCCGAATGAACGATGCTTCATTCGGTAAGTTCTCTGAGGGATGGGCCGCCGGTAGTGATGGACAAATCATCCATAATCAAGACGGCGGTCCAATCTGGACACCACAGCGGACTTCTACTGGTAAAGATTTAGTAGACATTGAAATGAAATTTGCCCCGTTGGGTTGGGCAGTGGGGCACTCTGGAATTGTTCAGCGGACAGTTAATGGAGGGCAATACTGGAAGCATCATGAAACTGACACTGGATATGATTTGTTTTCGGTTGACTTTATCAAGAAACGAGTTGGCTGGGCTGTAGGCCAATATGGCATCGTTTTGCGTACTAATAATGGAGGTTTCAAATGGGAAGCACTTTCCAGTGGAACCACCACTAATCTCAATAGCATAATTTCTCTTTCTGAACAAGAATTATATGCTGTTGGGGATAGAGGATTAATCCTATACTCTTCTGATGCAGGTGATACTTGGCAACAACAACATACTGATATAGATAATGACTTGTATACCATAGTATGCTCAGAAAACAAAAATACGTTATGGATCGTTGGTCAGTGGGGGATCATTCTCAAACGCTCTCTTACGCCACAATTATCTTACCGAAAAGATTATAAATGAACTCACACCTACTGCCATTTTGTACGTATGTATGGAACAAATTGCCCACAACATTACTATGATGTCTTTGGTATGAATAAGAAATACTACAGTATGAAAAATTAATTAAAAGCCTGATGATACGTCGTTATTCTAGCAAAAGACCCTTGGTCGTATGTTTTTCAATACCTTCAGCTTGACTCAAAATCTTTGGTCTCTACTTAATAATTTTCTCAAGTAAGGATCTAGTCGCAGACTTTTTGTAGGGTTCAGCAAACAAAAAGTATTTTTTAGGAAATTATACATATGAAATTAGTAATGATCAGGTCAAGAATAAGTTTTTGGCGGTTATCATTCTTGTTCGGATTGATGATTGGTATTAGGGCCATCGCAGTTGAACAACAAAATTGGTACGTTGCAAAGGCTACTGAAATACCAATTATTGACGGAAAAATTACTGATGAAGTCTGGAGCTATGCGCCTACTTTAATAGTATCTATCCAAAAGTCGATGGGGAAGGATAAAGGAAAAGAAACTACAAAGCTTCGACTTCAAGCTGTTTATACGGATATGGAACTAGCCATTCTGGCTATCTGGGCCGATGAGACTGAGGATCGAACCTATAAAACTTGGATTTGGGATTCAGCCAAATCTAGATACAAAAAAGGGTATGATTTGGAAGATATCTTCTCTGTTGGTTTTCCAATAAGAGGTCCTTTTACTGGTGATATGTTGTCCCCAATAGAAGTGGAATGGGATGTTTGGCATTGGAACGCAGCACGTACAGATCCTTCTGGTTACGCATTTGATCGTCGCCATGTTCACACGTTTGCGCAACCCAAAGGGAAAGCTAAACAAATTTCGATACCTGGCGGAAAAAAAATCTGGTTCGCAAATCCTGCTGACCAAGGATATCCATTATTTTCTTCTCGGCCCAAACCTAGGACCTTTGAGGGTCAAAGTGTTCCGTCATTTGTAGTTAATTTACCGACACATAGCCAGGCAGATGTACAGGCGAAAGGGATTTGGGAAAGTGGCCGATGGCAACTGGAGTTGAGGCGCAAATTGGATACTGGCCACTCAGATGATCTTGCCTTTACTCCCAGTCAAATTTATCCTGTAGCCATTGCGATCTTTGATCATTCTGAGGGAGGAAGACATGGTTCATCATCAGTAGTGAAGATGAACTTCAGGCAATAAAGGAATCCTAGATTAATTTTCCCAAAAATTAGAAAGAACAGATTAATAAGGATTAAAAATTCTGTTCTAGGAAATCGTTAATCACTTCATTTGGTAGGGGGATACTGACCGCATTTACATTGGCTTCTAATTGCTGACGGTTAAGACTACCAATTGGATTTCCGTGTACTCGTGGGTCGAGCATACAGAATTGTAGAGCAACAGCTAAAAGACTAATTTCATGTTCCAAACACCACTTACGCATCTTTGTCGCGCGTTGCACTTCCTTATCTTTAGGATCTCTGTCGGTTAAATCCATTCCCGTTAGTAAACCACGCTTAATCGACCAACCGTTTAAAACTCCAATATCGTTCTTTTCTGCTAATGGTATGATTTTATCAGCTGCAGTTTGACCGAAAAGATTAAAATCATTGAAGGTCAATAGGACATCAAGTTCACCAGTTTCGATAGTTTTTAAGTGAAATTGGTGAGGATTCATAGCATAGCCAATATTATGACTTAAACCACGGTCCTTCAATTTCAATAACCCGGAAAGAGTCCCATTTTTTTTAATTGTAGGGTCAACCTCGCGAGGGTCATGAACCAAAAGCGCGTCAAAATAGTTGGTTCCTAGTAATTCTAGTTGCCTCTCAGCATTGTCAATAGCGTAGTCAGCTGAATAGTCAACATCATTATGTTGAATATAATCAAGATGATCCCACTCATATCTACGCTCGCAACAAACTCTAGCAGAAATAATTATATCTTCCCGACGAATAACACCCTCCTTCAAGGCGAGTCCTAATTTTCGTTGAGAATCTCCATAACAAAGGGCCGTATCAAAGTGGTTAACCCCGATGTCTACAGCGAAACGAATTAGCTCACAAGCTTCGTCATCGGATACAAGTCCAAAGTGGTTGCCAAAACCCTGTGTGCCGAACGGTATTACCGGAATTGAAATTTCACTTTTTCCCCATCGACGACGAGGAAGTTCAAAAGACTTAGACATGTTTATTCCTTTGGTTGTTGATAGTTGATATCAAGAGCCTTGATGTAGATAGAATGTATACGGATTCTCCTAGGGTTTGTTGACCAAGTCCACTTCAAGATTACTACTAGGAATGGTCCTTCAGCCTTGATTATCAATTTCCCAGTCAGGTAGCCCTAAAGGCAATGGCTGAGGTTGTGAACATGTACTACTCAACTCTACATGTTGGCCTTCGGCTGATGATCGGTGTAGAGCATGAATGACTTCGATGACATGATACCCCATTTCACCGCTAGCCCTTATAGGACGTTGATGTCGAATTGATGTAGCCATGTCAGCAACGCCAACCCCACGTGAATTCTGATTGTAGCCATAATTGCATTCGACCTCAACAAATTCATTCTTTGAAGATGGACGAAAATATATGGGACCGCCAAAATTGTTAGGATCAATACACCTTAGAGAACCTTCTGTTCCATAAATCTCAATATGTGGTAGATTTGTAGAGTGAACATCGGAGCTAACGAGAATTGTTCCAACTACACCAGAATGAAAATCCATTATTCCAGCAAAGTGGGTTGGGGTTTTGACTACGTCTTTGAATTCTCTCCTTTCCCCCCATACGTTTCTGGTTGAAGCTGTAACACGATGGATTGGTCCCAAGAGATGAATTAAAGCATTCAAATAGTAGGGGCCACGGTCAAAACTCCATGTCACACCGAAGTCGTAAAAGTTAGTGCTATAGAAGTTGACATAGTCAGTTGATTTTGGTTTTGCATTGTCTATCTTTGGCTGACGAAAAGCCATTAAACAAGCAGAAGCAGCCACTGGCTGGCCAATATTTCCTTCATCAATAAATTGGCGAGCTGTTTGCCATGCTCCACCGAAGAAGGTATCGGGTCCACAACCGATGTATAATCCTTTCTTATTAGCGAGTGATAACATACTTTGTCCTTCTTCTAGATGGACAGCCATTGGTTTCTCGTTATACACATGCTTTTCGGCATCTAATATGGATAATGCTACTGGGCCATGGGCATTATGCGGTGTCAGATTAATTATCATTTCAACCGCAGGATCATCTAGTATTTCGTCAACTGAATATGCTTTGCTAATTCCAAATTCATTGGACCGATCCTGAGCTGCGTCAGGACGCTGGTCAGCTACAGCGATAATATCAAAGGGTGAAAATTTTAGGCTATTTTTAAGATAAGCAGCACTAACCATACCACAACCAATAATACCAACAGAAGTTATACCCGAAGATGTATTTTTTGACATTTTTACCTTCTCCCAACCATGAAACTTAGTGTGAATAAATGCTATTGCAGGTCATCACCAATGAGTGTGTTTATTTTTTTGACTAGGCACATTATTAAATAGAAATGGGTTTTAACTGTGTAAGTCAAACGAGTGTCCGTCAGGTAATGGATCATCCTACCTCAAAAGAGGTGAATATGAGTTTTCCCGCATAATTTACTTGGTATCTAATAAATGTTAATGTATGTAAACGAATAGCACGGGACTTTTTCAGAGGAACATAAATTTGATACATTATTTTAGACAATTAGTGGACCTAATTGTATTGATAATAAAAGGGTTAGAAAAAAAAATATCGCGGACACATGACGGAAGAGAAATATTGAGCCACCTGCAAAAAAAGCTATTATCCGAAGGGTTAAGCCATAAACTACCGTCCCGGCACCAGCGACCTGAATTTCGTTCAGCTAAAGTAAGCACTAGCCGATTAAAAAGAATAAAAGACACATGAAAAATCTGACATCCTTAGGGCTTAAGGTTTTTTTATAATAAAAATCGGATTTAAAAGATACCTGCTTTATTTTGTGAATTCTGAATTATCGATTAGTCAATTTTCCATATTCTAGCCATTGAACCATATCCAGCGGGTAACGTTTTTTCACACTATCATAAAACTGAATTGATTCCGCAGAAAGAAAATCTCGTCCCAAACCATCTTGACCACTATGAAAAAAGCTGTGATCTGATTGCCAAAAATTTTGGACACTGTTAGGTACTAGATCGCTAGCGTTTTCCTTCATATAATCAAAACTAGCAAAGGTCGATAGCCAATCACAGATTTCCATTGTAATATCTATCTGTAAGAAATGGGCTAACTTCGATATCTGCTTGGCTAAATTAGATTTCAGATCACTATAGTGTAGTAAGATAACATTTGGTAAAGTTTTCGCTCGCCAAAAAGTTTCAAAATGATGCCAGCCAGTATTTTTTACTATTTCTTGTTGAAAGCTTTTGTCTGGACCCGCTGAAAAAGGTATGTCTAATTTTTGACCTAAAGATGCTTCAACGGCTGCTCGATCTGAATTTTTGTAATGATTGTAAAGAGAGAAAAATTGGTCGAGCGGATTTCGACCGACAAAAATATAATTTACATAATCAAAATAAGGTATTCCATCAAATGGCGTATGGGTTTTGATAAATCTCCGATGAGTCTGTGCTTCATACTGAGCAAGTACTTGTTCAACTGACTGTATTTTTTGATCTAGCCAAGGAGACATTGTTCCTAATGGTTGATCCAATTTGGCACTGCGGAAAATTAGTAAAGCACAAATCATTTGTGTCCATGTCGTTCCGGATTTCGGAGGAGTAGAAATTACAATATCGTTTGGGCGAAGTTGAAATTTTCTCCATCTTGAGCTATCTGCCATTGGGCTTTGATAATCAATGATTTGTTGCCCACTAAAGTTCAACATTTTGCATATCCTCTTTTTTGAGTTATTTCGCTTGCCAAACTGCTGTACCACTCTGTTGTGTTTCCGATTGTAAAATCTCACTCATCTTACGGCAGAGATCAGGTTCAGTCTGAACTATATTATGTGATTCTTGAGGATCTGTACTGAGATCATAGAGTTCAAGTGGTTCAAAAGGGCTATTATGTAATAGTTTAATGTTACCTTGCCTTACAGAATGTTGATTAAGACCTAGAAAAGGTTGTCCACCTTCTTTCCGAACCCAATAAAGGTTTCGTTCATCAAGGTTTTGTCGCTCACCTCGAAGGGTAGGCCAAATGGACTTACCCTCAATATGATGGCCTATTTCAACATCTACTACCTGACAAATTGTAGGGAAAAGATCCATCAACATGGCTGCTTGATTTGTCACTTTTCCTGGGTCAATTTGGTTTGGCCACATAGCACAAGCTGGAACACGAATACCACCTTCGTACATTTGCCCTTTTGCGCCGCGTAAAAGCCCGTTAGTTGCTCCAACATTCAACTGACCACCATTATCAGAAGTATAAATCACTAAGGTATTTGATAGCTGATCTGTTTTTTCAAGTATATCTAAGACTCGACCAATACCTGAATCCATATGTTCAACTAAAGCCGAATATCGAACTCTTTCTTCTGAAGCGTCAGGTTCACGTTGTCGTACTCGTTCAATCCAATCAGCTGGAGGTTGAATTGGCGTATGCGGGGCATTATATGCTAGATAAAGGAAAAATGGTTGTGACGAGTGATGTTGGCTTTGAATGAATTCGACAGCCCAATCAGAAAATAGGTCTGTAGCATGTCCACGAGGATCAATATTTTCTAGATTTTCCCTCATATAATTTTGATTATGCCTTAGATGTGTATAGTAGTCATCCATCATATCACCCAGGAATCCATGAAAATGATCAAATCCCCGACGACAAGGATGGTTTTCGGTTTCTAACCCCAAATGCCATTTACCAATGAGGGATGTCTTGTACTCGTTTTGTTTTAGGAGTGATGGTAATGTAATTGCATTTGGACTAAAGTAGCCCCAGCTGTTTTCAGGGTGGGTACGAATAACCCCAGGTACACCGACCCTATCGGGATAGCGTCCCGTCATAAGAGAAGCTCTACTAGGTGAACAAACTGAAGAGTTTGCATAAAATTGGGTAAGCCGGACACCGTTCTCAGCAATACGATCAATATGAGGTGTTTGGATATGTGGCCCATTATGAACAGAAATATCCCCATAACCATGATCATCAGCTAAGATAAGTACGATATTAGGTAAACCTACCATTAATCGAGTCCTTCCTATAGTATTTAGTAACTATTTCTATTTTATAGACTATAATAATAACCTTGATTTGTGAAATCAATCAATATCCGATTTAGCGACTTCATACTAGTATTAGATTAGCATTTCCTAGTTTAACAATTACAATTGGTGCCTATTATTTGACTCCAACATCAAGATAGAACTAAAAAAGAAAATGTTATCAGTTTCTGATTCTATTAATTCAGACGAAAATTTGACAGAATTTCATCATTTTGGGTTTTACTGTAAAATTCAACTCCCAATTTTTATCTAGAATAATAACAAGCAAATCCGAATGCTTTTCATTTTCCTCTCATATTTTACTTTGTTCAATTATAGTGTTCAAAGCCGACACCGGAGGAAAAACAGTGAAATGACACACTGATTCTCACTGGATATTTAGATTAAATGATCATGGGAAAACCAATCAAAAGACACTGAAACATATAAAACTGGAGAAGAAGTAAACAGTCAACAGATCAGACTGGTTACCATTTTATGCCATTTAGACAAGAAATCACTGTCAGCTTCAATAAGAAAGGTCCGAAATTATTGAGCTTTGGCTATTTGGACTCGGTTGGGCCTTTTTACGTGGTAAACGTGAACTTGGTTGGTTTTAGTAGGTATACTTGGGGACGTAATGTCAACATAGACTTGACCTTCAAATACTTTCACCGGGTAGGTCGCGATTTGACATTTTTTGGGCCAAATGCACTGACCGGTTTTTACATCAAATTTCCACTGGTGAATTGGACAAACAACAGTATTATTTTCTAACCCTCCAGCATGAAGCACACCGCCACCATGTGGACAAGTATTATCAACTACATAGAATTGTCCATCAACATTATGAATGCCTAAAAAATGTCCTTTGACCATTAAGCCAAGACATTGACCTTCAGGCACTTCATTTGTACTAATTACCTCGATAAAGTTACTGGCTGGCAAGGTTTTTACTAATTTTGTCCCTTTCATAGTAGTAAAAGTCTCAGATCAGAAAATGTCAAAACAGATATAAAAATGCGATCTTATTCTTCATATGATATGATTATAAAGGGAAGGGTGCCATAGCCAGTGGCTTGGTCTAAGGCACCGTTATAATAAATTCCCTTTTTATCGAACATCTACATAGAAGGAGGCGACCATGAGAGGTCACCCTGAAATTATAAACGCCCTTAATGAGGTCCTTTGTGCTGAATTGACAGCCATCAACCAGTATTTCGCTCACTCAGAGATGTGTGAAAACTGGGGGTACAGCCGTTTATACAAAGCCATACGAAAAGAGTCTATTGACGAGATGAAACATGCTGAAAAAGTAATCGCTCGCCTACTTTATCTTGGAGGTATTCCTAACATGGCTCGTTATTTCGAAATTCGAGTCGGCACTAACGTGCAGGAAATGCTAGAAAATGACCTAGCTCTCGAAGAAGAAGCAATAGAACGACTGAATACATGTATACAACTTGCACATACCCACAAGGACTTCGGTTCTTCAGAACTCTTGGAATCAATACTTTCGGACGAGGAAGAACATATCGATTGGATTGAAGCCCAACTAGATCAAGTCCAACAAATTGGCATTGGCGGCTACTTGGCGCAGCAAATCAAGTTAGACGACGAGTAATTCTACTCACTTCTTCAACCATCTATCTCCATTAACTTAGCCGGTCTGATAACTTCGGACCGGCTGAATTGACCGGTGAGATTGAGACCCAATTTCAATTCTAACTCACTTTCCAAGAATTATCAAGCTCTTTCTTTCCTGATCAGTGTACTTTTACTTTTTAAGCTTCAGAATCTTCTCAGGTCAACAAATACGAAGTTAAGGTTTGGGTTGACTAAACCATTTTTGGTAGATTTTTTGATATTGGCCATTTTCTTTTAGTTTCAATAGTGCCTGATTAATCTTCTCTCGAAGTGGACTATTGGCTTGTAATGCAATTGCGTAATGTTGTGTTTCAAATATAGGCCCAACGACTCGAGTCTGACCTTCGGAGCGAGCATAGTGTTGCAGGTTTGGCGAGTCGTATACAACAGCATCAACATCTTTATTGATCAGCTTTTGACAAGCACTATCCACCCTATTAGCCAGAATAATATTAGCCCCAATGTTCTCTAGAACATTAACACTAGTGGAATCGCGCACAGTTGCAACACGCCGGTTATGTAAATCAGATGGCTCTGTAATATCCGCCTTCAACTTCTCCATTGTAATAGCAGAACTAAATTCGGCTGTACAGTAAAGGAAGAAGCCAATTCCAGTATAAATGACAACTAAACCTATCAATCTTCCAACGCTGTTTTTCGGCACTTTGTCTCCGTAGCCGACAGTTGCGATAGTTACATGCAGCCACCACGTCCATTCCCAAATATTAGCCCAATAAGTTTCATCTTCCTCTCGCTCAGCCCACCAAACAAGATGTGAAAAAACTAACGTAAACATCAGCCAGACCCCTAGTACATTCAGAAATTGGGGTTTTAGGAATACCCCCAAAGACCTAAAGACACTAGGATTAATTTGATTCCGGACCAGAATCTGTAATCCAGCTTCAATATATTGGTGAGAAAAATCAACTTTCTGTTCTCGATCTAGTGTGATTGTCAAGCCCCCAATTGAAATATCTGAGCGGTCTTCGACCAAGTCATCAAATAAATCCTTTAGTGTTTTAACAGGTCGATAAACGTAGGAGAGATCAAGATCTTCAGCAATAGCTTGCCAAAGATCAATATCAAAACCAGTTGGAGTCTGATTTGAATCTCGTAAGATGATAAAAGGTGGAAATGGGTTAACGCTAACTGTAATGGTCTCGTCAACTTGTTCTGCATTTTCTGTAGAAGTATCCGGTTCTGAAATGCACGGGACACAAAAAAATAAGGTGGCCAAAAAACACCGTGAAATTAACGTCTGAAGCATGAATGAAGAAATTATTTCAATAGGTAGATTCGGCGACTGCACGCTCATACATAGCTTTCATATAAGCAATAGTATAGGCGGTCCCGACTTGATTATTACTTCCCATAGTTGGTATGTGATCAGGAATCATTACTCCTTTAAATTCATATTGATGTAGAACTTTCATTACTTGATACATATCCATATATCCATTGTCAATAAAGGTTTCAGTGAAATGGGGTAATGGTTGGTCAACGTTACGGAAGTGGACTTTGAAAATTTTCTCTCGATCAGCAAAGTAGCGTATCGAATCCAGAATATCCATCCCCATTAATTCTCCGCCTTCTAGCCAACAACCAACACAAAAGCAAATTCCGACGTTAGGGCTGTCCGCAATTTCTAGGGCCCGTTTGTATCCCTCGAAGCTACTGAAAATACAACGGGGAATTCCAGCCAAATATGGAACCGGTGGGTCATCTGGGTGGATACCGATTAGCACACCAGCCTCTTCAGCCACAGGAGCAACCTGTTTTATGAAATAAGTGTAATTGTCCCAAATTTCTTCTTGACTATATTCTCTTTTATGAGACAGTGGCATAGAAAATGTCTGCCCATGCCAATGTCCAGATTCTGCCTGATTTAGATCGAAAGTGCGAGCTGAAGCCCCTCCCCTTAATGTTTTCTGCCCAGTACTCCAAATTCCATTTCCCATATGTGCGTAAGTTGTATAAGGAATGCCGGCTTTTCCCAAATTCCGTAAATGTTGCTTGTATTCTTCAACCTTTTTATCTCGATTTTCTAAATTTAGTACAATAGCATCTTGGTTATGTACGTTTAAGTTCCCAAGACCAAAAACTTCAATTCCATACGCTGCGAATCTATCTTTTTGGTGTTGGTAATACATAGCACTGGCATTTGGCGCCTCAGTCCACAGCACAGCATGACGTATTCCCATTTGTAATACAAATTGGAAATCAGCTTCACTGGATTCCGGAGACATCTGGGCGCAAATTTTGATACCTGATTCAATTTTTCCTAATGGATTAATCATTTAGATCCCTCTGAATCACTACCAAAAGCTAAAGCATACTATGTTCAAACATCAGTATGATACTTAACACCTGTTGAAGAAGACTTTGCTAAAATTTGCTTAGCTTTTTGGTAATCATCTTGTGTATTCATATTTAGAAAAATGTTACCAGATGGATCAAATCTGCTCCATTCGGTAAAAGGATAAATATTCAATTCGGAAAACATACGATGGACACTGAGCTTATTCTGATTAATTCTTGATTCTATCGGAGATGAGCAAGATTGAGCGTAGATAGCACACAAAGGTTCAAAACCATTATTAGTCAATGGAACTACTGCATCATGCGAACCAATCTTTCTTCCCATCTCAATCAAGATTCGTTCAGTTATAAATGGCAAGTCACAAGCCAATATTAGACAGTGAGAATTGGATATAGATTGCAGCGCTGTAAAAATTGCCATCAGAGGCCCTTTCCCTTTTATTTGATCGGTGACTATCTTTGTCTTAAGAGTATCGAATGGTTTATAGTCCTCACTAGAAACGATGATCAGTTCGTTTGTTATTCGGTTAGCTATTTCGATCGTGCGGTTAATAATCGGTTTGTTTTCTATTTCTAGCCAAGCTTTAGGTTCGCCCATACGGCTACTTTTTCCACCCACTAAAATAGCAACACTAAGAGGTAAAATGTTTTTACTACGTTTTTTCATAAATGACTGGTACTTATTTTGGGTGGTATACCTCGATTTGTCAACAAGACTTTTGGAGTATGATTATCCTAGTTCACCATGCTCAAAACTAGTTAGGTAAGCAGTTTTCTAATTTTGTTCTAGCTTAATCTATTTTCCTATTAATTAACGTGTGAGTCAGAGCTAAAGAACATGAAGACGAACTGGTTGAATACTAGTTAATCAATAATCTGCAGGTGGCCGAAAGGGAATTTATTATCTCTTCAAATCTATTATGGGCTAATGATAAAATGACGAAAGACACCTGAAGCATTTTAGAGAATACAAAATAATTAACCGATATAGTTTAGGGGAAATTATTAACAAAAAGACTGAGGTTATAAAATTGACCACTTAAATAATGACTGATAGAATCAGTTTATTAAAATATAGAGACGATATTATGAAAAGACAAGGAAACTATTTTGAAGACGGCTATATGGTAGTGAAAAATCTACTACAACCTGAGGAACTAAAACCATTCCAAAGCGTTATCGAGAAAGCCGTTGATCAACATGCCCAAGTCCTATTATCAGAAGGGAAAATTAATGATATAGCTGAATCTGCACCTTTTGAGTGCCGAATGGCTAAACTCTACCGAAATCTCGATAACCGTATGCGATCTTGGAATACTGATATATTTTCCTACGAACTTTACAATTTAATAACCCACAAAAATATTCTCGACGTGGTAGATTCTTTAATCGGTTCAGAGATCATCCACCATGGGGATTTCCACTTACGTCCTAAACTACCAGGCCATCAATGGACAGCTTTTCCATGGCATCAAGACAGTCAATATTATGGTAAACCTACGCAATACATGCACGTCGTTACCATTTCTTTACCTCTGGTTGAAGTTACCGAAGCTAACGGTTGTATATGGGTAATACCTGGCAGCCACCACTGGGGGTATCTCGACGGGGAAAGGGGCAATGATCAAAACATCCGTACCTTCGAAGATGTTGAAAAACGTGGCAACCCACTGTCTATTCCGATGTCAGCGGGTGATGGATTATTTTTGACTAATCTGACGTTTCATTCCAGCACAATTAATCAGACTAATAATGTTCGCTGGACTATTGACTTACGTTACAGTGCGATTCCTGGCACAAAAGCGTTATCTCCTCTACAACAAGAAGCTACCAATTACATGTTTGCGACTTTGAGACGAAATTTTATACCGTTGATCGTTCGTTCAAAATCGGGTAAACAATCCTGGCAACAGTGGAAAGAAGCCAAGTATGGTGTAAATAGCTAATTAAGAATCAATAATGAACATAGGGAACCACAGGCTTGTAAAATTATTCTCAATTCTACACAGCAAGAGTCCCAAAGCACAGTCCACATACAATTCTCAGAAAAATCTCCCAGCATTGGCTGTCAATCTCAGTCTATCTCAAGAGTGTTTGTTTTTAATTTAGCCTTTACCATTAAATCAAAAACGTCGAAGTAAACTGGAATAACTCAAATTAAATACAGGTAATTTCAGCTAAATAGATGAATCAAAAATCATCTAATCCCTCATCAAAATCATCATCAAGTTCACTGAAGGGATCATTCGGCCGCCCCACGGAATAAATTTTTCCTTCGTCTGAGGTTACTTTCTGCCGAAAAATGTCGAAAAACAGAATCATATGGTCATTAGAGACTGGGATTTCAATTTCTATCTGTTGATCAGGACCAAAATCGAAATCAGGGATCCCACGCAAGCGAAAACGATGGTTGCCATACGGGATTTTTGAGATACGTAATTGTCGACTATCTTTCTGGGCTTGTTCAACCCAGTTAGGTTTACTCACGGAGACCGGTGTACCAATAGCTGTGACACCAATGTAAACATCATCTATAAAGACCGTTGCCCCCTGAGGACTAGAAACAATAAGCAATTCTGCACCTAAATCAGATTCGCGAGTGTCAATGACTGTCTGGTACCCCGCTTTAATAATAGCGTCGCACTCCCAGATACCTTGGTTATAGACAATACCTATTTTGATGGGTTTTTCTTTTAGTGAAATTTCTCTAAAGGGGGTTGTTCCGACTTTCCGACCATTGATAATGACTTCTTTATTATCTGGAATTGAGGTGACAACCAATGATCCCTCGTCTGGCTGTTGCTTATTATATTGATTGTAATATTCGTCCCATACTTCCAGATAAAGATTTTCTAAATTACTTGATATTTGAGTATATCGAATTGTACCGCTGGTTTTCTGACTGAGCTGCTGTAACTTCTCAATATCAACTTGACCTAACCCGATCCCATAAACAAAAATCCCCTCCGAAACGGTCATTTTTTCTAGCTCGGTCAGTCGGTAGCGACTTTTGTTATCATTTCCGTCGGTTAGATAGACTATAACCCGATTTCCCTTTTTGTTTACTAGGGAAAGCGCAGCTCGAGCAATCCCATCATAAAGAGCCGTTGCCCCACCAGAACGAAGGTCATTGACTGCGGTGCTCAGAACGTTGGGGTTATTTATTTCATCTTGTACGAATTCAACTGAATCATCAAACGATATAAGAGCAACTCGATCATTAGATTTTATTTGGGCTAAAAAGGAGTTAGCCCCACGTTTAGCATCAGCCAAAGGTTGTCCATTCATGCTACCACTGCAATCAATAACTAAAACAATATGATTGGCTGTTGGTTGATGCATCAGTTTATAACAGTCAGCCAACAGCACAGGAGTAGATATCAGCCACACCAATAATAAAAAGGTAGAGCTTAAAAAAAAGTTTAGTGAGGTCGATTTATCTGGTTGAGAGCTCATGGCTGTTTCTCCAGAAGTTCATAAATTGGCGATAAATCTACATGAGATTGTATGTGTTGCCCCAAGAAACGCTTGTCACCATCAGTTTGTTGACATTTTAGGTTATAGGGTACATTCCCAAGAACCTTAACACCAGTCAATCGCTGAATCTCAGCTGAGTTGGAATCAAATGACGGGTCATCGACAATAGGTTTATTAGAATTGAGAATAATACCTACTGGCTCAATTCCATATTGTCGTGCGTAGGCAACAGTTAATACTGTGTGATTGATAGTGCCAAGATTAGCACGTGCGACTATCAAGAGAGGTAATTGAAACTTTAAAATCAGTTGTATTACTTGTTGGTCAGAAGATAGAGGAACTGCAATACCGCCGACCCCCTCTACCAATAAGAAATCATATTTTTTTTTCAGTCGTTCGAAACAGTGGTAAATTTCACACCAATCAATACTACGATTATCTATGTGTGATGCTATCGATGGTGCTAAAGGCTGATCAAAGAAAACTGGGTTGATATTGTTGAGATCCTCATTTATTTGGGCAAAATGCCTCAATACAACAGCATCTACCCGATCTCCACTAGCAATTGGTTTCATCACACCTGTATCAATATTCTGGCTTCGTAGAACACTAGCGATACCAGCTGTTACCACTGTCTTACCAATTTCAGTATCGGTACCAGTTATAAACAGTCCTCTTGTCATTATTTTTTCATTCGCGAATAATTTACTAATACCTAATATAAATAATCAACACCAATATATAACCCCATATCCATGTCCGTCGAATTGCCAATATCAGTAGCAATAACAAAATTTTGCCCCCAAACCAGTCGCATCCCCATTCCTTTCGAAATTTTAATTGGATTCTCAGGTTGGCTCAGGTTGTGTTTCGAGTCTGAATTGAATACCCAACCAAAATCTACAAACAAGTTAGCAGCCAATGTGAAATCTTGGTTCAAAAAATTAAAATCAGCAATCATCCAACGTAATTCCTGATTAGAAAATAATTTAGTCCGACCAATGTACCGATTCAGTGGAATGCCACGGAGGCTCTTTGATCCTCCCAAGGCCTCTTGTTTCCATTGGTAGGAATTAGCAAAATAAGAAAACTCATAAAAAGGGGGGTGCCCAAGCAACGTTTCGGCCAATATTCTACCAGCGTAAATAAATCGATCAGATAATAAAGGATGATAAGTCCGAAGCGTGGTAGTTAGTCGGAGGTATTCATAATCACTCCCTAATATACGTCTGGAAATCTCAGCCAAAATGTCTAGCCAACGACCTTTCTTCGGAACAATTTCATTGTCTCTAGAATCATACACTAGTCCTAATTTGACGTAATTAGTCCAACCACCTTCAATCCCAATCGGTTGACTACTCATTAATAGTGGACTGTCGCTGATATCAATCTCCGTATTAAAAATTCCTAAACCAAATAAGGCTTTAATTTTTTTATTATTCACCTGAGGTTGCCAAAGAGTGCGTTGTAAATCGGTAGCAAAATTGGTTCGGCGTCGTAGATATAACTCGCGATTTGAACCAGAATTAGCACCGATACCATAAAATGGACTCTGAGAATCATCATAGTAGCGTGTATAGATTGTCAATCGATAATTGGGGATTAGGTGTGGAGAATCAAAGAATAAGTATGTTTCCATTGGGCCTTTGGTTGTATTCCAGTAATTAGCATCTATTTTGATGAAATAAGGTTTATACTGAACTGAATCAACGAAAAGGGTTGGGTGAATACCGTATCCGATTCCGACATCGGAATTAAAGAATAAATTGGGAATAGCCTTGACGGACAAACTTCTGTTTTTGGAGTTTTGGACTTCCGCCCCAAGGGAAACCGACCACACCATCAATAAAAAAACACCAACACCTGTGAGAATTATGGCCTGTCGATGGAGTTTAATAGTCTTAAAGATAAACATAATCAATTTCCAAAAACCTGAACATGTAGAAGATTCTATCACAATTGCTCGTATGTTAACAGTCTAGTCTGTTAACATACAAGAGAACAACATTATTTAAACGTAGCTTTAACAGCTTACAATTAGTTATGATCGAAAAATCCGAAAATCAGTTTGCTTTGCTCACTTTTGCTGGACTTGCCAAGATAGCTGCAGAGGAACTCAACCCTTCAGACAAGAAAAAAATTCAGGTACATCATTTACCTAATTATGACTTGTCAGTATTGAGCTTGTCAGAAACTGACATGAGTTGTTTACCCTCTCTAAAAACGGTAGAAGATGTTTTTTGGTTGATGGGACGATTACCACTATCAAAGAAAATACATTTACGTCAATTACAAGAAAGAATCCAAAAAGAACAACTGCTAGTAGGTATCAGTTTAAAAAATTCTTTGTTTCACCCTACTAAACCCAAACAACCTAGCTTTAATTGTTTTGTTAAGCAAGACCATGATTATCCAATTTACCGTCGAACTATAGCACAACGTATGAGATCCGCTGTGGCTCAAGCTTTTCCCAAATGGAAAATTCGAGACCCTGGCTCTATTGAAATTTGGGGATTTTATATCCGCCGACAACTACATTTGGCTTTTCGTTTATCTGATAATCGTCTACGATATCATTCGGAATCTCCATTCCACCGACCTGGTACTTTGAGGCCGACCATTGCTGCTTCCATGGTTAGAATAGCTAGACTGTTACCCAATGAAAAGATAATTGACCCTATGTGTGGCACTGGAATAATTTTATCTGAAGTTCTTCACCAGCGGAGCAATTCATCGAATAATTTAATAGGTGGAGATATAGATCAGAGAGCTGTTACATTAGCTCGAAAAAGGCTTTCGCGATACCACCTACACCTTCAGAATTGGGATGCAAGGCAATTACCAGTAGAACCAAATTCGGTCGATTGTATAATTTGCAATCTTCCTTTTGGTAATAGATTTTCGTCAACCCAAGAAAATAAAAACTTATACAATCAGTTGGTAACCAATTGGGGCACAAAGCTCAAAAAAAAAGGTCGAATGGTTCTATTAACTGCTGATACGAAAAATCTGGAAGATGTGTTGAATCAAAAACAGCTAAGTTGGGAACATTGCTGTAGGGTGAAAGTGTTAGGAACTTGGGCTTCTATTTACTTAATCGAACCAACTGATTTAAGTACTACAAAGTAAAACATACATTATTTATTACAAACAATTATGCAATTGATCTTCTGTTTGAAACGGACAAAAAAAACTGGTGTATCACAAAATACACCAGTTTCAGGTACAAAAACCTTAACAATTAACTAATAACGAGAGTCGTAGTCGTCTCCGCCGTATCCACCACCACCACCGCCACCACGACGTGGTCGGTCTTCGCGAGGGCGAGCTTGGTTAACTTTTAGTGGACGTCCTAGCAGTTCTTTTCCATCGAGTTCTTCAATCGCACGAGTAGCCTCTTCGTCATTCGGCATCTCGACAAATCCGAATCCCTTGGATCGACCACTATATCGATCAAAGATAATGGAGGCTGAATCAACTGAGCCAATGGCCTCAAATACTTCCAGTAAGTCGTCGTCTGAGGCTTGGTACGATATGTTTCCAACGTAAATGTTCATTAAATTTCCCTTGCAGGCTGTTACCCAGCAATAAGTCCTTCCAAAGAAGAAAGAGCAATGTCTGATTATTCTGATAACCAAGCGGTTCAATCTGTCTGTAAAGCTTAGTTACAAAGAGACCCATATTATAAAGGATGATTAGCCTTAGTGTCAAAGAAAACTGCTTTAAATTTGTCATTTAATCTGATTTTTAAATCGACAAAATGACACACCACGAATTTAAAATCCTTGACATGCAGGCATAATAAATGCTTATTTGAATCCCTCGACAACCTTTGCTATATTGTACTACTTTTTACTCAAACTTTATTTGGGAAGCAACATGAAAAAAGAACAAATACATAACAAAATTGCTATTGTGACGGGTGCCGGCTCTGGCATTGGGAAACATACCACCCTTGCTCTGTTGAAAGAAGGCTACATTGTAGTTTTGGCCGGGCGGCGAATTGAGACGTTAGAAAAGACAGCAAGCCTGTGGGAAGTAGAAAACCAACTAATGGTCATTCCAACTGATGTCACTTCCCCTGATTCAGTCTGCAACTTATTCGACCAAACAGTGCGTACTTTTGGCCGTCTTGACTTACTATTCAACAATGCAGGAATTGGGGCACCTAGTATACCGATAGAAGAACTAACATACCAACAATGGAGAGACGTAGTTGATACGAATCTTACAGGTTCCTTCTTGTGTATACAGGAAGCTTTCAAAATAATGAAGGAACAAAAACCGAGAGGTGGACGAATTATTAATAATGGTTCGATTTCGGCCCATGTGCCACGACCAAACTCGGCCCCTTACACCGCGACTAAGCATGCCATTACAGGTTTAACGCGTTCCACGTCATTAGATGGTCGACCATTTAATATCGCATGCGGACAAATAGACATTGGTAACGCTTCTACTGATATGACAAAAAGAATGCAAAAAGGTATCACACAAGCAAACGGAACCATAGTATCAGAACCGACCATGGATGCCGATCACGTGGCAAACGCAGTCGTATATATGGCAAGCTTGCCGCTCGAGACCAACGTACAATTTATGACTGTAATGGCAACTCAAATGCCCTATATAGGGAGGGGCTAATCTTTGCTGGGTCTGATAGAAGTCTAGTTCAGTTTGGAATGTTTTTTCAAGTCTTCCAAAGACACCACAGACAGAGCCGAGAATTCAGTGGCAGAAAGCAAAACTGGTGGAGCGACACCTGCATCCATTGCATCTTTCCATCGCTCGGCGCAGACGCACCAATGATCACCCGGCTGTAAACCGGGGAAGCCAGTATTAGGAACAGGTGAACTCAAGTCATTACCTTCTGACTTAGAAAAGAGAAGAAACTCGGTCGTCATTTCGGCGCATATCACATGTTTCCCTAAGTCTCTGGGATCGGTCTCACAACTACCATTTCTGAACCAACCGGTCATTGGGTCACAACTGCATTCAACCAGTGCTTTTCCTAGTACGTTCCTCTTTTTAATAACGTTTATTCGGCTTTCACTTTCCACGTACGTTTACCTTTTTACTAATTCGTTACTTTACTTCATGATACCAAATACTCATCTGAAAAATCAATGACTCATCAAGTCGCACAATCTAACAAAATTTCAACAAATTGTTTGTTGAAATTTCCATAAGTGTTATAATCTAGGCGACGGAATAATAGCTCATCCAAAAACCAAGGTGAAAATAGGTGAAAATATCTGACGGTTTAGTCGTTTTAACTTTTGACGATGGGAATAAATCAGACCTTGACTTTGTTGCTCCCATTCTAAAGTCATTTCAGTTTGGAGCTACTTTTTTTATCACTGAAGGGCTAAATTTTCTTACAAACAAACACCATTACATGGATTGGTCTGAAATAAAAGAACTTTATGATCTTGGTTTCGAGATTGGCAATCACACGCGTTACCACAAAAATGTTTGTCAACAATCCTCAGAAGATCTATTAAACGATATTCGTCATATTGACCAACGTTGTGTCGAATATGGGATTTTGGAACCAAAAACTTTCTGTTATCCTGGTTACCAATATGATGAAGATTCAGTCCAAACAGTACAAAATCACGGATTTACATTTGCTCGTAGAGGTGTAGCACCCGAGTTCGAATACGATGGTCATGGAGGGCGAGGGCCAGCTTACGATCCCCAACGACATCATCCTTTGTCAATTCCAACAACTGGAGCCTCAGGGCCAAAATGGGGGTGGGACGACTTTCTATGGGCTTTAGACCAAGCCAAAAATGGTAAAATTTGCATATTAACATTTCATGGTGTTCCTGCTTTGGAGCACCCGTGGGTAAATACCAATCCCGAGCAATTTGTAAAATATATGCAATACATGAAAGATAATAATTTCCAAGTCATTTCATTAGGGGCTTTAGATCAGTTTAACGATGATTTGTAAAATTACAATATGAAATACCTGACGGAAAACACTATTTGTTTATCTATCCTTCTGCTATACACAGAAGGTAGTTATCTTGGCCAACTATGCCATTGGTTAGAAAACCTATTTGACTTAGAAATATCGAACCCATTTGGATAGATGATACGATAGTTTGTTGGTAATCCTGTTGACATCATATGCCTAAATAAAAACTCAAATATCACTATCGCATTGTGCATAATAATTCAGAACAGAAATAGTAATGATTAAACGACTTTTACTTCGACTCAGCGACTGGGATATTCGCCTTTTTATGCGGATTTTCAACCTTAATGGGCGTCGATTGTCGGATCATCTAATGTACTTGATATCAAAGACAGGAGACGGTCATCTTTATATTGCGATTATACCCTTTCTTCTGATTTTTCACCCCGACTTATCAGAAGGAAAATTGATTTTCGCAACCGGAGCAGTTGGATTCGTTGTCAAATTGTCAATATATACCTTATTGAAAAAAAAAATCAAACGAACTCGCCCATTTGATGTGTTCGAAGAAGTTGAATTTTTGATTCCACCACCGGATCGGTTTAGCTTTCCTTCAGGGCACACCGCTGGTGCCGTAATGGCTGCTATTGTACTTGGCCATTTCTACACTTTCTTGCAAATTCCACTGGTCATATGGTCCTGTTTGGTTGGTTTTTCCAGAGTTTATCTTGGTGTCCATTATCCGACTGATGTTGCCGCAGGAGTGATATTAGGTATTTTAAGTGCCAAAGTCGGTTTTTTTGTAACTACCTAAAAGTTATCCGGCACTACAATTTTTGTCATCCAACAAGTGTCTTAAAAATCGATTATAAAATTGAGTGGGCAGAAAGTTTTTTCCCAACTGAATCAGCTGAATTAAAAGTGAAACGAATAGAAAATTCGAGGTCTTCTGTGCTGAAATCCTAGGTTATCTATGTGAAGAGTAATTTCTATTTATCTCAAAATCAGAACCGAAAAGACTAAATTTAAATTCCAAGAAGGGGTATTCAGATGGCAGTCCATAATCACGAAGATCACGATTTAGAGAATCGACAGACAGAAACAGACAGTTTGATTCTGCCGGCCTCAGAGATCAGTGAACAAATCGAAATCGCGTGCATTCAATTTTTGGAAGTACTTAGGCCAGAACAACGACGGAAAGCAATTTTGCCTTTTGATGCAAACGACCGCTTTCGTTGGCATTATGTTCCTATCGAAATGTTCCCACGTCAAGGCTTACCTTTAGAAGAAATGCAAGCCGATCAAAAACAGAAAGCATTTTCATTGTTAGCCGCTAGTTTGAGCGAAAAAGGTTATCAAAAAGCTTGCTCTATTATTAATCTAGAAAATATTTTGGGAGAAATTGAGCAAGCTGAAGGCACTGACAAACTTACACGTGATCCAGAAAGGTATTATTTTACTATTTTTGGTGACCCTACAAACCGAGAGCCTTGGGGGTGGCGTATAGAAGGACATCATGTTTCTCTACACTATACCATAGTTGACAGTAAACTCATTTCACCTGTTCCATCGTTTTTTGGTGCTAATCCTGGAGAAGTCAAAACTGGCCAACATAAAGGCTTACGTATTTTGTCCGAAGAAGAAGACTTAGCCCGTCACTTATTAAAGTCGTTATCTCACGACCAAAAAAGTAAAGCTGTCCTAAACGTAGAAGCTCCACATGATATTCTTACTCGTGAGCAACCTAAAGTGGAAATTGAACAAGCCCAAGGATTAGCTATGGAATCAATGAGTTCTGCACAACGAGAAGTATTAACAACTTTAATCCACGAATATATAGACCGTATGCCACACCAAGTAGCCCAGAATGAACTCAAAAAGCTCCGCCATTCAGATCTTAACCGGATTCACTTTGCTTGGGCTGGTGGAGAAGAACAGGGACAACCTCACTATTACCGATTGCATGGGCAAACATTTTTTGTTGAGTACGATAACGTACAAAATGACGCCAATCACATCCACTCAATCTGGAGACATTTAGAAGATGACTTCGGTGTTGACTTACTTCGACGACACTATCACAGCCAACATCACTAGAATAATGTCTCCTCAGGTAGTTTAAATTTACAAACGGCCATAAATGCAATTCAAGTTCTACTGGCCTCTATGGTTATTGATAATTTTGCTCTTGTTTTCTGCGGGTGGAGCTGTCGGTACTTATTTAGCTCTAAGTACCCCTCGCCTTCCCCGGATAACAAAAATTGGTTTAATTGGACTGAGAGTTCTTGCCATTTTGGCCTTGATTTTTTGCCTAATACAACCAGTTCGAATTGAACAAGAAAATATTAATCCTGTGTCGAATCTATTGGTCTTGATCGATTCGACATCTAGTATGAGCTTGGTAGATGCGAAGACAAAGAATACAAGTCGACTAAGCTCACGCTTGGAAGTTGTTGAAAAATGGTTGTTCGAAAATGATCTGGGACATGCTTTTTCTGCCAAAAGTAATTTGTATGGCCGAATCGAACCTCAGTTTTACCAGTTTTGGGATGATCAAATATCTAAAATCGCTCCTGATTTGGGTGCTAATTTTTCCTTACCAAAAGGATATGAGACTGATCTTCAATCTTCAATCAACCAAGTCGTACTACAATGGCGAGGTCAACCATTAGCTGGCATCATATTGATATCAGATGGTGGACATAATGTTGGTACAATCGACTTTGAAGAAATCCGAAAACTACAAATTCCGATTTACACTCTTGGGGTTGGCAATGAAAATCAACCTTCTGACGTACAAATTAAAAAGATCGAGGTGAATCCAATTGTTTATGTTGGTCAAAAGACACCTCTACGCGTTTCCGTTTACCAAAAAGGATTCGATCGGCAAAAAACTGAGATTAGTCTTCGGAATAACTCTAACATTGTTTATTCAAAAACAATTACCTTTGCTGACGAAACGCCACTTGGGGGACAAATAATTGATTTTGAAATTGAACCAAAAGCAGAAGGAAGTCTGACTTACACTATACAACTACCAATCCTAGAAGGTGAAGCGACGGCCGAAAACAACCAAAAATCCGTCACGATTCGAGCTGTTAAATCAAAATTAATGGTACTCCTAGTAGATGGTTACCCTCGATGGGAATATACGTTTTTGAAACGTACTCTCAAGAAAAACGTAGATACAGAAGTCAAAGGAATGATCTTAAAAAACTCTCCACCATTCCCAACCAACTCAGACATTAAGTCTATCGAAGCATTTCCAACGAAAATCGAAGACTTATTGAAATATGATATAGTCGTTTTGGGTGATCTATCTTCGAATCAGCTGTCGATTGACCAAAAACGGATATTGGTTGATTATGTGCAGCAATTTGGAAGGTCTGTAGTTTTTTTATCTGGGACGGTTTCCCTGGGAAACAAAGGACTACTTAACTCAGAATTGGCTGACATTTTGCCCATCTTAGCACCCAAAGGCTCCTTATTATTTAGCGAAACAGAAGTAGATCTCAAGTTAACTACTCTAGGCCAACAGCATTCGTCAATGCAGTTGAGTCCGGATTTTGATCAAAATCAAAAAATTTGGCATAATCTTCCTGCTTTGTCAGGATGGTTTCGTAACTTTGAATTAAAAAGTAGTGCTGTTGTTCTGGCTGAGCACGAGTCCGCATCCGCACCAATTTTAACTTATTTTCAATCTGGATTAGGTAAAAGTCTTTTGTTATCAGCAGAGGGGTCATGGCGATGGGCATTCGAATCAACTTTGCAGAAATCGGTGGTAGATCAAATTACGTCAAGCTCTCATTATACACGTTTTTGGTTACAGACCATTCGTTGGCTCTCTGCTCGTGCAAGTAACAACCCTATTCATTTAACCAGTGCCCGGATGAATTATCAAATTGGGCAGACTGTTGAGTTGATTGTTTACGCGTATGATGCTAATTTTATGCCCATGACTCAAGCGGAGATCAAATTAGATATCATACCTAGTGATAATCTTTCATTTCAGCTACCAACTGACGAAATCAGCGAAGGTGTTTACCGTTCTACGTTTACTGCGAGTACTACTGGCCGTTACATCATTCAAGCAAGTATTTCAAACAGTGAGGATGAAATCGAAATCCAGGTCGATTCGAATACTAGTGAATTTGAACGGCCTTATCTGGATAAAAAACTAATGTCCACTTTAGCCAGCGGTACAGGCGGTGTTTATCATCAGATAGATAATATTTCGGCCGAAAAATTGACTGACCTGATACCTAACCCCAGCAAACCTGTCTATCAAACAGTTGAACACCAACTCTGGGACCATCCATTGATTTTTTTGTTTGTGCTTATTTTGCTTGGTGGAGAATGGTTGTGGCGGAAACGATGTGGATTAATTTGAGTTAATACTATTACCAAATAAGATAATTAAATTTTAGCTATATTGTCTATACTAACTGAAAAATATAATTGTGGATTTAACTAAAGGAGATAAAGATGCAAATAGTTGAATTAGGTGAAACTGGAATTGAAACGTCACGACTCGCAATTGGTACAGGATCAAACGGTTGGAATGGGCGCTCGAACCAAACAGATCTTGGTTATCAGGAACTTATTGATTTATTTCACTTTTCATATAGTCAAGGTATCCGTTTCTGGGATTTAGCCGATATGTATGGTAGTCATCCTCATGCAAAGGGGGCTTTGAAAGGATTAGATCGCGAAAAAATTACGATCGCTACGAAGACTACCGCTCGTACTGGTCCCGAGGTCGAGGCAGATGTAAAAAGGTTTTTGAAGGAAGTGGGGACCGATTATATCGATATAGTATTGTTACATTGTTTAACTGAATTTGATTGGCCACAAAGATACCCAGATGCAATGGAAGCACTTAGTCGTTGTAAAGCAAAAGGGTTAATTCGGGCACACGGAGTCTCTTGCCATGATTTTGGAGCTTTCCAGACGTCTGCTATTACTGATTGGGTTGAAATTGTATTGGCGCGTATTAACTATGCTGGTATTTCTATGGATGCATCTCCAGTAGATGTAATCCATACCATGGAGTCAATGGCTAAGAAAGGTAAGGGAATCTATGGTATGAAGGTCATGGGAATGGGAAAATTGGATAAAGAAGAAGGTGGCGCAAGAGAAGCCATTGAATTTGTACTAAATTTATCTTGTGTACACGCTATGACAATTGGGATGCAGAGTCAAGCCGAAGTTATCGAGAACGTTAATATTATTAATAATCTGATGGAATAAAAAAATAACACACGAGAGATTTATGCTCTTACGTTGGGATTTATTCCTTTTTTGTCTTTTTTTAATTGGAGAAATTTGCCTACAGCCTCTTTCTGTGCAGGCGGAGAATCTTTCTAATGATTCAAACTTAGGTGAGTTAGAACATCGGAGATATCAGAAAATTCAACAAAAACAAAATGCTCAGAAAAAACGTAACGAAGTATTTGGAAAGGAACGAGGAGTTTTAAAACGCTTACAAGAAATAGAAACTGAGATGGCTGCACTTCAGCTTGAACTAAAAAGTCATCTGAAGAATATTGAAATTCAAAAAAAGAAAAAAAAACGTATTGAACAAGAGTTACTAAAACTACGAAATCACTACCTAAATTATCAGAAGCAGGCGACCAATCGTATTACATCAATATACAAAATGGGTTATAGATCAAGATTAACTAATCAGCACCAAATAGTAAGACTACTAATGACATCTGAAGGGTTAGTTGATTTATTTACCAAATATCAATACGCAAATGTCATTGTAAAGTCAGACCAGCAATTAATGGCCAATTTAATATCTCAGCAGGAAGCGATTAAATTAACCTACATAGAATTACAAAAACAAGTTTCTGCTATTGAAGCAACAACAGAAACTATAAAAAACAAGCAAAAAAATCTGTCGGTTAGAAAACAAAGACGAAAAAAATTGTTAGATAACTATCGGACCCAACGCAGTACTTATGACGAAGTCATCAAAGAATTACGTCAAGCTGTTATCGAGCTCGAGGAAGCCTTAGGGATATTATCCACTGATACGTTAATGGTCAAAGCCGACCGTATTAGAGGTATAGGTATACAAGACCAAGGACAGCTAAATTGGCCAATAAAAGGAAAAATCGTCAAGAACCAAAACCCCTTTGATCGTGGAATTACGATTAGGCCGATTACTAGTAAAGTAGAATCATCCAAAGTCAGGAGTATAGCTGGAGGAATTGTAGGAAAAGTTATCAACTCAGTTGTTGGCTATGGAAATACTGTTCTGATTTTACATGGTAATGCTTACACGTCAGTTTACACACATTTATCCGCAGTCGACGTAAAAATCGGTAATGTTGTAACTGCAAACCAAGTACTAGGACAAGTTGGAGAGTCAGGATCACTGATAGGCGAAGTTCTCTACTTTGAACTCTGGCATAATTATGTACCTCTGGATACCGCTCAATGGTTGGAGCATTAATATAATTTTATAAAGTTTGATTACCTATTGATAATGATAGAGACAAATGGCTTTACGATCATAGCCCACAGGGGCTTTTCAGAGAAACTACCCGAAAACACATTTCCAGCCTTCGATTTAGCAATAATATCGGGTTTTCACAATTTGGAGCTTGATGTTCAATTGACCAAGGATAAAATCCCTGTAATTATCCATGATTCTAATTTGCTTAGAACAACAGGAGTAAATGGTTTAGTATCGGAACGACAATATGACCAAATCAAGTTCTTAGAGGCAGTCAACAAATTTAGTGTTGCAGGGGAAGAATACAGAATACCAAAGCTGACCGACTTTCTTGAGAAATACGAAAACGACGTTCACCTTCATTTAGAGTTGAAATCTGGCGATCAGGACTTACCAGAAGTAGTATATAAGTACTTGAATGATTACGGATGGCTATCTCGTGAGAAAGGCCTATACGAAACTGGGGGCATTACCGTCAGTAGCTTTCGAATAGAACAACTGATTAGGTTTGAAAAATTAACTAATTCTGAGAGAACCGCTTGGCTAGTAGATAACATCACGGAAAATCGTTTAGCCACTTGTACTAAGCAGAATATCAATCTAATTTGCCCAATAGCCAAATTCGCAGATTCTGAGTCAGTAGACTTGGCTAGTGAAAAACAAATAGAGGTACGAAATTGGGGCATTTCGAATGTAGATGATCTGATCAAAGCTTATAATTCGGGCAGTACAGGTTCAACAGTTGATTGGCCCTTAAAAGCTAAAGAGATTTTAGCAAGAATGACTTAGGACAAGTCCCCAACGCAATTGTATTTTTTACTAACGACTGTGCTTCTGAGTTTATATATGGCTGAAAGAGTAAAGCACAAAAAATTTACGAAATCATTTCTCCACTGATCATAACTATGGATTGTTCGTGAAAAGGATAGATAACTGGCAAAAAGGTCGGTTATTATTGTCTATTCTTTTGGCTCGTAGAAGGCGATTACTTCTAAATCACCTTCTATTCTGCCTATGACAATTTTTGAAAGGTAGAAAACATACTTAACAGTTTATTGAACAAGAACCAAGAGTGAATATGACAAACAATAACAAGAATGAATTTTTAACCTCAAGTTATTTTAATTCTTCATAGATTCGGTTCTGTATCAATAAACTTTATCTTCTTCAAACTTTTCCTTCTTCTGTATCAAATTTTTTTCGCACACCACTGAATGCCACGTTGCAAAATAGTAACGAAATTTTGGTTTTGCCAAGCCTGCCAATCATGGCCTGATTGAAAACAGAAAACACGACTTTTTTGATATTGACGCACCCAAGCCAGAACTTTCATGCTTTTCGGATGATCAGTGGTTAATAGTATTTCACTATCTGGTAATGGGATCTTCATCTTGTAGGTTTCGTCAGCCATTTGCCAATCCGACAGCCCGGATGTGATAGGGTGACTGGGACTAGTTACTTGAACAGATATTTCCTGATTCATAGCCACATCATGTGTCAAGTCATCAAAACCAACAATTTCCCCCCAAATAGGCCAATTTCTATAGGCTAAAATTGAGTGGTGAAGTATAAAGATTCCCTGATCTGTTTGGCCTAAATCCTCTAAAACTGATTTTGGTTTACCCTGGTACCAGGCTAGCCCATCATCAGTAGGACCATCCAATAACATAGTATAGAATAGAATGACATCGTAGTTATTCCGAACCCTCAAAGATGAAGTAGCAAAATCATCCATGTGCTGTATGTAAGCTTGGATCCCTGACAGCTGACCGAATAAATCATGAAACTCAACTACATTAAAGCTGTGCCCTCCAGTAACAACGGCGACTCTAATCGATTGACTAGATTGCATTTTGCCTCCAATCAAAAACTGTTCCCAGCAGTTCCTCAGGGTGATCCCTAAGTTTATCGTAAATCTGTTTGGCTGAGGCTACTGCAACAACATCCTGAATTAGTGCATCCATGTTTAATTTTCCTTCAGCGACTAGGCGTTGCAGATTAGCTAAATCATCTTTGTCGAAGTGGCTGTTTTGTTTGATGTTTATTTCTTTATGCTGTCCTAAGTTAAAAGTATATTCGACCTTGAATCGACCTGCAATGAACAAAATTAGGCCTCGATGCTTTACAGCCTTGATGAGTCGATCTTCTACTCCAACTACACCAGCAACATCCAAAACTGTATCAAAGTTGCCATCTTCAATTTGTATCCAATCATCACCACTTACGTTAACGACATTTTCTATTAGCCCCGTAGAACGTGAAATATCCAAGCGTCTTTGGTCAATGTCAACTATAGTGACTCTGGCACCCATGGCACTTCCTATTTGTGCAGCCATTTGTCCAACCATACCTGCTCCCAAAACTAAAAAACGGTGCCCTATTTTCAAGTCAGCATTTCGACAGCAACGCATGGCTACAGAAGCAACACCAAACAACGCTGCGTGAGTAAGATCAACTCTATCATCTAATTTTATGAATAATCCATCATGCCGCTGATGTGGCATTAGATTATTTAAATTATGCGGCCGTAAATTGCAATACTGATGGTGGTCAGAGCTAGAATAGACTATATCACCGATTGCTATATCTTTCACATCTGAACCAACCTCGATTACCCTTCCTACATTTTGGTAACCACCACTAGTAGGTAAAGAAGAATCAGGTGGCGAATAATTACCACCAACCATCGCGTTCCGCTCAGTTCCATTTGTTAGACCTGAGTACAGTGTCTCTGTCCGAATTTGGTCGACCTCAATAGGTGATGGTGCTGTCCAATCATCAATCAGAATTTTTTCGCGCTGACCTTTGTCATTTAGCTGCATCACTAAAGCTTTCAAAGTAAATCTCCTCTAGGCAATATAGTTAATACTATTATAATTCCTTGTAATCATGAAAATATGTGTCTGTTAGAATTTTACTTTTAGACAAGTAGAAAATAAATAATGGAAAAAAGAACTGACCTAATCGGCTGATTAGTATATCAAATATGGGCGACAATGCTGCCGAAAGCTAAGAGATTGTTGTCGCCAATCCTCAATCAAGTCATCAATCGAAATTCCTTCTTCTATCGTATTCCGTAATTTATCACTACCAACTAAACGATCGAAAAATGTTTCATGGAATTGAAATTCATCGGGATATTGATGCTTGACTAAATTAAGCAGATATAGTGTAGCGGAGATCGAGCAACATTTTCCTTCTAGATTCAGATTGGTCAAGTGTAACTGAATTCCATTACATACTTTTCCTTTATATTTAGAAAAAATTGGTTCAAACTGAATTGGTCGAGCTTTCATCCCTAATAAGTCTAATTTATTAAAAGCGGTCGCTAGCCATTGGCCATCCAACCAGGGTGCACCTATCCATTCAAAAGGCTTGGTTGTCCCCCGACCTTCTGACAAATTAGTTCCTTCAATCAGGCAAGTACCAACATACAGCTGGGTCGTTCGTCGATTTGGAATATTAGGGGAAGGAGGAACCCATAGCCAATCTGCTTGTTCAAAAAAAAAATTTCTATTTTCGTTTGTGTGCATCGATATAACTTTCAGATCTAGATCCAGCTTACGTTCCGAACTGAATAATTGTGCTAGTTCTCCGATAGTCATACCGTGTTGCATTGGGATTGGGTGTTGACCAACAAACGAAAGAAAATTAGTTTCTGACACATTACCCGCAACCCTACTGCCAATCGGGTTTGGCCGGTCCAAGACCATAAAATCTAGGCCGTACTCTTCTGCTGATTTCATCGCTCGATACATTGTCCAAGTATAAGTGTAAAATCTAGCGCCAACATCTTGAATATCAAAAACTAGCAAATCAATACCTTCCAGCATGTCTTCAGTTGGTTGTTTCGTTTGACCATAGAGGCTATAAACTGGAATTAACTGTTTTTGGTCCGAATAAATTCGAACACCGGCTTGAGCCGTTCCAGTCAGACCATGCTCCGGACTGAATAGGGCTTTGATTTGAGAATGTTCTGCTAATAGGGATACGTTATCACGTAACTGCTCGTCTACTCCTGTTTGATTAGTGATTATTCCTATGGAGCGACCTTTTAGGAGATGAGTATAGTTGCGTAGTAGACGAGTGAGACCAGACTGAATCGGAAATATTTCACCCATTTATTCAATCCGAAATTCTATATTGGCTGAAAAAGTTGATTTTTCGCTGCCTTTTGGTTCTAGTATAATTAAGTTGGCAGCAGCGTTCTTTGCTGCTAGATTGACAGCATCAGTAGGACAAGTATAGGGTTCAAAACAGATAACATGTCGGTCAGGAGGTGTATAAACAACCCACTGTCGGAAGTTTGAGTCAGCTTCGACCTGTAGGCTAATACCAGCGGTCCTGTCATGAATAGAACAAATCGAACTTCCATTTTTAATGTAGGTTAGATTTGTAAAGATATCGTCTAGTTTCAGACCAGAAAAACATTTCCCATCGATTAGCTCAGGATCTTGGTTTTCCAGTATACGACCTGTTGGTAAAAATTCACTCAACTCCCAGTATTGATTAGCTGGAATGGTAATCCAGCTATTTTTCGGCTGAGAATCAGGTGAAAACAGAACGCGAAAATACGGGTGTATACCAAGCCCCATTGGTAACCGTTTTTGGCCCATGTTTTGGACTAAGATGTCCATATGCAAACAGTGTTCAGTTAAAGTGTAGGTTATTTCGAATCGAAAAGGAAAAGGGTATTGACGCATTATCCAATCTGATTTTTCTGATTCAACCTGACAGGTGATATAGGCAAATGGTTGAGGATTATCAGAATTATTACCAAATTCAGTGACAACGAAGGAGTGATTAAGTAACAAACCATGAATTGAATTTGGAGAGTCAGCTGGTTTGTCAAATATGTAAGTCTCACCTTCGAAATTGAATCTCCCAGCTCGGATTCGGTTTGGAAATGGAAATAGTATCGGATTGCCAAAGCCTGATGGCCTTTCTTGTAATTTTAATAAACTAGGGGGTGGATCAATTACATCAACCCATTCTCCGTTTTTTTGAAAAGAAAAATGGATACAGTTGGCGCCGATGGAAGGTACAATCTGTGCCCTAGTAGTTCCCACTTGCAACGTATAAATTTCGTTGTTAGCTTCAAAAAAACGGTCAACTAAGCACTCCAAAATTGAATAAGCTCCACTTACTTTAGGTTTTGATAACCGTCATCAATCAGCAGTTGGGAAGCTGCTAACGCTTCACGGGCCAGCTGGTCACAACGCTCGTTCCACTCATGACCAGCGTGTCCCTTTACCCAAAAAAACTCAACTTGATGATGGTGGCATAACTGTAACATCCGTTTCCAAAGGTCAATGTTGCTGGCCAGATCCTTCTTATTTCTCATCCAGTCGTTAGCTTTCCATCTCCTAACCCATCCTTTTTCCATAGCATCGACCAAATATTTTGAATCGCTATATATTTGAACATGAGCAGGTGTGTCAATTGCCTCTAAACCAACAATGGCTGCGAGAATCTCCATTCGGTTGTTCGTGGTCCAACGAAAACCCTGTGAAAATTCTATTTGTTGACCATTGTACGATAGAATAACTCCATAACCACCAGGTCCTGGGTTACCGCTACAGGCACCGTCAGTATAAATGATAACTGTTCCTTCATTCATCGCTAGATTTTACAAGAAAATAAAAATTTCAATAAGAAAAAAATAGAGTAGCTTCCAATCGACCGCAACATTTTAATCTAACATGGTTGAGTTTGTTAGGCAAGGAACAGCCAGGTTAGATATGTGATCTTTTTATAGTCAAGCAATGCTCAAGCCGATCCGGCCTATAAGATTTTTTGACCAATCTTAGATGAGATAAGCCTGAATCTCCCATCACGTTTATCCATTTTTCATGACGTTGTACGCATAATTGATGAAAAACAAATTGCGCGAGGCCTTTATAGTCTAAATCTGTAACCTCAAACAATACACAGAAAGTACTAGGTGGTAAAGTGTAACCGAGTGTATACGCACAAAGACGACCATCGATTCTAACTACAAGGCCTAACAAGCCCAATTGATCTGCGGCTAATAATCCTTGTCTGTGAGCACAAAGTGAATCGTCTAGCATAGATCGAACCAATTCATCTTTAACCGCAGCACGGGACTTTTTTCGATTCAGAGCCCATTCTTTGTATAAAGCCAAGCAGTCGATGACGTCTGATGATTGAAAGAGTGAAACTTCGGCTGCAGGGTGGTTAGCTTGAAATTGGTTGATTGAATGACGTTTACTTTTGTAAGTGTTTCCTCTTAGATCCTTTAGCTTCTTCCGGCAGTAGACATACTCGGTTTCAGCTTCAAAGACTTGAAATCCTATCAATCGACTTGGCACATCAATAATATTTTCAATCCGTAAAATATTTGTTCGTTGGCTCTGGTTTTCCATCAATCTAAACACCCATTCTATAATGTCTGGTCCCAAAGGACGGCTACCAAAGGGAGCAATGGGCATAAAATAGTCGCCATCTTGCCTGGCGAATAAACAAAAAAAATCGTTTTGAGTCACCCAAAAAAAATCGTAGAAATCACGCCATATATAGTGAGCAGTAAAAGAATAGGCAGAAGGTATAGCTATAAATCCTGATTGAAATTGCCAATGAAGATGAGAACTAGCCAGATACTGATTAAAAGTCTGTTGATCATCTAACGTTAATTTACGCATTGGTTAACAATTAACTGCGTTAGTTTTTGCAGCCGTCGTACAACAATAACATCTTCTTGAAAACGACTAATTAGACTGTAATTCTGAGCTATGTTTTTTTTGATAGATTCTAGAAACTCAACCATTTCATCAATATAAGTTTTGAACTGAGAGCCTTGTATTTGATTCTCAGTATACGGACATAGTCGATCGACTACTAACAAAATGGACTGATAATCGGCACTCCACATCAACATAAATGGATAAATTTGACAATCTAATGGCCGGTCTCGATAAATTGTACAGTGTTGAGTCTTCGGATCAAAAGCCGGGCAAATAAACATGTCTTGATGAGATTTTAGCTGAATCTGCCTACTCGAACCGTCGGAAGTTATAGAGAATTGATTCTCCAAAAGCCCTGTAGATAGAGCCTTTTTATATTCTTGATCGGTAAAAATAGGAGCGAAGGGACTTTTGGAATCTAAAAACCGACAACAAACATCGCAAGCCAAACAAGTTTGGCTTGGTACTATCTGCTTTAGTTCATTAGTGCGCTGAAAATTTCTTTCCAAAATACTCTTACCGAATATGGAACACCAGTAGCTTTAAGGAGTAGAATATTGACATGACCTCGAACTGCTCATCCCATTTTCTTTTCTATCTAGTAACTTTGATATAGAGCTTTTACTTCACACTATCTTATAAAAACACAAAACCTAACTGGAGTTTGCACGGTTCAATAATTTTCTATCTCTTTCCAGTTTTAGATTCTATAATTCTCACAATCTTGGATCGATCGGTTTTAATTCTTTCCATATCCAAGGGCTTTCCCATTGGTTTAAATATTAGAGCATCCACAAAATCATATATATTTTTGACTGCAATCCAAGGGGTAATCACTGAATCAAGAGGTGTAGTCCCTTTATTATCTGGTTGATTTGGGGCGGCGCCAGCATTTAATAAGGATAATAGGATTTTTTCATGACAAAAAAAGGCTGCCGCATGGACTGGGGTTGAACCTTCTCTGTCTGCTTGGTTGAGATCAACTCCAGCTTCGATTAGCAACTCAACAATTTCTAATTGTCCAAATATTGATGCTACATGCAATGCTGAAGCCCCTTGTCCTTGCGGGTTAGGATCTTTTTGATTTAGATCGATTTTAGCAACTATGTGTTGTTTTACGCCTTCAAGATTGCCAAAGAAGACTGCTTCATGAAGGCTTTGAGTAGCAAAGTCTGATTGATTATCAAGGGATGCCACTTGTTGGCCAAGCAATTTTTTAATTCTGTTTCGACCATCTTCCACTTTTTCTTTATCCACTTGGATTGATAACATTTGAGCAATAAATTGGGTTGTTTTCCAATCTAGGTTTAAAATATCTATTGCTGTTGCTCCATCGTTGTTTCTAATATCAGCATCAATTCGGTTCTCCAACAAAAGCTTGGCTTCTTTATGACGGCCAAGGAATGCCGCGGAATGTAAGGCTGTCGTTCCATCATTCGCTTTAGCATTAACATCAGCACCTTTCTGAACCAGTAATTCAGCAATTTCATATTGCCCTAAAAGAGTAGCTATCTGTAAAGCCGTTA
>JAYZAL010000065.1:0-16264 GCA_036339735.1 Candidatus Poribacteria bacterium
TCAATCAGATTCGATGCCATATCGGGTATCGGTCTTCGGAGCTAATCAAATACTGCCAACGAAATAAGATAGCCATTACGGCTTATAGCCCTTTAGCTAAAAAAGAATTATTCAACTATTCTAGAGTACAGGAAATTGCCAATGAGCTCAATCGAACATCAGCCCAAGTAGCTCTGCGGTGGTTAGTTCAGCAAGAAATCTTAGTCATCCCCAAAGCTAGTTCAAAGCAGCATTTGCAAGACAACCTTGGCATCTTTGACTGGCACTTGACTTCTGCCCAAGTAGATCAGCTAAATCAAATTCAGTAAAAAGTAAATTCGGTAGTGGAAGAACTTATGAAGAGAGGTGTAGCTAGTAGTCAATTGTGTCGTTCAACACCGGTTGATCGACACAAGTTATCGATGCCAGTAATTTTAGGATTGATATCTATAGCAGTTTCGACCATTCGGCGGGCGTCTTGGGTCATACGGCGGTCAAGATAAAATTCGGCCAACTTTTTGTAGATCCAACCCAGGTCACGCTTTGATAGCTTCAACTTTTGAATTTTTTCCAAGTAGATGGGGATATCCCCTAAGGTCCTTGGTTTAATAAGAGCTTCGATGTAAATTTCGGACAAGCGATCATTGATTTCATCGATAAAATGATAAAAGAAAGGCGTTTCTTGCTCATCGTCGATTAGCTTTTGATAAAGTTCTATTGCTTTCTCGAATAAGCCATTAGTTTGGTAAGCTTCGGCTAGTAAAAATTCGCAGTCCCGACTATCACCATAACCAAGAAAATCGTCGATCAAAAACTCTTGGTTGTTGGTGTTTAAGTCCTCATAAATCCGAATCCCTTCGTCTAAATTGCGATTTAGTAGCTCTTGGAACATCAGTTCGCACTGTTTCTGATCTGCTTGCGTTCGCCGTAAACGCTCGAGATAAGAATTTGGGAACTCAGCTCTTGGGCGCTGGCGGGTTAAATCGTATCGAACACGACGTTGCTCATCGCTTAAGACCTGATAGGCCGTGGTAATTCTTCGAAACATTTGCTCAGAAGATGACTCACGTCCAGGGTTTTTATCAGGATGATATTGTTTTGCAAGTTTTCGAAAAGCCTGCTTGATATCTTCAACACTGGCTTCAGGTTCAACTTGTAAGGTTTGGTAATGGTCTAAAATCTGATTCATTATGTTGACTTATTTTTTACCATCTTCAAAATCGAGATGAATGGACATAAATTTCACACAATTGCCAACCATTTGTCAAGTCTGATTTTCCATTTGACAAGACCGGGGGAAAGAGCGAAAAATTCATTATTTATCTGGTTTAGTCTTATTATTGAGATGCCATCAAAATGTGACACCATTATAAATTTAAAATCAGATATAAAATTTACAATCTAGTTACTCGGTAATTCGCCTACAATCAATTCGGAAGTTCAGAAAAATATAAAGAAAGCCAAACCTGCTATTCGATACTTAATCGATCTATTCGATGATAAGCCTATAACCAGTAGAAAATATGTGTTTAGATTCCTACAACAGATTAATCCGAATGATTCAGGTTTTTGAAGACCTATCGAAAACTATTCTTCTTCTACAGAGATTTGAAAATGGCAGAATTTAAATATAAATTGCCAAAAACATTACTGTTTTAGCAATTTATAGGGGTTAGATTTTACATATTTAACAAATTTTTGTAACTATTAATCGTAAGAACGATAGCCAGAAAAACACGTAATCTTATGCTTTGATCAAATGAGGGAGGAGTTAGCAATATTGTCGGTTCTATAGAAAATGAACAGTTAGTATTTCTATGTCCACAGTCCTTTTGCAAAATGATCTATACACCTGGTGAATCGTCGAAATCGAGGTCGACTTTGGAGCTGACAACTTCAGGGTGGAAGAGCGGCGAATCTGCTTCAACTAATCGACCATCTCGTAGTAAAATTTGATTAGGTGTTTTTGGGTTAACTCGCTTTCGATATTGTTTAGCTAGCAATTGGCTATCTTGATGACGAATAACTTCGACCTGATCAAAGTCAAAATCTTCCAAAACGGCAGATCTTAACTGAATTAATTCATCAGGAATTTGTTCATCCAAAAGTAAATTGTGTTGTTCATCAGGATCTTCAACCAAATCAAATGCAAGGTCATCTGTACCACGGAAAGCAACGTATTTATATCGTTCAGACCTAATCATTCGAAATTCAGTACCTAAGCCCCAACGAGGCGTCAAAGATTCAGTGATAACTCCGGAGCGTTGTATCAACTGTCTTGGTGCCTGCTGCTGACCAGTTATAACTGGAGAAAGATTCACTCCATCCAACCCTTCTGGTGGTTCAATATTAGATAACCCACATATAGTTGGAAAAATATCAGCTAGCGAAACAGGATTTTGAATAGTTTGTGAGGCTAGGGTTCCTTTTCGGTGATTGGGCAAAGAGACGATAAAGGGAACACGAACTGAGGCTTCGTGCCAAGTGTTTTTCCACCATAAGCCGTGCTCACCACATAGTTCTCCATGGTCCGAAGTATAAATGATAACTGTATTATCTAAGAATCCACCATGCTCTAATAGCACTAAGAAGTCACCCAACATCTCATCCAAGAAATCGACAGAAGCAAAATAAGCTGCTCTAGCCTTCATTTCTTCTTCAGGGCTAATGGCTTCTGTCTGAAACCCTTTAATAGCGCCTAAGGTCATTGGATGGTTAATTGTATCTCCACTCCGTCCGATAAAAGGTCGGGTCACCAAAGTTGACTGGTTGGTTTGAAAGTCATAGTAGCGTTCCAAATAACGACGAGGCGCAGTCAATGGGAAATGTGGTCGACTGAAAGAAGTATACAATAGCCAAGGACGATCAGCAGAGGTATGATGGTTTTCTCGTAACCATGACATCGATTCACGGATGATCATGTTTTCTTGTAATAAAGATTCAGGGATCTCACTCAATCCTGCGTCAGCCGTTCGAGAACGCATAGTCATCCCTGCAAAATTTTGTGAGTTATGGCGACTCAATGGATCATACTGGTGTGAGCACATACCACCGAAATCGCCATAAGGTCTTGCGCTAAATCCTGCATACTGGAGAGAGCCACCAAGGTGCATCTTACCAACTGTGGCCGTTTGGTAACCATTGGATTGAAAGTGCGAGCCCCAAGTCGGAAGCTCAGGAGACAAGATTGACTGATTCGCCCAAGCACCACACCGATGAGCGTGGCGGCCAGTTAACATAGCAATACGGGAAGGTGAGCATAGTGGAAACTGGCAGTAAGCTTTGTCAAAGGTAATGGCCTGTTTAGCCAATCGGTCTAGTGTTGGTGTCTGACAAGGCTCACCTCCGTTTTCTTGGCTTCGATGTGATAGAAACCGGTAGGAGTGTTCGTCGCTGTGTAGAACCAAGATATTAGGTTGATTGAGCATAAAATTACGCCTTAGATAGGTTAGCTAAGTTGGAAAAAAATGTAGATCTAACGATTTAACAAGAATTAGACAGTTTTTGTATGATAGTTTACTTCACTCTAAGATTAACAAGTACGTGTTTCATTCAAGGAGTCCACAAATTCCATTCAGCTGAATGAGACCACCGATCGCATAATCGACATGTACATAAATAACGAAATGCGAATCGGGGAATGGAACTGGTATTGGCCGTGCCAGCGTGAGCAAACATATGCTGAAAAAATAATACATCACCTCGTTTAGGTTGTAGCTCGACCGGGTCTCCCAGATTTAGCGTATTTAGATCATTATGTAGGTCAATAAGATAGTGATATTTTTCCTTGTCTGATTCAGCTAAGGCACGGATTTTATGATGAGATTTGGGCCAAACCATCGTACCTCCACCTTTATCTACAGTATCACTAAGAAAAGTTAACACCACCATTCTCAGTGGTCCCGGAAGTGATTTTCGGTATTTTTTCCCTCCTAACTCAATCCCATCAATGTGAGCTTTACCACACGACCATTTTGGAGATGGAAAAACATTAATGGTATTAATACCACTTGGATAGTGTGCAGCTACGGAGAGGTCGCTAGTCAGTTGAGAACTAGCTTGCATAAACTTAGGAGTGCAACAGGCTAAAAGATCGGAGTCAGTCGTAGTGATGTCAATCAAGTTTCGGTAAGACTGTACGCTGGCCCATTTTGGAACAGTTTCCCAAGATTCTGGTTGATCTGGTTGCATTTCTAATAGCGACCACAATTTATCCCTAGCTTTTTTCGAAACTTGATCGGGAATTAAATCTTCAGCTAGTAGATATCCTTGTTCTTGATATTCGTCGATCTGTCTGGGGGTTAGCATGTTTTTACTTAACAGTTATTAGGCACTTAGTCTCTTAGCTTTCTTTGTACCCATAACGTATAGCTTTTGCTCTGACAGAGTGAACCCCTTTATTTAAACGAATTGGCCCGGTGACTAGCATCCAATATGGATTGTGTTCGGTTGCCTTTTCGTCAATTGTATAGACCATAGAAGCTCCTTCTGTCGCACAATAAAAGTTAATCATAGTTGGGAATTTAGATTAGCTGTTTCGTTTGTAATCCTCTTCTGGCCTCGATTGTTCGGTGAATTGGGAACCAGCTAGACCATACTGGTTTTGGGTTGCTCATCAAGATATTGGGATAATTTTGAGCTACTTGTAAATTACTAGAACTTGCGACAGTTGCCAGTGATTGTAATTGACCAGTGGAAAGACTAGTAAAAGCTGCCACCGAAAATTGTAGAAATTGTTGTCGATTCATCACCTTACTAGAATAAATTAGAAATTATGGTAATTCTCGGGAGTCCAGTTAGGTACAGGATAACCAGGAGGCCAATGATCGTGGCCTACTTTCCGGTTAAAGTCAGATCTATTTCCACACAACCAGTAGTACATTTCGGCGGCATCAAACCAATTCCTGTGCTGCTGTTGATGAGTTGGGTGCTGAAACTTGGCATTTTGGGGCTGGCCTGACTCAAAGTTAGGGTCGGAAATCCAATCCCGTTGGGGTGGAGTCATTCGCCAGTAAATATATTTCAGCATGTTTCGCCAGCCAATAGCGGTTGATTTAGAACGGCGGTGCCAAATCGAATAAGCGGTAATAAAAATCGAACCAGCAGGTGCCGCAGTCAATTCTGCACCACGAATGGTACCATAGTGGCCCATCCAGCTCTGTAACGAAAAGAAAAAATGTGAGCCAGGTAAAACTTCGGTTGGCCCCATTTCAGGTGGTGTATCTTGTGGGTAGTAAAATACCTGCAGATGGTTAACTGCTGGCCCGTATCGTGAACCCCCATCCCGGTGCCAGTTTTGGGATTCCATTGGACACTTAACTCGATGGTTAGGTAATTTGATAGGCAATGCAAAGTTAGCACCCAATAAAGAACGAACTGCTCCTGCTGCTTGAGGATTATAGAAAACAGCTTCAATAAACCAGTCCTCGTTGAGCAATGAGTGATGCCCGTTTTTATCAATGTAGTCAGTAGTCTGTCGGTTTATAGCATCATCGACTACACTTTCTAGCATGAGGTAACCAGTTTTGCAGAAATTAAAAACGTCAGTATCATTGAGTGTTGGGGGACAATCATAGGTTCGAGTCTGGATCATAAACTAACCCCATATTTTTCTAGAATGAATTCACAGCCAAGTCCGTAAGTCCGAGATTCATCCATCATTAAAGAAGTATTAGGAAATTGAATTATGCGCCAACCATCTTGTATCGCTTCCAATGGTGTTTGGTAAATAAAGGGTAGTTCTGGTTCAACAATCTTTCCTTCAATTAACATTGACATACCATGTATATTAGATGTGAGTGCGGTGTTACTAGTTTGAATATAGAGTAGGTTTTGCTGAAGGTCGGAGCGATCTGTTTGGGATTCCACTTTCGTTTTTGGGTTCACTAATTGTCCATTCGAAGCGATTTCGGTCCAGTCGAAGACAACTGCTAACCGATCGTTACGTTTGTGCAGCAGATCTTGATAGGCATTTTGTGCATCCGCGGGATGATATTTGTTGTAAATGTTAGAAACACTTACTCGGCCTTCCTGTAACCAGCGCAAGGCCCCAGCATAGTTCTCGAATAGGCTGTTGTGTTTAAAATCTTGCGGGTGGTGAGGTAATTCCCATTCCCAACCGCTCCGAATGTGTGCATAGTTGAAAAATATGGCATTGTGTAATGCATGTAAAGACAAATCAGTGAATTTTTGCCAAGGTGTAGCAATGCAGACGACCTCGCCTCCCTTGCGAATGGCTAATGCAGCATCCAGCAAGGCTTGTTCATGTCCCGAGCATTCAATAGCGAGTGGAAATTGACCGTATAATTCGTCTGATTCAGCAGGTACTTGTGCGAGTATATTGTCAATACCTTCTGTCGTTGCTATTTGGCGGCGAGCTTCGACAGGATCACAGGCATAGACTTGATAGCCTGCAGCGAGGAAGTTTTTAGCGGCTAAGTGCCCAACCAGACCTAGCCCACTGACTAAAACTTTAGCTGGAGGGCGAGCTGAAGTTGTAGTCAGTGTGGTCATACTGACGCCCATTATACGAGCAAACACAGCCAGCTCAGCTGATAGACCAGCCGGTAATAAAACAACATTCTTAGCTGATTGCCTTTGGTAGGAACTATGCGACCCAGAAGCAAAAACGATATCACCAACTTTTAGCCCCGAAACTTCCGCTCCAACCTGATCCAGCCGAAAAACGGCAGCATATCCAACTTGTTTGGGAAAGCTAGATTCAGCCAAGTAGGCTGAGTTGATCTCTGTACCGGTACTGACCAAGGTCGCTAACGTCTGACCAGCGATTTCATCAGGTGCAAGTGGACGAGTTAAATCAATCTCACTCTGTACTAATTCAGCTTTTTGATGATTGGTAATTGCTATACTATAGACTTTATTACTATCGTAGCTACTTGTTGGTTTGAGCATCCATCCCCCCTTTTAATTGAATCAGAATTACTAAAAAACTCACCAACTTTTCAAGTTTATAAAACTTTTTCTCATTACCTTTCGACTGGGATATAAGTTTCTGATAGTGCCAGTCTTTTTCATAAGTCTGGTAATCATGGATACAGTAGTTGTAGCTTACACCTAATTTAAACTTCAACTATCATTCAGGCTGGTGAATTTGTAATAAGTATCGTTGGGCTGGTGGCATTCGCTCATACAAAGATGAAGTTAAGAAATCCTGCTGTATAAATTGCTGTTGCTCGTGACGTAAACAATAGGATAAATGAGCAACTCTTCTCCTTGCGCCACTGACATTGAGTGTCCCCCCATGCCAAGTGTGAGCATTCAGAATGACTATACTGCCGGCTGGTGCGATGACATAAACTTCGTCTTGATGAGCTTCTAGCGGGTTGTTCATGACATCTTCAGGTCGTAAACCTGAACGGTGTGAACCAGGAACAACCCTAGCTGCTCCGTTATCCGATGTAAAAGGGTCGAATAGAATCAGGGAATTGACAATATGGTAATCACCCATATTAACAGCTCTACCGTAGTCGCTGTGAAGCCTTTGGTGACCAAATCCAGGTGAAGCGTCTCGAATATTAAAACCGTGTACTTTGAAGGCCGGCTGCAAGAGATGAAAAGCCGTCGCTAACAACGGTTTAATGTAAAGGCAATCATCAAACTCTTCTGTTTTATTTAGACCATTCGATAGCCTTGGAGCTCCGGGTTCAGTATGGACCTCCCAACCACCGCGTTTACCTTCAACTTGCTGAATCTGGTCGAACCGATTCCGCATTCTGGAACACGATTCTTCGCTCAATACGCCTTCAACAACAAAAAAACCATCTTCGTCTAACGCTTGCCTCTGGCAGGCTGTAAGTGTATGTTTGTCTACACCAAGTTCCGCTAATGCTTGCTTGGTATCCACTTGTATCTATAATTTTGATTGACTATCGTCAGTCGTTTGGTCGGTATTAGTCGAATATTCTTGTATCGAACTTTGCACTTTTTCTTGCTGAATCAAGAGGATAGCTTCTTGTAATTGCCGATCATTTTCGCGATCGATCAGCTGGTATATGCCCACGTTATCGTTAAATATTCGCTCGGCCTCCAATCTGACGAGCTCTTCGCTTAATTCAATTTCATTTTCGGCTAATTTTTGCATTAGATCTGGCATTTTTGAAACGAAAGGAGAAAAGTTTTTGGGAATACTGCCCAATGATTTCTCTTCTTCTTCGATCCAATTAATGACAAAATTGTTAACATATCTACCCAAACGCATCTTCTGACGCATTTGAGCTACATCGGTCTCTAATTGAAGTGGTGTGACTTTGATATGTGGTTCGATACCTTTTTTGTTAATAGAGACATCGTTAGGTGTGTAGTAAGTCGAGATGGTTAGCGAAACAGCACCGCCGCTTTCTAGCGAGAACCGTTGCTGTACAACCCCTTTACCATAGGTTTTTTCACCGACTAGCAGAGCTCGCTTATGGTCTTTCAAAGCTCCGGCCACGATCTCTGAACCGCTAGCACTATATTCGTTGATTAGTACAATGACATCAACGTTTAGTGGACAGATCGTGCGCGCACTCGCCCGGTGCTCTCGATTGAATTGTGCGAGTCTTCCTTTCGTAGAAACGATCAAGCCACCGGAAAGGAAAGCATCTGTAACAGAATTAGCAGAAACCAGTAAACCACCGGGATTATAGCGCAGATCTAAGATCAGCGATTTCACGTCTTTAATTTTTCCATTGGGGAAGAATTCTTGCATAGCTTGACGGAATTCTTTATCGGTTAGACCTGTAAAACGGTTGAGGCGCATATAACCAATTGCCCCATCGATAATGGTCTGTTCGACACTACTAATCTTAATCTCGGCTCGAGTCAAAGTTACATCGAAAGGTTCCTTAACACTTCGTCTTTGAATGGTTATAGTAATGTCGGTACCAATTTCACCCCGAATTTTAGTAACAATGTCATTGAGTGTAACACCAGTTGTCCCACCAATACTGACGGGGTCTCCTTCGACTTTGACAATATAGTCCCCCGCGTGAAGCCCAGCCCGCATAGCCGGTGTATTCGGTAATGGTCGTGCAATCTTAACCAATCCACTGTCTTCGTATATAGTGATACCTAATCCACCAAATTTACCTCGAATTAACGTTTCTTGCTCATACTGTTGTTCCTGTGGAGATTGATAAAATGAGTAAGGGTCACCAAGAGCAGACAAAGCTCCCTGAATCGCACCTTCATACAACTTTTCACGATCTACATCCTCGTAAAAGTTTTTCTCAGCCAGTCTTACTGTCTCATCAAGAGTTCGGATCATACTCATGGTGGTTCGTTTTTTGAATCTCTGGCTGACAGCTTCTCGCCCACCAAAGCTAAAAAACATAGACACAGAAACAACCACTATGCTCAATGCCAACAGCGGAAAGGCTTTCTTTTTCAAATAAGTTCCCATACGATTCCTCTAGAGTTTAATGTTGCTCATTTGCTAGACTGACGTTTGAACCCCAACGTCGGTTTGAGCCTCTACCATCAGACAGTCTAACATATTTGGTCTTAGGCTGCATTATTGGAATATGGATTTTGATTGGGCTCGTCTGGCGGCCTGATTTTCCATCGATTATGTATCCACAGCCATTGATCCGGGTACTGACGAATATAAGTTTCTAAAAGACTTAACATTCTCTGTGTGTTGAACTGAATATCACTTTCGTAGTCATTCGTAATTCGTAGACTAGTTGGTGGGTGTACATGGATCTTATGCCTTCCGTCTGGTTGGCGGATGGCAATAGAAAATAAAATAGGGCTACCTGTTTTGATCGCTAAAGCAATTGGTCCTTTTACGGCATAAACAGGTTTGCCAAAAAACTCTACAAACACACCTGCGTTGGCGGCATTCTGATCAGCCAAAAAACCAACAATTTCGTTGTTTTTTAAGGATCGAAGTGTTTCACGAATAGCTCGTCTTTGTGGAATGATTTCAGTACTCAATAATTGTCGATAAGACCATACCCAATCGTTGAGTAAACGGTTTTTGAGACGAAAAGCAATAGCTTTGACACGGTTGGGAAAACGCGCGCCATAGGCTAAGGAAAGTATCTCCCAATTACCAAAATGTGGCAAAAACAGAATGACACCCTTTTTCTTTTGAAGTGCTGCCGTTAGGTGTTTTTCGCCTTCCATTTCTACTGATTTCCACAAGCTTCGAGATGTGAAGATGGGAAATCGCAAAAACTCAATTACGGTTTGGCCAACTTGGCGAAAGTTACTCTGGCAAAGCCGGTCAATTTCAACTGCTGACAAATCGTCTGTGAAAGCTGAAGCTAAATTTGCCTTCGCGATAACGCGACGTCGCTTGAGCAGGCAATATGCCAACCAGCCGAGCCTGTCACCTAAGCCGATTGCTGTTGCAAGCGAAACTCTTTGAACCAGATAGGAAAGGAGTCGAAGACTATGAAAAATGAGCCAATGGGAACAATTACGCCAGATCGTCGGCTTTTCTCGCCAGCTGAAAATCAAGTTCACTAATTCCATCGACATCGTGGGTTATTAAGTCGATCGATACCTTATTATAAATATTAGACCATTCAGGATGGTGATTCATAGACTCAGCTACCAGTGCCAGTTGAGCCATGAAACCGAAGGCTTCGATAAAAGAGGAGAATTGAAATGTCTTGTGCAATTTACAATTTCGTATACACCAACCATCAAGTTGAGATAACCGGGATTGAACCTGATCAGCGGTCAATTTTCTTCGTGCCACAATACCACTCTAAACTAAGTATTAACAACATTGTCTTGACGTATTCTTCTCCTTATGCTTCGGCCCTAGCCTAGGGCTATTGTATTACGAGTTTGATTTTAAGTCAAGTCAAAAGCTAGGCCATAACTGGATACCTAACACTATCAATGCTAATATAGTACCGCTTGTAATTGAATGACAATTCTAAGTGAGAGGTTTAAGAAATGAAAAAAATTGGTTTTATTGGTGTTGGCAATATGGGTGGGCGAATGGCCAAAAACATTCTAGAGGCTGGTTACGAAGTTACAGCTTTTGATGTCCGGAGTGAACCAGTTGAAGATTTAGTTAAGTTGGGTGCTAGAAAGGCTGAAACTCCTAGAACAGTTGGAGAAAATTCAGACGTTGTTTTTGCAATGGTAATGAATGGAGACCAGATTAAGGCTATTTTAGACGGACCAAGTGGCCTACTAGGCGGCTTACGAGCAGGAGCAACACTTATTTGTACAGCTACTATACTTCGATCGGAAATGATCGAAATTGGCAAGATACTTACCGAAAAAGGGATCAATGTCATAGATTCACCAGTTAGTGGTGGTGCTCCGGGCGCTGAAGCAGGTACGCTAACCATGATGGTAGCTTGTTCTGAATTAGTTCTAGATAATAACCGTGAGTTACTAGAGATTGTAGGACAGAATATTTACCATGTAGGTGAAGATATCGGTATGGGCCAGACGGTCAAAGCCGCTTTGGCCGCCTTAACTGGAGTTACTTATGCCGGCATTTTCGAAGCTCTGATATTAGGTGTTAAGGCTGGTGTTAAGCCAGAAGTCTTACAACAGGTAGTTGGTACTAGTGTAGTTGGTAATTTTCTTTTTCGAGATACCAGTCAAAACATCATCGATCGCAACTTCAAAGGGCAGAGCAACATAGGTACTATGTTCAAAGATCTAGGTATTGCTCGAAGTATGGCTAAAGACTGTGGCGTACCACTGTTTACTACCAGCGTAGCCTATGAATTATTCCAAGCTGGTAAGGCGACGAATCCCGAAGAAGACAACTGGACCATCATAAAAATATTGGAAAATATTGTCGGTGTTACTGTTGGCGCTGACGAAAGTTAATTTTGACAAAAACATACCAATTCCAAAACACCTAAAAATCTATATCTCTCTTGGCTAACCTAAGATATCGATTGAGTTTTTATTAAGTTATGAACTTAAAAGTCTAATTCAAGCTAGTTGATTCGATGACAAAAATCGGGCTCAATCGTTCTTCGGCAGTCGTTTCGCTACGATCGGTTGTATTGGGTAGTTTATTGATTCCATTAAATAATTATTTCATCATGTGGAATCATCTTAGATACTGGAGTACGCTACCCACTACGATTTCGTTGATTTACAACGTTGTAATCACTGTGGTCGTTTTAGTAAGCCTGAATATTGTTATCAGAATCATTGCCCCCGAATTTGTTTTCCAACGAGGGGAACTTCTGACAATTTACACAATGTTATCGATCGGGTCTGTACTAGCAGGACACGATATGATACAGACGATTATGCCAACAATATCGGATGGATTTTGGTTTGCTACTCCTGAAAACGAGTGGCAAAAACTTTTTGGCCACCATCTTCCAGTTTGGCTTGTCATAAACGATACTTCAGTTTTACCTGCGTTCTATTTTGGCGAAAGTACATTCTACACTTTCCATCATCTTTCTACTTGGTTCCGCCCAATAATGTGTTGGGCTATCCTATTGATTATTTTGACCGGAATTATGATTTGTCTTTCGGCTTTGTTGAGCAAACAGTGGATTCGAAATGAGCGTCTCGCATACCCTGTTATCCAATTACCCTTGGAGATTACTTACCCAAATGGACGTCTATTCAAGTCCAAGATGATGTGGCTGGGTTTTGCCATTGCCGGAAGTATTGATCTCATTAATGGCGTACATGTATTTTTACCAGTTCTACCACAGATCCCTGTTCGGCAAATCGAAATCGGTCAGTATGTGACCGAGAAACCATGGGCTGCCATCGGTTGGACACCACTCTATATTTTGTCTTTTGCGGTCGGTCTGGGTTTTTTGATGCCAGTCAGTATGTCTTTTTCTGTTTGGTTTTTTTATCTTTTTTGGAAATTTGAACGCGTTTTAGGTCAGGCAATGGGTCTTGGTGCCTTACCTCGTTTTCCTTATGAGCGCTCACAAGTTATGGGTGGTTATTTGGCGTTGGCCATAATGTCCATGTATCATGGAAAGCGATATTTTTGGTCGATCATCAAGTCAATATTAACTACAAAGCCTACTATAAAACATCCAAGATGGGCTATTTGGGGTTTAATTGGTGGATTAATTTTATTATTCTTTTACTCTAACCAAAATGGTATGAGCTTTTGGGTTTCCCCCCTATATTTTCTATTTTATTTTCTTTTGTCTGTTGGTATCACCCGTGTACGAGCAGAAGTTGGTCCACCAACTAATGAGGTAAGTGCTACTCCCCATCACTTTTTAGTTGATCTGTTTGGTAGTCGCCGTCTGGCACCACCTACACTGACCGCAATGAGTCTTTACGGAACATTCAACCGAGGGTCTCGAGCACATGTAATGCCTCATATTCTAGAAGGCTTCAAGGTAATAGACAACGCTGGTGGTTCATCAATGTATCGTATTGTTTTTGTCATGCTATTAGCAACGGTCATTGGGGTTTTTTCCGCTTGTTGGTCTTACCTTGACGTTGGTTATCAAATCGGTGTGAGTAGCGATATAGGAGTTAGCCAATATAATATGCTTCGAAATTGGCTCTATTACCCTACAGAAATGGATATGGTCTCTGTTTCTTTTATGGTAGTTGGCGCATTAGTTGTCAATTCACTCTGGTGGCTAAGAAACTACTTTCCACTCTCACCTTTTCACCCCGCTGGCTATGTCATTGGAAGCAGCAACTGGACTGGTGGTTGGCTATGGTTTTCTATTTTCATGAGTTGGCTAATCAAAATTACTGTACTTCGTTTTGGGGGAATTCGCCTATACCGCCGAGTTTACCCTATTTTTCTAGGCCTTTTATTAGGAGAATTTATTGTCGGTGGTAGTTGGGTACTATTTCGTCTTTTTTCCGGTTTAACTGTCTATTCTTTCTATCGATAGCTATGAGTTTTTATTTAAATTTGGTAAAACTAAGTTCTAGGTCGAATCCAGAGCATCTTCACTTAAATATAACTTAAAGAACGATAATTTTTACATTGAATCGATAGATAAAATTTGCTAAAAAGAAAAAGCTAATTCGTAGTCTTTCTATCATAAATCTGACTTGGATCAATAGCCTAGTTCCGCGTTATATTTCCCCTTTCTAAGGAGAAGGAGTATTCGGAAGATGAATCAAAAATCACATGTTATGAAGCGTTTCAGCAATCGGGTAGTGCTTGTCACGGGTGGAGCCTCTGGTATTGGACGAGCAACCTCAGTTCGTCTAGCGAGCGAAGGGGCACAAGTAATTATTGCCGATAAAGATACTGAGTTAGGGGAAAAAGCTGTCTCCAATATCGAGCAGAATGGAGGACAAGCTATTTTTATACCCGTTGATTTAGCTAATGATGATTCGGTTAAATCAGCTGGGCAGGCCGTAGCACAAAGCTATCTTTCTCTGGACGCAATTGTTAATAACGCAGCCATTTTGAGACAAGGCCGAATCGAAGATGGTTCTTGGCTGGAGAACTGGGATCCAGAAACACGAATAGGTTTACGGGGCTGGGTACTAATGACGCAAGAGTTGTTACCATTGATGAAGCAAAGAGGTGGTGGTATTGTTAACTTATCATCTGAAGGTGGGTTCTTAGGAAGAGCAAACCAATGGGTATATGATGCCATCAAATCGGGGTTAGTTTCACTAACCAAGACCATGGCTGCCGAATTCGTCAATTATGGAATTCGAGTCAACGCCGTTGCTCCTGGTTGGATTGTGACAGAAATGCACTTTGGTAATCACGAAAATCCTGAAAAACGCAAAAAAGAACTGGAAACATCGACCATCAAATCTTGCATCATGGGTCGACTAGGAACCGCTGAGGAGATAGCTTCAGTAATAACATTTTTACTCAGCGATGATGCGTCTTATATCACAGGTCAAACCATCCATGTTGATGGAGGCCGGTGGGGTATGTCAGTTGGAAACTAGCATTTAGGCTGTATTTACATAACATATAAACCTACAGAAACTGGAATTTTGACTCCATCGGAAATTATAGCGTATTCGGAATGACACAAACGATTGACTTCCTGACGATTCTCTTAAGTCAGATCGACCTGAACTGGCACGTTTAGTTCAGCTGATTTCCATGCAGCTTCGGTTAATTGAATTACTCGCAACCCATTAGCCATATCAACTGGATTCTCTACCCGCTGCCCCCGAATCAATTCTATAAAAGCTAAGTCTTTATTGGTACCAGTTGGCAGGTCTGTTTCTTTTACCTGTAAGCGACCTGTTCCCTGTTCTTCTCTGTAGATTACGCCTTGACGAACGAAAAGTGTACCTTCCTCTAACCAAATGGTGAAATCTTCGGACATTCCACCGACAGCATGCCCGACTACACTTATATTACATAAAGTACCAGTGTCAAACTTGATGGTCATAGCCGTTAGAATATCTACCTCACAATCCTTATAATCCATCATGGCATAGACTTGACTGGGGCTGGCTTCCAAAATCCACAGTAAAATATCGATTAAATGACTGCCAGAATCATTAAGCTGGCCGCCACCGCTAAGAGCCTGAGTCATACGCCAACGTCCTTGCTGGTTACGATACCAATTTTGACACTGATGTGCCGTCACAAAATTAACTTTACCCAATTCACCACTCTGAACAACTTGGCGACAATACATATAGGCCGGCTGTAAATGCCTTTGATAACCAATCATTAAATGTAAACCAGTCTCTTTTACCTTGTCGATTACTTGTTTAGCATGATCAACAGTACAGACCATTGGTTTTTCTGTGTGGACGTGACAGCCTGCATCCAAAGAATCCATGATTTGCTCAAAATGAAGAGTGTGTGGTGTACTGATAATGACCGCGTCAGGCTGAGTCTCAGTAAGCATAACCTTATGGTCATTATAGGCAGGTATATCATTTTTTAATTCAACTGATGACTTGAAATTACTGATTGCCGAGGAATTAACATCGACTAAGCCGACGATTTCCGTTCCCTCTGCGCTAGCGACGCTTCGCCCGTGTCCTTTTGAGTTTCCACCACATCCGATAAAAGCGATTCGGGTCGTATTTGACATGATTTTCTCCGCAAAATAGTGCTGATTATGGATTGTTTAATGTGAAATGGTTAGCGTTGATTACCAGAAAGTTCTGTCATCGAACGTAAATTAAGTAAAGGTGTCCGAATTCCGCCCGAACAGGGAATAAGTACTCCCGTATCATACAATGTCAAAGCTGCAATAGTGGCTTGAGCTACATCTTCGGGTTGCCCAGGGCGGTACATAAAAATGTAACCTTTATCTGCAGCCTCAACGTAATCGGGAACTCTCACCCTAGCCAAATCTGTGTCAGTAACACCAGCATCAACACCATTGACTTTGATACCTTCTTCGGC
>JAYZAL010000066.1:0-106651 GCA_036339735.1 Candidatus Poribacteria bacterium
GTCGCTACCGGTGTGAAGGTCAACACCTTTGGCAGCTTTGGCTTCGAACTCAACATAGGCCCAAGCATCGTGGTTGTTAATATCACCCGCCTTAAAGTTAAGTCCCTTCTCATTCATCAAGTCCCCAACATTATTACCACCAGTGGGAGGCAATTTACCCCACATAAAGTAATGATCACCAACCTTAGTACCGGCTTTCACACCATTTTTAGCAACACCTTCTTGCGTTACAGAACCACCACTAGCTGCTTTAAGGGTATCTTGGTCAATGGCTTCGGCACCACCTTGGCCATCCGTGGGGGCGATTACCCAGAGCCAGGGGCCTTCAATTTTGTCAGGTTTGGCATGCGAAGTGCCAACAAACAAACTACTGGCCAAAAAGCCGAACAACAACAAAAATATAAAATTCTTTCTCATTACACCGTATTTCCATTTACTTTTGACTTTAGAGTTAATTGGTCTCCGCGTGCGAGACTCGCCAAGTCTAGCACGCTTCAAATCAAAAAGTCAATAACGAACTTAGGATTGTGGAACACATGGTTTTAGCTAACAAGAGATTCTATCTCCAAATTTAACCACTGTATTTCGTTTTGACTCAAATTTACTTCCAAGGCTCCCAGGCTGGAATTTAATTCATCTAAGTTAGCCGGTCCAAAGATGGGAAAGGTAGGGAAAGGCTGATGTAACACATAGGCCAAAGAAATCTGGATTGAAGTGCAGTTCTTTTCGCTGGCTAATTGCTTAGCTCGATCCAAACGTTCGAAATTCTCGTCGCTGTAATAAATATCAACAACATGAGGATTGTCAGGTTTATCCTGATAAAAATTTCCACTAAAAAAGCCACGAGCCTGAGACGACCAAGGAATCAGTGGAAATTGAGTTTCCTTGTGCCATTGCCATGCAGCTTGGTCTGTCAGGGTACATCCTCCCCAATGAGGCTTTTTAGCCTGAGCTAAACTTATGTTGTTACTGACTGCTACAAATGGATTCTTTCCGTGTTCAATAGCATACTCATTAGCAGATTGAACGCGTTGAGCAGACCAATTAGAAACACCAGCGGCCCGAATTCGTCCTCTCCGAATTTCTTCATCCAGATAGTCAACAATAGTTGATACGGGTATTTGCTCATCGTCTCGATGTAACAAGTAGAGATCAAAATAGCTAGTTTGGGTTCGTATCAGGGATATCTCTAGATCCGCACGCACCTCTTCCGGTGCAATACGGGGACGAGGCACAAGACCACTGGGGTGTCCACCTTTACCAATAACATACATCTCATCTCGGTTATGACGATGCTTCATCCATTGACCGAATACCCGTTCGGCATCCCCACCACCATATATGAAAGCTGTGTCAAATGCATTTCCACCAGCTTCAACGAAGCGATCAAAGACAGAATAAGCACTTTCAGCATTACCGGTATGATAAACCATAGTTCCTAATACTAATTGGGAAGGATTTTGATTGCCAATTTCTAAGTATTTCAACTGTTTACCTCTTATACAAATAAGTGTTTTTCAGAATTCTTGGATTTTATAGTAAGAACAGAGAAATGGACAGGTTATTTCGTCGTTCGCCACCACCAACAGGTTCCAAGTAATTTTGAATGATGTAGTCCGCTGTTACAAGCAAACCAACAGTTTGTCCGAATGTTTGCCCTTGTAAGACTAATTCAAAGAAGGCAACCGTTCTATTATAGTTATGAGTTGGTTCATATAAATCTCTCCAAGTTAGAAACTGGGTTCCTGCGCTGAGTTGTAGTTGCGCTGCCAAACGGTGAGTCAAAGTAACCATATAAGCATTCCGTGTAATATCAATTGCTCGAAGTCGATCAAAAGGTTGAACATATCCGATCGTACGATCATTACGAAAAGCAGGTGCAATAGTCATATCCTCATTGATTTGATAGTCGTAGCGAATTTGGTTGATTAGTCCAGTATCGATTAATCTTTCTTTGGTATTGAATAAATTATCTCTTTGATATTTGAACTTCGTCCGAATGGTGAGATTTTTGACATTTTGGTAATCGACAATCATAGTAAAGATATTGCCTTGGTAATCTTGTAACATAAGATTGTCTTTGATCAACTGACCTGTTGAACGGAGTACAACATCATCGGGAATATTGTCTTTAGCTCTGCGAAAAGTATGGCGAAAAAAAACTGTTCCGAAGTTGGGAATTCGTTCAGGAATATAGGAGAAGATATTATACCAACCCTTTGCTCTTTGGTTTTGCAAAATCATTCGTTTTTCGTACCGGCCTGGAATCACTGAAACACCTTCGACCAATGGAAGTTCCATTTTTAGGAAAACGTGGTGTCCGAAAGATCCTTCGTCATAGTCCAACCGATAGTTTGGTTTATCATCATCTTCTAAATTGTCCGGCTCACCGTTATTATTGAAGTCAATAGATTCACGGTTCAAGCCAAGTCGGAATTTAGGTGGATCAGCGAAAAATAGTAGAAAATCATCATTCCAATCTTGAATTCTGTCTCCGTCAATATCATCCTTGGTATTTCCAACTATCAAGATTTCTGGTTCTCTAGAGTCGGCATATGGGTTGTCATCATCATTATCATCTATGAAGTTAGTAGCGTGATAAAAAGGATCGAGATGGGTATATTCCGCACTGAATGTTAATGGACCAAAACTACGATTGATATCTAAAAACCAGGCCCCTTTATTGACTGAAAACTGCCGTCCTTCTAGAGTTGGATATTGTTTTGTCTGGCTGTACCAAGCACGTTCACCTGAAATAGAAAAACCAAATAAGGTCATTTGCATGTCCATACCCATCGTTGATTCATCGGTTAGTTCGCCATAGTCAAAACTGTGTAATCGTCGGTTCGTACCATCTTTAATATTACCACTCGCACTCAATTCTAAATGATAGTTTTTATTATCGGTTGATAACTCAACTAAATAATCATTAGCAATGTCTATATCAAACCGGACCCGAGCACGATCTTGTGCACTAAAAATTGGAAAGCGATAAACAAAATATCCATCCTGTTCTGCTGCTCGATAACCAGCACCACGATTACTATTATGTGGCAAAAGTAAAATCCCTGGCGGTTCAGCACCTCCAATGACATCATATTCTTTCACACCATCGATTCTTACTTGAACAGAAAATACTTTTGCCCCACCCCTATCTTGGGGAGATGCATCCCGAAAACGAAGAAATATCTCAGAGGGGGGATTACTAATCGTAACACCTTTTAAAGGATTAGAAGTCCGTGTCAAATCATAATTAGTAAAAAAACGATTAACAAAGCTTAGGCCGAATTGAGGTAATGGCACATTAAATGAAGGTAAAGCGCCCCACTGAAACTCATATGACCCAAGACTAGCTTCAGCCCGCACACCGGCCATTAGCCAGTCATTTTCGCTGGCAATATCCTGATTTTCAACAGGTTGAGAACGTTCACCTGAGACAGTAAAGGTGTTGTTAGTCACTCGACCTGCAAACAATGAGACCCTACCCCGAGCAATAGGTACTGTGATATTCCACCGGGCTGCATCGAACAATTCTTTATCCAAAGTAAAATTAGAAAATTTGGTTGGGAAATTACCAACGGTGAGCTGATGTCGCAAACCAAGCCCGTTTTCTTCTGGAGATTCAACTAGAAATGTAAAATAGTTTCGATTACCTGTTTTTTTCTTAAATTCTTTATCACGACGCAAGATCGAATTGCCTTCCAGTACACCAAAAGACGCTTGCATCCGATACAGTTCCTTGCCACTTTTATCGAAAACGGGGTTACCTAGAGGATCCATCCGTTGTGCATTAACACAGTGTATACCTACGAATAAGGAACAATTAATCAATAGTAGTAGAAGCAACCAGCTCTTAGTAATCATACACAATGCTGAAACGATGGCTCCCCCAAGTCTGTGCAATACCAGAAACTGGATACATAAATCCATAATCGAGGGTAAAACTATCCGTTGGATGATAACTTCCACCAAGAGTTAAGTTGGTCCCCCAAGCTAGATTTTCCAAGCTAAAACCGAATCGAACCGCTGTTTTTTGTTCTTTGAACCAATACTCTATTCCTACCCGAACGTCAACTTCACTAGGCCGAAATAGTAAATCCATATCCCAAACGGTCCGTTGTCCCAAGACTCCGATACCGATAGAGACCATCCTATTAAGGTAGACCGGTTGTTTGATATGAGACGCATCACTTTGACTATTTGATCGTTGACTTGCGATATTTGGCCGATTTACATTGTGAATGCAAAAAGCTACGGGCACATTCGGAGAGGGCCGAAATAATCCTCCGAGATCAAGACTCAACTGGGTACGACCAGGCAAATTTTGGATAATTGTCTCATTGGCACCAATAGTGGGAGCTGTATCCCAATTCAACACCTTCGCTGATACTCCGAGGATAATCTCTTTTGCATACTGCCCCATTTTAGCTGCTTCCCAACCGAATTTCTTGGCGCCACCAACAATTAGCAAAGTTTCACTATAAAGCAAACGTCGAGGTGTGTCAGCGGATAGACGTTTCAAAACAATACCAAGACTTTCGTTGGCTTTATTTTCCACTTGATCGCCGGGTTTACTGTATCCATAAGCTAATATATGTTGAGATAACTGGCTCCGATCTCCCAGCCCCGCATGTAGTCTAGCTGTGGTAGCCGTTAGTTGACGCGAGGAAATATTGACTAAGGTTGCAGGGTTTACAATCAAACCGTCGGCTCGATTAGAGACAGCCGAGACTGCGCCACTCATACCTAGTGCTCGTGCCCCCGTAAATTGATCGATGAAGGCAGCATCAGCGAATCTAATGAACAAAAATAACAAATAGGTAAGACATCTCAAATTGAAGCCTCGCAAAAAACCTATGGGTTGATCAGCTAATACTGCTATACGATGAGACGAAAAAGTTTCCTATGGAGAAGAATTTAAAACCCGTAATTTTTGAGACAAACCATGTTTCCAAACCTATAGTAGATATGTGAGGTTGCTCATGAGTAAACTTTTTAGCCGATTCTTTGTTTTTCAACCTATTAAAATGTTAATTATCCAAATTGTATCTAGTAACTCTTTACGAGGTTACACCGGTCACTTGTTTCATATATGAAACGAAAATGAGCTAGGCAACCAGTAAATTTTTCCATTTAGTCGTAAATTGTCGATAATCTTTCGCTCGAGAGATTTTATTATATTATTTCCTATACTTTTTATCTACCAACTGCGATAATACCACTGTTTTGGTATGCACCTAATCTAATTTGATAGATATAGACGCCTATGTCGACAGTACCTCCGCTGAGGTCCTTACCATCCCATTCGATGCTGATAGCTTCGATATCAACAACCGAATGATCAATCAACGTGCGAATCAGTTTATTTCTAATATCAAAGATTTCAACTACCAGTTTTTCTGATTGACGACGATTGTCATAAGGACTACTATTTGAAGTGTCTAGCATTAATCGAGTGGTATCTGCAATACCATCTCCGTCGGGCGAAAAAGGATTAAAACTCCAAGAAAACCCAAGATCAAAATTTACTGCTTCAAAAATGGCAAATGTTGCAATATAGTTTAGTTGAATTCGAACGGTTTGAGCGATAGGGTCTACAATACCCCCTACTATTTGCCACTCTTTAGATGATGCTTCCCAAGTAAATAGACGTAAATTTTCAGCTCGCGTGATATTGGCCAAATTGAGATCGTTTGAGTCGTAGCTTAATTCTAGTTGAGCTGGTCGATGAAGTATTACGTGTTCTTCACTTGAAAAAGTTGTAATGGGCGCATCAGAAGGATCAAAAAATTCTATTTCATCAATTTGTACATTATTAACTTGCTGACTCTCAGTAACTTCGATTCGTACAAATTGTGCCTGTGGTCGGGTTGGAAAATCTATGATGGTTTTCCTTTTATCAAAATTGTCAAAAGTCATCAGTCGAGCGAATTTAATATTGTCATCAGAAATATGAATAGAGCAACTTTTAGGTCCAAAAGATTTTCCATCGACGATACTGGAATAAACAATCAGTTTGCCGACAGGCTGCTTTTGAGCTAAGTCGATGGTCAAAGAAATTGGTAATGGTGTCAAACGAGACATCCAGGTTGAGGGGGAAACCCGAACACCATCAACTGCTAAGCTAGCGGGTTGATAAGGTAGCTGACTGGTCGCAACCGCAATTAGTGGTTGTTGTCGTAGTACTTCAAATCGGTAAGCTATAACGGGGGCAGTCTCCTCTACAATTCGAGGATTACTTAAATAAGTCAGCCGCGAGATCTCTGCTACTGGTATGGGAGAAAATTGCAATTTTTTAACTCTAGGCCCCAAGGCTTCTGAAGAAAAATGGATTTCAGCTTTAGCACCATCGCTCAAAGTAAAATGGCCATCCAAACTAGCTGATGGATTCAATTCGGCTAGGTAATAGAGTTGCACCGTCTCCTCCCGAGAAGTTGTCGGTTCTGACTCGAAGGGAACGCCATATTTTTTTTGGGCTATATCATTTGCCTGCTGTACAGAAACGGTAATTCGATTTTCTCCATTCCTAAGTATAAGGCTTAAGTCCAAAATAGCACTAGAAAACCATTGGCTATTATCCACTGTAGAAATATCTTGAGAGCCAGTATTCAGAAGTACTGATAATCTTTTTAGGTTAGTTTGGACTATTTGCTCCTGATCATTTAGTAGTTCGAAGGATTGGATGGAGATCCTATTCTTTTGCCAACCTTCTACCATCTCCAACCGAATATATCGAGTCGTTACTTGGCTTGGTAAATCAACCAAAACTCGACGTAAATCAGGTTCAAGTGTGGCTGGTGCAAAGAGTAGCAATGGTGGCGAATAGGCTTTCCCATCTTTGGAGAAAGAAACCGAAACTGTTCTCGGCCCTAAGGAATCATGTGATTGTATTACCGGTTGTATTAACAAACTCTTTATTTTTAGAGGTTGACTTAGATCAACTTCAATAGCTTGAATTGAATGATTGATTTGTTCTAGTGACTGAATACCTGATGGCGTATTGACAGAGACAATAACTAAGGATGGCTCAGTGGAAAAGATTTTAGCTTGGAGGTGCAAAACCTGATTATTAGTAACGAAGTTAGAACCAGGCTGCAGGATTGTTACTGCTAGATCGGCGCTAAGTGATAATTGAAAAAAAAAACAAACTAATCTGATTCTTACTTGTTGGCACATCGTTTTGTCTAACGCATTCATACGATGCGATTAAGTTTCGGCCAGTGTAACACAACTATTTTACTCCTCACAATCTAATTGACTACTTTTAGTCAACGCCTACTCACAAATGTTTTCAAAAATCTATGGATTGAAAGATTTATGTTTAGGGACGTAAACATAAAGTGAACTGACAAATTGATCTATAAACTAGCTAATTAGTAAAATTGTGGATATAAAAGGTGATTTGTAGATATAATGTCGCTTATAAATGAAAATAGAGGCAGAAGGCTGTCTCTTTGTCACAATTGCTTGCCACTTATTATGGTTGGTGAGAGAAGGCTCAATCAAAAAAGGTACTCATATGACAACTGCTGAAATCAAAGCTTGGGCGACCGAATATATAATGAATACTTACGGGGATCGGCAGCTTGCTTTTGTCAAAGGCGAAGGTGCTTATGTGTGGTCGGCTGATGGTAAGAAATACCTTGACTTTCTGAGTGGAATTGCGGTTAATGGTCTCGGGCATTGCCATCCGAAAGTCGTCTCTGCTATTCAGAATCAGGCCGAAAAACTCCTACATGTCTCTAACCTTTACTATATCGAACCCCAAGCTCAATTAGCAAAACTGTTGGTCGAAAATGGTGATCTAGATCAATGTTTTTTTTGTAATAGTGGTGCTGAAGCTAACGAAGCGGCAATTAAAATTGCGCGTAAATTTGTCAAAGACTCAGGACGCCCAAAAGCGAACGAAATTATTACAATGAATCAATCTTTTCACGGCCGAACTATGGCAACTATCAGTGCTACCGCACAACCCAAATATCATAAAGGTTTTGAGCCAATGTTGCCTGGTTTCGTATATGTTCCTTACAACGATTTGGATGCTGTTGAGTCCGCTATCAACGAAAACACTTGTGCTATTTTAGTTGAACCGATTCAATCGGAAGGCGGTGTTAATGTACCCAGCTCTGGTTATTTGGCTGGATTGCGTGATCTGTGTGATAGAAATGAGCTAGTTTTGATTTTTGATGAAGTCCAGACTTCACCGGCTCGGTTGGGAACATTTTTTGGTTACCAAAGTTGGGGGATTACGCCTGATGTAATTACTATGGCCAAATCGTTGGGTGGTGGAACACCTATTGGTGCCATGATGGCAACTAGATCTGTAGCAGAAAGCTTCGTGCCTGGAACACATGCTGCAACGTTTGGCGGGAACCCATTAGTGACAGCTGCAGCAACTGCTACTCTAGAAACGATTTTGGAAGAAGATATCTGCCAAAATGCCACAGAAATGGGTAATTACATGGTAAACACGTTCTCCAAATTGAAAGAACGTTATCCATTGACCGATATTCGTGGTCGTGGCTTGTTACGAGGTTTAGTTTTTTCGATTGATGCCAAACCGTTGGCTGCGAAATGTGCAGATAATGGTCTCATCACCATTTGTACAAATGACCATGTTTTGCGTTTTTTACCTCCACTTAACATTGGAAAACAACAGATCGACGAAGCCTATCAATTACTGGAGAAATCTTTAGCTGATGTCGGTCTCTAAAACTTTCTTGATTCTATCCTACTACCTTTTATTCGCCTTCGTAATGGTTAGCGGGTGTAACCTATCAACCGTCGATACCACTCCGCTGTTCAAACTTCTTTTTTCTTCGTCTACTGAAATCGATAAGATGCTAGTTAACTATGCTCATCCTGATAGTGGTTCGGTTATGACCGTTTCTAAAGACAACGAGACACATCAGGCTTCTACGTTATTCAATGGTGTGACTGATTCTAACTTATGGGACCAAGGTGAAGGTTGGAAAGTTGACTTTAGTGGTCGTTATAACTATGGTCAATATACTGGTTACGGAGAAAGGGCTTGGGCAGCAGGTCAAGCTATGAGGCAACAAAGCCGATTGGATATGATGCAAGGGAGACAAAGCGATCGAGAAGATTCTCGGATAGATCCTAAGCAATTTGAGAATGATGACTACAAAACCCGGGGGCTTGCGGGGATTGATAATTATGGTGGAGATACCGCCTCAGCCATGGCTTGGTTGGTCTTTGAGATCCCAGAGAAACGACTGATTAATCGGGTGATCGTTCACACGATTGATTCCATCAAGTACCCTGCCAGAAAATATGGGGTTAGTGACTTCATTGTCCAGTATTGGACATTACAAGCCAAAGGCTGGCAAAACGTAGACCGAATGGGCAAGAAAGTAGGAGATCAACACGATAGTATTCGTAATAATACTAAAGGTAAGGTCACAGTTCGATTTCGGCCAGTTGAAACTACAAAAATCAGAATTGTGATTCGCTTGACAAATGACAGCAAACGAAGGAAGCAGGGGATGGCTCGAAGTGAGTTTTTGACTGGTACGGTTCGTTTGATTGAAGTGGAAATTTACGGTTTAGAGAAGAAGCCACCGACTTAAATTCTTTCTATGATTTAGGACTGTTATTTTCTGTGGGACAATATGAATTTATCTCTATCGTTGTCTTTTTTATCCAATTACTGTCTTGTTTTTTTGAGTCTATTCTCATCTCTTTTGTTGGTGGTTGGTTGTTCAACTAAAAAATCTACTGATTTAGGTGAATTCTCTGGGAGCCCGATTGATCAGAATCGATTAGTCAATTCAGTTTTATCTGAGCTACAATTTCGATACGATCTAACTAATACCCTTCGCATGCAAATGAAGGTGTCGATTGAGGAGAAGGGTAAAAAAGAAGAAGTTCGGGAAACTTTGTGGTATAAGCGCTCTAGAACTGGTCAAGACCAACTTCATATTCAAGCCATGGGATTTTACAATCAGCCTCGAGCAGTTATGCTGGCTAATAATACAGAGTTTTTACTTTACTTAGTGAATGAACAGGAATCAATTCGAGCACCTCTTGAAGATGCAGTCTTACAAGATATTTTTGGGATTGATTTGAGAATCTCGGATGTCAAGTCGTCTATTTTTGCAAACCCATTCTTAGATCGATCAACTCTTGGCGACTTCTGCATTCAGCCTTTTATTCTGAGTGATGATCACTTGCGTCTTTCTTGTAAAACTTCCAGCCAACATTTGGTTGAAGAAATAATGATCCTAAATTACACGGAGGAACCGATTGTTCGATCATGGAAAATTTTCGACCCTAGAGGTGAACTGGTACAAGAAACTCACTTTTCAGACTACCGAGAAGTCGATGGTATTTTACGGCCTTATCGCCTATTAATTAAGCGTCCTAAAGAAGAAACAAAGGTTGAAATTACGACCATCAAACCCGAAATTGGAGGTGAGATCAATGACCAAAAGTTTGATTTTGAAAGGTTCTCCAAATGAAAAGCGTCAAACGTTAGCATACTTAAGCGTAGGCAAAATACTAGACAATAAACCCAAAAAGATTCCTGAAAAGACTATCAAGAAAGTTTGACGCATAGAAATAAAAGACAAGACTTCGAATTGGTGGTTGAAAGACTGAAAGATTATAAAAGAAAGACATACTCCCATCAGACTACCGAATCCACCCAAAAAGCCACCTTGGACAACCAAAGGTATGCCAATATACCAAGAGCTAGCCCCCACCAAACGTAAAATTTCAATCTCCTCCCGCCGAAAATAAACGGTCAGTACAATCGAGAAAGCTATGATAACGATTGATGCAACACTCATAATAATCCCAAGACCCAAAATGCCAATCTCAGCCTGATTTACAAAAGATGAGGTTAGCGTTTCGTAACTAACTTCTTCAATTTGTTTCGACATCTGCTGAATCTGATTAGCAGTGATTTCTAGATCGCGCAATTTTAGATATTGCTCTTCGACTTGAATTTCAATTGAGGCTGGGAGCGGATTGACAGCTGCGAGTCCCTGAATAATATTACTGAACTCACCAAATATTTGGTTACTTCGTTCCAAGGCTTGTATTTTGGAAATGTAGACCACTTTCTTTACTGATTTTAGCCCGGAAATATCCTCTATGAGGCGTTCTTTCTCACTTTGGTTAATTGTATCTGAGAGAAAAACAATAATTGCTGCTGATGACTTGATTGCATCTACGTCTCTTCGGATAGTATTATGCAAAAGTGTTAATCCTGCTACAATCATTGTGGTCAGTGTAATGATGATTACACTCAAAATACTGACCACACCGCCATGCCTAATGTTTGAAATTGTCTCTTCCAATATGTAAGCCATTGCTAGGTAACTAAAATTCAATCGATCGACCTTCCTGAATCCGAATAACTCTTTTGCCAAGTTTTCGAATTAAGGCTACATCATGGGTGGCGACCAGAATAGTTGTTCCCCTAAAGTTGAAATTTTCGAATAAATGCATAATTTCTAACGATAATTTAGGATCTAAGTTACCAGTTGGCTCATCAGCCAATAGAATCGTTGGATTGTTAGCCATAGCTCTAGCAATAGCGACTCGTTGTTGCTCGCCACCTGATATTTCTTCCGGATAAGCGTCTCTCCGATGAACTAAACTCATCTGTTGCAAAAGCTGATTAACATTATGGTGGACTTCAGTCGGTTTTATTCCCGTAACTTTCATCGAAATAGCAATGTTCTGCTGTACGGTTTTATTAGGTAAAAGCTTAAAATCTTGAAAAACTACACCAATCTGACGACGAAAATCTGGAATCTCAGATTTTGATAAAGTAGAAAGGTTACGTCCTGCCACAACCAACTCACCACTGGTGGGAATTAACCCTCGATATAATAGTCGCAGGATAGTCGTTTTACCTGCTCCACTTTCACCAACCAGAAATACAAATTCCCCTTTCTGGACTTTAAAACTAACATCATTGAGAACTTGGATATCTTCTTTATAAGACATGTTGACGTTATATGCTTGAATCATAAGTCTATCAATTAATTATGGGAGGGTATATTTTTCAACGAAGGTCCGACACACCCAATTTTTGTTCTGAATTATATTAACTGGCAAGAGAAGTAAATCAATGAGAGATATTTAAATAATGAATTAACGTCAGCCACGAACGATTCGTTACGCTAGTTACCGATTTGTTTCTCCAAGAGCATATGCTATTTAGCTCTGTGTCGTTTACTAGTCGTATTTGCCGATTCCGAAGATTATTTGGGGGGGCGTGGTTCTTTACCGTCAGATCGAATTCGCTCCTCGCGTGCGGCAATTAGCTCTAAAGCGTCATCAAAGCTTACCTTCATTGGGTCTTTTGCAGTAGGGATAGAAGCGTTTATCTGGCCATCAGTCACATAAGGGCCAAACCGACCGGTCCTCACCTCAATCTCCTTTTTAGTTAAGGGGCTAATCCCTAATTGGGCAAGTGGGCCTTGAACAGATCGACGTTTTCTTGCTGCAGGTCTGGACAACAAATCGATAGCTTCCTCTAGGGTACAGGTAAGCAATTGATCGTGATTCTCGAGCGATCGAGACTCACTTTTTCCGTCTTCCTTTTGGTAGGAGACATAAGGACCATAAGGACCATCTTGAATAGTAATATCCGTATTCAGCTCAGGGTGTACGCCTAAAATTCTAGGGAATGACAACAGTAACTCGGCTTGAGTCAAGTTGAGTTGCTCAGGTTGCATATCGGGCCATAGACTTGCCATCTTTGGTTTCTGCTTTTTTCTACCTTTTGCTTCTGAGTCAATTTCTCCCAATTGTACATATGGTCCGTAGCGACCACTCTTCAGAAAAATAGTTTCACCTGTCTCAGAGTGTTCTCCTAATTCTCGATTAGAGCGCTCAGCTTCACTAATCAAATGCTCTGCTACCAAGGGACTTAATTCATCTAAGATAATTTCATCATCGATATAAGCCCGACGCTCCGTCTCTCCTACCTGAATATAAGGTCCAAACCGACCAACGCGGGCTACAACGGGTTCTCCGTCTAGTTCTCCAATATCAAAAGTCGAAATGGCACGAGCGTCAATATGCTCTGCACTCACCGATAATTTTTCTTTTAAGCCAAGTTGCTCGATGTTTAAATTTACCTTCTCATGTTGTTCAACTTCTGGTTTTTGGCCAAAATAAAATCGGTGTAACCAAGGCTTTGCATCCTGTTTCCCACTTGAGATTTGGTCTAAGTCGTCCTCCATCTGAGCAGTGAACTCGTAGTCAACTAGGCGGGAAAAATGCTTTTCTAATAATTGGTTAACTGCAAAAGCTGTTAGGGTAGGCACTAAGGCACCACTTTTTTTCCAAGCATAACCACGATCCTGAATGGTCAGTATTATGTTTGCGTATGTTGAAGGTCGACCAATCCCTCTCTCTTCCAGTACTTTTACCAGACTAGATTCAGTATACCTAGCTGGTGGTTTAGTTTGATGCTGATTTGCGAGTAGTTCATCAGCTGACAAGTGTTCACCAATTTCCAAGGGAGGCAAAAGGCGATCTCTTTCCCCAGTGTTCGATGGCTCTTCCATATCTGAGTCATATTTTTGGCCCATTGCACCCTCATATTCATAGACACGTAGAAAGCCATCAAATTCCATCACCCGACCAGTGGTCGAAAACACGGCTTTTCCCTGAACCCGATTGTCCGACTGGTCGAGTACAGCGGACTTTATGGTAGTCTCAGATAACACACGTGTGCGTTGTCCACTGGCATTTTTCATTTGGGAAGCCAGTGTTCGTTTCCAAATCAGCTCGTAGAGGCGAACTGCATCATCATCTAATTCGGATTTTAGTTGATTAGGGGTGCGAAAGACCGATCCAGTAGGCCGTATAGCTTCATGTGCTTCCTGAGCACCTTTGACTTTTTGTCTATATTCCCGATGTTGTGGAGGAAGATAATTGTTACCAAATAACTCCCCAACTTGGTTTCGGGCGGCTTGAATAGCCTGTTCAGATAAAACTACCGAGTCGGTTCGCATATAAGTTATGTAACCATTTTCGTAAAGCCGTTGAGCAACTCGCATAGTTCGGCTAGCCGTAAAGCGAAGTTTGCCACCAGCTTCCTGCTGTAAAGTTGAAGTGATAAAGGGCGCTGAGGGTTTCTGTGTAAAAGGTGTTTGGCGCACAGAGACGACGACGAAAGACGACGTTAGGAACTGTTTTTTAAGCTGATCGGCCGATTCAGAATTCAGATGTAAAATATTTTCTGAGCCAGCGTCCTTTCTAAGGCTACCAGTGGAAGAATCAAAATCTTTTGATAGAGCAATTCGACGGTTGTCTAAACGAACCATTATTGAATCAATCTTCTTTGAATGTTCTTTGTCTGCTTTCAAGACAGCGCGGAGTGAACTGAAAGTAGCACTACGAAATGCAATCCGTTCCAACTCTCGATTCACAACTAAGCGGTTGGCCACTGATTGTACCCGACCAGCACTAAGCTTAGGCTTAATTTTAATCCATAGTAGAGGAGATACTTCATAACCATACAGGCGATCGAGAACCCGTCGGGCTTCTTGAGCTTCCACGCGACGTTGGTCAATCTGGCGAGGGTTTTTCAATGCTTGGGTAATAGCTTGCTCTGTCATTTCATGAAACACCATTCTTCTTACGGGGATTTTCGGTTTCAAGATTTCGGTTAGATGCCAAGCAATAGCTTCTCCTTCTCGATCTTCGTCAGTTGCCAAATAAAGCTCGCTGACCGTTTGAACTAACCGTTTCAGTTTCTTGATTTGTTCTTTTTTCCCAGCAGGCACAATATAAAGTGGCTTGAACCCATTTTCAGTGTCGACGCCAATTCTTGCCCAGTCTTTTTTCTTGTACCGAGTCGGAATTTCACTTGCTTTGGAAGGCAAATCTCGAACATGCCCTATTGAGGACTCAACCAAATAACCTTCGCCTAAGAAACGGGATATCGTTCGTGCTTTGGGCGGTGATTCGACGATAATTAAAATTTTACTCACTGGATTTCCATATGTTTTTTATATTTCGTAGATTAATTCTTACCAGTTTCATCTGATCCAATCTAGTAAACTGATCAAAAAAGATTTCATTTGATGTCGATGGACAATATGGTCAATCATGCCGTGCTCAAGAAGGAATTCAGATTTTTGGAAATTATCAGGTAGTGTCTCTCGAATACTAGCAACGGCTCTAGGACCTGCAAACCCAATACGAGCATTGGGTTCAGCAATAACTATATGCCCAAGAGACACAAAACTGGCCGTGGCTCCACCGTAGGTAGGGTCAGTTGCTATCGAAATATAAAATAGTCCAGCTTCCGAATGACGAGTACAAGCTGCTGCTGTTTTCTGCATCTGCATTAACGCTAGTGTACCCTCCTGCATTCGCATTCCACCGCTAACAGCAACTGTAATCAGGGGAAGTTTGTTTTTGGTAGCATATTCGATAGTTCGAGTTAGTTTTTCGCCAGCTACAGCTCCCATAGTTCCGCCAATAAAACTAACATCTCCAATGGATAAAGCTACATTATGCTTACCAATTTGACCAGTTCCACTTAGCAACTCGTAAGGCCTACCTGTTTTTTTTGTGTCTCGCTCTAATTTTGTTTCGTAGTCTGGGAAGCCAAGTGTATTAACAGAGTAGAGTTCTGTGTCATGCTCTATAAAGGTGCCAGCATCCACTATTAGGTTAAGCCGTTCTTCTGCACTAATAATACCGTGGTGGTTACAAACCGGACAGACTTTATAACCTTTAAGGTATTTCGCTAAATCTATTTTGGCTTGACAGCTAGCACAGTTGATCTCTTGGTCAATTTCTCGTTGAATCGTCATTGTTTTTTACCAAAGCCAAACTGGAGCGGGTAATAATACCTGTGGCTATTTTAATTGTCAAGATCAGGGGCTTTCCGTATTAACAAAGTAATTTTTGGTGGGCTTGGTTTACAATTTCGGCAATTGGTATCTGGGCCAATCCTTCTGCCTGCTTGGCTGTGAAATGCGCCAAGAACTCGATATTTCCCGCTGGGCCGCGCAGAGGTGAATGAGTGAGCGCGACCATTTGCCAGCCGAGTTTCTCGACAGTGTCTCGAACTTTTCGAATTACAAACAAGTGGGACGAAGAGTCCCAAACAACACCACCCTTTGAAACAAGTTCCTTTCCAGCTTCAAACTGTGGTTTGATTAAAGCAATAATTTGAGATGATGACGATAATAGACCAATGGCTGTTGGAAGCACCTTGGTCAACGAAATGAAGGAGACGTCAATTACTGCAAGGTCTAGTTGTCTTGCGATGGATTTTGGGTCTAGGTGCCGAATATTGGTTCGCTCGATAACCTCCACTTGTTGCGTGTTTTGTCTCAATTGCCAGGCGATTTGACCATACCCGACATCAACCGCATAGACAAAGTTGACACCGTATTGTAATAAGCAATCAGTAAATCCACCAGTTGAAGCTCCAATATCGATCGCTACTTTTCCTACTACATTGATAGGGAATTCGTTTAGTGCTTTTTCTAATTTCAGCCCGCCCCTACTGACATATTTAAGTGGTGTCTTAACCTTAATACATGCATCCAATGGAACTAACTGGCCGGGTTTTATCGTTTGGGATTGCCCTGGATTATCGATCAAGATCTGACCGGACAAAATCAGTAATTTAGCTTTCCCTCTACTTTCGACAATGCCTTTTTCAACCAGCAGTTGATCTAATCTTAGTTTTTTGACCTTCACGGATTATAACAATGGGTCTAGTATCCTTAATCAACCGCTGTATCTCAATTTGGACCGTCGTCTTGTTTTTTTCGAAATGATTCACTAACTTGAACTAAACGAACCATTTGGTCTTTTTGAATTCGTCCAAACCCATCAAGAGTACGCACTTGGGACAAGCGATCTGTCTGAACATCGATAACTTCAACCTGTCCAATTGCTTTTTTTAGATAACCTAAGACATCGCCTGAGTCAGGATCAACCAACCGTTCAAAAACGTCGAATTTTTGACCAATTTTTACCCCTTTTGCTGAACCAATATTGATGTAAACTAACTCCGGGTTATTGCTATCTGCATAGATAATTTTGCCAATGGGAATCTGAGTGTCAGAGTTTTTGTGTTTGAGTCTTGATGATGATTGGCTGATGTCGCTTGCGTTACCTGCATTTGATTCAGGACCGATAGTTTCTCGTAAGGCATCTAGGACTTTTTCCATTACTGCATTGGTAACAATGCCCAGAAGTGTTCTATTATAGATTGGAGTCCCAAACTGAATTTGGCGTAACTGATCATGTGAAACTATGGGGCGGAGCCTCTCTTTTCGTTTCTGTTCTTCCGTTTTTGGTGTTTGACCTAATTGAAAGTCAGACCCTTGATCTGTCATCATCGCTCGTAATGCTGAAACTCTGGCTCCTCCCAATCGGTGGCGGTCACGCTCTGTTATTTTCCGAGTTGCAATTTTTGTCCCTGATCGCCCATAAATATCAACTTCAACATCAATACGAACTAAATAGACATAACCAGCCACTTGGTAACCACTGGAGAAACTACCACCCAGAGTACTTCCTTGAGCTCCACCTTCCAGAATACGACGAGAGACGTTAGCCCGAACACGTTCTTGATTAAAGTGGCGAATCTTTCCAACCACTAGCGCATCTGCGTTAATTTTTTTGGCTAATTCTGATCGCCCTTTTTCGTTTTTTGGTATTTCTTTTCTCGATAACCCAAGAGCGGCCATACCATCTAAAATTTCGTCCTGAGTAACATACTCGTAGACACCACTTTGTTCAACATTTTTGTTCATTAGCTGAAGAAAACCGACCTCTAAATCCCAATCGTTAGCTCGCTTTTTGCGGCCAATAAAGTATTCAAGAGGGCCAACCGGCAAACAACCACAACCGGTACTAGAGTTGAATCCACTATGGTCGTCAAAATACAAAACTGCTACTCTCTTGGTTTGGCCCTCAGTGGCCAAGCTAGTCAGTCCAATTGAGCTAACTAACCATAAAAAGCAGAGCAAAAGGAAGCTACGGTTTTGCATACTCTCTATATCCAACTTGGGATAGTCGCTCTGCCTTCGTCTCAACTCCTTTTGCTAGCTCATCCTTATATCCTAGGAGTCTGTGGCGTAGTTCGTCGGATTTTAATGCCAAAATTTGCACAGCTAAAATACCTGCGTTTCTTGCACCACCAGCCCCAATGGCCATTGTCGCCACAGGAATACCAGGTGGCATTTGAACTGTGGAATAGAGTGCATCAACACCATTTAGTGGGCCTCCATCGATTGGGACACCGATTACTGGCAAGATTGTATGAGCAGCTATAACGCCTGCTAAATGTGCGGCTCGACCAGCACCAGCAATAATAACTTCTATTCCTCTGTCAGTCGCCGTTTCTGCTAACCGCATCGCAGCCGCCGGGGATCGGTGAGCTGAAGAAACGGTCATTTCATAACCAACTTCAAAAAATTCCAGCATTTTGGCAGCCTCGGTCATTCTATCTAGGTCTGAATCGCTACCCATTACAATACTAACGACAGGATTTTGGTGAACGTTTGACACAATTTTATGTATGGTTCCTTTTTAAATATTTTGATTCGATCTGTTGGCGAGAAGAAAACTACGATTATTTACTTCAAAAGAGCCAACCCAAAGCCAATCAGAATCCACAAAGACAAAGAAATACTACTCTGATTCAAATTCCACAATCGGTACCGGTTACGCACGTATCAATCATGCGGTTATTATGATTTGAGCTGAGCAAACTTACGATTGATAACCAACGCAACCCATCTAAGCTACGAAATCAGTCAAACATCAGCGTCATAGACAGCTGAACTGATATCGTTTTTACTCAGAACAACAGCATCCAACCAGAAAGACCTCAGGGTTGGGTGAAACCTAATTACCTACATTGAATACTTTGCTTGTGACAGGTACAGGACAAACCTTTCCTCGTAGAATAATCTAATCACTCAACACACGATGGCAAATGTAGCATCAGAAATTGTTGATTGTCAAACTGTTTCTATTTGTCAGAATCAAGAATGAAATGTGATGTGGGTACTTTCCTTGATTAGTCTGACTTTAGCAGTGAAGTTAGAAATGTAGCTTTCATAGTTAACAACATGATACTCTGATTTGATTTTCACCACCGTGACTCGTATGAAGTTCTTAAGGATTTACCATTTACTATCTTGAGAATTAACATCTATCACTGCGGACTTGTCGTAGCGCAAAAAGGAGAACGGTTCTAAAACATATCGGAGACAACTATGTACGACACACAATCTAGATCTCGCGTTCTTAATACTTTTCCCCTTGGACTTACACTTAAGAAGTTTGTGGTTGTTAACTAATATGGTTAGCCATTAAGTTTTCGATATCTTCTATTTTTTTTGGGACGTTCTCTGTTAAAACTTCGTGCCCTTCCTCAGTGACCAGTACATCATCTTCGATACGGACACCAATACCAAGAAAACTATCAGGTACCCCTTCAGTATCCGCAGCAACATAAATGCCAGGCTCAACTGTAGTAATCATTCCTGGTTGAAATGTACGAAAAATTTCACCGTCTTTGATCCGGCAAACATCATGAACATCTAGTCCTATTGGGTGTCCAATACCATGCATATAGAATTTTCGATAAGCTTTTCCCTCGATAAGCTTGTCTTTTTTACCGTTTAATAGTCCAATCCGAATCATACCGTCAGTTAGTAAGTCAATAGCTGTATGATTTAGTGTGTCTATCTTTGTTCCCGGTTGAATTAATTGTATTAGGGCCATTTGTACTTCAAGTACGATTTGATAGATTAATCTTTGAGGCTCAGTAAATTTACCACTAGCGGGAAACGTCCGTGTCACATCACCATTATAATTTCTATGCTCGCAACCAGCATCAATCAATACTAGGTCTCCATCCTCAATTTGTTTGTTATTATCGGTGTAGTGTAGGATAGTAGCATTTCCTCCACTAGCAACGATGGTATTATAGGCGGAATAACCGTCATCTACTTTCCGAAAAACAGAATCTATCATAGCCTCAATCTGATACTCATAAATCCCAGGTTTTGTTAACCTCATTGCTTTGATGTGTGCTTGAGCAGTAATTTCGGCTGCTCGTCGGACTCGTTTAACCTCCTCGCCGTTTTTTATCAAACGCATTTCAGCAAAAATGTCCGTCGGATCGACGATTGATTTTGGCCCAGTTCCTTGACTTGCCCGGTCACGACGGTTTTTTGTAACAAAGTTCACTATCTTATCGTCGTAAATAGAGTCGCCAAGAGCATAGTAGATTTTACTACACCCTTCAACAAATTGATTGATTTCGTCATCAAATGAGTTAATCGGGAAGGCAACGTCTGCGCCAAAATCACTTACCGCATTCGCAACACCAACTCTCTTACCATCCCAAGTTTCAGCGCCCTTATCTTTAGGCAAAACAAATAGTATAAACTGGTACTTCTTATGATTTGGGGCTAATACACAAACCGCTTCTGGTTCTGGAAAACCCGTTAGGTAATATAAATTACTGTTTTGGCGAAATTTGTAACTCATATTGTTCGAACGTTTTACTAATCTATGAGCTGGTAATATGGCCACTCCGTCGGCAATTCTTTCCATAAATCGGTTCCTGTTTTCTTTATACACGTCTTTTCACCTTCCGTCTTTTCTGGATTACACAAAACTGATTTAAATGTTACAGTAAATTTCGGTAGGTGAGGGAGTTTTTTCTATTTTTTATGGAACGACAGTTGCAACCAATTGTTGATTTTTGACGTTTTGTTCAGGTAAGCCCCAAAATTCTGGCATGTTGGTGAACATAATTATCAGCATTTTGGAAAGTCAAAGTCGCTCTGGCATTTCTGTTGCAAAACGGGCGGTTTTGTGTTAGAATACTGACTTTGCTTACAGACGGGAAAATCGGATTGGCACACCGATAAACATTAACGGAGGACACGGGCTTAGTCAACAAATAACGATTGTTGTTTTAGTTTTTACTGGCTGAACCTAAAAGTGAGTTGAATGAACCAGGATCAGAAACAAGAAAATAGTCCTGACATGACCGGCGAGGAAGCGGATCAGGCGTCTATTGATGGCGACCACGAAGAGTCATCAGCAGATGAAAAAACGACGGTTTCAAATGAAATTGAGGAATTGGTAGTGGATGGCGAAGAGAAGTCGCTTGCTGGCGGAGAATCGAATACTGGTTCTTCTGGAGACGCGCAAGAAGAGGACGCTGTTACTGAAGGTGTAGTTGAAGACAACATGGCTGAAATGGATATGGAAGCCCTTTTGTCTGCTACTGATAGTTCGTTTGAGTCCGTTTCAGAAGGGCAAATTGTACCGGGAATAATTGTCAGCATCAGCTCGGATGAAGTGTTAGTAGATATAGGTTTCAAGTCTGAGGGCATCATTTCCACATCTGAGTTTGAGACTGATGATGAAGGTAAGCTGAAAATTGGCCTTGGGGATGAAATTGAAGTCTACGTCGTTAGGAAGGAAAATCTCGACGGTCAGGTAGAATTGTCCAAATCCCAGGCTGATGTTCAGAGGGCTTGGAACAGGATTGCCCAAGCATTTAATGAAAACGAGGTAGTCTCTGGTACACTCAACGAGCGTGTCAAAGGCGGTATGAGTGTTGAGGTTGACGGATTGCGCGGTTTCTTACCAGCTTCCCAGATTGAGTTGCGTGCAGTACCCGATTTAGATGACTATATCGGCAAAACACTTGACATGCGAGTGGTTAAGTTTAACCGCCGGAGAGACAATATCGTCCTATCTAGACGAGTACTCCTTGAAGAAGCACAGGATGTTAAGAAGACTGAACTGTTAGGGCGAATCGAAACGGGAAAACTGATTAAAGGAATTGTCAAGAGTATTGCACCTTTTGGTGTCTTCGTTGATCTAGATGGAATCGATGGTCTATTGCATCGGAGCGATATGTCCTGGGGAAAAGTGAACCATCCTTCTGAGATGTTAGCGATAGGAGACGAGGTCGAAACACTAGTTATCGATGTCGATCAAGAAAATGAGAGAATATCGCTCGGCTTAAAGCAGAAAACAACGGATCCTTGGTTGTCAGTACCTGATAAGTATCCGGTAGACACAATTGTCAAGGGTGAAGTTGTCAACATTGTCAGTTATGGCGCTTTCGTAGAAATTGAAGATGGCGTTGAAGGGTTGATTCATGTTTCGGAAATGTCGTGGACACAAAGGAACGTAGCTTTGTCCAAAATTGTTGGGAAAGGAGATACCGTCGAAGCTCGCGTATTGTCTCTAGATTCCGTTGGTCGACGAATTTCTCTGAGTTTGAAGCAATTAGCAGCAAACCCGTGGGAACTCTTGGAATCTAAATATCCCAAAGATACTCGCTTATCAGGGGTTGTTAAGAACCTAACTAAGTTCGGAGCCTTTGTGGAAATTGAGCCTGGCATTGACGGACTGGTCCATACATCTGACTTTTCCTGGACTGAACGTAACGTAGTTCCTAGCCAAATCTTGAAAAAAGGAGATGAGGTCGATGTAGTGGTACTCGAAATCAACTCTGCTGAACAACGAATTTCGCTCAGTATTAAACATAATGTGCCGGATCCGTGGGAAGAGGTAACAGCCAGATATAAGCGCGGCTCAACAGTTCAAGGCCAAGTAGTCAATCTGACTGATTTTGGAGCCTTCGTCAAACTTGAAGAAGGGGTAGAAGGCCTGATTCATATTTCGGAATTGGCCGACTACCGGGTCAATCGTCCGAATGAAGTAGTTAGTGTTGGAGATCAACTTGACCTCAAGGTGATAGAAATAAACCCTGATAAGCATCGCATCGGATTGAGTCTTCGTCGGGCTAAAGCTGAAGAAGGAGGAACTGCGGTTCGTGAACCGGCTAAAGATCGCGAACCTAGTAAGCGTCAGTATGAGCCGCCTGCCCGCCGGCGTTCAAGGCCTGCTCCAGTGGCCGATGAGAAGCCTAATATATCCGATGAGCCAACTAGCTTTGGGTCTCTCTTGCAACAGACACTGGGACGTACAATGACTAGTAACCAAGAAGAAGAATAACTAAATCAAACATTTTTTGACAAAATGACTAACAAAAGGCTAGCTTATACAACTGAGCTGGCCTTTTTTATTTCCATTGTCATACATTATAATACTATAATACTCAACCTGTTATCTACTGGAGAATATGTTGAATACTGCTTCTAATTCTGATTTCGTATTTACCTCGGAGTCGATTACTGAAGGGCACCCTGACAAAATGGCTGATTCTATCTCAGACTCGATTCTGGATGCTATTTTATCTGAGGACCCAGTCGCACGTGTTGCCTGTGAAACCTTAGTTACTACTGGCTTAGCTCTTGTTTCAGGTGAAATCACTACAACGTCTTCTGTGAATATCCCGGGGGTTGTCCGCGAAGTTGCGAGACAAATTGGTTATACTAAGGCTGAATATGGGTTTGATGCTACCCATTCGTCAGTACTTACTTCAATCGATGAGCAATCACCAGATATTGCCGTGGGTGTTGACCAATTAGGTGCTGGGGATCAGGGGATGATGTTTGGGTACGCTTGCAAAGAGACTCCACAACTGATGCCTTTGCCAATTATGACAGCACATCAGTTAACCCGTCGTCTAACTATTGCACGAAAGGAGAAAATTTTAGATTTTCTGAGGCCAGACGGGAAATCGCAGGTATCAGTTCAATACACGGACGGCCAACCGAGCATCCGAGCCGTTGTAATTTCTACACAACATGATCCTGAAATTGACACCGTGGATTTACGTGAGGCCATAGTAGAAGAGATTATAAAACCCATAATTCCTATTACACTACGTCATCCAGACATTGTTTATCATATTAACCCTACAGGTCGCTTTGTGACAGGAGGGCCACAGGGTGATACTGGGTTGACAGGACGCAAAATCATTGCTGACACTTATGGTGGAATGGGGCGTCACGGTGGTGGAGCCTTTTCAGGTAAAGATCCAACCAAAGTGGATCGAAGCGCAGCCTATGCTGCCCGTCACGTAGCAAAAAATATTGTTGCCGCAGGCTTGGCTGAACGATGTGAAGTTCAGTTATCTTATGCCATTGGTGTAGTTGAGCCGACATCGATTATGGTCGAAACTTTCGGTACTAGTAATCTGTCAGATGAAAAATTGACCCAATTGGTGACTCACCATTTTGATTTGACTCCATTGGGTATAATCGAAGGGCTAGAGTTACGACAGCCAATTTACCGACAGACAGCCGCATATGGACATTTTGGTCGAGAAGAACCAGGATTCACTTGGGAACTGACGAACTACGTTGATCGGTTAAGAGCTGACGTCTAGAATATCTAACAACCAAAATAATACAATATTTTATCTTTTAACACAATAGCGAGACTAACGTGAAGTACGACATTAAAGATCCTAATCTATCTGAAACTGGCAAACAACGAATTTACTGGGCTGATCGGTTCATGCCAGTCCTCAGTCAGATCCGAGAGAGATTTGAAATTGAAAAGCCACTAGTGGGCACTCGGATTGCTGCGTGTCTGCATGTGACTACAGAAACTGCTAACTTAATGAGAACCTTAAAAGCTGGTGGAGCTGAAACGGTTTTGTGCGCGTCTAATCCTTTGTCAACTCAAGATGATGTAGCCGCATCCCTAGTGGTCAACGACGAGATTCCAGTTTTTGCTATCAATGGTGAAAACACTGAAACTTATTATCAACATATTGACTCGGCGATTGACTTCAAACCCACTATTACTATGGATGATGGTGCCGATTTGGTTTCTAAATTACATAGTGGAGATGTCAAAAGTGAGATTGTGGATGGTTTAGTTGCTGGGACCGAAGAAACAACCACCGGCGTTATCCGTTTGAAAAGTATGGCTTCGGAAGGGGTATTGAAATACCCTATCATTGCTGTCAACGACGCAAAGACCAAACATCTGTTTGATAACCGTTATGGCACGGGACAAAGTACACTTGATGGCATTGTTCGGGCTACTAACCTGCTTATAGCTGGTACTACGTTTGTTGTCGGTGGGTATGGTTGGTGTGCCAGAGGCTTAGCAAGTCGGGCTAGGGGATTGGGAGCTGAAGTAATTGTGACTGAGGTTGACCCAATGGTTGCTTTAGAAGCAGTGATGGACGGTTTTCGCGTAATGCCGATGATTGAAGCTGTTAAAGAGGCTAACGTTGTTTGTACGGTTACCGGCGACATTCACGTTTTGAGACATGAACACTTCGAAGTTATGAAAGATGGATGTATGGTGGCTAACTCAGGCCATTTCAACGTTGAAATCGATATTCCTGCGCTTGAATCCTTAAGCCAAAGTAAGGTTACCGTTCGAGAGTATGTGGAAGAATACAAACTCAAAGATGGCAGGAAAATTTATCTCTTGGGTCAAGGGCGGCTAATTAATTTGGCAGCGGCTGAAGGACACCCCGCTAGCGTAATGGATATGAGTTTTGCCAATCAAGCTTTGTCTGCTGAATATATTGTTCAACAATACCAAAACATGGATAAACAAGTCTATTCTGTACCGAATGATATTGATCAAACCATAGCTAGTCTGAAATTAGCAGCATTGGGTATTGAGATTGATGAGTTAACTGAAGAACAAGAAACCTACCTGAACTCTTGGACTATGGGAACCTAGATACAAATGTCAACGGTCCTAAATTGAGGATATGTGGAACTGGATTAAAAAGTCTGAACTCTGGGAAAATATCGTTTTGATTATCGGTGTTTTTTCTCTTTGGCCGACAATCGCACTGAGAGATAAACCACTCGAAGCATATAGTGGGTGGGTTGGAGTTTATCGACGTTACCTTGGTTTGTTAATTTTGGTTTTATTAATAATTTTAGCTCGTCGATTATATCGAATTACGATGGCCTTCAAAGAACAAAATCGGCGTTAGTAGAAAAGTAAAAAATGAGTATTTTAGTTGTTGGTTCGGTTGCACTTGATACAGTAGAAACGCCAAACGGTAAAGTTGTGGATTCACTCGGCGGATCAGCTACCTACTTTTCTGTAGCTGCGAGCTTTTTCCCTTCTACTATCCGGTTCGTGGGTGCGGTCGGAGATGACTTTCCCAAGGAGCATATAGATTTTTTAAAAAATCGAGGAATTAACCTCGATGGATTAGATCAAATAAGAGGTGGAAAAACCTTTCGCTGGGGAGGTAGCTACATTGATGACCTCAATTCTGCACAGACCCATTTCACTGAATTGAACGTTTTTGGTCATTTCGCTCCCAAATTGCCAAATTCTTACCGCGATACACCTTATGTCTTCCTTGCTAATATTAACCCAGAGTTACAACTTGAAGTTTTGAAGCAAGTTCGCAAATCGAAATTAGTCGTTTGTGACACTATGAACCTCTGGATCGATATTAGTAAGCCGGCGTTGATGGAAACACTGAAACAAGTTGACATTCTGATTATCAACGACAGTGAAGCCAAGCAACTTACCCAAGAAAGTAACCTGATTAAAGCTGGTAGACAAATTTTGACTTATGGTCCCAGCCGAGTAATCATTAAGAAAGGTGAGCATGGAGCTCTCAGCCTAACGGAATCCGAATTTTTTGCATTGCCAGCGTATCCCTTGGCTAGTGTTTCTGATCCTACCGGTGCTGGTGACAGTTTTGCCGGTGCTTTTATGGGGCATCTGGCTAGTACAGACCAGCCAGACAATGAAGAAGCAATTCGACAGGCTATTGGGTATGGAACAATCGTTGCTTCTTTTAACGTTGGGGATTTTAGCCTTAATCGTCTGCGCAATTTAACTATTTTTGAAATAGAAGAACGTTATGAACAACTGCGAAAGATGGTCAATTTCTAATCGGCCTGTGATTGGGTTAGAAACTTCGGAAAGCTTGCTCCATTCTTTTAATTCCCTCTTCGGCCTCAGTAGGCTGAATGATCAAGGGTGGGGCTATTCGCAGAACGTTTCCAGCCAGTGGCCCCATTAGGTGTAGATTTTGGTGATAACAAGCTAAGACTGCTTGATTAGCCATTTTGTCATTTTCCATTTCTAGCCCCCAAACTAACCCCTCTCCACGTACCTTTCGGGCGAACTCGAAAGTATCGGTCAAATAGCATAAACCATCTTGGATAATTTTGCTGACTAGTTGGCAATTATCCAAAATTGGGAATGTATCGAAGGTATCTAAAACAGCTAGAATCGCGGCACAACCATTTGGTGTTCCGCTAAAAGTATCAGAAACCTCGCCGTAATCAAATGTGGTCAGCAAATCAGGTCGACCAATGACAGCGACAATCGGTTCACCATTCCCAATTCCTTTACCACAAACTACTAGGTCAGGAGTTAGTCCGTACTTCTTAGTAGCATACATTTCACCAGTTCGGCCGTGGCAAGATTGAACTTCGTCTAGAATAAAGATTACTTGATGACGTTGGCACCAGTCGTTGAGAAGTGGTAAATACCAATCTGGTGGATGATAAGACCCTTTCGCACCCAAATAAGGTTCGGTAACTAACATGGAAATTTGGTTCATATATTCTTTTTGAAGGTTAGCCAATTGTGCTACAACCTGTTGCTTCTGTTCGGACGTTGGCTGATCTCGTATGTCACGGACCATAGGAAAATCTATCCATCGTACATTAGGATTTTTGCTTTGGTCGCCAGTTATATCTCCAGCTAATCCTTTCTTACCATGAAATCCGTAACGCGTGGCTAAGATAATATGTCGATCTGGATGATAATTTTGTGCTGCCCACATAGCTTTGATAATACCAGCAGAGCCACAGGCAGCCCATAGCACTTTTTGCATATGAGGCAAATCAAAACTCTCAATTAGTCTTTGAGCAGCCTCAACTTCGACTTTAGTAAGCAAATTGTACGCATTACGAGGTAGGCCATTAGCATACTTCGACAGTTGTTGTTCAAAGTATGGGTGTTGATGACCTAGATTAGCAACCAAAACACCAGAGGCAAAATCCATTAATTTTACCCCTTCCATATTTTGCAGCCAAATACCTTCAGCATTGTCGACAACTAGTTGAGTTGGAGTGTAAGTTTTTTGGCCTTTGGTAACTAATTGGCTGAGCTTATGACGAATCTCGTTGGATTGGTTCTCACCTGAAATTTGAATCATTTGGTTTTTTATCCTATTTTTTGATACGGACTAAATCGTCTGATAAAAATTATTATTTCATGGTTACTGACTATCATAATTTGACTAAACTGAAATCACTGAGTGTTTCATTCTACATTATCACGTTGCAACAGGCTCTCTGTAGGCAAATTTCTCTATTTTATGATGAGCTCACTTGGAAAAATAGCTGAGTTTGTGTTGTTATGTTCATTAAAAGTACGGGACATATCGGTTAGGTACACAATTGTAAGTCAATGATTTAAAACGCTAATATCGAAATAAATGTCAGAGTTGGATATACTAGCTAGTTCAACAACTGAATCGAGCAAAATGGCTGTTTAAATTTTGGCCACCAAATAAGTGCTGATATGTGGAACTATGTTAACGGGCCTATTACCCGAAATCAAGTGTGCTTAGGCTGGATCTCATCAATGTAAATTTTTATAGACTGAAACGATTTCTTCACTAGGATTAACAAAGTATGTATCAGGCAAATAAGTCATATTTTTTATTACTGCTGGTGATTTTATTTTGGCCACTTAATTTGCCAGCCCACAAAACTGGAATCGGTTATCATCAGGTGAAAGCATATCGTGTTAGTCAAGAATCGATCCCGGTGATTGATGGCCAACTCAACGATCAAGTGTGGAAATTAGCTGAACCAATCAATAATTTTATCCAGATACGTCCAAGTAGAGAGCAACCTGCAACTGAAGACACAGAAGTTCGAATTTTGTATGATAAGTATAATTTATACATTGGTGTTCGTTGCTACGATTCTGCGCCAGAAAAAATTGTTAATCGATTAACTCGGCGAGACCAAATGTGGTCTTCTGATAACATTTCTTTTTTCATTGATCCGTATCACGACCACCGGACTGGTTACAAATTTGCCACTACACCTGCTGGTGTACAAAATGATGATTACCGTTATGAAGATGTACGAAGAGATAAGAACTGGCGTGGTATTTGGTGGGTGGAAACTAGTATTGACAAACAGGGTTGGGTGGCTGAACTCAAGATTCCATTTGCGAACTTCCGATTTAAAGAATCAGATCAGCAGATCTGGGGATTTGATATTGAGCGAGTACACCGAAGAAAAGGTGAAGTTACAGTTTGGCATCAGCTAACCCAAGCAGGGCCACTTACTAGAATGTCTGATCTGGGACACTTGATCGGTTTAGAAAAAATTCAGGGCGGGAAACAATTCGAAGTCGCACCTTATCTTTTGGCAGGTGTTACCCGACGAGAGCATCAGTTTACTACCGGTATTGATATACAATACAACTTAGCTGGATCTTTAAAAACAAATCTAACACTTAATCCTGATTTTGCCCAAATCGAAGCAGACCAGTTAGAGATTAATTTAAGCCGATATCCAACGCGTTTCCCAGAACGCCGTCCTTTTTTCGTCGAAGGTAATAGTTTTTTTGATACTCCTTTAGACTTGTTTTTCAGTCGCCGGATCGGTAATCGCGGTGACATTTTGTGGGGGGCGAAAATGACAGGTAAAATCGGGGCCTATTCCATCGGTGTTCTTAGCAGCCAGACCGGGAATTTTGCGCTATCTAGTATTTCTTCTTTGAATAAAGATAAAGACACTAAGAAAGAGTCAGCATTCTACTCAGCTATTAGGACCAAACGAGATATCTTGAAACGTTCTAATTTTGGCCTACTAGTAGCGACAAAAGAGGAAGAAAACAGTTATAGTCGAGTAGGTGGCCTAGATATGAACTTAGCCTTAGGTTCAACTTATCTAATGAGTGGGCAGATTGCACAAAGTTTTAGTACACAACCATCAGTAAGTACTCACCATATTAATTCTGCTACTGAAAACCGAGCTTACATTTTACGAATTAGCCAGCGCAATTACCTGTGGAGTACAGCCCTAACAGCTAAACGTATAGAACCCAATTTTGAGATTAATCAAACTGGATACCTACGCAAGGAAAACAATCGCGGTTTTCAGGGCCTTTACCTCGATGGCAATTATTTACCATCTGTTGGTTATCATCGACTATCTCTTGGCCTTGAAACGGGATTGTACCGCACTTTATACGACGAAAGGTATTTTACCAATTGGGCGACTAATAATCCTCAACTCGATCTTGCTAAGGATTTTGAAGACGATATCTTAACTTGGGATATTCGTGCCAAATGTGGAATTGATTTTTCTGAATCAGTTTGGGATACGATTGAGGTCTCTTACATGAAGTATAAGTCAGTAGAATTAACTGAAATGTATGTTGGCGATCAATTTGGACTTTCTTTAGAGACAAGTAATGCTTATTCAGTAGCTGGCTATGCTGATGTAATATATGGTGATTACTACAATTTTGTGCGTCAGAACGTTGGAATTAAAAAGCAAATTTCATTAGGAACAGTTTGGCGGCCGGTAAGTAATGTGTCTTGTGAACTAGATAGCAGCTATGCACAAAGCCTGCAATCAACTGAGAAAATTGACGGCCGTTTTTTTGCAGGTTCGTTCCGTTTAACATATCTATTTCGTCGCAATTTGTTTGGTCGAATTTTTACTCAAGTAGGACATAATCGGACCAATTACTATCAGATAGAAACAGAGAAAAATTATTTGGTCAGTTTTCTTTTGGGTTGGGAATACACGCCTAAAAGCCACCTGTTTCTCGCTTACAATGAAGATTGGAATACTACAGACAAGGTACTAAAGCTCGATAACCGCGTTATTGTAATCAAGCTTTCTTATTTGTGGAATCTTTGACAGGTAATCTTTGGCAAATAAATGCAATGAAAAAATATGACTTCGGCAACCAAAGCCAAATTTTAGGCTTTACATTGCTTCTCTCAAGCTGTTTTTATCCATTACATTCCTCCTGTTAACAACCAAGCGATCCACAAAGAAATAGTTGTTGTAAAAAACAAAATTAACTGCGTTTTTAGAAGTATTATAGCTTTTTGGCTGATTTGGACAATATGTGATAGTGTATTTTGGCTTTCATTTACAATGTTGTTTATTGACCAGTTGCCCCGATCCCCATCGTGTCGGAATTATGAGATTCGTCGATGGAATAGCATTCAGGAGCTGTATTTCCAGGCGTTCTAAAAATCCAACCTGAAACAGCGACCTTTGGTACGTTGCGAAATGTGTCCTTGACAACGAATATTGATGGGACTCGACCAACGGTTCCAATTACCCAAAGATTTTGTTGATTAATATCTAGTATCTGGTGGAATAAACTGACATGTTCTACTGGATTAGGAGTCCGTTCGATTTGCTTGTATAAATTCATGCAGTGTAATATTTCTTCTGGTGGTTGAGTTCCTCTTTTACCTGCTGACTCAAACCAACGCGCATAACCGATTCCTTGAATTGAACCGTTACTGTAAGGAAAAAACCAACGTGGATCCATAACGGGAATGATTTCATCTGCTGCGCCCCAAACACCTACGTCATATAACATCGCATTTCGGCGCGTGCTGAAAAGTTGTCTCGCCATTACTTTTACTTTAGTCTTTATACCTACATTGGTCCATTGCTGAGCAACTAGTTGAAACATAGGAATACTAAAGAATACGGAAGCTAATTCAATTGTTAACTCAATTGGTTTACCATCCGAACGAATTCGAATTCCTTTGTGGTTTTTCCGATCTAACCCCATCTCATCTAGTAGTTGGTTTGCTTTCAGAGAATCGAAACGAATGTAGGCTTTTTCATAATTATTGGAATAAAAGTTTGAAATTGCTGGTGGAGACATCTGAGATGGTTGGCCAATACCAAAAAATGCAATCTCGTTTAAAGTATTTCTGTCAATTGCATGAGAAAGAGCGATTCGAAAACGGCGGTCAGAGAAAATACTCCGAAGTATTGGATCCTTGTGGTTGAGATTTACAGCCAAAGCTTGTCCTCCACTATCAATCCATAACCGAAGACTGAAGTCCCGGTCCTGACTATTAACCTTAAATTTGGGGTAATTATCAAATTGGAGATGCCGACCTTGCATCCCAACTTCTCCATTCATCGCTTTCAGGTTTATTATCTGTGCATCGTAGATTTGAAATAGCATTTGGTCTATGTACGGTAACTGATTTCCTACCCCGTCTACTTTCCAGTAATATGGGTTCCTTTCAAACACTATTTGCTGCGCAGGCGGAGCCACTTTTAAAATCCAAGGCCAAAGGCGCGGTATCTCCGGGTTTTGCCAATCTGCTCGGTCTTCAAACAGCTGATACCAGAAATCAAACGATCTTTTCTTGGCCAAATCGGTCAGTTTTTCTACCGACACAAAATCTGGATGAAACTGTTTCAAGTAATGGGCTGGATATTCGACCATCGGATAACTACGACCCGAAGCTAATGCTTTCAGAAACAAACCGTAGGGACTGACAAACTTGAAACGAACTATATGGTCGGCTACTTTTTCCACTATCATCGGCACACCATCTCTCTGGAATTCACGCGGGGTGGTGGGTGTTAGTTGTGGATTCTGAATCACGTGGTTATACCAAAACAGAATATCATCAACTGAGAACAGTCTACCGTCCGACCAGTGCACCTCCTGCCTCAGCCAAAATGTATAGGTCCTCCCCTGGTCACTGACTTTCCACTTGACAGCCAAGTTGGGCAAAATTTGTTGGGCCATCGGTCCCCAGCGAACCAGTCCATCATAGGCTAGTCGAGCCCGAAAAATACCAACATCCGGTGCGCTGGTACCATATCTTTGCCATTGACCACCGTAAGGACCATTTTGATCAGGCGGATAGATCACCAGTGGATTAAGAGGTAACCGCTCGGCAACCGGAGGTAGCGAAAGTTGATCCAGCATTGGTGCTTGCCTAAAATGGCGATTTTGTTCCCATTCACCGACAGTATGAACACCATCTTTCATTTGCTCAAATTTGTCTTTGGTCAAGGGTTCGAAATCTGAGCTAGTCGGACTAGACAGTGCAGAAGACTGTAGATTAGTATCAAGAATCTCAGAGAAAGAGTCTAGGTCTTGTTTTTGCCCCCAGTGGGCCAAATGCCAAGTGATTCGAGCTAAGAAAAAGACCATCAGGAAAAGAAAGGAAGAGATAACAAGCAAACGCCAGCCAATAGACTGGAAGGCGGCGGCAAATTTTCGGATGGAATCAGACAAGGAACTCACTCATTAGAACAGGAGTAGAGGGGCAAAATACAGCGATCAAATAAGCAGATCGGTCAACCTTCATGTCCAGTATAACACTCTGTTCAAAGAACAACAATGAGAAAGAACAATTTTTAAAAGGAGTTCATGATTAGTCAAGTTTAGCCTGAGTATTGACTTTGTTAATAATTTTTGCTATTTTAAGCTTTGTTCGTGACGTGAATTCTAAGGAGAGACTAAATCTGATGGAAAAATATATCCGGTGCTTGATGACGGTAGCACTAATTACCTCGGTTCTGAGCGGTTGCCTTATATTTCCCGGAGGTGGCCGCAGTAGAGAGAAGGTTGTTGTGTTGGAAACTAACAAAGGACTCATCATAGTGGAGCTTTACCCTCAAGCAGCCCCTAAAACAGTTGATAACTTTAAAACCCTTATACAACAAGGGTTCTATGATGGTCTGAGTTTTCATCGTTATGTAGAAGGTTTTGTAATTCAAGGTGGTTGTCCACGGGGAGACGGTACTGGAGACCCTGGCTGGTCAATTGAAGGTGAATTTCAAGATCCTGCACTACAAGCCAAGATGCCGCCGCATATCCAAGGTGTAGTATCGATGGCTCGTAGTAATGATCCGGATTCTGCGGGTAGCCAGTTTTACATCTGTTTGGACACTGCTAGCCACCTTGACGGAAATTACACATCTTTTGGCCGAGTAATTTCAGGGACTGATGTCGTGATGAAACTGAGAAAAGGGGACATCATGCATTCTGTCCGTTTGGAGGCTAAGAAAAATTATGTTGAGGATTCATCTTGATTCGACTCTAAAAACTATCGTTCTAATATGGTCATTCTTGGTTGCTTGTTTGTTGGGTTGTGACTCTCCGGATTCCACACCACCTAAGCCTAGACCAACCCCAAAGGGTATGGCCGGAAAAGTCAAAGAAAAATCTCAAATTGATCTTGGGAGTAGCATCGTTGTCTTGAAAACGGAGAAAGGAGACATTGAAATCGAGCTTTTTGCAAAGATCGCACCAAAAACTGTAGCCAACTTCGCTAGTAAAATTGGCGGTAAACTCTACGACAATACGAGCTTTCATCGTGTAGAAAAGGAGAGTCTAATTCAGGCGAGCTCACGCTTTCAAGCTTTAGAGACAATACCACTTGAAATTAGTGATCGCAAACACGTAAGAGGTACAGTGGCGATGGCCAAAGAAGAAGGGGCTACTGTATCTGATGCCTCCGATTTTTATATTTGTCTAAGAGATTTTCCTGACTTAGATGGGAATTATACAGTCTTTGGTCAAGTGACTAAAGGTATGGCGGTAGCTGACCGAATCATAAAAGGGGATAAAATTACCACGACGACCATTCAAGCAAACTAAAAGGATATATCTAAATCTCGTACCAAAAGCCACGATGTAGATGATTATTAAGCACATCGTGGCTTTTAGTGTCTATCTTGCAGATAGTATTACGTTGTGATATCATTCCGGCCGGATTCAATATGGTTGTTTTTTGTTTTCTACGTTTTTCATTTTCTTTGTGAGATTTTCGATCGAGTTAAATACCTTAATCAATCGTATATTTTTTCTCCTCGCCACTTTATTTGTACTAAACAGCGGGCCGTGATTGCGTTTTTACTTTGGGACTTGTTAAATATAATTCGGGCAGAAACTGTTTAATTATATAATAGATGTTTGTGCCTAGCGGAAGAGGTAATAACCAATTTGGTTTCTAAACTTGTCGACGGAGTAAAAGCCTAGTTAACCTTGATGGTATTCGTGGGTTGAATAACTTGGTCAAGTTCGTGCTCGCTAAACACTCCGAGTCTCGGCCTCATTTTCGATTGAATATTATATACCATCCAACTGTATTCCAATTTTATTTCAATACGTGCGGTCGCAACAGATTGTGTTGAATGATTTTTGGTTTAGGAAATCTTCTTTGATTACTAACCTGTCAATGCATCTGATTTGTATATTCGTATTCTTTCTCAATCCACCCATCATCTCTTCAGCTAAACAGATTAGCTTAAAAAGTCTAGCTAATGAAAGAACTCCCCATCTGGGAGGGAAATTGACATATTCCATTAAGCTGGCTGGTGTCAGAGCTGGGACACAAACAATCACAATTGGGCAAGAAACCGAATGGAAAGGGAAAAAAGTGTATCCTCTAACTTCTGTTGAAACCTCAACGGGCCTAGTTGAGAGGTTTTACCGATTTCGGGCTGATCGCTTGACCTATATCGACACCAACCATCTCGGTCCTATTTTTCATCGTCGCTCAATAGAAGATAGAAAATACCATGCTACTGTCGAAGTCTACTATGACTACCAAGATCAAACAGTTACTCATAATAAAAATGGAAAAATCACAAAAGCCGTTCTAATTGAAGGCTGCCAAGATGAGCTTTCATGGATTTATTTCTTATGTCACCACCCTTTGGAAATAGGGGGCAGTTATGATTTTCCTTTATTAAGCAAGTCGAGTATACATAAGGCTACATTCAAAGTAACCAAAGAAACGATTAAATGCAGGTTATTGGGAAAAATTGGAACCTTAGTAATAACCTCGGAATCAACACGACGCAAAATATGGTTATCCGATGATAATCGCCGTATACCGGTTCGGATCGAAGCCAAAGTTAAAGTTGGCCGTCTGGTGGCAACTTTACGTAAAATTGAACCATTAACTCAAAGAAATCAGTAATTTATGCGCAATCTCGTTACTAACAGTCAACCGTATGTCAATTTTCTTGCTCATTTTGGATCGATTGATAGAAATCAGTTCTGGCTAAAAGGGTTACACGGGTCTTCCTTAAGTTTCTTCATTCAGGCCTTGGTCTCCGATCAGCCTAATAGTCCTCTTTTGGTAGTATTGCCGTCTCAAAAGGAAGCTGAAGAACTTATTTTCGACTTGGCATCTGTTTTAGTCGACAAACCGCTTTTATTTCCACAGTGGCCAAATTTCGTTTTTGATTGGATTTCACCTCCTAAGAAAGTTGTCACCGATCGCTTGCTGTGTCTCCAACAGTTACTGAAGTACTCAAGTGATTCTCCGCTAGTAGTAGTGACTTCCATTCATGCACTAACGCAGCAGATCACTCCCAAATCCTTACTAGCTCAATCATTTCGAAGGATCGTAAGAGGAGATGAAATCAAACCTCAACAAATAATCAGTAACCTTCTTGATTGGGGATATCGCCCGTCGGACATGGTCGAAATCAAGGGGACTTTTTCTTTCAGAGGTAATATTTTAGATCTATATCCACTAATAAGTCATTATCCCATCAGATTAGATTTCTTTGGAGATGAAATCGATTCAATTCGTACCTTCGATATCAGCAACCAAAGATCAGTTGAAATGTTGGAATACGCCCAAATTAGCCCAGCTAGTGAAGTCATCTTCACTCCCGAAATCGTCGATAATTGGCGTGATTATGCACAAAAGACCGAAGCTCTCCATTTTTCACCTCCATATTTGAATACTATAAAAGAAATAACTGAACGAATTGAAGGTTGGCAAAATTATGGTCAATCTTCAGAAGTACTGGATGGAATTGAGGCTATTCATTCAAAATTGTATACAAATACCAACTACTTGCACAGTTATTTACCTGCCGAATCTTCTGTTCTTTTAGTTGAACAAAATTGGTTAGCTCATGAAGCAAAGCAAACAATTGATAGGTTAAAAGAAGTCTTCCAGAAAAAACAGGAACAAGATAATTTTATGGTTGATCCGAATGAGGTGTTCAACACTTATCAAAAAACCCTGATTGAGCTAAAAGATTTTAATTTGATTCGTACAGCAACAACACCTCCAACCGATGGGTTAGCTGGTGAATTAGAAATTCTAAATTATAATTTTACACCTCTTGACCTTCACAAAGGGAACTATCAGGAAAATATCGACCGGTTAAGGAATTGGACCGAACAAGGTTTTCAAATTGACATTTATTGTGAAAATGAGCCCTCTATCAAACGAATGAAACGGATTTTGGACGATCGAGATTTGCCTTGGGCCGGGATTCAACTAGAAGTTGGCAGTCTGGGACGTGGATTTGTTAGTTTGGATCAAAAGTGGATCGTAATCTCTGACCATGAGCTTTTCGATCAACCACGTAACCCCGTTCAGCGGCAACCGAAAAAATCTAAATCTCATGCTGGAGCTCCAATTCTTAGCATGATTGATTTACACGTTGGTGATTATGTTGTTCATGTGTCTCATGGCATAGGTCACTACCAAGGCATCCAAAGAATAGAAGTAGATGGTAAATATCAAGATTTTCTACATCTAAAATATAAAGATGGAGACACACTATATGTTCCGACTTATCAGATTGATTTAGTCCAAAAATATATTGGTGGACGAGACGAAGACTATAAACCTCGAATCGATAGGCTTGGCGGAAAAGGTTGGCGACGTACGAAAGCTAAAGCTAAGGCTTCCATCGAGAAGATGGCCGAAGAATTATTGCAGTTGTATGCTGAGAGGGAAAGCTCATCGGGTTTTTCTTTTCCTGGTGATTCTCCTTGGCAACAAGAGTTTGAGGCTCTATTCCCTTACCAAGAGACCGAAGATCAACAATCAGCTATTGACGATGTAAAAGTTGATATGGAACGTTCACAACCAATGGATCGCCTTATTTGTGGTGATGTTGGTTATGGGAAAACCGAAGTTGCTATGCGAGCTGCATTCAAATCTGCTGCTGCCGGTAAACAAGTGGCAGTATTAGTTCCAACTACTGTTCTTTGTTTACAACACTTCACAACTTTCCAGAAAAGATTCCAGGATTTTCCGATCAACATCGAAATGTTGAGTCGATTGCGTACAGATAAACAAAGCAAAACAATAAAATCTAACTTAGAAAAAGGATCTATCGATATTATTGTCGGCACTCATAGTCTATTGGCTAAATCAATTAATTTTCATGATTTAGGTTTGTTAATTGTGGATGAAGAACATCGGTTTGGTGTAAAACACAAAGAGAAAATCAAACAATTAAAATCTACAGTTGATGTTTTGACTCTGACTGCAACTCCTATTCCTCGGACACTAAATATGTCGATGGTGGGAATGCGTGATCTTAGCCTGATTAACACACCCCCTGAAAGTCGTTTGCCAATTGAAACTTATGTGATGGAGTATAACTCAGATATTATTAGAGACAGCATTCTTAAAGAAATTAGTAGAGGTGGACAGGTCTTTTTTGTACATAATCGAGTTCAAAGTATTTTGAGTATCGCTGCAACAGTTAAAAAGTTAGTACCGCAGGCTAGGTGTGCTGTCGGTCACGGCCAGATGCCTGAAAGGCAGTTAGAACAGGTGATTTTGGATTTTATGGATCACCAATATGATGTGTTAATTTGTACAACGATTATAGAGTCTGGTATTGATATTCCTAATGTCAACACGATTCTTATTAATCGAGCTGATGCACTGGGGTTAGCTCAATTGTACCAGCTAAGGGGCCGTGTTGGTCGCGATAGATTTCAAGCATACGGTTACCTATTTTATTCTGTAGATCGGGCTATTACTGAAGGTGCTCAAAAGCGCCTTAGGGTAATCGAAGAGTTTACAGATCTAGGGTCCGGTTTCAAAATTGCTTTACGAGATTTGGAAATTCGTGGCGCTGGTGATATTCTCGGACAAGAACAGCATGGACATATTGCATCTGTTGGTTATGATCTATATTGCCGGATGCTAGATGATGCGGTAAAAAAACTAAAAGGTGAAAAAGTCTCTGAAGATCTGGAGACGAAAATTAACCTCCCCATAGAAGCTTATCTGCCGGATAATTATGTCCCCGATAGTCGTCAAAAGGTGTCGCTTTACAAGAAAATTGCTAGCGCAAAAAACGAAGCTGATTTCAGCGAATTAAAAACGGAAATGAAAGACCGGTTCGGTTCCGTACCTGAACCTGTTGACATGTTATTGCAAATGTCATTTCTCAAATGGAAATGTCAGCAAATGGGCATTGACAAAATAACTTCAACGAGAGAAAATATAAGGATTTTATTTAATCCTGACAGGATTGAATTTGATCCTTCGAATATTATTACGCTAATTAAGAAAGATCAACGACTAGGATTAGAGCCACCAGCACAATTGACGGTTAACACAGAAGGTTTGACAGGAAAAAACTTGCTGGTTACCGTTCAATCTTTGTTGGACAAAATTAGGGGAATTTAGGTGAAATAGTAAACCTACTGTGGTTGGAGCCTGAACTATCTTATTCTGTTCAATCTAGAATTAAAGGAGAAATTGTTTGAAATATAAAACTAAAATTGGTTTTAGCAATGGTAGCGAGTCTGTTTGTACTGGCAACCAATCCACTATTAATTCTTATTCACTTTTTTTACTTTTTGCTGTCTTTTTGATTCAACCATTGGCTGAATCAAAAATCATACCGATTCAATCTTTTTATCAAACTCAGACCGTTTCCATCCAGTCAGGAGATACTCTTTGGAAATTAGCCCAAAAATACTACGGACATGGCCAAAATTGGACACACTTTCAAAGAGATAATCGTTTCACTGATCCACACATGGTTTATCCTGGTGATCAACTGAATATTCGTCTTCATGCTCCAGCTGGAGTTGGAATAATGAATAGTGCTAGGGCCGCCGTATCAGTAGTTGCGTCTACAGCTGGATTTGTAGATCCGGTTGTTTTGGAGTACGAGTGGGAAAATAAAAAATACCAAATTACTAACTCCGAATTCGTGACTGCCTTCCAAGATTTGCCCAGTTATAAACAAGAGAACTATGTAAGTGATGAAGGCGGAATTACTACTTATTTGGAAGAGTATGTTGGCGAAAAACTAAAGCTTTTAGCAGCGAGATCAAACGGCTTTGATAAAGATGATGATATTATTCGAAAAGCCGAAGATTACCGAAACCAATTGCTGGTCGAGCGATTAACTGAAGTCGAAGTCGATGAGAAAATTGCCTATTCAGAAAAAGAATTGGTTGAATACTATGAGGAGAATAAGACTGAGTACATCGAAGAAGAAACTGTTCGGGCAACATGTGTTTCTCTAACTGATGAAAAGAAAGCTGAGAAAGCATATGCTATGTATCAAGAGGGGATCGATTTGGCTGAAATAGCTGAAACCTTCAAGAATGACTTGCAAGGTCCTGGCGATAGTCAGAATGATCCTGGCAACACTGGGGAATTTCGTCGAGATGCTAGTGAGAACTGGATGCCTTTCGTTGAAGCTATGTTCGGAATGGAAGTAGGAGAAGAGTCTACTGAACAAATGGAACTTGATGTTGGTGATAATGTATTCTACCTACTGTTCCGGAAGGAATCACAAACGCCCGCACGACAACAAACGTTCGAAGAGGTTCGCGACAGCATCGTTACGATAATCGAGCAGCAGAAAAAACGAGAACGAATTTTGGCTTGGGTAGAAGACGTAACAGCCAAAGGAAAGCTAAAGTTTTACCCAGATAAAGTCCCCGTACCCGAGGTACCATCCGATGATGAAGAGTCATCTGAAGAGTCATCTGAAGAGTCATCTGAAGAATCATCTGAAGAATCATCTGAAGAGTCATCTGAAGAATCATCTGAAGAATCAAATGCCGAGGAGGAAAAGTAGTAATGCAGTACTATCTAAATACGATATGCAAATTTGGTCAAAGTTGTTTCTTGATAATCCTTGCAGTAATGTTAGGTTGTAGTGGTAAAGCCAATGCAATCGATGGTACTGTGATTGCTGAATTTGAGTGGAAAGGAAAGCACCAAATCACATTGGAAGAAATGATGGAGGAAATCAGTGAGTTACCTGAATACAAGCAAAATCAGTATGCGAAAAGTAAGGAAGGCCTCGTTGAATATATGACACTGATGGCGGAAAGCCGACTGATTTTGCTTATGGCTAAGGAACAAGATTTAGACCAGAAGGGAGAAATTAAAAGAAAGGTTCAAGAGTATCTTCATGAATTGATGGTGGAACAAATCACGGATATTGAAGTGGAACAGAAGGTCAAACCAACTGACGACGACTTTCAAACCTACTACGAAGAAAATAAAAAAGACTATGTAAGCCCAGATCAGGTTAGGGTTACCTGTATCGCTGTTTCCGATCAAGAAACAGCTACCAAGGCTTTGACAGAAATCCACCAAGAAGGACGAGATATCACTGAAATTGCGAGGGAATTATCCGATAAAGGCCAACTGGAAGGTCCAGGATCAGACCCAAGTAATCCTGGTGATACCGATTTCTTCTCACGTGAGAGTTTTTCGCAGGTAGTCAAACCATTTGTAGATAAAGCGTTTGAAATGGAAATTGGCGATATAAACGAAGAGCTAGTTGAAGTAGAAGTCCAAGGCTCCAAGTACTACATGATATTTCGTAAAGAAGAGTTTAAAAAAGAGCGACAGAAGCCCTATGAGGAAGTCAAAGACGATGTCGCTTACGAAGCTGAAGAGAAGTTACGGTCAGACTTAACAAAAGCTTGGCTAGGTAAGTTAAAAGACCAGGCTTCCGTTAAGATATTTGGAGACCGAATTGAGTTGCCAAAGACTGAGGAGACAGAAAAAATGGAATCTGCGGGTGAAGGTACAAGTGATGAAGTAGAGAACGTGCCTTCCAATGAACCAGCGAAGGAGTAGCTAAAAACATGTGGTTAGCCAGTGATTCTGGCTAGCCACACTAATAAAACCAAGATTAAAAATGAAATACTACCAACACATTACTCTTTTTGGTTTGGCCTTCTGCCAATGTATCGTTTTCGGCATACTAGATTTTGCGTCAGTGGAAGCCAAAACTTTTGACCGTATCATTGCTCAGGTCAACAATGAAATTATTACCGAATGGGAATTGACCACCTTAGTCAAGCAACGGTCAATTGAGTTACAGCGTGGATTCGGTGTCAATGACGAAGAGGCAATTCGTCAGGCTGAACAAGATAGATCAAAATTGTTGGATCAGTATATCCGTCAATTATTGTTAGTTGAAACAGCTTTAACCTTAAAAGATCAAATTCAGGTTACTGATCAAGAAGTAGACCAGCGGATTAACACCTTTAAAGAAAGTGCAGGTATCGAAACAGAAAGTGATTTTCTGGAACAACTCAAAAGAGAAGGATTGACTTTTACAGCTTTCCGCGAGCAAACCAAACGAAATCTGATGGCAGAACGGCTGATCATGAAGCGAGTTTTACCTAAGCTACAGGTCAGAGATCAAGAAATAGAAGACTTTTTTTCCGAAAACAGAGAGCAGTTTCCTAACAAAACAGATGAGGTTTATTTGAAGCACATTTTTATTCCTTATGAGCCCACAACGAACGACAAGAAGTTGACACGCCAGAAGGTTGAAAATGCAATTACAGACCTGACGCTCGGAGATAAATTCGAAGATATTGCTGCTCAGATGTCCATTAAAACAAGTTTAGATCGTCAGCAAACAACTGGTAAGATGGTAGAAATATCCTTAGATGAAATGAAAAGTTTGTCTACACTTTTTCAAAAATCATTAGCTGATTTAAGCTCTGGGCAAATTAGTCAACCGGTGGAGTCCGTCGATGGCTTCTACGTTTTTAGAGTTGAAAAAAAGAATGATCAAAAAATTGTTTTTCAATACTTTCTGACCCCCTTCCAGATCAGCCAAACTGCAAAAGAGAAGGCACTTCAAAAGTCAGAACAGCTTGTTGAAAAACTCGATCAAGGTAGTGACTTTGACCAAGTGCTGCAAACACACCGCCAAACAACTTCGGGGTATGACTCAGAACTCGAAAAAAATAGGTTTGGTGGAGACTTGGGATTTCAACCATTAGCCAATCTATCGACCGAAATTCGTAAAGTAGTCGAATCATTGGGGGTTGGTGTTTATAGTGGCCCAGTTGAAACTAGTTCTGGGTTTCATATTTTTATTGTTATTGACAAACAGAAAAGCCAGTTAAATGAAAAAGAAAAAGAGCAGGTAAATCTTTACTTGAGAGATCAAAAGTTTCAAAAAGAATGGAAGAACTATACGAATCTTCTAATTGAATATTCATTTGTCAAATACTTTGACCCAAAATTGATCATTGAACCGACTGAAAACGAGGGTGCCACGGCTATCGAATGACCCGCCCCAGTAATTCGGCGAGTCAGCAACAACTCTCTGCCATCCACGCTTTGTCTGTAAGCTTGCTCTCCGGTCTGTTCCTGTTGCTTCCATTCGGTCTTGACCACGTTTTGGCGCAAGATACATCAACTGGGCCCGTACTTACCTCCCAAATAAATACCGAATCAAAAGATAATAACACTAGTGAGACACCACCGGTGCTCTCTCCTCAGCTTAATTCTCGGTCGGATCTTCTAAGACCAGAAGAAACAGAACCAGAAGAGGGTAAAATTATTGGTAAGGGAGATGAACTATTTCTAGTAGGAAATTTAGTTCACATTCATGGTAATGCACTAGTTAAGTCAGGAGATATGACTCTTTATGCTGACCACGTTTGGGCTGACTTCGATCAAAATCTACTACGAGCCTCTGGTAATGTTAGATTAATTTCTGGTCAAGAACGTACTTACTCGAATGAACTTCTTTTCAATTTAGACAATAGAAAAGGTATTATCCGTCAAGGTTCGACTTATAGTGAACCCTGGTATTATCGGGGAAATGAAATTTTCAAGACTGAGGACGACGAATCCTATATTCGCAAAGGATCATTGACTACCTGTTCCTTGAAACACCCACATTATTATTTCAGTAGTTCAGAGATTATAGTTAAGGTTGACAAAGAGTTGATTGCCAAAAATGTAGTCCTCAAAATTGGTGGAATTCCGCTTTTTTATATTCCAGCTTATCGTCGCGATTTACGTACCGACAAATTAGCCAAGGTAATTGTAAGGTTAGGAACAGATAGCTATCAGGGACCATTTTTAAGCATTGAGTTGCCACTATCCCGCAAAAGGAGGCTGGATGCACGTCTAATGTTCGACCATACCTCCAGAAGGGGACGTGGGGGAGGAGCCGATAGTACTTATCAAATTAACGATACACGTTATGATGAAATTTTTATCCCCATCTTTCATGATGCCACTCCTAGCGAGAAGAAAAAATTAGAAGACCTCGCAACTGAGATTAGGGAAAAACTTGATGGAGATCATGATTCATACAAATTGAAGGAACTCTTCCTAGAATATCGGTTGGAGCCAGAGGATCTTGCTCGAGCCAAGGACAAAGTAGAAAAAATTTATAATAAACTAACAACTGATCTAATCACGACCGAAGCTGATCAGCCATCCGATCCATTACCGTTAGGATCAGAAGCCGCTTTTGCACAAATCGCACAGGAGAACTCAGATCACCAAGAAACTCGCTATGAGGGTGGAGATATGGGCTATATTATACGTGGTGAAGTCGACGAAGAAGGAAAACGACGACTAAGTCCTATGTTGGAGGATGCTGTTTTTTCATTGTCAGCTGGACAAATTAGTCCAATCCTAAAAACCAATTTTGCTTATCATATTTTTAGGGTCGATCATGTATTAGAAGTTTACGGAAAGAAAGAGATTAAGCTCCGCCGTATCGATATCAAAATTAGTCCGACGAGCGAAACGAAAGATCAAATACGCGAACTCGCTGATAAGATCCAAGAACAAGCAGTAGATGGTAAGGACTTAGCTGATTTGGCATTAAAAAACAAAGGTGCTATCTGGCGAAATGTCAATAATGGAGACTGGTTACCCCTAAACGAAATGGACGACAGATGGCAGTATTCGGTTAGACGGTTGGAAGAAGTGGGGGATGTAACTACAACGGTTATGACTGACAGAGGCGTACACATTTTTCAACTTGTTCAAAAAATGCCGACACCTACCTTCGCTGAATTAGCCAGCGAATTTGAGTCTCAGTACGGAGATTGGTTGCGTGAAGAGTATGAACGCCGCAAACCGGAAGAAAAAAAACAATCTCAGAGTTTTCTGATGGGTACAACTGCAGAGCGAGCCCCCCTCAAAAGAAAGCCTTCTAATATAGATGAGAAGAAGGAATTACCAAATCAAGCACCTTCGGAGACATCGACAATTGATGAAGATGGAGTTGTAGAGCAAAAGGAACAATTAGAAGTTTTCCGTCAACATGACTTTCAGGGTAGTTGGCAAAATGAAAAGGCTGTTGCACGACAAGCTCGTCAGTTAAATCGGGGCGAAACGAGTAACATTATCGATAGTAAAATAGGTTTCCACCTCATAGATATCAAAAAAAAGCGAACTTATCGGGGTGATTTTTACTTGTATGGCCAAGATCAATATTCCTATTCGCGAAAAGATGCTATGAAAATTGGGCGAGAATACGTTGCGCGGTGGGGGCATTATCATAGTATCTACACACCTTGGGATAAACCAGAAGAGGGAAGAAAACCCCTTAACTTCATGGGAAGAGCTGAATGGCAAGCACGCCATTACGATGAAAATTATGGTACATCTGAATCGGCTATTCATTCTTTTGGTATGTTGACATGGGGAAATGCTTTTTCTGCTTGGGATACAGATGATCGCGATGCTGACGGCAATCTGAAATTTTCTACCAAAACTATTGGTGAGTTTTTAGGTCGTTTACAATTCAGTCATTCGTATGAATTAATCGAAAGTGATGTTGCATCTACCCTACAAAAACTACCTGAGTTATCTCTTCACTTTTCCCGAATGAGAATGAGTAACTTGCCTGTTTTTGAAACTATCAATGACACACTGGTCAAAATTTCGGAAAAAACAAAAACTAATATACCTATATTGTCTCTCATATCTCTTCCTACTCTAGAAGATGCTTCATTTGATTTAGATATGAATTTAGGTAATTTTTTTAGAAAACGTTATGAAAAAGAGCAAGATGTTTATTTGAAAACAGGAGTGATGGGATTCGACATTCAAAAACAATCGACACTCAAGTTATCTTCTACACGGGAAGTTCGCCTAGATCTTGGCTTCGATTCTGATGCTGTATGGCATGATCGAGATCGGGATGGCCATAAAAACATTCTGAGGGGTATCTATAGCCTCAACGCCGATGCTCGCAACATATTATTTCGTATCTATGACATTAGCTGGATTCCTGGAGCACGACGCCTAAGACACCAGATCAATTCTGGCGTGTATTTTAATTATCAGCCTGCCGTAGATCGGGATGAAAACAGCCGCTTATATCCCTTTGGACCAAGTACTTATTTTTACGAGCGCAAAGATATTAGCTACACATTAGAAACAAGCATTGAAATCAAAACGCGTAAGCATCGATCAGCTCTAAGATTGATCGATTTTCGCACCCAATTGCGTGGGGATTTTACAGAATATGCAGCTGAAAACAATAGGACTTATGATTATATAGAGAGCGATATCACTCTCACACCACTACCCAATCGCACGATGAGTATTATCATGCGTACTACTCATGATCCTAACCCATCAGAGGTAGATGGGAAAAGATTTAAACAAGTAGGTTTTCGCTCTAATTTTAGTTATCGTCGCGAAAAATGGAATCTAACTTTCGGTAACTCGTTCAGTAAACGAACAAGTTATGCCTCTCGTCGTATTAACACAAGTTTTCAATATCGTCCCAATTCAATGTTCGAAGTCGACTTTAATGCTGACTATGACTGGGTGGAAAAACAGTTTTATTCTCAAAGTTTAACCATTCGAAGGAACCTACATGATTGGGACTTGCGACTTTCCTGGCATCGGATTGGCATCAAAAGGCCACCTGATTTTAACAGTGTACGACAAGATTTCACCTTTCAAATTAACCTGATTGCTGACTCAGCTGCTTCGGTTGGTCTCGGTTACGATGCAGTAACTGAGACTTGGGGCTTCCGTAGCCTGCCAGTTGGTGTACCTTATAACGCTTTTGGTGTTGGTAATGCTATGAGTCGCTCATATTTCTAAACGAACTTTTCCGATTAGATAAACAAAAGTTTGAGTTGCTGAACATCAACCAAACGATCGGTTCTACGTCTAAAACAGGTCGAAAATCAAATATAGGCATAAAGATAGATTCAGCAAAAGCTAAGGCGTCCGAATTCGCCACTGTTGATCATCGAAATTACACTTCCATATCAAGTTATACAAGATCAGAAGTAGCATTCATTAAAATTTACGGGGGACAGTATTTTGGGTAAAAGGGGCTTGAGTTGCAAGGATAGCCAAGCGAGTATCAGTGTGCAGGCACCAATCACGGGAATTAGTCTAGGTGTCATTTGGTGGTATGTTCTTTGTTCATGTATCAGCGTTTATGCTGCCGATTTTGCCATTCCACCGCAAGTTCTTGACGATACGACAGAAATAGACGCAGTTTTTAGTCCCAATGGTGATAACATCCAAGATAAGGTCGTCATTGTCTTTGAAATGGATGGTACAACCGGTGAGTACGAGATAATCATCGATGTCCATGGGCCAGGCGGTGTTGGTAAACCTGACGGTCAGTTCAATGTAGATGATGACTGGTCAGTTTTAGGTAAGTTTGGCCCTGGTGTAACAATCAATGATGCCCCTAAGCGTTTTCGTATTGAATGGGATGGAAGAGATAGTGTTGCTGGAACAGCTAAAACTGTAACTGATGGAAACTATCAACTGCGCCTGCAAGTTGACTTTTTTCAGAATGAAATATTGGATCCAATACAGGATTCACACTCCCAAATCTTTCCTATAATTGTTGATACAGAATCACCACAAACGTCGGCTAAGTTGGAAAGAACAGGCTTCTCACCCAATGGTGATGGTAACCGTGACCAACTACCTATTAACTATGTTTTAGGAGAACAATTATCCGGCCTGGAACTATTAGTTCCAAGCCATTCATCAATTCAATTATCGGACCTAGCAGCAGGCAATCAAATTTTCAACTGGAATGGACAAGACGGGCTTGGAGCTGTTCTGCCAGACGAGTCTTACAATCTTCAATTAAGAAGTTTGGATTTAGCCGGTAACGAAAGTATCGTTTCTCTAGGGCAGATTTGGCTTGATACAAAAAAACCAACTATCAGCCAAATAATTCCATCTCCTGATGCCAAAGTGAATACTACAGTCAATGAGTTGATAGCTACCTTTGAAAGTGGAACAGGTAGTCAGATTGACTTTGATAACTCGATTATAAGTTTGACTCATCTTGATGAAACTATTCAAAATGGGACTGTTAGTTATGAGAATATGACCTTGAGGCTAACATTAGAGAATTCTCTTAATTTGGCTTCAGAGAATGGGCTTTACACAGTGAATGTGCAAGCTGTTGACCTCGCGGGAAATAGGGAAGTCTCAACTTTCAATTTGGTTTTTGATACGATTCAACCATCAGTACTACAAATTCGTCTCGATGAAGACAACTTGCGTGACCGAGTTCATGTTAATAGTAGTATCGGTTATATTGAGGCAGACCTAAGTGATAATCTTTCTGGATTAGATTTGGCAAATTCACTTCTGCAATTGTCAAAATCAGGTACAGTTGTAGATGGAGTTCAGTTACAGATCGATACCGATACAATTCGTTTTCAACTTAGCCGAGCACTTAAATCAGACGGGAGTGATGATGGAGCTTACGAAATCCTGCTTACGGTATTTGACACAGCGGGTAACAGTCAGGTACAAACACATCCGCTAGTTTACGATACTACAGCCCCTACTTTGATAGGAACAAACCCTCCAGATCTTTCACAAGAAAAAGTCCGTATAGATCAAGCTGTAGCAACAATTGAGCTCACCTTTTCTGACCAAAACGATAATGTTGTTACTTCTGGGCTAAGCTTTGATGAGACGACAGTTTTTGTCACTAAAAGTGATGGAACGTTAGTCTCTACAATTAAGCAGGTCACTTCTCCTTCTAATTTAGAGCTACGCTTTTCTAGTTCTCTGACTGCTGGTGATTATACACTTTCATTCGTAGCAAGCGATAAAGCAGGCAATCAAGGAAAAGAAACTAACTATCCTTTCTATATCGACCTGAGGGTACCAGAAATACAATTCACGCCAAATAACGTACCATTGGCTACATTAGAAGCAGTCTCAGCTCAATTGATAAACTATACTGGGATTGGTTTAGATCTGGTTAGGTCTAGCCTACTAGTTCAAGACGTTAGTGGTAATACGATTCCATCCCAAAAGACCGAGATAGTTGATCAATCTCTAGTTTGGCATATCAAAAACCAGTTACCAAAAAATGGAAGTCAAGATGGAAATTACATAGCCACGGCCAACTTTGCTGATTTTGAAGGTAGAACCTATACAGCGAGTTCGACCTTGACTGTTGATACGCTACCACCTACTATTGACAAGACCATCCCTGTTGATGGTTCGAAAGTCTCTGTCCTAAAAGAAGTTGACGTATTCCTAAACGACAATTTAAGTGGAATTGACTTTAGTCAAACCGAAGTCTTGTTAAGTTCAGACGGTGGTACAATTTCTACCACAAAAAGTGATAATGGAGACAATCACATAAGACTCACCTTTACTGACCGCCACGCGGACGGGTCGGCGGATGGTTTGTATACGGTTGGTATCACGGCAGTTGATTTAGCCGGAAATATTAGTGGGACTCAAAACGTGTCCTTCTACCTAGTCACACAAAAGCCGGAAATTATTTCGGTTACACCGTCTGCTAACTCTCGAATCAATCATTTATCTACAATTTCTGCATCATTGTTGGATCTTAGTGGAAAGGGTATTGATTTTGATAAAACAACCATTACTTTGTCCAATTCTAGCGGTGAAGTTCTGGGTGGAACCTCATTAACACATACTGACTCACAGATCACATTAACAGGAATAGAATTACCTACAGATGGATCGGCAGATGGTATATATACTATGTTAATCACATTAGTAGATAAACTTGGTTCCACAGCAGAAAAGCTGCAAAAAATTCACTATGATACGCAACCACCTGTCATGAGGACAAGCAATCAATCCTTCGAGAGACTATCAACAGACCAGGTGTCAGTTAGCTTCGAGGTAGTTGATTCCGGCAGTGGAATTGATATTACTAACTCTAGCCTACAGCTATCCAATACCGATGGAACAGTAGTCCCAGGCCAGTTTAGTTATGATGGTACAGCAAACCTCAGCTATAAGTCAGCTAAACTCAACGCTAGTGGCATTTATATGCTCCAAGTTGTACTTACAGATCAGGCAGGCAACAGCAGCATACCATATACTTTTTACTACGCATACGGGGTAGAGCTAGCAGAAGTTGTTGAGGTCACACCCCGTTTGACTAATAATTTGGAAGCGGTCGTTGTCACATTCAAGAGCCAGCAAAGTCTCGATTTTGAGCAGACGATTCTTGAACTGATAGCTCCGAATCAGCAAGTTGTTTCTGGTGTTATGACCAACGATGGTCAACAACTGATAACCTTCACTCCAAGCATACCATTAGCTGTTGACGGAAGCCAAGACGGCGCTTACGCATTAACAATCCAGCCATCAGTTATGGCCATAGGCCGCTCAGATAAAAAGTGGTCTGGTGAAATTACTTTTGACACACAACCACCCGAAGTAAAGTCAATATCTTATATTACTCAACCTGAACAGTTAGCGGTTGATTTGCAAGGCACGGTTGTGGGTTTACCCACACAATTTCAGTTGGTGTTAGCTGATACTATTAGTGGAATTAATGGGCAACAAACAACAGCTCAGTTGATTTCGCCTACAGGACAAGTTAGTACCACAAAATCCTTGAAAGCCGATATAGAAACCAATGAATACTCTATTAATCTAAGCCTAAACAGTCAGCCTAAACCTGATCCTTCCGTAAATGGCGACTATGTTCTTGAAATTATAGCCGTTGACCTAGCTGGTAACTCAACGACCTACAGTCGTAGTTTTACAGTCATGTGGGCTGCAGCTACGGTTTCATCGACTCAACCAGCATCGTTTAGTAAACTGAATGAGTTGCAACGAGTCGACGTGATGCTTGAAAATATGGCCGAAACTGAAATTGAAAAAATGGCCACTGTTCGATTAGTAAGTCCAGACAACTCCGAGGTCGCAGGGCGACAAGAAGTTGTAGGTACTATGGTAAGTTGGATATTGGATCAACCACCACCACAAGATGGAACTGCCGATGGAGTCTATACAATTCAATCCACGGTTCTTAAGAATGATCAGGTTCTGCTATCCGAAAACACCACATTCCTATATGATACCAAAAGCCCTCAAGTTGATAGCGTAGTACTGCAGACAAACGAATTGACTGAACTGATACCTAGTCAAGTTATAATGGTTACAGAACCATTCTCTGCCATAAAAATTAAGATAGTTGATCAGCTAGCAGGGACTGATTTGACGACCTCAACAGTTAGCCTGAGAACTAGTGAAGGTTTAGGGATCGAACAAGGCCTAAATAATGGTACTGGCGAAGTTCTTGAGGTCAAGAATAATGGTATTGATACAATTACGGTTGAATTTGCAGAATTGAAATTAACTGGTATCTACACATTAGTGATTACACCAAAAGACTTGGCTGGTAATACTGGCCATCCATCGCTTTATCAAATTAACCTCAATCTCTCAAAGCCAAAACTCACTTCAATCAAAATTAGCGACCGACTGGGACTTGTCACAGCAGAATTAGCTAATGCGACCGCAGAGTATTCTACCATCGAAGTTGTGGGTCCTAATGGGCAAGTTATTGGTAAAACCACAGAGGACAATCTTAAGAAACAAATTACTTGGACTCCGACAAATCTTGCTCAGGACGGTACTGATGATGGGGTTTATACGATTACGGTTACACCAGTTAACAAGCAAGGTATATCCGGCCAAGTATTAGTAAAGCGGTTCACTTATGACACCCAAGAGCCTGAGATTAATAATATTACTGCTGTCGATCTAACACAACCGGTCTCTTATCTATCGAACCCAACGTCACAAATTACAGCAACGGTCTCTGATCTGGGACCAGCAGGGCTCGACACTGAACAACAAAAGATAACACTAATTGACAGTAGTGGGCAAACTGTCAGCGCATTTTTAACTCATGATGGTAGAGAAAATCTATACTTCACTTTCAATCCATCGTTCGCCAAAGATGGGACTAACGATGGAGAATATCAACTAGCTATTAACTTAATTGATAAGGCTGGTAACAAAAAAGACTTCACACATTCGGTATTTTATGATAGTTCTCCACCAACGCTGACCGATATTATTCCAGGCGATGGGGCTCTTCTTAAGGGAGAAATTAATCAGGTTACAGTTAATTTGGCTGACAAAAACGGAAGTGGTATCGATTTCAGTCTAACGACCATTTCGGTAACAGATACTGAGGGCAATTCGGTGAGTGGTCAAATGAGCCACGATGGAAAGTCTAAAATAATCTTTAAAATTGATGATCTAGCACCAAGTGGATCCTATTTGGTTCGAGTTGAAGTCGCCGATCGAGCTGGTAATCAAGCCATATTCGAAAGCGGATTCACAAATTTGTCTAATTTACTTGTAGCTTCCTCCACTACACCTGTAACACGTCCAATTGAAAAGGCATTCAACCGAAAAAAACTAGATTCAGTTACAGTTCAACTGCCAAAAGATGTTGGGATCCACTTGTCTACGTTACATTTGGTCGACAGTAGTGGTCAAATGGTCATGGGGTACCAAGACCGTAATGGTTCTTCAGATTTACAATATCAGCTCCAAAAGCCATTGAAGGACGATGGATCAGATGATGGGACATATACTATTGTTTTTACTCCTATTAGCGCTAATGGGCAAAGAGGGCAACCACAACTTATGAGTTTCGTCCACGATACAGTAGAGCCAGAAATCGATGATGGCCAAATTCGGCTGAATGTAGCTCAAGCAGGAGTTAATAACTCACTAGTATCAATTCAGCTACCAGTGTATGACCCATCTCCATCTTCGGGTATAGACTGGTTAGAACGTCCATTGCCAATCGTAGTAACGTTAGAATCTTTCGCAAAGGAAAATATTGCAGGTCGGATTTTAGTTGAATCTGATAAAGAGGAGGTGACTTTTGTCCTAAACAAACCTCTGGCGAGTGACGGCAGCCAAGATGGGAAATATAAGCTGAAAGTCGATGTTACAGACCAAGCAGGTAATGACTTGAATTGGATTTATGATTTTGATTACGATACTCGTCCCCCAGAGATCCAAACCTCAGATTTACAGATTAATGGGCAGCCACTAATTGTTGATGCTAACCATATCGACTACCCATCAGTTGCAGGTCGTGGTGGTTCAGTTATCATAACAGCCAAGATAAAGGATAGTGACGGTTTAGGGGTAGACTTATCAACTTCCAGCATAAATGTTATCTCACCAAGTGGTGAGGCCATAACCGGAGGCCTCACACAGAATGGAATTGATTTTCTGGTTTTTAGCTCATCGCAATTATTGCCCAATCAAGGATACTATAGGGTGGTGATTACAAGCGTCGGGTTAGATCCTCAGAACTTGGGTTTCCAGCCGACAAAGACAATTAGTACTGAATTCCTCTATGAGACATTACCACCGGTTGCAAGCCTCACTGATAGTGGTAAAGATAAGATTGAAGAAGGAGATGCCTTAACACTAAAAGGTGTAGCTTCAGATCCTGATAGTCAAGAAATACCAGCTTCTGGTGTTAGTCGTGTTGAGATTGTTGGTACAGGACCCGACGGAAAAGATATAGAACCGGCTGTAGCGGTGGACATGAGTAAAGGTGGTAGTAACCAATGGAGTAGCTGGAAAATTGATTACTTACCACCTAAATCTGGTAGATATGTATTGAGTGTTCGAGTTTATGATAAAGCGGGTAATGCCGAAACTTATGAAAAGAAAGATGTTACTTTCACAGTTTCACTTGGATTCAAAGGTGAGACATTTTGTTGGCCTAATCCCGTATCGTTGTCTGCGTCATCTAGTGGTTCGGTGGCACATATATCTTTCGATCCTAATATAGCCAGTAATGATACAGCTAATCTGACCCTTAGTGTTTACGATTTATCTGGTGACTTAGTCTATCGATATAAAGAACCTGATATAAAACCAGGTAGACAAGATACTACACTCAAATGGAATTTAAGTAATTCTTCTGGAAGTAAGGTCGCACGTGGTATTTACCTTTTTCGACTGGAAATAGTAAATGGCGTGGATGAATCATCCAATACGGTTGGTAAAATCCTAGTAGTGGAATAATTCGGAATGGGTCAATATAAACCACTTCAAGTTGCTATCGTGGGTTGCGGCAATATTTCACGTGCTTATGGTGCTAGCCTTAGTAAACGGCCAGATCAGGTTGAAGTAATCGGGGCTTACGATCTAGATCAAGATAAAGCCACAAGTTATGTTTCAGAATTTGGTGGGCAAATTTATCCAAGTTTAGAAGCATTATTAGACGACGAGAAAGTTGAAGCTGTCGTCAACTTGACCATACATACGGCTCATGCTGAAGTAACTGCTGCAGCACTCAATGCTGGTAAACATGTTCACGTTGAAAAGCCTCTCGCTACAAATCGTGAAGATGGTCAAATGGTAGTTGATTTGGCAGAAGCCAAAGGATTACGCTTGAGTGCCTCTCCATTCACTTTTCTAGGAGAAGGACAGCAGACCGTTTTGAAAGCGGTTCAGTCCGGTCTGGTGGGTCCAATCTTGACGGCTTACGCAGAAATGAATTGGGCAAGAATTGAACGCTGGCATCCCAATCCAGCTCCGTTTTATCAAAAAGGTGTTGGCCCAATGTTAGATGTTGGTGTATACGCTCTAACTTTTCTGACTTCAGTCTTGGGAGTTGTCAAGAATGTACAAGGTTATGCTCAAATATGCCAGCCTCAACGAAAGACCAAAGCTGGACAAGCCTACCAAGTGACAACACCCGATCAAATCACTGGCTTTCTTCACTTTGAATCAGGTATTACCGCTCGGTTGACTGCAAGTTTTCTAGGATTTAGCAAACAAGTAGGTGTTGAATTTCACGGCCGAAATGGATCTATTTATATCTCTTCCTCTCATGATTTCGATGCCATAGTAGAGGTACATACTCTCGACGATGAGTGGAAGACAATACCGTATATTGCTACGCCTTTTCGAGGTGTAGAGTGGGGGCGAGCCGTATTCCAATTAGCTGACTCCATAAGAATGGGCGTCCCGCAAAGATGTACAGGTCAACAAGCTAATCACGTCCTTGAAATTTGCTTAAGTATTTTGGACTCGGCTGAGGAAAACTCTGCTCTTATTCCAATCAAATCGACTTTTGAACTACCTATTCCTGCATACTAACGTAATGGATTTATTGAATACACAAACTAAACCGAAGATCAAAATAAGCTAATGAAAAAATACCGATATACCTCACTATTTGCGACGCTATTTATATTGCTCTGTGCCAACTTTTCCATGGCAGAAGACATCCATAAAAAGTCGGGTACAACCTCTGCGGCATTCCTAAAAGTCGATGCTGCTAGTAGACCGATTTCCATGGGTGGAGCTTTCACTGGCTTAGCAGATGATGTAAACGCTCTATTTTGGAACCCAGCCGGTCTCATGTCCCTCCAGAAACAACAGATATCAGCAATGCAGAACTTTTCTATTGGAAATGTTTACACTCAGGCTCTAAGCTATGGTAGAGTACTCAATCAAAAAATGGCCATTGGTGTAAGTCTACAAGGAGCATTCACTCGTATCGATTTTCGTCAAGCTCCAACGGCTACACCTGACCAAGAAGTAACTGTTGGTGGATTTGCTCCTGGTTTTAGTTTGGCTTATCAACCATTTTCTTTTTTTTCCGTTGGTATAACAACAAAAGCTATTGTGGAGCAACTTGATGTTGAGACACTCTTAGGTTTTGCGGGTGATTTAGGCATTTTAATTCGGCCTTTTGGCGAGGCCACAAAGCTTGGTGCCACCTTGCAAAATCTTGGAAGTATTAATTCAGGTTCACCTCTGCCGACAAACTTTCGCGGTGGTATTTCCTTTCAGCCAACTAAAGCAAATATTTTGGCTGCGGATATAAACTTACCGTTGGTTGCAGGTTATCCAAGTGTTCACTTTGGCGCTGAGAATTGGTTCGGTGATTTTGTCGCTGTGCGTCTTGGTTATTCCGTGAGTCAGGGAGAGAATCCACGTAACGGTATAACCGCTGGAATCGGACTAAAGCGTAAAGGACGTGTGTCACTGGAAAATATTAACTTTCAGTTTGATTATGCAATCGTTCCTGACCCTATGGGCAATGTCCATCGTATTGCATGCCTGATGCGCTTTTAATTTTTCTACTGAGAAAAAATTAATATTGTGTGGATTGAAAGTATATTCACTCAGAAGTTCGAGGGCAATAAATCAATTTCTGTCCCCAAATCTTTTATCTACAACATTAGCCTTGCTCGCTTTATGTAGGCTTGGCTGTCTCCTTCCACAGCTTACTCGATCTCTAAAACAGTAAACTATATAATATTTTTGTTCTTGTACCAAAAAAGGGGCTTTTTGTATAAGCCCCCTTTTTTGGTACAAATCTGTTTCTGGTTAGTCTTGAATTACTGCATGTGCAGCCGCTAGTCTGGCGATCGGTACGCGAAACGGAGAACAAGATACATAATCCATGTTAATGTTATGACAGAAGATAACTGAATCGGCATCACCACCGTGTTCACCACAAATTCCAACTTTTAGATCAGGCCGGGTTTTGCGTCCACGCTCGATGCCAACTTCTATCAATTGGCCAACACCATCCTGATCTACTGTTTGGAATGGATCATTGTCTAGAACACCTTGTTCGAGATAATCTGGCAAGAAACCAGCAACGTCATCACGGCTAAAACCGAAACTCATTTGCGTAAGATCATTGGTACCAAAGGAGAAAAATTCTGCAGCTTCAGCAACTTTATCCGCAGTTAAAGCTGCTCGGGGAATTTCGATCATAGTGCCAACCATATGATCAATCACATCGACATTATATTTCTCTCGCACTTCTTGATAGACTTGGTCTACAATTTTCTTTTGGTTCTTGAGTTCATTGACATGTCCTAGTACTGGGATCATGATTTCCGGATGGGTATCCTTTCCCTCTTGAGTCAACTCAACAGCGGATTCAAGAATCGCACGTACTTGTGCTTCAGTAATTTCCGGAAAGCTTATACCTAGACGGACACCACGATGTCCCATCATGGGATTAGTTTCGTGCAGATCATCGCTACGCCGGTTAAATTCGGTAATGCTGACATTCAATTCACTTGCCAACTCTTGACGAGCATTTGCATCGTGTGGAACAAACTCATGTAGTGGAGGATCTAACAGTCGAATTGTGACAGGATATCCTGACATAACATCTAAAGTGGCTTTAATATCTGATTTCATATGCGGATAAAGTTCGTCGAGTGCAGCCCTACGTTCCACTTCATCTGATGACATAATCATCTTTCTCAGCTTAAATAATGGCTCATCGGAACCTTCACCATAGAACATGTGTTCTATGCGGAACAGCCCAATACCTTCAGCTCCAAATCCAATTGCTCTTTGAGCATCGGCTGGCGTGTCGGCATTGGTCCGAATTTTTAACCGCCTGAATTCATCAGCGAAGTCCATCAGTTCGGTAAACTCGACATTAGTCTCTAAATCTGGGTCTATTAGATCGAGCTGCCCTTCGTAAACGTTACCTGTTGTTCCATTTAGGGTAATCCACTCACCCTCTTTTAATATTTGTCCACCTATGGACATCTGCCGATTCTCAACATCAATTTCAATATCAGAACAACCAACGATGCAACACTTACCCCAAGCGCGTGCCACTAGAGCTGCATGACTGGTCATTCCACCTTTAGCTGTTAGGACTGCTGACGCCGCATGCATTCCGTGCACGTCTTCTGGACTAGTTTCGTCCCGTACCAGAATAACTTTTTCACCATTTTCTTTACCTTGGGTTACAGCATCATCAGATGTGAAGACCAGTTTGCCATTGGCACCACCAGGTCCAGCAGGCAAACCCTTTGCCAATAATTCAGCCGTCCCTTCTGCGGCAGGATCCACCATAGGCAACAAAACCTGAACAAGTGAGTCTGCCGAGACTCTTTTTAAAGCTTCTTTTTTATCAATTAAACCTTCTTTACACATATCAACAGCCATTTTAATTGCTGCTGCACCTGTACGTTTACCTGTCCGGCACTGTAGCATCCATAGCTGGCCATCCTCAATTGTAAACTCAATATCCTGCATATCTCCATAGTGTTGTTCCAACTTTTCACGAAGATCGATCATTTCATCGTAGCAGGCTTTATGGCGGGACTCCAAAGTTTCGGAATCATCACTACTGTCATTTTTCATTAGGTCATTAACTGGTAGTGGAGTGCGCAAACCAGCAACCACGTCTTCTCCTTGGGCGTTTGCTAGCCATTCACCATAGAAAATATTCTCACCTGTGGCAGGATCGCGTGTAAAAGCAACACCTGTAGCGGAATTCTCGCCCATATTACCAAACACCATAGCCTGAACGTTAACTGCCGTTCCCCATTCATCGGGAATCCCTTCGATCCGGCGATAGGCGATTGCACGCGTTGAATTCCAAGAATCGAATACGGCTCCAATAGCCCCCCAAATTTGCTCTTCGGCGGAATCTGGGAAAGGTGTTCCTAGGACTCTTTCGACTGTGGTTTTATACTGATCTACCAAATCTTTCAAATCATCAGCAGTTAGATCCGTGTCGCCTTCAGCACCAAGAGCTTCTTTCTTAGCTTCTAGTAAATGTTCTAGTTGTAATCGAATTCCTCTTCCTTCTCTAGGCTCGATCCCTTTACTCTTTTCCATGACTACATCTGAATACATGGTAATAAGCCGACGGTAGGCATCGTAGGCGAAGCGCTCATTCCCGGTTTGTTTGATCAAACCACCAATCGTTTCCGTGGTTAACCCCACATTCAAGATAGTATCCATCATTCCTGGCATTGATTGTCGAGCCCCTGATCGAACCGAAAGTAAAAGAGGATTTTCGGTGGAACCATAAGCTCCACCACGAATATCACCCATCTTGACAATCGCAGCATTAACTTGTTCTTTTAGACCCTCGGGATAATCACCATCTAATTCGTAGTAAATGTTACACAGATCAGTAGGAATTGTAAAACCGGGTGGGACAGGAAAACCAAGATTTGCCATTTCACAGAGGTTGGCTCCCTTACCCCCTAGCAGATTCCTCATTGTTGAATCACCTTCGGCAGTCCCCCCGCCAAAGGAATAGACGTATTTAGACATAACGATGCCTCCTTAGTGTTAAAGTATTAATTAATAATCGTTCGGATTTGTTTACAAGCGGCCGAGTATTTTAAAGTAGGAAAATATAAAAACGCAATACAACTCTAGGAACACAGCTGTAAGTCTGCACAAATGTATTCCCATTTGGCTAATCACTTAATTCCTCAGTTTTTATATCGAGTAAATCATTTTACTTGCTTCCTCGTATTCAGCTTGAAGTGGATCAGTTGATAAAAATAACTTTTGGTAAGGTTCATAAAGTTGGATATAACTCCAGTTTACACCACAAGTAATTTTCTTCTCATTGCAGAGTTGCACAAAACGTCCCCGGAATTTAGCCCGAGTGGTTTCAGGTGGAAAACGCATGGCACGTTCAATATTTTTGTCTTTACAAATTCGATGAACTAGACTTTCTCTTTCCAACTTATAGTATAATCCCTGATCGGTACGAACGTTGTGATACTGTAAGTCAAGCATCGCAACTTTCGCCGAATCCCAGTTCAAATTTCTTGTTTTTACATACTTATCAATCAGTTTCTTTTTGATAACCCAGTCAAGTTCTCTGTCTAATTGCATTGGGTCATCGGACAAATACTGCAAGACATATTGCCAGTATTCCATTGTCTGGTCAGTGATAAAATCAGATTCCTCTTGCTCTAAATAGCGCTTGGCTGTGTAAAAGTATTCCCACTGTAATTCAACCGCAGATAAACGCTTTCCATTTTCGAGCTCGATTTTACGCGTGCAAGTTATATCATCTGAAATTTGTTGAATGGCTCGAACGGCATTTTTCAAATTGAAACTTTGCTCAATAAAACCATCTTCTATCATCCTCAAAATGATGTTGGTGGTTGCTATCTTCAAAAAGTTGGTGAATTCTGACATATTTGAGTCACCAACAATAACATGTAAACGACGATATTTTTCTCGATCTGCGTGAGGCTCATCTCTTGTATTTATAATGCCACGCGCAGTTGTAGTAGCGATTGAGATCTCCTCACGAATGTGCTGAGCCCTCTGTGAGATAGAATAACGACCATCTTTTTCAAGTTTAATCTTACCTGCGCCACTAAAGACCTGACGTGTGACAAAAAACGGTATTAACTTCGATGCCAATTGGCGAAAAGTAACTCGTCTGTCCATCAGATAATTTTCGTGGCAACCAAACGTATTGCCGGGAGTATCTGTGTTGTTTTTGAAAACCGAAATAACTCCATCAAACCCATCACTTTTCATACGGCGTTCGGCCGAACGGGCTAATTGAGCCAGAATTCGTTCACCTGCTTTATCATGAGCAACAAGGTCAATTACATCATCACATTCAGGTGTAGCATATTCCGGATGGCAACCTATATCTTGGTAAAATCTAGCTCCATTTTCGAGAAAAACATCTGGATACATTCGACCATGAATGATTTCACGGAACAAATACATAACAGTATTTTGAATTGACATAGGCTTTGAATTCGGGTGCTTAGGAGTACAGATGATTCCGTATTCTGTTTCAATCCCAAATATACGTCTTTTCATGACAAAATTTCGGTTATATCCTCAACGGACAAGCGAGAAAATTTGCGCCGATTTCTTTTTTGGTCCAAGACTGCGACCTCTAGCGTCGATGGGTTAATCGCATAACGATCTACCTCGTCGACGCTATCTTCAATAGAAATGAAGGTTTCTGTAGCCAATTTTACAGCAGCTGGTAAGCTAAGTTCAGCTTGATAGGTATCTTCCAGAATTTGAGAAATTTCATCGGACCTTCCACCAATTACGGCGTAGTCTTTTTCTTCCCAAAATGTACCATCAAAAGAAATGTGGTAAATATTATTCGCTTGATTGCCTGTTTCAGCAACCTCACAAACCAATAACTCGACTTCTAAAGGTTTAGAATCCAACTGCCAAAATACACCACCGATATATTGGGAATAAACATTAGTCAACCACTTAGCCGTAACATCTTGCCTTGTGTAAGTTAGCCCTTTGATCTCAGCGTCGCGAATACCAACAAAACGGAGTGTTTCATACTCTCGATAAAGGCCGGTCGCAGCAAACCCAATCCGGTCATAGATCTCCGATATTTTAAAAACCGTTGACAATGGATTTTCCGCGACTAAAACGATTCCTTCTGCATACTCCAGAACAATTACTTCTTTGGCCTGATCAATACCTTTATGGACAAAATCTGATTTATCCTGCATGATCTGATCTGGAGAAACATAGTACGGTGATGCCATAAAAACAAATTCCTCGCAAGCTATCCTAGATTTCTTTAAGTCTCAATCTTCAGTAAGAGATTAATTGCTACTCACTTTCGGAAAGCGAGCTTTTATTTTCGCTAATCCTTTGAAAGAGATCAGTGTAAAAGGATTTTATTATTTCTGGGGAGACTTCGGTAATGCCTGATTGATCGATAATACGAACAATCGGATAAATGTTACGAAGGAAATCTGGACCTGCGGTCCCAACATCTTCGTCTGCAGCATCCCATAGAGCATGGAGAACAGCATGAAGGGCTTCCCTTGACTTCATTTCAGGACGATACAATTTTTTAAGAGCTGACCGAGCATCCTTGCCGCCTGACCCCTCAGCATAGTAATCTACCTGTTCGTAACGCCCTCCGGTAATATCATATTTGAAAATACGCCCTATATTCTCTTTTAAATCATAGCCGGCAAAGATTGGTATGACAATCAAACCCTGAAGTGCCAAGGGTAAATTGGATTTCAGCATGTTTGATAAATAACTGGCTTTTCCCTCTAGACTTAGGTGAGATCCTTCGACTTTCTCGTAGAACTCCACCTGAGTTTGAAAGAGTTTAGCCATATCAATACATGGACCAGCAACACCTGCAATAGCAATAGCCGAATGTGTATCAACCTCATATACTTTTTGGACCCTACGTTCACCAATTTGGAATCCTCCAGTTGCTTGACGATCTCCTGCTACAACGACACCGTCAGCGTAAATTAGAGCTAGGATCGTTGTGCCTTCTAAGAATTGTCCCACCTCGCCACGAGGCTGAGTAGATTCTATAAACTGAGCGTTAGTAGAAAAAGATTGTAACAAGCTAGGTTGTCGACACTTCAGAATTTGAAGAAGATCATTTGTTATGTATTCTGACTGATCGGGCGCCACTACTCTCCTCCCCGCTGAACGTAACTTTCTATAAATTCCTCATATTCTTCTTCTAAGATTTCATCAATTTCGTCCAGAAGCCGATCTAAATCATCTTTGATTTCTTCACCTTTTTCCGTAACCTCTTTATTTGGTTGAACAGACTCAGTGTCTTGAGTTCCTTCTTGCTCTGCACTTTGCGTGTTTTTTTCTTCTTGTTCTTTATTCTTATCAGGCGACACCTTGATACCTCCTATTTGGTTAAGATGAATCACTAACGGGCTCAACAGGATCATCAGAAGAAGAAAGTTTCTCGACCAATTGGCTGACACTATTACAATTGAGCAAATCACCAACTAAGGCTTTATTACCAAAATGCGGTCGATCCATAAAGATTTTATTCAACGACGAACCTTCAGTAGAAAAGACAATCGAATTCCAACTTACGCTGTGTATATCCGCACTAAACTTTCTTAAGCATGTGCCACGAAAATAAGCTCGAGTATCAGTTGGTGGACAGGTCATCGCGTGAATGATTTCTTCTTGGTCAACAACTGAAATCACTTGATTGTTTTTGACCAAATGATGGTATAAACCTCTATCGGAACGTAAGTCGTGATACTGTAAGTCGAGCATCTTAATACGCGAGTCTTTCCAATTTAGATTGTGTCTTTCTATATATGCCGACATCAGTCGGAGCTTGATCACCCAATCTAAATGCTTGTCTAACTGCATAGGATTACTTTCTAATTGATTTAAGACAAAATCCCATTTAGATAAAATATCTAGGTCTGTAGAGCTTAGTTCGTCTGTGGAAAAGCTTCGCCGGACTAAATTTAGATAGTCCCGTTGTAACTCAATTGGCGATTTTTCTTCGCCTGATTCTAGTCTCAGTTTTTTCTGACAGGTTAAGTCTCTAGAAACCTTTCTAATGTCACTAACAGGATCCATCAACTTGAACTGACACTTCAACGCACCAATCTGAATCAGTCTCAAAACCAGCGAGGTAATCCCAATTTTTAGGTATATTGAAAATTCCGACATGTTGGAATCGCCAACAATCACATGAAGGCGACGGTAGATTTCATTATTGGCGTGTGGTTCATCTCTTGTATTGATAATTGGTCGAGAAACCATCGTACTTAGCCCAACTTCGGTCTCAAAGAAATCGGCTCGTTGGGAAATCTGAAAATCAACTGGTTCAGCGCCATTTTCAAAACCGATCTTTCCACTTCCTGCAATAATTTGCCGTGTGACAAAGAAAGGTGTTAGTGCATCCGTAAAATCCTGAAACTCAATTTCTCTTGGTACAAGATAATTTTCGTGGCTACCATAACTATGTCCTTTGTAGTCGGTATTATTTTTATAAATGAGGATTTCTTGTTCTGCTGGTAGGGTAGCTTCAGCCTTTTTACGTGACGAATCAACAATTAGATCCCCTGCTTTTTCATATATGACTACATCTCTTGCCGTAGTACATTCTGGTGTGCAGTATTCTGGGTGGGCATGATCAACATAATATCTACCACCGTTGATAAGAATATCGTTAATAACAGTGTTATCTTCGTCTTTTGGTACGCCATTCCCACCTTCATAAACAAAGCCCCGGGCATCAGTTAGAGGTGACTCTTGATCATAATCCCAATAAATGTCATTCTCAGTTGACTCGTCAGCCGATTCTACATCTTTTTGACTATAAGAACTTACGACCAACATAGAGGCCGCAACAGGATCTTGTTCCTTGACGTTTCTCACGGAAATCCCATATTCAGTTTCTGTGCCAATTATTGAAGGGAAACTCATTTTACAAGTAAGCTCCACCTTTAACTGTCTTAATTTCTTTTTTCCTTTTTTCTGGCTCATCAGTCATGGCACGAATATTTACAATACGTTCTCCTTTACGTCCGGAAATTTTAGCCCAATCGTCAGGATTAGTGGTATTTGGCAAGTCCTCATTTTCCTTATATTCTTCCCGAATTGCTTGAACCAGATCATCGAGTTGAAGTCCTTTTTTACCCGATTCTTTTGATGAATCCTTTATTAATCTCTTAACTGCAGACTTTTTGGCACGGTCCACAATGTTACGAATCATAGCCCCACTAACAAAATCTTTGAAATATAACATCTCTCGTTCACCACGAGCATAAGTAACTTCAATGAACTTGTTATCATCAGTCGTGGTATACATCTCGTTTATGGCAGCGAGGATTACACTGTTTAACGCTTTTTTTTCATCACCATCATATTCAGCGAGTAACTCAGAATCAATTGGTATCCCGGCACACAAGTATTTGGAAAAAATATCTACAGCGTCGTCTTCAGTTGGCCGATCCACCTTGATTTTGACATCTAAGCGTCCAGGTCTTAGCACCGCTGGGTCGAGGAGATCTTGTCGATTGCTAGCACCAATTACTATGACGTCCCGCAACCCTTCAATCCCGTCAATTTCAGCCAAAAAGGTAGGGACAACGGTTGATTCCATGTCTGATGAAATACCCATACCGCGGGACCTGAACAACGAATCCATTTCATCAAAAAATATAACAACAGGAACACCTTCTTTCGATTTGTTTCGAGCTTTCTGGAATACCTCTCGGATTTTACGTTCAGTTTCCCCAACATATTTGTTGAGCAACTCTGGGCCTTTGACATTGATAAAGTACCCCCGTACGTCCTCACGGCCTGTTTTCTCTCGAATACGCTTGGCCAAGTTGTTCGCGATTGCACTTGCCATCATAGTTTTACCACACCCTGGTGGCCCATAAAGTAGGATGCCCTTGGGTGGTGAAAGTTCAAACTCCTTATACTCATCAGGGTAAAGATAAGGAGTCTCAATCGCATCTCGAATGTGTTCTATCTGTTGGCTTTGACCGCCAATGTCATTGAAACTGATGTCAGGGACCTCTTGCAGCATTAAATCTTGTGCTTCGTACATCGGTAATTTTTCCATGAGTATGCCACTCACCCGATTCAATAAAACGGAATCCCCAAACCTGAGATCATCCGTATTTACCAGCGCGGAAACTTCGACTACACGCTCTTCATCTGCCCTCAGTCCAATCAATACTCGCTGCCTGTCAATGACTTTTTTCACTTTGACTACATCACCTCTAGAATCGAAGTGGCAAGTACCCACAACATTAAACGCGCCATTAAGAATTACTTCTTGGCCACGGCGTAATTGACTAACCTGAATTTCGGGATCCACGTTGACACGTTGTTTCTTTCCTAACATGTCGATATCAACAGTACCATCCTTGTTCTCAGAAAGAAAAACCCCATAGTGATTTGGTGGAGCACTCAGCTGTTCGACCTTTCCCTTCAGGTTTTGCAGATGTTCTTTGGTTTCTTGAAGAGCATTTGATAACTTCCGGTTCCGCCGGTGAGCCGACATTAATTCACGAGTCATCTCATACAAACGCAATTCAGTCTCATCCGTTGGCGGAGAATTTATTTGCTCACGCAGACTATTAATTTCATTCTGAAGGGACTCAATCTGGTATTCTTGTTGTCGAACAATATCTTCATCCGTATAGACTTCGTCAACAATAGGAGTTGGCATCGTTTCTGTTTTGTTTGACTTGTTGTCAGGTCTAGGCATGTTTATATCTCCGGTTCAATCTGTTGATGACTGCCTAACATTAGTGGGTGATTCGAGATCAATACACCTACTTTCTGTATTCTGAGATAGAACTAAATCTAAATAACGAGGCGAGGCTTGCTCCTGACTGCGTAACCGTCACTTTCTCTAAGTAAAACTGTGGAGGGACGCTATCTAGTATTAGAGGTTACTCTGAGGGATAGGCTCTATGGAACGTCGTAAAACCCAGTTACAGAAGGAGTCTTGAGTGCTGCAATTATAGCATTCGACATAATGAGTGTCAAGACCAAGTGATACTCATGTCCATGGTTGACGCGTTTCTAGACGTGTGATATAATCCGCCGGCAATAAGGAAGAAAGAACATAAAAGTGCCATCATCAGATCTTAGTTTTTATGATATAAACAATTATCTCAGTTCAGTCACACCTGCTAGAGATCCGATTTTAACCGAAATGGAGATTTACGGCCAAGAACACAATTTTCCAATTGTTGGGCCAACAGCGGGCTCTTTTCTGCATCAAATGGTACTTTTGACAAATCCCAAACGAATTTTTGAAATGGGGTCAGGGTTTGGCTATTCCGCTTATTGGATGGCAAAAGCACTAAATGATCCAGAGGCAAAGATTATTTGTACTGAGGGAGCCACGAAAAATGCGACGCGTGCAACTTCTTACTTTGAAAGGGGTGGCATAGCTGACAAAATCGACTTCAAAATCGGAAACGCACTGGAAATTATCGAAGAAACCACAGGTTTTTTTGATATCATCTACAATGATATCGATAAACATGAATACCCAATAGCCTTCCAAAAAGCTATACCTCGACTGAGAAAGGGCGGGATGTTTATTACTGACAATTTGATTTGGAACGGACGCGTGATGGGCAAAGACAACGAACCTAGTACAGTTGGTGTTCGGGAACTCACTAGGCTTCTTTACGAGTCGGATCAATTCTTCACGACCATTGTTCCACTACGTGATGGCCTAGCTGTAGCAATCAAATTATAGGTGCTCCACAGATGAATAGCCAGCCGGAAGGATTCACACACTTGCAAAATTACCCACTTTGAGTTGCCAATTGACCGTTCAGGTTAAGCCAAACTCCAGCAACGAAGATGTCGTAGTTATTTTTACTGGTCTTGTGTATCAGAAATTTTTTCTGAAAGTTTGGTCCCCAGCGCCTACTGGCTGATTAAAGTTAGTATGACGTTTTTTCATCCGATTAGATGATAAGTTCACAATACCCATTTTTAAACCGAATTCAAAGAGAATACAAGGCTGCCGCTGCCCACGTGTTCTTACTCCATCACAACGTTCACGATTTACTCTGGGATCGTCGCTACGGGCTTCTGCCGACTCAGTATTTCTTGATGGAGCAACTAAATATCATCGGCTGTGACATCGTTCTTGGTTACATTCCCTCGCAAGGTATTATCTGGCCTCATATTGATCATTGGCGACAAATACAACACGCCTTGGGTTTAGAGGTAGAAAAGATAGAGTGGGACGATGGACCTCCAGATCCGTCAAAGCCAATTGGTCAATTTCGCCAGGATGGTACTTTTATCGCAGAGCAACTGGGTCTAGTACGGGTTCAGGCTAAGATAGACTCGACCTATGGAAAGATATATTCAAACCCGAGAACCGTGTATGTGGGAGATACCAAGCGAGATATTCATCGAATAGAAATTCAACCTAGTAGTCAGCGACATATTTCAGCTGGCAAGCATATTCGTTTTCAAGCTATAGCTTTTGATCAAATGGGAGAGAGAATTGGTATTCAGAACGCCAACTGGCAGGTAGAAGGAAATATTGGTCAAATTTCTAGAGACGGTGTTTTTGTAGCACAAAAAGGCGGTGAAGGATTCATTAAACTTCAAATAGGGAACCTTAACGCTAAAACCAACCGAATGGTTGTTCATCCTAGCGCAGCAGTCGAAATACATTTAGACCCACCAAAAGACCCATTAGAAATTCGAAAGCCTCACCGTTTCTCTGTATCAGGCCGAGATGTAGGTGGTAATACTTTTAAGCTGCAAAAGGATATCGAGTTTGAAATTGTACCAACCCCTGAAGACAACACTCCCTATCACCCCATTAATCAACACGGATTTCATCGCGATAAAATCCATGAAGACCCCTTGATTAGCGATCGGTTACCTCCAGGAAAAGAGCTAAGCCAAAAACTGAGAGAACTCTTTGAGCAAAATCATTTTAAGGTTGGTTTAGTAGTTTACCAACTGGAAAAAATTGCCCCAAACTCTGACTTGCTAGCATTTGATGAAGAGTACCGATTTTTCGTGGATTCAATCCATCAATGGTCAGCAGATCTTGAAATGCGGTTCCGTAAACATATTATTCTCATGGCAACTCAGAATTTAGCTGAGGTTCATCCTATGCTTTCTAACAATATCGAGATTCCTGTAGTTGAATTGCCATTTCCCGATCTCGAAGAACGAAAGGAGTTAACTAAGCACATAGAAAGCCTATCACGTCTAAGAGCAGAAAACCAACGCTATCAGGGCGAGTTAATCCACCAAGTTCGTTTGGCAGATGATTACTCACATGATCAGTTTGCTCGAGATACAACTGGCTTAAAATTGTTTGGTCTACACGACCTGGCTTTGAGAGCTGAGGAAGAGGGAATTCCGATTTCACCCGAATTCGTAGCAGAACATCGCCGACAGAGTGTGTCGGTACATACGTCTGACATTTTGGAAGTTATGCCTACTCCTTATGATTTGTCTATCGTTGGTGGGCATTCCCACGTGGGGCGAATTCTTGAAAATATCATAACTGCTATACACCAGAAAGACCTAAAAAGAATACCTCACGGGGTTTTATTACTTGGTCCATCTGGGACAGGCAAAACCATGATTGCCCAAATGTTGGCACGATACAGCGAATTGCCGTTTCTGCGACTCAAAAATCCACGAGAATGGGTGAGAACTGGGGCTACTGGGGATGCTAAAATTTATGAGAAAAAACTTACAGTGGCCTTAAACTTCATTTCAGGAATGCTGCCAGCAATTGTTTTTATTGATGATATTGACCAAATTAGTGGACTCAGTGAAAGAGCTGGTAAACACAAAGACAACGATAGTATGTTGCCAGCAGAGTTAGTGAATTTGATTGCTGACCCTACAAAACATGGCCAGATTTTGTGGGTTGGCGCTAGTAATCGGCCGGATCTTTTGGACCCACTTTTTCGACGGCAAGGACTCTTTGAAGAAAGAATTATCCTCCTGCGACCAACTGACGGAGAAAGAGCAGATATCTTACGTAAATTGTATCACAAGCACCAAATTAAACATCAAAATATAGATTTTGACGAAATGGATGAATACACAAGAAAAATGACGGGTGCTGACATTGAACAAGTTGTCCGGCGAAGCTACACTTTTGCTAAAGCAGATGGGCTAGAAATTGTGAACAACGAATATCTACGAAAAGCAATCTCAGACTTTGTACCACTTTATTCTGATCAAATTAACGAAGCTATTGGGTTGTTGGCAATGCGCGAGGCAACCTCACGTTCTATGCTTCCACAACGATTACCCTACGAATTGAGAAAATTTGTAGCTGAAGAAGGGAATTATGCTGAATGGGGTATCGATAAATCTCAAATTAACCAACGCCTCAGAGAATTAGGGGACGTCTTCAGTTTATAAGTTGGAAAAAACGGAAAAGGTTGTGAATGAACCTAAAACATGCATTGCTAACCGGTATTGCTCTCCTATTAGGATTTTTATTTTACCCTCGTTCAACGACCAACTACTCAATTGACCAATCCCTAATCTCACCTGCACGCACATTGGATAGTGAACCATTGCGCCTGACGGAACTGGTACGTAGCAACCCACCGTATTCAACTTTTGATCTAGGTTACATTTACAAAATTGATACGGCTCAGGTTGTATTTGGTAGCCCTGAGGATAGTGGCCCACGACAATTCGATATACTGGTTAAAAATCAGTTAAATGATCGTTACAAGAGGATCTATTCCTTCATTGGAAATTCGCATGAGTATGGTTACCCGCTTCAATCTTTTCAAACCCAGACAGAAGCTCGTTGGGTCCAAGTTGTCATCAATGACTGGTTCACCAATAAGCCACAATTACAAAAAGATAGATTTAGAGTTGGTACACGGTATAAGCGACATGGGCCGATCAAAGCTATAACAGCCACTCATAACACTGAATTCCTATTTCATCTAACCGATCTTTTGCCCAATACAAAATGGGCTGCAGCTGATGTGATCATTAATAACAAGGAAATAGAAAATGCATCAGTGGCCCCTGAATTTCGTACACCAACCTTAAATGGCCAATTTGCAACAGTCGCGGTAAAAATTGACCTTGGCCGACGTCAGAACATCTATGGTACTCGTATTACTACAGCTGGGTCAGGTAATAACCTGAAGCGATATAGTTTGGAGATTGGTGGAAGATCAGCGATCACTCGAGGAGATACTGAGATCAATGATTTTATCCCTTACTACACATCCGAAATACTTCCAAATGAAGTAGTAAAAGATACTTATCTTCCGGAGACGAGCCAGCGCGGGCGTTTTATAAAGCTGAAAATAGACGTCAACGATTGGTATGGTGAATATGCTGAAGTTAGCAATTTTGAGGTGTTTACTGACGAATATCGAATACTTTCTAGCCAATTATCTTCCGACCCTCAATACCGGAACTTCGAAGATTACACCACAAAGCGAGTAGAATATGAGAATTTGGGAGCTAATAATAACCAGTACGCACCGCATCTCAAGCAAGGGTTTGCATATGATAAAGAAACTGGTGATTTTCAAAACCGTTATTTATTACCAAAAACAGTTTCAGAACCCGACGCTCCAAATTCTATAGCTTCAGGAGGTTTAGTTGATCAGCGCAGTTTCGCATATCATTACGACACAGTTGAAATCCAATTTGGTGCCATGCGCCCGATGAATCCGAGAATGTTATACTGGGTACAAGTATCTTATCTTCAAAATAGTGATGGAAAACGAATCCAAAATTTATTGGCGGACCAATTCCTTCTCCACTCTGCACTAGAAATCCCTACTAATGCAGCAAAAACATATACTTTTCAAATTCCGACTCAAGCTTATGCCAGTGGGCCAACTGCGGGTAAAGTTGCTCTTCGTTTCAATCGATTAGCTGGTGCAAATGCGGTTGTCTCAACTGTCGCATTACTCGAGTCCTCACCTTTACGTGATGATAATTTGGCTAATAAAAAAGATGGTCAAAAAACTCACTTACTAACAAATCAAAAGCAGGGGCGATCTGTTCGAACAGATAATACTATCAAAATAGACGGTTTGGTAAATGACTGGCACTTGTTATACTCCCTAGTACCAATGTTTGCGGGTCAACGAGATAAACCATTACCAACTGAATACCAATCCAGAAAAGAATCACCAGTTCACTTATATACGCAATGGAATGATAATAATCTTTATATTTTGCTCAACTTTAATCAGCCAGACGATGAAAAAAATCGGCTTATTAACCAGCATCATCGACTGCACTTATTCATCGATACGCAGCGCACTGCCTCTCCGGGCATGTACACACCAACGGATCATCATTTTACATTTGATTTATCTAATTTTACTGAGCCTGAACCAGAAGTCTATGTTTCGCAAGTTCATCATCACTTGGATGCTATTCCAGCTACTATCAATAACTACGAAGATATCTCAGTTGCCGTGCGATTAATTCCTTCCACTAATTCTGACTCAAACATTAAAGAAGGTTATACAATTGAGATCCAGTTGCCAAAGCAACTAGTTTTAAATCGGTTCAAAACCGGCGTTGGCTATTTATTTGGCCTAAACTATATTCTGAATCGAACAGATTTAGAAAAAAAGAGGAACTTATCAAGCTTCGCTTTTACCTCCTCTGATTCAGATAGTCCACCTCAAAACTGGTTTCCCGTTGAAATGGTTAGCCGCGTCAGTGGTGAGGTAGATATTATGAGTCAAACGGGTCTAGAACCAATTGAAAAACTGGTTGTTGGCGACACGATTTCCTTATGTGTTTGGGATGCAGATCGAAATAACGACCCCACTTTGGAAGAATCAATTACTGTTCAATTGAAAAATAACCGCAGCGAAGTGTCGTCGACGCTGAGACTACCAGAAGTTGATTATGCATCTTTTATCGATGATAACCAAAAACACAATGGAAGTCCTAATAGTTCGTTCTTCGCTGCCAAAATACTCACTGAGTTTGATGAATTCCCCCCCTCCAATAAAGCTAATATACTCACGACATCACTCCTTAAGGTCCGTGGTGGTGATGAAATTGTACTATCTTATACTGATCCCTATTTTGGTTACAACCAAAGAGACAAGTTGATTCAGAAAACAGCTCTCGTAGAAAAGGGCCACGATGGACGGGTTTACTTTGGTACATTTAATGGTGAAGTATTGGGGCAAATATCTATTGGGTCTGAACTTTTTGTGTTCATTGAAGATGATGATTTACAGGAAAATTTAGTAAAACCGGTGTCGATTGAACTAAATATACTAGCACCAAAATCTTCTTATCGGTCGCTACAGAAAGAAATAGTAACAGTCTCCTTGGTTGAAACCGAGGGCAAGATACTGTATAGAGGACATATACCTACCATATATCAGCCAGTAGGGGTTTCTCTCGATAACCAACTCCAACTAGCAGGAGGACAAGTTATTGAAGCCACCTACTTGGATATGTTGCAATCGACTGGCCAAACTACTGTTCATGTCAAAACACAATTGGCTGTAAAAACAGGAGAAACTGCTAAGTTAGAGATTACCGGAAATGGAAAGATTTTGACTGGAGAAAGTTTCCAAATTCGGTTAATCGATAAAGATTTAAATACTTCACCTGATGAAGCAGACTTTGCGACCGTCGAAATTAGTACGAACCGTCTCTCTTCAAGCGAGAGGAGTTGGTTTGAATGGCCATTAAGTGAAAGTAACTTGAACAGTGGTGTTTTTACTGCCTCATGTCCGACTGTTTTTCAGAATCCTAGTTTTAGTTCGGAAGTCAATATGGACAAAATACACAGTATACCTATAAGTGGGGGAGAAGAAATTACAGTTCGTTATTTGGATGAGCACCAGTCTAGCGGACAAACAAGACAAATGATTACTGAGAGTGTATTAGTTGAATCAGGAGATGATGGCGTATTGACTATTACCAGTGAAAACTACGTGTCTGTCGTTGAACAGTTTCGTGCAGGAACTAGTCTTCATTTTCTCCTTCAAGATGCTGATTTAATTGATCCGTCCGTCACTATAGACGTCATTGATCAGATAGGAGGCGATAAAGAAAGGGTGATTTTGAATCGTCAGTTGGGTGGAGTAAATTTTGCCGGTAAAATACCAACTGAGTTCTGGCACAAAAGTGAAACTGAATCGGATCAGCCAGTAGCTAATAATGGAACTCTGAAAGTTCAAGGAGATAGCATTGTTCAAGCTATCTATAAAGACAAATTACGATCGACTGGAGAAACACAAATCGATTTTTCCGTTCAAGCTAGTGTGATGCGAGGTAGGACAGGAAAGTTGAACGCATATACAATTAGCAAAATGCCAATTGTAGATACCAACCCAGAAATGATCGGGAACACTTTGGAAACACCAGCCACTCATTTTAGAGCTGGTCAGGCAATTATACTAGAAGTTTTGGATCATGATTTATTAGATACACTTAGAGTAACAAAGGGTCTAGATGTAGAACCGGTTAGTTTCGTAGAGATAAACACGAGTAGAGATCAGTTTCGAGATCGTTTAGTATTACCATTAGAAGATGCGACATCCGCAAATGGGGCAGTTAGGTGGGTAATCCAGACCCAGTATAATACAATTGGAATGCTCGAAGACCAGGTTTTACAGGTCCTAGGCGGCGATATTGTGAGTTGCAACTATGTAGACGACTTACAAGCTAATGGAGCTACGAGGGTACTTGTCAATCTTGAGCTATCAGTTGATATTGGTACAACTGGACATTTGTCAGTTTATCGACAGAATATAAGCACGCCAATCAGTAAAGGTAAAAAAGCCTTTGTTGGTTTTGAGATTGGAGAAGATTTACGAATTGTTCTGGAAGATGATGATCTGAATATTTTCGACCAAGATACTGAGACTGCGAGCGTATTAGTCGCCTCCCCAATCAACAAAGTACAACTTGATTTGTCGGAAGTGTCGGCGGGTGTTTTTGTTGGCCTACTACAAACCAATTATTTAACAGCAGATAATGTTTCGCGAGGTACCGATAGTACACTAATACTTCAAAGCGGCCAGGTAGTCACTATCCAGTATAGTGACAACTTGACACAAACAGGACAAACCGATGTAGTTTTGTCTGAAACTATTATCGCTTTAAGTGGCCGAAAAGGAGCAATAAGAATCGTTTCCATGAACAGTATTGAACAAAACGAGACAACAGAGATTGCAAATTTTCGAGCTGGCGACGTACTAGGTATTCGGTTGGAAGACGACTTGCTAGAGACCAAATATGCCTCAACAGACGACGTTATCCGTATCCCTGTCACGATACAAAGCAGAGAAACACAGGATGTACTCAAGATTGACCTAAAGCCATTAGAAGAAAATAATGGGGTTTATATTGGCCACTTTGCAACACGATATAGTGTAACCCCAATTGTTGATCAGATACTAGATGTAAAAGGTGGAGAAACAGTGGTTGCTGTCTATGACTCCCTCCTGTTAAGTAATACAACTATTGAGGATCAAGTATCAGTTGCAAAAGGTCGAAGAGCTCACTTGGAAGTGGTAACGAAACATGGAGTACCCATTCAAAATTTCAACGTTGGAGATAGCCTCTATTTTCGACTGGAGGATCCTGACCTAAGTGAAGATGAACAAGTAGTTGACCAAATTACTGCGACAGTCGTAGTCGATGGTAACGAAGCTTTTCCGCAACTTGTAATGACCAGAGAATCCATCAGTAGTAGTCGTTTTATAGGACAGATTGGCACGTTTTACGGGCGAACTCTGACACCTAATTCAAAGGTAGAATCTCTTTCCGTTCTACCTCTGATTGGTGGTGAGGTTATCACAGTCCAATATCTGGATTCGCTGACTGAAACCGGTGCAACTAACATCCCAGTTGCCCTTAGTTGTCGCAGCAACTTACATGCCTTTGCTCAATACACTGAAAATCATATAGTAATTGATGGTGTGAATGACAACTGGCCGTTAGAGAACGCTCTCAGAACAGACAAAGATACCGTGTTGCTCTGGTTTCAATGGAACCATGAAGCCCTCTATTTCCTAGCGCAAATTCGAGACCGATCGGTAGAGGTTAAAGATCCATTGACTTACTTTCGAGGTTCAGACGCACTTGAACTTCACTTAGATTTAGCCCCGGAAAAAGCGAAGAAACCGATCTATTTGCAAGAACAAATCCTTTCCAATAGTCTTGCTAAAAGTCATAAACAAGCGGATATATCAGCACTAAACAGTCGTTATATTTTTTGGTTTTGTCCAAAAGGAGCTGGGTTTGATGGCCAAAAACCATATATGGGCCAGGCTCAACCAAGGCTAATCCCTAACTACCAAGCAAAGGGACTACAGTTCGCCGTTCGTTATAATCAGCCAGCAGATAAGAATAATAGTGAACAATACTATACAATTGAAGGTCGTATACCCTTCTTTCCACTACTGCCCCAGTTTGATCCGCTGAAAACTAAACGGAACCTGCGGCTAGGTTTCAATTTTGTTCTTTATCGTTCTGATGATCAGGCGATTCATTGGGCTCGGCCGGTAACAGGAATGGAAACTATATTTCCCAGTGACTTAGGGCTACTAGTACTACTCCCTTAATTAAGAGCGCCGAGATATTGTGGTGAAATATTTTTGATATGGTTATACCCTAAATGTGGTGGTTGTGGTACGAAAGTAAATGGATACTTTTATTATAAGATTCTTTTTCTTTTATTTTCTGATTACCCTTTTCCCAGGAGTTTGGAGCGAAAAGATGACTCTGAATGGTGAAAAATCATCAGAACCATTTTCGAACCGTTACCTAAATGTGAAACAAGTTAGCGGAGAAATAGAGTGGGTTCATATTGAAAGTGGAAAATTCTTGATGGGGTCTACACAAAAAGAAGTGGAAAAGATCTACCAAGAAGCAAGGATCCGTAGCTCAATGCTAGATAGGAACATATTTTCAGCAGAAACACCACAGAGGTGGGTGACGCTTTCCTCATTCGAAATTTCTAAATACGAAGTAACAAATGCTCAGTATTATGCTTTCGTGATTGCCACTGGTCGACCAGTACCAAGAGGATACAATGGGGAACCCGTTTGGGAGAATCCAGCGTTGAATCAAGCTCAACAGCCAGTCGTCGGTGTAACTTGGTACGATGCACAAGCTTTCGCTGAGTGGGTTGGTGGCAGTTTGCCTACTGAAGCACAGTGGGAACGGGCGGCACGTGGTAAAAATGGTGCAAAATATCCTTGGGGAAACGAATCACCTAGAAGGCAATTCGCCAATTTCGCCAAACGACAACCTTCTACAACACCAGTTGGCCAATTCCCGTTAGGTGACACAGATACTGGTATTTCTGATTTGGCAGGTAACGTTTGGGAGTGGTGTTTAGATGATTACTCTCAAACCTTTTATCAAATTGCTGGTAATAACCAGCCGGTCAATACGCAGCATCCAAACCTGATTAGAGATCGGGTAATCCGAGGTGGATCTTGGGATTACGGCCGTATATTTATCCGATCGCAACTGCGTTTTAAATTTTTCCCCCTAGATTCGGCAAACAATATTGGCTTCCGAATAGTCAAGAAAAAGAGGGGAATTGAGAATTAAACTGATCATTCGACAATCTTGGTTAATTATTTCTTTGTTACTTTTTGATATCAGTTTGGCGCATGCTCAGTCCACGCCCCAAATTGCTTTCGTTGATGTGACTGCGAAGTTAGGATTCGACTTTGAATACCAGAACGATTTTTCACCAGAACGACGGTTGGTAGAAACCATGGGAGGAGGAGGAACTCTGCTAGACTTCGATGGAGATGGAGATCTTGATCTGTATCTAGTACAAGGTGCGGATCTCGACAACTTACAAAAGGATTCAAAACATCGAATGTGCTGGTCTAATCGACTTTACCGAAACGAGTCAGGAAAACATTTTGTCGATGTCACCGAGCAGGCGCAAGTTAGTGGTACTGGCTATGGTCTCGGCGCAGTATCGGCTGATTATGATGGAGATGGTGATGTAGATATATATGTGACCAATTTAGGCTCCAACATCTTGTATCAAAACAATGGCAATAGTACATTTAGCGACGTGACTGAGATTGCCGGTCTTAAATCAGACTTGATTAGTACGAGTGCGGCTTTTTTCGATTATGACCAAGATGGAGATCTCGACCTTTATTTATGTAATTACGTTGACTATGATCTATCGGAGGATATCCCCTGCTATTTTGGACAACTACGAATTTACTGTGGTCCTAACGAATACGATGGTATTGCAGATCAACTTTATCGAAATAATGGTGATGGGTCATTTACCGATGTGACTAAGCAAGCAGGTGTTTGGATGCCTACAGCACGTGGGCTTGGTGTGATTTGCCCTGATGTTAACGATGATGGTTGGGCAGATATTTACGTCGCTAACGACATGAATCCCAACACTTTATTTATCAATCAAGGTGATGGTACCTTCAAAGAAGAGGGGCAACTTCGAGGATGTGCTTACAATGCTGATGGCATTGCCAATGGTTCCATGGGGGTTGATGCGGGTGATTACGATAACGATGGTGATATGGATTTGTGGGTGACCAACTTTTCATTGGAGGCTAATTGTTTGATGGTCAATGACGGGAACGGATATTTTGATGATTTGACATTTGATATAGGATTAGCAGAACCTTCATTTGTGCCACTGGCATTCGGAACAAAATTCATTGATTATGATAATGATGGTTGGTTAGATCTAGTCGTCGGAAATGGGCATATTTGGGATAATGTTAATCAAATTGATTCTAGTATGACATATGCCCAGCCATTACAACTGTTTAAGAATAAAAATGGCATTTTCAACGAAGTAATACTGGAAGGGCTCTCCAGCTATGTAGTTCGTGGCTTAATGACTGGCGACTACGATAACGATGGAGACCAAGACCTATTTTTATGTCAGTCGAATGGACCTTTAGTCGTACTAGAAAATCAATTGCTGGGAAAGAATGAAGCCAAAGGAGTAGCTTGGTTGACTCTAGACCTTACATCTAACGGTCTAAATGGGAACGGCATAGGAGCAACTGTAAAAGTTACAGCCGGCGCAAAAGCCCAAACTAAGCAACTGCTAAGCGGTGGTAGTTATCTAGTTGGGAATGATACACGATTAAGCTTTGGGTTGTCGTCTGCAGAGATTATCGATAAAATAGAGATTTACTGGCCTAATGGTTACCAAGAGGTATTAGTGAATATCCAACCTCGGCAAATCTTAACCATTGAGCAAAAAAATAATCGACCGAAAACGGAGTAAAAATGGCTTTCAAGATTGCTTTTATTACTGACACTCACCTTTACCCTGAGGCTCCGAAAAACTTTGGTGCTGGGACACAACTTCAAGAGGACAGCGTCGAAATCTACGAAGCTATGGTACAACAAGTCTCTGATTTTAGACCCGATGTGGTAATTCATGGTGGGGATATTGTTTGTGGAGGTGATAATTTTGAAATGCCAATGAGCAATTACCAAATTGCTCTGGATCACGCACAGATGTTAGGAGAACAACTTTCGGCTCCCGTATACTATATTCCAGGTAATCATGATCTCGACCCAGAAAGCGGTGATAAGACACAGTATCTACAAAGGTTCGGCTATCATCCATCAAAAAACAATTCAGACGATGTGAATCAAAACCAAGTAGATGAACTAGCAAACGTAGTAGAGCCTCGAGGATATTCTAGCTTAGTTTATGAAGATGTTCGACTGATCTTATTGGATTGTCAAGAGGTCGAGCGTGATGTGACCCACGGCTATATTGGAGAGGAACAACTTGAGTGGATAAAGTGCGAATTGGAACAGTCGAAAGACAATAGTCAGGATGTCCTGATTTTTGCCCATCAACTTCTACAGCCAACTGATGAATTCCCAAACCTAGAGTCAACAATCGAAAATTGGGAGCAGGTAACTCAAATACTCAACAATTATGACCATGTTTTGGCTACTTTCCATGGCCACCTTCATTGCCAGAGGATAATTGGACCAGATCCGACAACTAAGTGGCTAACTGTTATAACGTCTAGTACCATTTGCTATCCGATGATGTGGCGAAAAATTGAGATAAATTCAGAACAGATTCGAATCGATAGTGTTCAACTGCCACTATCGCAAAAATTAGCGAAATCCTCCGCGGCACATCCTCAGCGCGGACGATCATTAATTGGTGAAGAGCAAGACCTGCGGGTAAGTATAAAACGTTCCATCCAGACACCAAATAATTTGGTAACCAAGGGCATAGAAACTTCTTTAATAAAAGCCTTAATCCTGACTGGGGTTAACAATCATGATTGGGAGCGGTCATCCTCAATTTGCCAAAATTTACTAGAAAGTACGGGTAGATTTAGTGTCGAAATCTGTGAAACCCCATCAGCTAGGTTAGAAAACCGAGAACAACTTGACCAGTACCAGCTATTTTTAGTCGATTATAATACCGGATTCGATAACCTATATACTGGGACAGAATGGAGCAGCCTCGCTCGCGATAATTTTATTGATTCAGTCAGATGTGGAGTGAATGTTTGTATTCTTCACTCAGCTAATAACTCATTCCCGGAATGGGTAGAATATGAAGAAATTTGCGCTTTGATGTGGCGTGAAGATTCTAGTCATGGTGTGTATCACAGTTTCGATATCGAGTTTACCGATCTCGACCACCCAATTGTCAATGGATTTGCCCAAACATTACCCAGTGGAAAAATTAAAAACCATCCTGATGAACTTTACCACCAACTGAAACACATGCATGGTACTGACTACCACGTCATTGCACAGGCATTTTCGAGTGTTGATTCAGGCGGGACTGGGCAGTATGAACCAATGGTCTTGGTTAAGAACTATGGTCAAGCTAGAGTCTTTCATTCCATTTTAGGCCATTTGGGGCTTGATGGAGTATCTGATACTTGGGATAATCCTGACTTTCAAACATTGTTAGTGAGAGGATGTGAATGGGCTGCGCTAGGAACAGTTACCAACGCATAATTGAGGGAAGTACATGAAAGTTATTCAAGGCGGTATTACCAGCGTTGTTGGGATTCGAGCTGCAGGCGTTTATGCAGGCATTAAGAAAAAGAGCCACAAAGAATCAACTAAAGATATAGCTTTAATAGTAGCTGATCCAGTTTCACCTACCGATCAGCCTATTGCCGCTGGTGTTTATACAAAAAACCGCGTTTGTGCTGCACCAGTCTTACTTTGTAAGGAACACCTTCAACAACCAACAACCCGTGCAATTATTATTAACAGTGGTAATGCCAATGCTTGTACTGGTGATCAAGGCGTACATAACGCCAAACAGATGGCTCAAGTAGTTGCCAACACACTCTCGATTTCGGTTGATGAGGTCTTAGTTTGTTCGACTGGCGTTATTGGTCAACAGCTACCCATGGAAAAAATAGAAGCTGGTATTATATCTGCGGCCGATCATGTGTCAAACGATGGGGGTAATGATGTAGCTGTAGCAATTATGACGACTGATACAGTTTCTAAATCGGTGTCGGTTGAAATTGAAATCGACAACCAAGCCGTTAGGATTGGTGGGACAGCAAAAGGTTCTGGTATGATAGCTCCTAATATGGCAACTATGCTTGGTTTTATTACCACTGATGTAGCAATCACACCAGAATTATTACAGTCCAGCCTGAGTCAAGCTAATGAGATTAGTTTTAATTGTATTACTGTTGATACTGATACCAGTACTAATGACACAGTATTGGTATTAGCAACCGGTGCGGCAAACCACACCAAAATTGAGTCTGATACAGACCCAAACTACGAAGTATTCTGTAAAGGTCTAACATATGTATGTACTGAATTGGCCAAGATGATTGCACGTGATGGAGAAGGTGCAACGAAACTCGTCGAGATCTTGATAGAAAACGCTCAAACAAAAAGTGATGCTGTTAAAGCGGGTAGGGCTGTTGCTGAATCTCCCCTAGTCAAGACGGCTATCTTTGCTAACGATGCTAACTGGGGCCGTTTCATGATGGCAATTGGCAAGTCAGGAGCAATTTTTGATCCTTATCAAGTAAATATCTTTGTTGACGACTACCAAATCGTCAGGAACGGGATGAATGCTGGTTATAAAGAGGAAACGGCCTCAGAATATTTGAATTCGGATATCATTCAGATTCGTATTGACTTAGGGGCTGGTATCCGAACGGCTAAGTTTTGGTCGTGCGATTATTCATATGACTACATCCGCATTAATGCTGATTATCGCACCTAGAGTTATGTCGGTAGAACTTGGCCTTAATTTTTTATATGTGGTATGATTTTGTAGCTTGGGTTGAGTGGCTGAATAGAGTCAAGTAGGCGGTCGCACTTCTGTTTTTCAGAGGTGAGGAAAGTCCGGGCTCCACAGAGCGGGATGCTGGATAACGTCCAGGAGTGGCGACACTACGGAGAGTGCAACAGAAAGTAAACTACAGCACTTACAGTGCTGTACAGGTGAAACGGTGCGGTAAAAGCGCACCAGTCTTGGTGGTGACATCAAGAGCTTGTAAACCCCATCTGGAGCAAGACCAAGTAGGTGAATTGGGTTCGCTCGCCCTGTTCGCGGGTAAGGTCGCAAGAGGTTAGTGGTAACACTAATCCTAGATGAATGATCGCTAACACTGTTCCAGACAGTGTACAGAACCCGGCTTATTCTTTGCTCTATTTGGCTAATTAACCCGAGTTTTCTGGTCGGAATTAAAGCATGAAACGAAAGGGATTGGTCAATTGTAATATTTTTTTAGGAACTGTTTGACCTACTTACTGGCTGTCATCTGACTTTGTCATTTGTTTGTATGCTATTTTAATTTCGGGTGAATACAACATTCGGTATGAAGCCCCTCCTGCATACTACATTATTGGTCGTGTTCTAAGTGGCTGAAACAAAGACGGAATTGAACTTGGTTGCCTGACTCCTCGCTATTACCCACAAAAGTAGAACAATATGTTCCATCAAACCTGTGTGGCTGTTTTTGCGAAAGTCAGTTAAATTCTTATCGTGTTCCTAACAAAAACTGAGCTGAAGAATCACTTTACAGTAAATGTGTGGCTTCGTTCAAAAATGTTGTCCAAGAAAATCTCTACAAACCACTCACCTGTAGAGAAGCCTCCTGATCTTGGATTAATGTAGAACCAAGTTATATGCTGAAAATCAGAGGAAAATCTAATTTCTTCTTCATCGTATGGAAGGTCATCTAATCCTTCGGCTGGTGAAAACCAGCGGACTTTGACAGTATGTGTACCAGTTACATTGGTCCAATAGAGCCAAAGGAAAATGCGTTCGGAATCAGAAAAGAAATGATTAGTTATTCCATCAGGTCTGTCTTGGGATACATTAATCGCTAATACAGAGTCAGCTACAATTCCTTCACCACGCACCAAGTTGGCAGAAACGCCAGCACTATTTTTATCATCCCCACAACTGCTAACTAACAAAAGAACCAAGACAAACAGAAGGGAATAGTATTCTGGGTAAGAAAATTTCTTAAACGATTCCATATTGATTCTGTACTTAAACTTAATGAAAACTCAATAATAGCAAATTGTATCAGTTAATTCAGTAAACTGCAAAAAGATCGAAAATCAATGCTGAAAACGAGCTTAATGAGCAAGGGATTAACAACTGAATTGGCACAAAATCGGCTGTAACAAAAGTAAAAAAGCACATACTAGGAATAATCCGAATTGCTAGTATGTGCTTTTTACTTCTACTGTTTATTATTTGGTAATTCGTTAAGATTTTTTATTAAATTTAAATATAGTTAAAACATTTGTAAAATAGAATTCGTTTGAGCCTACTCTAATATTGAAAAATGGAACCTCCAGAGTTTTGCTACACAAAAAGATTAATGACCATCCACTCAAATCCGGATTAGTCCTTTGGTTGTTGTTGATTTGTTCAGTCAGTGTTATAATTTTAGTAAGTTTAATGATCGCACATCATACAGACCAGAAATTTAGTAATGGCGAAATCAAGATAGGAAAACAAGATGTTAACAGCAGAACAGGTTCAATCTTATAATTCTGATGGTTATCTGTTAATACCAAATGTATTTAATAAAGAAGAAATAAGTGAATGTGTGCAAGAAACAGACGCCATGTTTGAGCGTTTGCAAATGGATGGAGGAAAGTTGGAAGCGACTTGGGGTGGCAAATGGCAAGAGAGCCAAGTTGAGCAAACTGAACGTGGAAAGACTTCGGTGTTGAGTATACATAATATGCAGTATCATTCTGCTGTTTTTACCCGAATGTTAGTACACCGCGAACTCACTTCAGCGGTTGTGAGTCTAATAGGACCAAACGTGCAATTACACCACACCAAATTGCATGTCAAACCCCCATACAAAGGCTCACCCTTTCCACTTCATCAAGATTACGAGTATTTTCCTCATACCAATGATACGATGTTGGCTGCAGTTGTGTACTTGGAAGATTCTTCTGTTGAAAGTGGTTGTTTGTGCGTGATACCAGGTGTGCATCGTCAGGGAGCAATAGACCATCAACATGATGGTAGCTATTATTTAGAACCCGAAAAATACCCATTAGATCAAGCGACACCCTGTGAAGGAAAAGCTGGAGATGTATTAATCTTCAGTTATCTGACCCCCCATGGTTCTTATCCAAATCGCACAAAAAATCCAAGGAGGATTGTATTATTCCAGTTTCGTTCCGCAGATGATCTGCCATTGAAAGGAGTACATCAGTCTCCAGGACAAGGTATGATGATAGCTGGTATTAACCCAATCCCAACGGCGAAACAAATCTAGCATGTTCGGCGATTATCAACCTAATCGGTTTGGCCCTAGCCGTTCGCCCATTATCTGTAAAAATGGTGCAGTTGCAACTAGCCAGCCATTAGCGGCTCAAGCTGGATTGAAAATCTTACAAGAAGGTGGTAATGCTGTGGACTCGGCTATAGCAACCGCTGCTGTATTGAATGTGGTTGAACCAATGTCAACTGGCATTGGTGGTGATGCCTTTGCCTTGGTTTACATGCAAACAGAAAAGAAACTAGTGGGATTAAATGCTAGTGGCCGCTCAGCTTATGCTGCTGATCCAGAATTACTACTTCATCAGGGATTAACCACGATACCTGCGTACCATGACCTGCGAGCTTTCAATGTCCCAGGAGCCTTTGACGGTTGGGCTCAATTAATGGACCGATACGGTTCTATGTCGATGTCTGAGGTCTTACAGCCAGCTATTGATTACGCTGAAAATGGATTTCCTGTAAGTCCTCAAATTGGCAAATCCTGGTCTAAGTCAGTGCAGATGTTAGGTTACTGTAAAAATGCCCGACAAACTTATTTGATTAATGGTAGGAGTCCTAAAATAGGAGAAGTTTTTCAAATTAAGTCTTTAGCCCGTACACTGCGGCTATTAGCTGAAGGTGGTAGGCAAGCCTTCTATGAAGGTGAAATAGCAAAACGAATTGTTCAATATTCCAATCAGAATAACGGTTGGATAAGCATGAAAGATTTTAAAGATCATACCTCAGAATGGGTTGAACCTATTTGTACCAATTATGGGGGATACCAAGTTTATGAGTTACCTCCCAACGGACAAGGTATTGCTGCTTTAATAGCTCTTAATATTATGAAGCAATTCGAACAGGTAAAAGTGCCGTTTGATAGTCCAGATCGTTTCCACTTGATGATTGAAGCCATGAAACTTGGGTTGGTCGATTTACACCAGCATGTAACCGACCCGACATTTTCTGATATTCCTATTAGCCAGCTTTTATCTTTAAGTTATGGTAAGGAACAGGCGAAAAGAATTAACATGGGGCATTCTTTGCCCTCTGTTGATTTAACTAAATCAACTGTTGGATATGATACTGTTTACTTATCGATAGTAGACAAGGACAGAAATGTAGTGTCGTTCATTAATAGTTTATTTCACCAGTTTGGTTCTTACTTAGTTGCTGGGAATACAGGCATTTTGTTGCAGAATCGAGGTGCTGGATTCTCACTTGACTGTGATCATGTCAACTACTTAGCTCCACACAAACGCACCTTACATACTATTATTCCAGGTATGATGATGAAAGATGGTATACCGTTGATGCCGTTTGGCGTAATGGGTGGACCAATGCAACCGCAAGGACATCTACAACTTATTAGTAATCTGGTTGATTACAATATGGATATTCAATCGGCCCTAGACGCTCCAAGATTTCAGGTCATGCTAGATGGAAAAATTGCGGTTGAGGACAGTTTCAGGTTAGAAGTGTCAAAAGCTTTGGAAAAGAAGAATCATCAACTACTATTGGATAGCGATACATTTTTCGGTGGTGGCCAAGCCATTTTAGTTGATTCAGAAAATAATACACTTGTTGCAGGTTCTGACTCACGAAGGGACGGTTGTGCAGTAGGATATTAGTTTTCGGCTAATCCTTTTTCACCACTAGTCAAAAAGAGCAGTTAGGCTGTTGTTATTATCTTTTTGATTTGTCTTGACATGCGCTAGCGCCTTACGTAAACTTTGCGTGCTTTGGTTCTGGCAGATTGGTTAGTTTTTCGTAATTCGGGTATTTAGAGTCATTAGATTTAATATTATCTTGGCAAGAGATTTCAAGGAGTAGCTGGTGAAGCGTACCATTGTTATAGTCGATTTGGTAATTCTAGCATGTTTGGCCGGTTTTTTTATTGGCCGAGGCACTAGCCACCAGATAAGCAAGTATGATGAACGAGCTGAAAAAGCTTGGAAGAAAGTAGAGCAAGCCGACACTCCGCCCGTGACGGAAGATAGCACGCAAAAACAATTTGAAAAAGTACGAGTACTCTATCGAAAAGTTTTTGATCTATATCCGGATTCTCATTGGGCTGATGACGCACTTTATCAGTATGCATCTCGATTAGCCCGATCTCAAGAACAACAGTTTATTATGTTGCGTCGCTTGATTTCGGATTATCCAGATAGTGAGTACGCCGATGATTCTTTGTACGCTATTGCCTATGCAAACTATCGGCTTGCTGAGGACGAAAAAGCCAAAAATTCTGAGTTGGCTGAATCTGATTTGTATTATAACCGTGCTTTGCGTTTTTTTGAGCAGCTAGTCGCTAATTATCCAGGTAGTAGCTTACATAACAACTCTCTATTTAACAGAGCTATGTGTTACTATGGAAAAGGGCAATGGAGTATAGCTCAAGATGAGTTTCGAACATTGAGAATTGATTTAGCTAGTGATCCGATCGTTCATGAGGTAGTCTACCAACTTGGGCGTATAGCTATTGAGACTCAGCAATACGAAGATGCGGTTTCTGAATTTCAGAATGTAGTTGATGCAGGAATTCAGAGGCTAGCACCCAATGCTCAGTTCGGTATTGCCCAGGCGTTTTTCTCTCAGAGTAAATATGAAGAAGCAATTTCTGCATACGAGCGTACAATTGAGAATTACCCTAAATCAATAGCAGCCCAAGATTCTTACTTCTACATAGGTTGGGCTTACCAGCGAATGGGGAAAAATGAGGAGGCAATTATACAATTGGAAGAGGCCATATCATCATACCCGCGGAATGAGAATGCGCCAAATTCGCTTGTTTTTATAGCCCAAATCCACTACGACCAAGAAAATTCTGATGGTGCTATTGAAACTTACCGAAAAGTGGTTGACGATAACGAAAAGTTTAGCTACGATATGCGCCGATCGGCGCTGTATTGGATTGGCAAGATATACGAAGAAGAAGGTGACTTGGATCAGGCTGTTAATACCTATACTTCTCTGGTAAAAGATTATGCGGAGCATCACCAAACGCATCATCACCCATCCAACAACATTAATGAAGAATATATCCAAAAGCTTCAAGCTAGTCGCTCTTAATTAGTTAGGTTCGATGGATTTACGACGTTTTTTTCGTTCGGACTTAGCTAAACTTTCGCCCTATTCTGTAAAAAAAAGTCGACCTCGGATTAAGCTTGACGCAAACGAGTCTCCGTTCGATCTACCAGTTTTTATTAGGCAGGAAATCCAAGAAAAGCTGTCAAGGCTAACTTTCCACCTTTACCCAGAACCAACCGCAGATGAGCTAAGAAGTTCTCTTGCAACATACTTAGGCTTGCCTGCTGACTGGATCGTCATTGGTAATGGTTCAGACGAGCTATTATCTTACCTCGTTCAAGTTTTTTCCCGCGAACATTCCTCAATACTCTACCCAACCCCAACCTTTTCAATGTATGGTATTTTGGCTCAGATAGCCGGAGTCTCTGCGTTTGGTATACCACTTGACAACAACTTCGATCTCGATGCCGAAATCTGGCAACATCAGCTAAACCAAAAGAGACAGAATTTGATTTTTTTGTCTTATCCAAACAATCCAACAGGGAACTTATTCAATACCAAAGTAATAGATCAAATATTAGAGCAGCCTAACACCCTTGTTGTGTTAGATGAAGCATACTATGAATTTTCTGGACGAACCTTTTTAGATAAGATAGGCTCTAATAAAAATTTGATAATTACAAGGACTTTTTCTAAAGCTTATGGTTTGGCAAGTCTGCGTTGTGGTTATTTGATTGCTCACCCAGACATTATCAATCAAATCAACAAAGTTCGATTGCCCTATAACCTAAACCAATTCACACAAGTATGTGTTTCTAGTGTTCTGCAGCAAAGAGAGATGATTACGAGTAAGATTGCCATGCTTCAGTATGAACGTGGAATAGTTTACGAAGCATTGAAGAACATGGAGGGTGTGGATCCATTTCCGACCGACGCTAATTTCATCCTTTTTCGTACTCAATCTTCATCAAGTCGGGTACATGCATCTTTACTTGATAAAGGCATTTTAATTCGTTCTTTCGAACAAAAAGAACCTCTAATTGACTGTTTGCGGGTGACTGTGGGAACGGATAAACAGAATCACGAGTTTCTATCAAACCTTGCTATAGCTCTATCCCAAGATTAAAAAAACAAGGTGCCGTACCCTGTTTTACTAGATTGGAAGGCTGTATAATTCAATGAAAATTTCAAACATTCTTCGAACTTGTCTAGGTAGGCAAGTTACAATACGTCTCATTGATTTATAGTCTCTAGCCGTTTTGCACACCGGTAGTAGGCTTACCACATATATGGGTCATTGACAATCAAACCAAAAATGTCTGGGGCATAACCAAGCCTGTACTAGATTCAGTAGAACTATTTCCATGAGTGCCAAATGCCAGAACACCTTTAGCTGGCTCAATTAACGTTGGTGCTAAAAAAATCAAAGACCTATTGCGTTGACGAAATAAGTGAACAGCGTGATGCCCATTGATCCCATACATATTGATAAAATCGTAGATAATTTTTGGTAATTGCTGAGCTTCATCTGACTTGTGAGGCTGGTAAGCTGAAAATTCCCGAGCCTCAGTCTGTAATAAAGCCCCCATATCTAAACCTAAACGATGCTCTGATGGTGCAAATAGATGGATTACCTCCCGTTTTACGGGTGTAGATTTACCCCATCGGTGTTGGATAGATTTTAAGAAACTGTTAGCTGGATCTGAGTACTTTGCCACAGGGATTGATAAAGAAGATGTCTGGGTTGTCACTGGCATGTACTGGCAAAGAAGCAAATTCAAGGGGCCAAATTTTAAGTGATAATAGGTGTATTTCCATTTTGGCATTTGTACTAATTCCACCAAATGATTAAAGCTATCCACTTGAAACTGGTTTTTGACCTGCAATGTCACATCATTAGACAAATCAAAATTATAAAAAACAAATCGTTCATCAATCTGGCTTGGCATATCACCAATTATCTGTTCTAGATCAACAATCTGTCGTTGCATATCTTCTAGAGTTATCTGCGCAATAGTTTCTTGATTCTCAGCTGTGCGTTCTGCCAACCTCTTGAGATCGTATATAATTTTCGTTTTTTTGGATTGAATTTGCTGAAAATTCAATCCAGACGAAGCTAATCCATCTAACCGATCTAAATACTCAATATATTTGCGAGTGTCCTTCGCTGCTAGTTCCATTGTGGTTTGAATAGTCTTGATGGATTCAGAAATTGGTAGATTTTTCAGATTTAGATTGATCAAGTTAGATATCAGTTTTCTTTGCATACTTTGATTAGATTGCTCTTTTCCTACAACTGCTGGCTGTGCTATAATGTGCTTGTCCTTTGGCTCATAGAGACATTGGATTATACATTAAAATAATATCTAAATAACATACTTTTCCTCTAACCGTTTCTATTTTTATACTTTATTATTTTTTTGTTAAATTAGAGTCGTGGAGAACACTAGATGGCAAAATGGAATGAGTTCATAGACAGTGCATTAACTAAGCTGTCAGGTACAAGACGAGGAGATAAGCTGCCACAACTGGCAGTCGGGTCGTCAGATGACGAAAAATCCGGTAAGCTCGTCCTTTTGGAAGGGAAAAAAAAGCGTCAGGAAAGACAGGTTAAGCAGAGGCTCAGCTATCAATTACTGGAGAAGATGCGTAGGCGAGCACTGAGTTGGAAATCTTACTATTATCATGATCAATATCAGATTCCTCGCCTAGCTATTACAAATGATAATGCTACTGGTGCCCATGTTGTCGAACGACGGTACCTAGTTTCCTTTGACCAAATTATTGAGGCCAATTTGTATACTAATGCTTCTGGGTCAGTGATCTCGATTGATGTTAACGATCTACAACATGTTCATCGTCAACAGTTTGATCAGTTGGATCAAGGCAAAATTCGTTTTCAAGTTTACGATGAAACGTTCGAAATGCGGATTTGGTATGGCGATCAAGAAAACAATGAGCATAATCAGCCTCAACCACTGGGGAAGCACAAAATTTTTATTAATGGTAATGTCTCTTTTTTACTTCGTCCCTTTCGTAATCTAGGAGCTGATGGTTTCGCAGCAGTAGCTAATCGCCTTTTGATTCAAGAAGATGTACCGGTTGATGCCAAAAATTCTATCGAATCGCTTTTGATGGAGCTAGGTAGTGAAGAGCTTTTAAAGCATTATCAATCCGCTTTAGACGAGTTTAATCAAAAATCTGCCTTACGTCGTTCAATGAAACTAAACCAAGAAGCATCTGATGTGCCACTAGTTATTACTAAAGTTGACCGGCAAAAAAAGAATAGAAATGGGGAGCATAAGTTGATTGTTGACCACTCAGTGTCTGATAGTGCTTATCAGCTCTTTGCGGTAATGAGCGACAATCATTTCGCCGAAATCGAAGAGGATTTGCTTTATATTAGCCTTTCCTCCCTGAGTTTTGATCGTTCAGGAGTATTGGATGGATGCTCATCCCTAAAAGAAAAACTTTATCAGTACGTCGAAGATGACATGTTAATTGATAAACAACTCGGTAATTTCTATCATTTCCTCAGTCAAGAAACTGAAGAACGTGAACTCAAAGAAACTAGAGTTGATTCGCTTAGATACTCAGCATTGGAAGATGAAGCCTACGAAGAGATTTTAGTAGAGATTTTAGAGGATCTACGGTGGATTATCGCCGATTATCGCTACTCTAGTTACCTGCCGTTAAGAAGTCAGATCGACCAACTTCAACCGATAATTCACTCTTTGGGACAAGCACTAGAAGATGCCCGCGAGCTCCATCGAAGACGCGAAATTACTGATTCTCGACAGATTCTTACCGAAAGAGCATTTGAATCTCCAAATGACCGACAATATCAAATGTCTTCCAGTTCGGAAAATAGGAGCTACTATGACCAATTGCTCGACGTACAGCAAATCATCGAAGATATCAAAAAGCAGATGTATAGATCCGTTTCGGATGTTTCATTGTCTTTGACAAAATCAGCTTTCTTGATAGTTGAAATAAGCCTTCAGGATTTCCCGATTCTAACTCCGGTTAGCAGAAAATTACTTGAATTGATGGGACATATCATGTCATCTCAAGAACAACCATCAGGAATTGTAGAACAAACGGTGGGTACAGATTTAGTTGCATCTCAAAATTTTGAGCTTGAAATTGTTGATCAATTGGTACATCTGATGGCTGAAATCCAGCAGGCTCTAGAAAACCAAGTAGCAGGCGATGATGTCCGTTATCTGCAATCTCTATCCACGGAATTAGAACAGATATGCCTTGGTGATAAATTAGTTTCCGATAGTGACTGGCACTCAGATTACGTTGAATTTGTAGACCATAAGGTTACTGATTTCAATGATCGAATTTTTCAAATGGCAATTGATCGGCAAAAACAACTAGAAAGTGACCTCGGCGATCTGAATGAATTAGTTGATACTTTTGTCAGTGGTGTTAGTGTACCAGCTCTCTTACCATCACAACTCCATGAATCAGGTAATGGTATACAAACATACCTAGTACAAGAATTACAAAGTTATCTCAATGCTCAGGATTTGCAACTACATACAGTCCCAGGTCAGGAACAACAACTCCAATCGTTATTGAATGAGTTACTACCAAAACGTTTGGATACACCACTCGAGCAAGTTGAATATTTTTTCCGTTTCTGCTAATTTTATATACTGATTAGTAAACTAAGTAAGGCAATTCTTCCAATCAAATGAAAAAGTTGGCGAAGGGTAATTCGGTGCCCTTAGATCAATCTGATAACGAGAATTTACTAGTAGAGAGTTCGTCTAATAACTTGGCCTACCGTTCCTTCGAAAAACAGAAGGCAACAGATCGATTACATCAAATACTGCCGACATATCGTGCAACGAACACGCCCATTAAACAAACGGCCAAGGCTATTAGATTTATTCTTCTAGCCACTATACCTGTTGCGTTGATGGTTTGTTTAACAGCTCTTTTGTTCATTGGTTACAGAGCTTTCGGCGATTTTGAAACCTTCTGGCATCATCTAAGAGAGAATAAGACATTTGCTGTTAGCCTCAGTGACGATAAAACTCTGCAAGATGTAGCGGTCGAGGATGTCTTAGCCAGATTGGAGTCTACTGATAAATCAGTTCATCAAAAGTTAGCAGAATTAGCCGCAGTTGGTTATGACTCGAATAATGGCTCAAGTTTGGTTATATATGATGAAAAGAAAAGAGCTGAGTACCGCCTAACGTATGAACAACAGATTCAATTGGCGATCACTCAAGCTTATGAAATTTATAATCAGTATGATCCAGCCACGGAGGCAAGCGTTTTTGGCGTTACAACGGAAAATTTAATATACCAAAAAGGACTAAAAGTCAGCGGGTACGCACCGATGACGCTACGGCAATCGCTATATGAAGGGCGTCGGTACTTTGCTTTTGCTTTGATTGCAGGTCAGTTAGCAGGCATTGATCCGCTACGTTTACTAAAAATATTTGAAATTGAAAGTAACTTTACTGAAACTGCGGTGGGTTCCAATCGACAGGGTGATGCAGACGACGATATAGGTATAGCTCAAAATAATCTAGTAGTAATCCCAGGATTAATTCGAGAAATGCTGAACCCAAATAGCAAAGTATACTGTCCTTACTTCGAATTTCTTTCTATTGGAGAAGATTTAGAAACTAAGCAACAGCTGTCGTGGTCTGGTTATCTGGTTCGGTTAGAGTCCGAGTTGGATGGGAGTTATCATCGACCAAGTAACCCTTCAGGCAGATACTACATTAACTTGCTAAAAGCTCCACATATTTCGGCAATCTTAGCAGCCTACCATATTAAGCGAGACCAATACTACGGATTTCAAAAGTGTGTCAAATTTTATCAAGAAAACGCTAAAGCGCTGAAGAAGACGCTCAACCTAAAAAGCGATATCGATCCATATCACTGGACAGATTATAGTTTTTACAATGGCGGCCCCACGCGATGGCGAATGATACAAAATTACTTAAAATTGACAGAGGCAAAAAAGCCAGTAGGTAAAAATTTACAGACCATTGTCCGATTAACCAAGCATCGTAATCTCAATGCTCAAAAAATCGGAAGTAAAAACGAAGCTCTCCGTCAGATGACCTACGATATAGAAAAAGGCCAACTGGTCGAAAATGATGGTGGCCAACAATATGGGTTGTACGGGTTTTGCGAGACATTTTCGCCTCGTCAACTAATGTACAATTTGAGTCAACAAGTAGCTGAATCCCCCATACCAACTCAGGTTAAAAATCGTTCTCGGTTGGAAACTCAATAAAAAACCAGTGGACAAGAAACACAATTTAACACCTGCTTCTGGTTTCTTGTTGCTTCTAGTTTCAGTTTACTTGCTAGTTTTTTTAATCTATCCCCTCTTGTACGTATTCAAATCAGCTCTGTGGATCGAAGGGCGATTCAGCCTACAATTTTTTGCTAACATTGTAACTGATGAGACACAGAGGATTCTGGTTGTTAATAGTTTCAAGTTAGCAGTTTCTGTTACCCTAGCGACTACCTTAGTTAGCTTACCTTTAGCCTACATATTGACTCGGTTTCGTTTTCCAGGTCGAGGGGTATTCCAAGGCTTAATTCTAATTCCAATGATTATGCCTCCTTTTGTCGGAGCAATTGGAATGAAACAACTGTTTGGTTTATACGGAAGTATAAATACTTTTCTCGTCCAGGCTGGCTTAGTGGATTTGGCTGATATAGCACCTGCTTCCTTTCTTGACTGGTTTGGAGGTGGTTTTTTTGGTGTAGTCTTATTGTCAACCCTACACCTATACCCAATCATGTATCTCAACGTTTCTGCTTCTTTAGCTAATGTAGATCCCAGTTTAGAAGAAGCCGCAGAAAACATGGGTGCAAGCAAAACAAAGTTGTTTTTCACTATTACCCTACCATTGATGATTCCTGGGTATTTTGCGGGTGCTATAATCGTATTCATTTGGTCTTTTACTGATCTCGGTACCCCACTAATTTTCGACTACTACGACGTAATTGCTGTTCGAATTTTTAAACAAGTCAGCGACATAAACGTCAACCCAAGTGGTTATGCGCTTGTTGTTTTAATTATTACCCTAACAGCGGCCTGTTTCTGGGTATCAAAACGTATGACAGCTAGTAGACAATACGCTATGGTTGGCCGAGGACATGTAGGCTCGCGTGAAAATGAAGCCGTTGGTCTAACTCGTTGGTTTATCTACACATTTATGTGTGGTTTAGGATTGTTGGCTATTCTACCTCACCTAAGTATTATTATGATTTCCTTGACTCCGGACGCTAGCTTTTTAGAGCCTTTAGAAGACATCTTCCCAAAGCAAATTACGTCCTCTCATTATGGTGATGTTTTTCAGCACGAAGATACTTTTCCAAGTATTAAAAATAGTCTCTTTTACAGTGTATTCAGCACCATATTAGCTGTTGTTTCAGGCCTACTAATTTCGTTTTTCCTAACTCGAAAAGAGTTACCTTTTAAAAATTTATTAGATTCAGTTGCCATGTTGCCACTAGCACTTCCAGGCGTTGCTATTGCTTTTGGCTATGTAGGAAGTTTTTCTAGTACGACTATTTTCTCTTTTTTAGACCCGCGTGAAAATCCAGTTGCATTACTAATCATTGGATATTCAGTTCGTCGTCTTCCATACATGCTACGGTCAATCTACGCAGGGTTACAACAAACATCAGTCACATACGAAGAAGCTTCAGCAAATCTTGGTGCAACATCAAGCCAAACGCTTTTCAAAATTACTTTTCCATTAATAGCAGCTAATATTATCGCAGGTTCAATTTTGGTTTTTTCTTTCTCGATGCTTGAGGTCAGTGAAAGTTTAATTCTAGCTATGAAAGACGAGTTTGCACCCATCACGAAAGCTATTTATAACCTATCGATGTATCCAGGGGGCGAAGGTACTTTTTTAGCTTGCGCTTTGGGTGTTGTCGGTATGTTATTGTTGATATTCTGTTTATTAATGGCCAGTCGTACTTTAGGTGGGAAGTTAGGAGAAATTTTCAAAATCTAAATTGTAATCCCACCTTGCTTGATTAATTTAGTCTCCGCTGTCAAAATTACCAAAATCAAACTGAACACCAAACCGTCTGGTTTTGATTTCGAGAAAGGTAAATACGTTTTTGGAATACACTCGGGTCCAAAGTGTTGGTATGACATGCTGGGCCTCCTTCTGAGCTACTTTGTCAGTCTACTGATATGGAAGCAAACACTCAAAAATTAGTTCCTACAAATCTGGCTGGCAAAATAGCTAGATTCATGTCTGTTCTATAGGAGTTAAAAATCTAAAAAATCAGAAGCTCAGATGGTTAGGCCAATATAAAGCAACACAGAGGCTAATTACTCTTATAAGAAAACTGGTCTAACTCCTACAAATTCGGCAATTCCGCCTCTAAGTTTTTAGATATTCCTTGTCTTTCTAGCAAAGATACAAAAATTCAAGTTGAACTTTTATTACCAATTAGCCGTTATCATTTTATGGTAGGTTAGTTTAGGAAAATCACCACTGAATAAAGACAAAAGTTGAATTGATTAGACCTTAATCCTTCGGACTCCACTTTTTAGATGTACATAGAATTGAATCTTCAATTTTTTCAGTTCCCAAATAGAATTATATCTCATCTAACTATTTTATTATTCATGGTAGCTGCAGCTCATGTATCAATTGCAACACCTTTTTTCAAAAATGTAAATGAGATCGCTGGCATTGAATTCAACCACCAATCTGGAAAAAGTAAAGAAAAACATATGATTGAAACCATGGGGTCAGGGGTTATACTAATCGACTACAACAATGACGGTTTATTAGATCTCTATTTGGTAAATTCTGGAGATACTTCAACAGGAAAAAATGGAGTTGGCAACGTTTTATACAGAAATAATGGAGGTGGAACATTCACAGATACCACTAATGAAGCTGGGCTGGGAGATCTCGGCTATGGCATGGGGGGTACGTCAGCCGACTATGATAATGATGGCGATACTGATCTTTATCTGGCGAACTTTGGTGCTGACTCTTTTTATCGTAACAATGGTGACGGGAGTTTTACAGAAATATCTCAGGAAGTGGGCATTGATAATCCTGATTGGGCTGTAGCTGGTGCTTTTTTAGATTATGACTTGGACGGGGACTTAGATTTGTTCATTGTAAACTACTTGCAATATTCTCTAGTGGATCGCCAATCTAACTCAGGAAACAGTATGGTAGGTTACCAACACCCAAGAGCATTCAAAGGTACAAAAGACAAACTTTACCAAAATAATGGAGATGGTACTTTTACTGATGTTTCTCTTGTTTCGGGTGTCACTAATGCTGAAGAAGGTCGTGGCATGGCCGTCGTCTCCTTCGATTATGATAATGATCATTGGCCTGACATCTATGTGGCAAATGATACCAATCGTAATTTTCTATATCGTAATAATGGAGATGGTACTTTCACCGATAATAGCTTATTAGCAGGAACCGGTTACGATGAAACTGGTATTGCAGAAGGGTCAATGGGTGTCGATTGTGGGGACTATAATCAAGATGGATGGTTAGACCTAATTGTTGCCAATTCAGAAACAGCAACTTTATATAGAAATGATCAACATGGTTTTTTCGTTGAGGCAACAGTTGAAGCTGGACTAAGCGAGCCGACCTTCCGTTTTGTTGGTTTTAGTCCCATTTTTTTTGACTATGACCATGACACATATCTTGACATATTCTCAGTTAATGGCCACCCACAGGATATTATTGAACAGTTGATGGACAGTGAGACCTATGCCCAAGTAGACCAGCTGTTTCGCAATCTGGGTGATGGATCATTTTTAGAGGTATCAACATTTGCCGGCGAATATTTTGATAAACCCTACGTTGGTCGATCTGTTGTTGGTGGAGACTACGATAATGATGGGGACATCGATTTGTTGGTTTCTAACTCTAATCAGCCAGCGTTTTTGTTAAGAAATGAGATTGGGAATCAGCAAAATTGGCTCTTGATTCGGTTAGAGGGCAAATATAGTAATCGAGATGGAATTGGTTCTCGAGTCACGGTTGAGATTAAAAACGAAGGGAAAAGAATTACACAAACAGCAGAAGTAAAGAGTGGTTCAAATTATGCTTCAAACAGTGACATTCGGCTACATTTTGGATTAGGTAAAGCACAAAACGTAGATCGTATCCATATTCATTGGAGTCGGGGAACCAAACAGAATATATATAATGCTTCCGTTAATCAGTTGCTAATTATCCAAGAAGTTTTGGGGCAAGGACAATGACAAATACAAAAAGAACAAAGCCAAAAAAATTAAAACGCATCGATAATGGTTTTCTAATTGTTTGGCAAGACGGGCACTCAAGTTATTACGAATTGACCTATCTACGAGCTTTGTGCCCGTGTGCTGAATGTAGCGCTATACGAAATGATGGACAAGATGTACATTCTTTTTTTTCGAGTATTGGCCATGGAAATATCGATAAGATCGATACAGTTGGGATTGAAGCTATAGATATAAAACTGGTGGGACGGTACGCGATCAACTTTTTTTGGAATGATGGCCACCGATCAGGTATCTACGATTTCAAATTCCTGCGTTCCATCTGTCCAACTGAAAGCGAAGAGAAGGAGTAAAAGATCCAGTTAATATGGTACTGACGGGTATCATAGGTCTCGTTTGGGATCGTTTTTGACTCGTTTTTTTGTCAATGAATCTTGTGAATTGATTTCAGTTAGTCATAACACAAGTACAAGATCCCTGATAAAGACTTTTGGTATTGACGGTTCCGAATTATCCTGTTACTATTTTCGGTGGACTGATTAAGCAAACAATCACCGATTTCAGGGAAAAATTATGTCAGAAGAAACTGCAAGCAAGGAGCTCGCGCCTTTAACTGAGTTTGAGGTGCTGGAGCAAGTTGACGACCAAGCTATTGTGCAGATGATGACTGGACAAGCCATAAAAGATTATGTTTACTCCTTCAAACAAGGTGGAAAAACGGTTGAAGGATTAACTTTAGCTGGTATCAACGAAGCCGCCAATAGACGTGGAGGCATCGAAGTAGAGAGCCTCGAATTCGAGGAAAAAGAAAAAAGTTGGTTGGCGATTGTTAAAGCTACAGATACAATCACTGGTTCCAGTCGCTTTGGAGCTTCAGAACAGAGTAAAACCATGGGGTCTCGAACGGATCCACATGCCTTTACTAAAGCTATTCATAAGGCCCAAAGGAACGCTATCAAACAATTACTACCAGTTCCAATTATCAAAGAAGTATTGAACTTCTATCTACATCGTCAACACGAAACAAAGCATGTTTCTGTTTCCAACGATGCTAATACTGAACAATTAGGTAGTGCCCAAAAAGCAGCTTTTGCTCTCGCTACAAAGTTGAAAGATAAACTAGAGCAACAAAGTATATCTCAGGAAAATTTTTGGTCGTACGTAAAAACGCGGTTCGGAGTGGAATCTCGTAACCAAATGAGTGAAGTTGATTGGACAACACTGGCAGCTGAGTTAACCGCAGCTTCGTCGAAAAGAGAATTATTTCAAGAGTTTATAAAGAAGATTAAACAGATACAGGCCGCTAGCCAAGAAAGCGAAGTTACCAAACCTGCTGATACGCCAACAGAACCTGAACCTATAGTTGTTGAGGCAATGCCAACAGAACCGGTGACTCCCAAAGCTACCGACCGGTCAACAGTCCTACCTTTCTAGTTAATATTGCCCGTTCCCCCTTATGGTGATAAACCATAGAAAAGAAACAGAGGGGAGAAATGTTTCCCCTCTCTCTGACTACTTCCACCGCCTAGAAAAGAGCAATCATTTCATTTTGGGTTTGACCGGAGTGTATTTTCTTGTGCTTCTCTTCGCAATTTACCATCATGAAATGTGGCGCGACGAAATGCAAGCGTGGCTTCTAGCACGAGACAGTAGTAATTTTTTTGCTTTGTTCCAACATATGAAGTATGAGGGACACCCCGCGTTGTGGCACCTAATTTTGATGCCGATTACTCGATTATCCCTGTCCCCGATTGGCATGCAAGTTACTCATCTAGTCATTGCTACAACTACTGTTTTTCTTATAGTCAAATATTCGCCTTTCACTCTATTTCAAAAGCTTTTTTTCGTTTTTGGATACTACCCTTTGTACGAATATAGTGTTATCTGCCGTAACTATGCTATTGGCTTGCTACTAGTTATAGTTCTTTGTATTCTTCTAGAACAACGCTACAAATCCCCGATGTTGTTAGCTGCGACTCTTTTTCTACTCAGTCATTCAAGTGTACATGCCCTAATTTTGGTTATCGGAACGACACTCGGCTTAGGGGCAGACTACTTACTGAACCATCAGAAAATCAGTTCTCGTCGGATTTATATTGGTTTGGGTCTAATCATTATTGGAATCGTAACAGCAATTATTCAACTAAACCCACCGAGCGATACTGGATTTGCTGTTGGCTGGTATTTCAAATTCGATCTTGAGCGTGTTTATAAGACTCTTCATCTAGTCTCGAGAGCGTTTTTTCCTATTCCGAACGAGGGAATCCATTTTTGGGGTAGCGAATTACTAATGAAATTCAGTTGGTTCCAGAAATATAAGTTAACAATTGCCCTCCTGATCATAGGAGTTACTACAGTAATTACATTAGCTCGCCCTTCAGCTTTGTTAGTTTATATTTCCAGCACAACTGGCCTATTAGTCTTTTTTTATATCAAATATCAAGGTTCAATTCGCCATCATGGTTTCTTGTTTATTACGTTTTTACTGATAGTGTGGGGGGGGAGATCCTTCAAATCTTACTTCCGATGGCCCTACTTTTTTCAATCTTATGTTCGAACTACTCTGAATCTTCTTTTGACGGGTTTGCTATTGATGCATGCTGTGGGTGGTTTAACAGCAGTCGCCAACGACATTAGGTATCCCTTTTCTTATGGTAAACTAACAGCGGAATTCATCAAGGCACAGAAGTTAGACCAAATACCGATTGTGGGTGATGTTGATTTTGCAGTCAGTACAGTAGTCGGTTACTTAGAAAAAGAATCGGTTTACTACGCGAGAGGAGATCGAAAAGGGTCATTCGTCCGATGGGATAATCGGCGCACACAAGGGGTTAGCAACCAAAAAGTTTTAGAGAAAGCCAAACAGATCGGCATAGAAAGCCAAAGTGACGTTCTACTCATTCTCAACCGCCGTCTTCCCACTGAAGAAGCTATAAAAAAACATCCTGTAGAGAAGTTGGTTGAATTTACTGGTTCTACGATCGGTGATGAGGGCTTTTACTTATATCGTTACCGAACAATATTAGGATTGTCTGACTAAGGCGACCTTCCCAAACCAATGGTTCAGTTAGTCTAGGAAGGTACCTTATTAAATAACAACCGAAATGATAAGGGATCATTCAGATGATTTGATTTGTCCCCAAATTGTCGACAGTTTGTCTTTAGACTCTACAGTGAATGGGTTGTCTAGGTCTTTGAAGTATTCAAAATGAGCGGTCAATTTTCCTCCAGCACCATCGGCAATTCCAGAATAAATACCAACTTCTAGAGGATCTTTCAACTTGGATTTATACTCACCCACGAGGTTCCATTTATCACCTTCTTTTAGTTTGAACCAAGTGGTAAATGTATCTTTTTTGCGTTGCATCCGCATATACATTGGTAAAGCACCTTGCTTGACTTGACCATAAGCCGGTACCGTACCAATAAGTCCGGGCTCATTATCTCTCTCTCTGGCTTGGTACTGCAAAACGGCGTTTTTATCGTCCCCACCACGTCCCCACAATTTCAAAGTTACCCAATCTGGAGTTCTGCCTTTATTGTCTTTAGCTGTCTTAGACAGTGCTACTATACCCTGAACGGTCGAAACATCTTTGTAGTCATGGATGAGGTTAGTTTCGATATGGAAATCACCAGAGTGCTTCTGAAACAACCGGTTCGACTGATCTTCTCCCCACAGGTTACGATTGTGCTCACCGGCAATCGTTAACCAACCGTCTTTGGTTTTACCAATGTCCCACTTCTTCGGTTCATTGGACCACTCCCAGTTTGGATTTCTTAGTGCGTTTCCATCGAACGGGTCCCCCAGCGAATCAGCAGCTTGACCTAGAAAAACAATTGCAAAAAACAAGAAAAAGGAACAGAAAATTTTAGTCGGTGTTTTCATATTTAGAACCTCCATAATTTACTTATAAATGCAACCACCGAATGATTGTTGCAAATTTTAGTTAGTTAGTCTAATTTTGTTGCTTGCGAATTAGGTTAAGAGCAGATCCAGCCCTGACCCATTCAATCTGTTGATCATTGTAAGTATGATTCAGTAAGATAATATCTACTGAGCTGTCTTGATGAACGAGCTCTAAAGTTAATTGTCTTCCAGGAGAAAAATCGGCTAAGTCAACAAAGTTGAAAGTGTCATCCTCCCGAATTTTATCGTAATCAGCTTCGTTTGCAAATGTCAACCCCAGCAGTCCCTGTTTTTTGAGGTTTGTTTCATGTATGCGAGCAAAGGATTTAACAATCACGGCTCGTACGCCCAAATGCCTCGGTTCCATAGCTGCATGCTCTCTAGAACTCCCTTCACCATAGTTGTGGTCGCCAATAACAATTGAAGGAACTCCCGCTGCCTTGTAAGCCCGTGCGACATTGGGCACTTCGCCGATAGATCCATCAAGCTGATTTTTGATTTGGTTAGTTTTTCCATTAAAAGCATTGACCGCACCAATTAAACAGTTGTTACTAATGTTGTCTAAATGGCCTCTAAAACGTAACCAAGGCCCTGCCATAGATATGTGATCAGTAGTACATTTCCCTTCAGCCTTGATTAGTAACTTAGCCTCAGTAATATTTTGGCCATCCCAGGCGGGAAATGGGGTTAACAATTGCAGACGCTCAGAATCAGGATTGACAACTACCTCGATTTTACTGCCATCATCGGCTGGAGCCTGATAACCATTATCTTCTACTGCGAAACCGGCCGATGGTAATTCCATCCCACAAGGTTCATCCAATTTAATTTTCCGGCCATCCTCTCGAGTTAGTTCATCAGTCATAGGATTAAAGTCCAACCGACCTGAAATTGCTACCGCTGCAACCATTTCAGGGGAAGCGACAAAAGCATGCGTATTAGGATTTCCATCTGCACGCTTAGCAAAATTACGATTAAATGAGTGAACAATCGAGTTCTTTTCCTCTTTTTCAGAACCTTTCCTATCCCATTGACCAATGCAAGGGCCACAAGCATTGGTAAAAATGCGGGTTGATTCAAATTTATTGAAGGTGTCTAGCAATCCATCTCTTTCGGCTGTATAGCGAACTTGTTCCGACCCTGGATTTATACCCAAGATGGCTTTAGGCCTAACGCCTTTTTCAATCGCATCCTCAACGATCGAAGCTGCTCGTGTCAAATCTTCGTATGATGAGTTAGTACACGAACCTATTAGGGCCCACTCTACATCCAATGGCCAATCATTAGAAACTGCTTTTTCCTTCATCTCGGATACAGGTGTAGCTAGATCTGGTGTAAATGGACCGTTGAGATGAGGAGTTAATTCTGATAAGTTAATTTCAATTACTTGATCAAAATACTGATCTGGATTTGCATAGACTTCATCGTCTCCGGTTAGATGTTCCATGATCGAATTTGCATGGTCGGCAACATCATCACGGCCCGTCGCACGCAAATAACGCTCCATACTTTCATCGTAACCAAATGTCGAAGTCGTTGCGCCAATTTCGGCACCCATATTACAAATGGTTCCTTTACCAGTAGCAGATAAGCTTTCTGCGCCCTCACCAAAATACTCGACGATACAGCCTGTTCCACCTTTTACGGTTAGGATTCCGGCAACTTTTAGGATGACATCCTTAGGGGCAGCCCAACCGCTTAATCTACCGGTTAGCTTAATACCAATCAGGTTGGGAAACTTCAATTCCCAAGGCATTCCAGCCATGACATCAACAGCATCGGCTCCGCCAACACCAATTGCAACCATACCAAGACCACCTGCGTTGACCGTGTGGGAGTCAGTTCCAATCATCATGCCTCCAGGGAAAGCATAATTTTCTAAAACTACTTGATGAATAATACCTGCACCTGGCTTCCAGAAACCGATACCATACTTGTTGCATACAGAACTCAGAAAATTGAAAACCTCGTTGTTGGTATTCAGGCTTTCTTGTAAATCTTTATCCGCACCTATTTTTGCCTGAATCAGGTGATCGGCGTGAGCAGTTGAAGGAACGGCCGTTTTGTTTTTACCAGCCTGCATAAACTGAAGCAATGCCATCTGCGCAGTAGCATCTTGCATCGCAACTCTATCGGGTCCGAAATCTACATAATCTTGGCCTCTTCGAAAAGCCTGAGTAATTTCTCCATTCCACAAATGGGCATACAAAATCTTTTCAGATAGTGTTAAGGCTTGACCAACAACTTGGCGAGCTGAATCGACCTGTTTTGGGAATTGGTCATATACTTTTTTAATCATCTCAAAATCAAAAGCCATAGTATGTGTCTCCTATCAACTGTCAGCTGGGCAATCCGATCAATAAAATGCGCCATCGATGCACATCAAGCAGGCCGTATGTTAGCATATTTTTCGACTGGAACACAAAGTCCAATTGTTAATTTGGCTTGACGAGTAAATTTGCTGGTGGTAAGATTGCGGACTTAACTCAAAAAACAGGATGAGAATGACAAAAAACACCTATTCTGATTTACAAGATCATGTCCGAGAAATTTCAATGCCCAATATTGAAACTTGGCAAAACCAATACGCTGATAAAGAATACACAATTGATATAACCGTCAGCGAATTTACCGCGATCTGTCCCAAAACGGGGTTGCCCGATTTTGCTGAGATTCAAATTTCTTATGTTCCAAACCAGCGTTGTGTTGAACTAAAATCGTTAAAAGAGTACATGTTTGCCTACAGAGAAATTGGTATTTTTCACGAACATGTTGTTAACAAGGTAATGGAGGATTTTATTAGAGACTGTCAACCTAGAAAAGTTAATATTGTAGGTGATTTTAATATTCGAGGTGGAATCAAGACAGTCGTCCGAGCCAATTACGAACAGCCAACAGTCGAAAGTGAATAAAATCAGACCATTTTCTGTCAGAAAACTGTACTGGCAGAAACCATTCAACCATTAAGCAGAGTAAAGTAAAAGCTAGCGGCCATTGGAATTTATCTTCGTATCGGGTGTATCTCTGTTTTTGTACAATTGATTGCTTGAAGTTAGATAATGCCTGATAAAGATCATTGATTTCTTTCGTTGAATTAGATAAACGATAATACGAGCCCCCCGTGGTTTCTGCGATTCCTTTTAGTAACTTTTCATTCAGCTTGGATACAACCACGTTACCTTTTTGATCTTTTTTATAACCGTATAATCTGCCTTGTTCATTGTAAACTGGGATCGGACTTCCTATGTCTGGTTGCCCGATACCTAGGCAATAAATCCGAACTTCATGCTCTTTGGCAATTTTTGCTGTTTCAAGAGCAACTTGGCTGTGATCTTCACCATCACTAACAAAAACAAGTATTTTTTTTCTTTGTTCAATGGTTAACCTAGAGTCAACCGTTTGTTCTGAAAAGTGGTCAATGGCTAACTGAATGGCTCGACTAATTTCGGTTCCACTATGAGATACAGTAGTTGAATCAATTGACAACAGAAAAGTTTTGATGGACGAATAATCGGTTGTAAGTGGACTCTGAATATAGCTACTACCAGCAAAAACAATTAACCCAATCCCATCGTTATTTACTAGGTCTAGTAATTGAATAATTTTTGTTTTGGCGAACTCTAACCGGCTCGGTTTCATATCCTGAGCTAACATACTCGTCGACACATCAATAGCAATCATGATTTCAACGCCTGGTTGCCCAATAAACTCAGGTTCTTGACCAATTTGTGGTTGAAGATATGCTAGAACTAAACTAGTGAAGGCTAAGACAATGAGAAGTTGGGATAGGTGTCGGCTATGTGGAAATATATGTCGAGTCAGATGTGAAAAAGATTGACTGAATCTTTGGCCCTGCTGTTGTTTTTGCCGATTAGCCCAAGTGAAAAGAAGAATGAGAGGAAGTATGCCCAGAAAAAGAAAAAAAGCTTTGGAATTATTGAATCGGATCCAGGACAAAATTATTTATTCGACCTTTGTTTTGCTAGTACGGCAGCACCAATAATGCCAGCGTCATCACCTAGTTGGGTAGTCGTAATCTCAACACCACTCATCGCATGTGGAACAGCATACTTGGTAGCGAAATGGCGAATTCGATCCATCGTTTTGTTGCCAAGTGCTTCAATCAAACCTCCACCCAAAATAATCATCTCGGGGTTTAGAAAGTTCACTGTTGAGGCTATACCGATTCCAATGTACTTAGTAGCTCTTTTGATGACTTTAACAGTTACTTTGTCCTTTTTTCGGAAAGCTTTAGCAATAGAGCCACTTTTTATCGTATCCAATTGGTTACCGTTGATTTGAGTCAGAATGCTAGGTTCTTTATCGATCAAAATATGTTTTCTTAACTGTTTAGTAATTGCTGTTCGGCTAGCAATAGCTTCTAGACATCCTCGATTACCACAACCGCACTTGGGACCACCGACTTTAATAATGGTGTGACCAATTTCACCTGAAGTAGAACTGGAACCGTAAAATAACTTCCCATCGATGATAATACCTCCACCAATACCGGTGCCGACAAAAATACACACGACACTCTTCTTTCCGCGACCAGCACCGAAGACATACTCACCAAGTGTACCCACATTAACATCGTTATCTAAATGAGTTGGCAGACCTGTTTTTTCTTCCAAATCTTTCTTTAGTGGAACATTATGCCAACCAAGATTAGGAGCAAATATGACGACTCCGTCATCTGGGTCTATTGGTCCAGGAGCACCAATTCCAACTGCAGAGATTTGTTCTTTCTTGATTTTTGCCTTTTTAATAACAGAATCAACTTGGTCTGCTATTCGTTCAATAACAGCCTCTGATCCCTGCTCAGGGGCTGTAGCTTGTTTATTTCGGGAGATAATTTGGCCATTACTATTGATAACAGAAGCCAATATTTTAGTGCCGCCCATGTCAATACCTATATGGTATTGCTTAGAATCTTGACTTCGCGTACCACTAGTTAAGGAATCTTTTTCTTCTTTCAAAATTGTCCACCTTTAGATAATAATTGATACCGAAAAAGCCTATGAATCAAATAGAATAATTGATTAAAGACTAAGATTTAAAAACAAGGATCCACAAAGCTATCTCAATTACCGAGGAAAAAGCTCCTATACTATAAGAACTCGAAAATCCTCTTTGAATTTGAACTGTCTCAATTCTGGTAAAACTCGGTGTACCGATAATATAACTAGCTATGGCGGAAAGTACATGGTGAACACTAGCTACCAAATTTAAGGTTATTTTAGTAGCTATGCCAACAGGCTCTCATGCCGAGAAACCAAACTTTTTCGTTTCTTAAAACTAGAAGCCAGACAAATTTCTTCAAGTTCTTGAGTATTTAACAATTCGTTAATCTTACCAGAGTTTACTAAGGCTGCAAGGTCATCATCATTTCCAATGTGC
>JAYZAL010000067.1:0-9602 GCA_036339735.1 Candidatus Poribacteria bacterium
ATCATCGGTAGCGTAAGACCGCAATTTCCTACCCAGTCCAAATTGGTAACCGTAGCAATAGTGACTGGCATCAGGGTACTTACGTTGAGTAGCCGATAGTGCGAACTTAACTGACTTCATCGAATCAACGGATCTAATGACTCCGATGAATCGAGACTTTTTCACTGTTAATTTCGTGGTTACAGGTTTGGCGATAGTTTCGTATTGATCATCCTCAAAATGGCTCATTTTATTGCTCGAAATCGGAGAGAAAATGTTAGAAAATTTTGCCCTTTCAGAGCGGTTGAATGATGGCTGTGTATCGGATTTAGCTGAACATACGGTTGATAATTAACAGTGAGTTGAGTTTTCCAAATATTCCAAGTCAAGCTCAACTTTACTCCTTCCATATGCCACATATTCTGCCCATTTTCGGCCTGACCATTTGCTAAATAATGGAACTTTCGTTGTTGCGTTTCTGCCCAACGTAGATAACCTAAGCGTAGTCCGATCTGATCTCTATAAGCAATTTCTCCTGTCAAATCGAATTGCAACCCTGAGTTAAATTGAGGTTGATGGGTTATTTCTGCACTAAAAGTTATTGGGGCAACCTCAATTTTGTAGCGTCCACTAACAAGAATGCGAGTTTCTAACTTGCGGGGAATATTAGGGTTGTCAAACGAAAGACCATTGCTCAAATTTCCGATTGTCACACCAGAGTCGATTCGTGAGTTAATAATTTGGTGAAAGCCAAAGCTATAAGCGTAACCGTGTCCCATCTGGCCCTTGTAGTTAGATTCCTCAATAGAAACTTCTTTTGAACGAAGCCATTTTGCATCTATACCAAATGCCAAGTTAGGGGCGAGTCGTTTTGCGTAGCGTACACCTAAGGCATGATTAGATTGGGGGAAAGCACTGATTGCTTGACCTTGGTTATCCATGCGGCTGTATGGCCCAAAGTGTTCAAAAGCTAAATCCAAGCCAATTACACCAACGTTTTTGAAGGGCTTGACCATCAGCAAACGCTCATAGCCTCCGGATGGTAGATTATACTCTCGAGTTTCTACTAGCCGACCGTCATCATTTGGTTGGCTTAAGCGAGAAATATGGTGTGGGTAACGTCCGGCTGACAACCGAAGTTGTGATTTAGAGGTGGCTATTAAGGCTGGGTTCTCGAGGAAAGGGGACTCGTTTTGGGTCAAGCGCCGCAAAAACTGGCCGCTGATTGGTTGTGGATCAACTAATTTAGCTGATTGACTCCAGCAAACGCTACCGAATATAAATAACAATAAACATTGATAAGCAATTTTGCACCACATTATTCTAGGTTTTAATAATTGAGGGGTAACCGAGTAAAATCACATTAGCAACAGCATAATCATTAGTATGAGATAGTGTGATCATCTGGTCAGAGACACCTATTGTTTCAGCATAACGCTTAGTTTCATTAAACAAAGTCATTACGGGTTTCCCTAGTTCATCCGGTAAAACTTCTATATCTGTCCATTGCATACCGTTGATTAACCCTGTTCCAAGGGCTTTGAAGGTTGCTTCTTTGGCCGCGAAACGGGCGGCTAGTCTTTGATAGCGTAACGGTGGTTTCCCACTATAATTACGTTCCTTTTGAGTATATATACGCTGCTCGAAACGGTCAACTCGTTTTTGGCAAGATGAAGCAATGCGTGTAACTTCAATGATATCAATACCAATTCCTATAATTTTTGGGTAATTATTCACTGTCTGGCTTCGTTTGACAAATTGCGTCTATAACCTGTGCCACTTGCTTCATCTTGGCGACGTCATGAACTCTCACTACATTTGCTCCATTAATAATCGACCAAGCAACTGTTGCTGCTGTTCCTTCTTCTCGTTGATGAACAGGTAAATCAAGTATCTGTCCAATAAACTTTTTTCGGGAAACTCCAACCAACAGAGGATAACCAATTCCGCGAAATTGCATTAAGTGGCGAAGTATTTCCAGATTATGATCGAGTGTTTTCCCAAAACCAATGCCTGGATCGATCATAATTCGACTTGAGTCAATACCTCGGTCTACTGCTTGGCTAGCTACTTCAGTTAGCCAAGCGTGGACTTCTACAACAACGTTTTGATAGGTTGGGGCCTTTTGCATGGTTGCAGGTACTCCCTGCATATGCATCAGAATAACACCGGCTTGAGCATCAGCTAATATTTGACACATGTTGGGGTCTCCATGAAGAGCCGTGATGTCATTTATCACACAAGCCCCGGCAGATAAAGCTTCATAGGCAACCTCAGCTTTGTAAGTATCAACTGAAATAGGGATTTGAAACTGCTCGGCTAAAGCCTGAACTACAGGTACGACCCTTCGGCATTCTTCGTTTGCAGATATCGGTTCTGCGCCAGGGCGAGATGATTCACCCCCTATATCAATAATATCAGCACCATCTGCGACCATCTGTTTAGCTCGCATAACAGCGGCTTCGACATTGGCATATTTTCCCCCATCAGAAAAAGAATCGGGTGTGACATTGATAATACCCATGATACCTGTTTCTTCTCTGCAAGACCAGCCGTTATTTGTAAACAGTGTCATCCGCTAAAAACTCTGAAAGTAGTAAAAAATAAAGAAAGGCAACACTGATTCCAAAGTCTCAAAGAACCAGGTTGCCTTTAGCAAGAATTGTTTCGTCGTAGTTGTATTTGACTAATCTATGTACTAGCTTGGGGTCTAGGTCCCAGTATATCGATGATTTCCTCACTGACTAGAGTTTCTTTTTCTAGTAATTCTTCTGCTAAGTTTTTCAAGCCGTCTAAATTGGTGGTCAAGATCGATTTGGCTCGGTCGTAACAATGAGATACAATATTTTGTACGGCATTATCAATTTCAAGGGCTGTAGTTTCGCTGTAATCTTTGTGATGTGCCATTTCTTTGCCCAAAAAGACCTGCTGCTCATTCTTTCCGAACGCTAACGGCCCAAGATCACTCATTCCCCATTGCGTAACCATCTTACGAGCTAGATCAGTAGAACGCTCAAAATCGTTTTGGGCCCCAGTAGTTTGCTCATCAAACCTGATTTCCTCTGCTACACGTCCACCAAGTAAAACGGTAATCTGGCCAATCAGATATTTCCTACTGTAGTTGTGTCTCTCCTCAGCTGGCAATGCAACTGTTACTCCCATAGCTCGACCGCGAGGTATGATCGAACACTTGTAGTTAGGATCACTTTCTGGAATGAAATGGTGCAGCAATGCGTGCCCTGCTTCGTGGTAGGCGGTGATTTCTCGTTCTTTGGCACTTACCACCATACTTTTCCGCTCAGGCCCCATCATGACTCGATCCTTGGCTTCCTCGAAACAGTCTTTGTCAACCGTTTCCTTGTTTTGTTTTGCTGCTAACAATGCTGCTTCATTCGCCATGTTAGATATGTCAGCTCCTGAAAAGGTCGGCGTAGCTTTCGCCAGATTCGAAAGGTTGACATTCTCATCTAGTTTAAAAGGTGCTTTGGTGTGAACCTCAAATAGTTTTTCACGCCCCTTCACATCGGGCATATCAACCACAATTTGCCGATCAAAACGCCCAGGACGAAGCAACGCGGGGTCTAAGACATCAGGCCTATTTGTAGCTGCAATCAAAATCAGGCCTTCGGAACTATCGAATCCATCCATACTGACTAACAGTTGGTTGAGTGTTTGTTCACGTTCATCGTGTCCACCACCGATACCTGCACCACGATGCCGCCCAACGGCATCTAATTCATCGATAAAGATTATACAAGGAGCATCCTTTTTGCCTGTTTCGAACAGATCTCTCACTCGTGAAGCACCGACACCAACAAACATTTCTACAAAATCAGAGCCACTAATGCTGTAAAAAGGGACACCAGCTTCACCAGCAACTGCACGCGCCAGTAGCGTTTTCCCTGTACCGGGTGGCCCCATTAGCAAAACACCCTTGGGAATCCTTCCCCCCAAACGCTGGAATTTCTTTGGGTCTTTCAAAAATTCAATGACCTCAACAAGAGCCTCTTTTGCTTCATCACAACCAGCTACGTCATCAAAAGTGGTATTGGTCTGGGTTTCACTGTGCAGTTTGGCACGACTCTTCCCAAAGGACATAGCGCGGTTGCCAGCACCTTGCATCTGTCGAGAGATAAATACCATAATTCCCAGAAACAACAGAATTGGAAGTACAGTCGACCCGACGAAAACTAGCCACTGCGGAAAGTTAGAAGACATCGCGTGATCAAATCGGATTTTATTCTCAATTAGGGCTTCTTCTAATGGGTAGTTTGAGTATACATCCCGACTGGTTTTGAAGCTACCATCCCATCCAGTTCTGGGAGCATCAATGATATTACGTTGTCCCTCCGGGCTCAAGCGCCCCCGAATCCAGTCCTTATCAATTTGTATTGATCCATCGAATAGGGTGTTACTGTTTTTATCCTTAATCAAACTGTAGAATTCGGAGGTTTTTAGCTTGTGCTCAGTTGCTCTGGGTTCCATCAGTCGATATGTTGCAAAGACAACAATGCCGATCAGAATAAACCAAACGATCGCACTCTTTGCTTTTTTATTCACGGTGATCGGTTAAACCTCTCTCTGGCTTGACTAACATAGAGACAGAATTATAACAACAAAGAATCCAAATATCAAACCAAATCAAGGCTATAACTACCTCATACTAGCAGGCGATTAATAGATCAATCCGATAGCTGGATTTTTGTACACAAATGTATATAAAAATTCCAAAAAGATCCGGGTGGAACTAAAGAATGGGTAAGCAATAGAGCAAGGCAAACTGCACTATCGTTCTGCTCTTGATGAGAAAAAATACCAGTGAGAATAGCTGCTATCATCCGGAAATCTGTTACCCTCACGATGGTCTTAATGGTTCGCTGAGAATTTAACCACAACAAAATCGTAAATCTGCGGACACAAGTGACTAAGCTTACTATTCAATAATTTGAAATTAACCAAACGAGCCAAAACATCAGTGAGGTAAACGAATGGGAAACGCGAATCATCAGACCTGCAAGGGGGTTGTCAAAAGATCAATTGCTGCATTTGAGGGATTGACTAATAGTCAATAGAATTGGTTTATCCACACAAAAGGGGGCATTTGCCCCCTTCCTGCATTCGTTCTAGGTGTCATTTACCTATTATTCAGATTCATTTTCAGATTTACTATCCGCAATGACCTTTTGAGCAATTTCATCAGGCACTTGCTCGTAACTATCATATTCCATCGTGAACGACCCGCGTGCACTAGTCAAAGACTTCAAATCAATCGAGTAACGAGATAACTCTGACAAGGGAGCTGTCGCCTGAATCACCTGCCGCTTTCCAACTTGTTCCATCCCCATGATACGACCTCGCTTGCTATTTAGGTCTCCCATGACATCCCCCATGTATTGATCCGGTACAGTGATAGAAATATTATAGATTGGCTCTAACAAGATAGGTTTTGCTGTGTCCACAGCATCTCTGATTGCTTGGGAGCCGGCCAACTGGAATGCCATATCAGAAGAATCCACCGGATGATGTTTACCATCATATAGTGTCACCCTGAGCCCATAAAGCGGATAACCGGCTAATACCCCCTTGGTCATCGTATCTCGAATACCTTTTTCAACAGCAGGAATATAGTTTCGAGGTACAGACCCACCAACGATATTATCAACAAACTCGAACATTTCCTCTGAGTCAGAAAGGGGTTCAAGATGAATCCAAACTTCACCAAATTGACCACGGCCTCCACTTTGTTTTTTCAATCGGCCTCGGACATTATTAGCTCGGCCTCGTACAGTTTCCCGATAAGGAATCTTGGGGGCTTCAGTTAGAGTTTCGATACCAAACTTATCTTGCATTCGATTGCGTACAATCGTGATGTGCAGTTCACCTAGACCTGAGACTAGAAGTTGTCTAGTGGTTTCGTTACGAGATATCTGGAATGTCGGATCTTCTTCAGACATTCTTTGAAGGGAAATTGATAGTTTTTCGTCATCTCCGTCACGAGCGGGTAAAACGGCTACCGAAATAACAGGATTAGGTAAATCAATACCTGGTAATTGGATAGGGTCATCAACTGTGCAAAAAGTATCTCCAGTTTCTGCTACGTTGAGCTTGATAGCAACCCCGAAGTCGCCAGCGGTTACCTGAGGCGTGTTAGTCAGCTCTTTACCGTTCATGAAAGAAATTTTACCAATTCGTTCATTTTCGGATTTGGTTGAATTTCGCAATTGGCTATCCCCCACCAATGTGCCAGAGAAAACCCGAAACAAAGTCAAACGGCCAGAAAAGGGGTCAGCCAGCGTTTTAAAAACTAGAGCCGACAGTGGTGCTGATGGATCTGGTTCAAATGCATTCTCTTCATCTAAGTCGACAGATGCTGGAGATGGACAACAACTGACCAAGAAGTTCATTAGCTCTTCCACACCAATGTTTTGAGTGGCTGATCCACTGATTGCGGGGATAACCTCTCCACTTTTTAGCCCGTTCCTTATACCTAACTCGATCTCCTCACCCGTTAATTCTCCGTCTTCGAAGAATTTTTCGATCAATTCTTCATCGCTTTCCGCTGCTATTTCAGTCAGCATTTCCCTGTCTTCTTCAGCTTCTTCTATCAAATCCTCCGGAATATTTGCATCATCAAAGTGAATCAAATCAAACACACTGGAAAAATCACTTTCAGCACCAATAGGCAACTGAGCTACAGCTGGTCTTGTTTCAAGGACATCTTCAATTGTTGAAACCGCGTTTTTAAAATCAGCACCTTCCTTATCCATTTTATTCACAAAGAAAAGACTCGGGAGTTTGTGGCGTTGGATAGATTCCCAGATCTTTTCAGTTCCGGCTTCCACTCCAGTAGTGGCATCAATTACAATTATAACAGCCTCAACCACCCGCAGAGCACTGGCCAAATCACCATAAAGGTCTTCCGCCCCCGGAGTATCTATCAAATTGATTTTATGCCCTTTCCACTCTGCCACACAGATTGAACAATTTATCGTCATTTTACGATCGATTTCATCGGTGGCATAGTCTGCCACTGAGTTGCCTTCATCCACACTACCCAGTCTATCAATAGTTCCACCATTCAGGAGTATGGCTTCAATTAGCGATGTTTTCCCTGCGTTGGAGTGAGCGACGACTGCTACGTTTCTAATATTCTCGGTTTTGTATTCTTGCATTCTCTATTCAGACAACCCTTCCCGTGTATTAACTTTCCAACACCCTTCCAAGATTAACACAGCGTTTGGAAGAACATCGGGCTGGGCCGATTCTAGCACAGCCCAATAATGATTTCAAGGGAAACAGATAACCCAGAGTGGCACTCACATTTCTTGACGGTGAGTGCCCTTTGATGTAAAATTGCGGGTAAATCTTGTCATCAGTGTTCTCTGGATCTTTCGCATGAATAGCCAAATCAAAAATCAATTAGATATTGCTAATACACACCTAAAACAGGGCGACTTTGAACAGGCTGTTTACCTGTTTCAGGATGCTGTCAATCGATCGACGACCTCCGTACAAGCACGAGCAGGCTTGGCCAAAGCACTACTACGCCTTGATAGATCAGATGAAGCTGTCGAACATCTGTTGACAGCTTTGGAGTATTCGCCCGATAATGCTGATATCTCGTACAACCTCGGTGTAGCCTATCACCGACAGGGAAAATATCAATCCGCAATTGAATGCTACGCCGCAATTAGTGATTCTGATGCCGAGTCACCGGGAGACCTGCACTTCAATTTGGGTAATGCTTACCAAGAAATGGGAAAGTTTCATGATGCCATTAATAGCTATCGGAAAGCACTTGACATTCGGCCACATGATATCGACGCTCTCAAAAATCTAGCTGTCGCTTATCAACGAGTAAATCGAGATGCGGATGCCAGAGATTGCTATGAACGCCTTAATCAAATCCGAGAGGGCTAGATTCAACCAATCAGTCATGCAACCTGATCAATCGATCTCAGCTATTTCAGAGGTTAGCCGTGGCTATGCTCATCTCGACTACGCCAAAGCTAGCAGCCAACCACATAATCGTTGTCAGGAGTTGAGAAACGTGTTGGACTGTTGGAATCGAGCCATCGACATTGGTTTAGAAACAGTACCATCAATTATGAAAACCGTTGAAGCTGATTTGTATTTTGCTATTGGTTTGGAACTGTACCGTAAAGAAGGAAAGGCCTCCCAAGCTGTTTCTGACTTTAGTCGTGTTTTACATATAGAGCCTGGTCATGTGAAAGCGCATATCGAAAGGGGTAAGGTTTGGTTAGATATGAGCGTCCAATCGGGTCAAACACGAAAATCTGCGCTCGACGATTTTACAAAGGCTATTGAACTTGGTTGCAACAAGATTGAAGTTTTTGAAATGAGGGGCAAATGTTATGACCAAATTGGCCAATTTCGGTTAGCCATTGCCGACTTTAGCAAAGCAATAGAACTAGAACCTGATAGGCACTTTAACTACTATCATCGGGCTAATTCTTTGCGAAAAGGCAAACAGTACCTAGCAGCGCGGGAGGATTACCGGAAGGTTTTGGCATTTTCCTCGAACCAAAAGCTAATTGACTTAGCGGTGACTCGTTTGCAAGATATTGAAAATTTAGTTGATCAGAGTTCTTCCGTCGCTATCACTGATACACACACGAATCAAACCCAAAATGAATCTGGTATATTGACTTGGTTGGGAATAACCAAAAAAAGTAGGAATACTTGATAATGATGAGGAACAAGTTTGACAAACACGTCTACCTGCACAGACCTGCCATATTATCCATGCTGATCTGTGTGTTAATGGGTGGCCTGACGATAGTACAATCTCAGATCCATGAAAACGCAGGCACACGAGCTATGACCTTTCTTAAAATTGGCATAGGAGCGGAGGGGATCAGCATGGGCGAAGCACAAGTGGCGCACAGTAACGATCTATACGCCACGTTTTGGAATCCAGCTGGCTTAGCAAACGTAAAAAAACAACAATTTGGCTTCATGCACAATGAGTGGTTGGGAGATATTAACCACGAGTATATTGGCTTTGCTCAACCTGTTGGTGAACTTGGAACAATTGCTGGAAGTCTAGTTTATTTAAATTATGGTGAATTAATCGGTCGGGATGCTAGTGGAAATGAAACTAAACCTTTTCATCCTTATGATATAGCACTAATCTTGTCTATGGCTCGACAGTTTGGGAATCTGTCTGTAGGTACTAATCTTAAGTGGGTTCGGGAAAAAATATTGAATGGAAGTGAGGCAGAACAATTAGAAGAAACATTAGGTGGCGGAGACATTCGCCCGGTAGATGCGAGCACGCCTGCATTAGATATTGGTGGATTATATACTTTCCAAAACCAATCTGGAGAACCTGGCCCATTCTCAATTGGTGTTAACCTACAACACCTCGGCCGGGTACAATTCATCGAAGAATCATTTTTGCTACCAGTCAATTTGAAAATGGGCGTGGCTTACCGCATGTTGGAAGATTCCGCTGTTATCACTGCAGATCTTAACCGGCCGTCCGATAACAAAACGAGTATAGGTATAGGGTTAGCATTTACGGTTTTGAAATTTTTTCACCTGCGATCAGGTTATAAGTATTCTCTTGGTGGCAATGACTTGGGGGCTTTGTCTGGTAT
>JAYZAL010000068.1:0-30344 GCA_036339735.1 Candidatus Poribacteria bacterium
GGTCGAAAATCATCCATCTCAGGAAGTAGTACTGGTGGATTAACTGATGTGGTTTCTCCTGATGAGTTACTGACTATGGGAAATGGCTCTCCCCAATAACGCTGGCGAGAGAAGATCCAATCACGTAACTTATAGTTGGTAAAAGCTTGACCTTGGGCACTTTCTGTTAAGGCCGAAATGATTTTGGATTTGGCTTCACTTGTTGGCAAACCCGTAATGGCAAAAGGGTTGGTTTCCAAATCGCCAGAATTGACGGATGTGCCATTACCTGTAAAACAATGATAATCTGCCCCATTTTGTTCTTCCACCACTGTAATAATGGGTAGATCGTATTTCTTGGCAAAAGCGTAGTCTCGTTCGTCATGTGCAGGTACAGCCATAATGGCACCAGAGCCATAATCCATACTGACATAATCAGCTACAAAAATTGGCACTTTTTCTCCATTGACGGGATTCTGGGCATAGATTCCTGATTTCACACCTGTTTTTTCAGCTTCAGCGGATGAGCTAACCGTTGCACTACTAGCTCTAAATTTTGCTTCAGCAACATATTTACTGACGGCTTCGACATGGTTCGGGGGGACTAGAAAACTACCGCTATCTTCGCTAACAATAGGGTGTTCTGGTGCCACAGCCATAAAAGTTACACCAAACAACGTATCCGGTCGAGTAGTAAAAACATCTAAAGTTCCGCGACTCTCTCCCGTATCAGGATCTAGGATGTCAAAAAGAACTAAGGCACCGTCGCTTCTCCCAATCCAGTTTTTTTGCATCAGTTTGATTGGATCTGGCCAGTCAATTTGAAATTGACCACCGGACCCATCAGCTAAATCATCACAGTCGAGATCAGATAGAAGTCGATCAGCATAAGCTGTGATCCGCATCATCCATTGCTTGAGTGGCCTCTGAAAAACTGGGAAATTACCTCGCTCGCTTTTTCCATCATTGGTAACTTCTTCATTAGATAATACAGTTCCTAATCCTGGACACCAATTCACAGTTACTTCTTTCTGATACGCAATTCGATATTCGTTCAAAATTGCTGATTTTTCTGCCGCGGAGAGTTTTTTCCACTCATAACCTTCGGTTTGGTGTTGGCCGGATTCAAAGAGTTGAACTAATTCATCGATGGGTCGAGCTTTTTGTTGCTCGAAATCAAACCAGCTTTCAAAGAATTTCTGAAACATCCACTGAGTCCAGCGATAGAAATCTTGACGTGAGGTCGCGATCTCGCGCTTCCAATCGTAACTTAAGCCCAAATATTGTAGTTGGCCACGTATAATATCAATATTATCCTCGGTTACTATGGCCGGGTGGATATTATTTTCGATAGCATACTGTTCCGCAGGCAAGCCAAAACTGTCAAAACCCATTGGGTGTAGGACATTATGACCCGTCATTCGCTTAAATCGACTATAAATGTCAGTTGCAATGTAGCCTTTAGGGTGACCAACGTGAAGACCGGAGCCACTGGGGTAGGGAAACATATCTAAAATATAGCACTTAGGCTTATTAGAGTCGAAACCTACGTCTCCTGGGTTCAAAGTGCGAAAAACATCGTTTTGCTGCCAGTGGTCTCGCCACTTTTGTTCTATTTGCTGAAAATCATATGACCCGTTCGACATTTTAAAATTGACTCCTTAGTTTATACTTAAAGTGGCTGAATCTCTGCAAGCCAGCTTATTATACTTACCTAATTACTGGAGATTCAAGTATGCTAAATCACTGGATATCCTGTAATGCTACTTGTTTCATGAGAATCAGAGTGGTAAAATGACTGTCTGTCCCAGTTAATCAGCTTCTATAGTAAGAAGGCCTGTAACGTGTCTTTCCATCCTGTCGTACTATGTAAGTCAGAAGTAGTATTTACAAATGAACTCAACTCCCGAAAATCTAGATCAAGACCTTCTTGACTTCTTTTCTCAAGCTTTCCAATCATTTGACTCAGCAAGTGAAAAGTTGGCCGATGCATATTCTGATCTAGAAAAAAGATTAGAAAATGTCAATCAGGAGTTGGAAAGGACCAATCAAGAATTGAGCCGCAGCCTAACGGAGAAGGAAGCTCTGCATAACCAGTTAGCCTGTGTATTGGAAAGTATGACTGCAGCAGTGGTAGCAGTTGATCTTGAAGGTAATATCAATCTTTTTAACCAAGCGGCCGAACAATTGATGGAAAAGGAAGGTGAACTGGTCATAGGCCAATATTACGCAGATGTGTTTGGTAACCGACCGCTTTTATTGGAGACGTTGGACTCGAAAAAAGCTTACGTTGGGTTTGAAGGTTCGATCAAAACAGTACGCGCAACTGAGCCAGTTCCAGTACAAATCAGCACTGTTTTGATTCAACAATCGGACGGTCAAATATTGGGAGCTCTGGAGATGATTAATGACATCTCTGAGCGGGTAGAACTTGAGGAGCAATTAGGGCGTTCGACCGCCTTAGCGGAACTGGGACGCATGGCAGCTGAAGTAGCTCATGATTTACGAAATCCACTGGGGGCAATTCGCCTATATGCAGGTATGCTACAACAGGAATTAACTGATGACCGAAGACAATTAGCTGATTCTGTAGTCCGAGGATTAGACACCTTGGAGTCCATTACCTACAACCTGCTCTCTCTAGCTCGACCAATTAAGCCAAGCTTTCAGTCTGTCGATATCGTCGAATTGATGAAGGATGTCATCATCTATACTAAGCATGCTATGGTGGAAAATAATGTGGTATTAGTTGAAAATTATACCCAACACTTAGTTTGCCATGGTGATTTTGAACAACTTAAACAGGTTTTTCTGAATATTATTTTGAATGCTATACAAGCAATGCCCGACGGAGGCAATTTATCTTTAACTAGTAGTATTGATGAACAAAAAGAATTATTAGTTTTTTGCGTTGAAGATAATGGTTGTGGGATCCCTCAGGATATACAGGACAAGATTTTTACCCCATTTTTCACTTCTAAGCCATCTGGATCCGGTTTGGGGTTACACACGGTTAATCGTGTCATTGAAGCGCATTTTGGTCGAATTCGTGTTGATAGCCAAGAAGGCCAAGGCACCCGTTTTTACATTGAGTTGCCTATCGATGCTCGTCAGAACCAACCACCTGTTTTTGAAGTGGGCCAAATGTGAAGTTAATCAGTTTTATGCCCTTAATCAGTATCAAAATAGGCTCAAGTTTAAGTAATTGGAGTACTATATGAGTGACTGCCAAATCCTAATTGTTGATGATGAAGATTTTATGCGTGGAGCGGTTCTAGAGGTACTGCGTCGTGCCAATCATGTAGCCATGACCGCTAGTAGCGCTAAAGAAGCTATCGACATAGTTTCCAATCGTTCTTTTTCAGTCATCATTACAGATGTGAAAATGCCAGGCATGAATGGTGTCGAATTGTTTAGAGAACTGAAAAAGCGGCACCCAGAGACTTCAGTTATCATTATGACAGGATTTCCTGACTTAGAAGATGCGGTTGAAGTCATAAAAGAAGGGGCTGTTGATTACTTACAAAAGCCATTTCCGCCCGATCGGTTAGTAGAACTAGTCAACCAATTCATCGAAGTCCCAGATAATCGTGGTGATGACAACCTGAAAAATATAATTACTCAAGACGAACAAATGCTGAGGATATTGGACAAAATCCGGACTGTAGCTCCGAGTAATGCACCAGTTTTAGTTCAGGGTGAAACTGGAACCGGTAAAGAATTAATTGCCCAAGCTCTACATAATCTGAGCTTTCGGACAAAATCTGGTCAAATGGTAGCACTTAACTGTGCAGCTATACCTGAGAATTTATTAGAAAGTGAAATGTTTGGTGCTGAAAAAGGAGCGTACACTGGCTCCAATCTGCAATATATTGGTCGATTCGAAAGAGCCAATAAAGGCACCTTATTTCTCGACGAAATTAGTGAACTATCTTTACCTCTTCAATCCAAACTTTTAAGAGCTCTACAAGAAAGAGAAATCGAGAGACTAGGAGGAACACAGCCGATTAAGGTAGATGTGAGGATTGTGGCTTGTACCAATGAAAATATTCAACAAACTGTTGATCAAGGTAAGTTCCGGTCCGATTTATTCTATCGCTTGGACGTAATTCGCATAGTCTTGCCACCACTTCGTCAACGTCCATCGGACATTTCGTTACTAGCTGAACATTTCTTGCAAAAGTATAATCAAGAATATGACAAGTCAATTTCAGGGATTGAACCTGAAGTTCTTCCTGTATTAGCTCAATATAGTTGGCCGGGTAATATTCGCCAACTCGAAAATACCATACAAGCTGCTGTAATCCAAACCAAAGCCGACTACATAACAGTCGATGACATCGATATGCGTCAAGACAATAGTTTTTCGCCGATAGAAACAGAAATAGTAAAAAATGAAGGTGATCAAATCAACTTTCAGGTTGGTATGACTCTGCGTGATTTGGAAAAAGAGGCTATTATGAAAACGTTAGAGGCTCACGACTATAACCAAACTAAAACGGCCGAAACTTTGGATATTACTTCTCGTACTATTCGTAATAAGTTGAAGGACTACGATAATCAAGATACAACAGAGTGAGTCGAGGTGGGAATGTGGCACGATAACTGCTATCAGACGGGGTGAATAAATAAGGGCATAAGAAATGGCAAGACTTTTTGACACTACCTTACGGGCTGTAGAATTTGCGACGGCTGGAACTCAGTTGCGTCATCACGTGATTACCACCAACATTGCTAACGTTGATACGCCTAACTACCGAGGACTAGATCTCGATTTTCAACAGACCCTCAGAACGGCTTTGACTGAAGAAAAAATAGCAGCTCCACAGAATGCGAGCCAGCGGCTTCAACAGTTAGAGAAGAAATCATTTGCTATTGACGTCAAAATGTCGCATCATAGGCATGCTGAAGAGAGCACTCGAAAGTTTGGCACACAACTTTTGGCCGAGTCAGTGGTTGAAGAACGAAAAGATGGTAACAATTTAGACGTCGAGAAAGAGATGGCAAAGTTGATGGAAAATTCGTACTTTCATCGGGCCTACTTAGAACTGGCAAACCGAAAGTTTCGAATGCTAAAGAATGCTATTTCAGGTCGAGTATAGCCCTTAAACGGAGAGTGTATATATGAAAGCTAATCTTTTTTCGGCAATAGATGCTAGCGTTGCAGGTCTTAGATCTCAGCGATATCGAATGAATGTTATTGCCGAAAATTTGGCCAACGTTCAGACAACCCGAACTGCTACAGGCAATCCTTACCGCCGCAAAGAAGTTCTCCTAGCTTCGGGCAACCCAGCCCCCGACTTTTCATTTGCACTTAATAGTGCTTATGAAAAATATGCCCAATTAACTCACCAGGACGTAGGCAAGCAGGCTGGTGTTCGAGTTTTGGGAACAGTAGAAGATCAATCGAATTTTCGTGAGAAATACGAGCCTGGTCATCCAGATGCGGATGAAGAAGGGATTGTCAGACTACCCAATGTCAATCCTGTGGTGGAGATGGTCAATATGCTATCAACCTCTCGCTCTTATGAATCAAATATCGCAGCTCTAAATACGTCCAAGAGAATGGCTGAAAAAGCCCTTGAAATTGGAACTTAACATATAGATAGAGATTATACGGCCTATTATTTAATTGAGGTAATTTAGGGGACTTCCCTTCAAAAAAGAGAATTTTAGATGAAACTCCAAAGGACACTCATCCCGGCTCCGTCGGTGAAAAAGCCAACGGAGCAAGAAAATACAGAATCTACTACGAGTAGTACGGAAAAATCTTCCTTTTCCGATACTCTACGTGATTCTATTGATGAAGTTAATCGCTTGCAGGAACAAGCTGACCAAGCTATTGAAGCATTATCTAGGGGAGAAACTAAGGATATTGCTCAAACTATGATGGCTGTCGAAAAAGCCAATGTGTCGTTTCAACTAATGACACAAGTACGTAATCGCTTAATTGAAGCGTATCAAGAAATTATGAGAATGCAGTCCTAGCGCAACCGAATAGGTGGTAATCGGTTGAAAGGATAAGGTGTGCCAGAAGGTCTTCTACAAATACTTAACCAAATTCGAGATATATGGAACAACCTACCTCGACAAGCACAGATTGTTGTGCCGATCGTCGGGCTGGTCATTTTAGGAGCATTGATTGGATTCAGCTTGTGGTCTGGAACGGAAGAAGATGTGGTAATTTTTTCCGGGTTGTCAGACCGAGACCTGAAAATGGTACAGACTGAATTAGCAAATTCTGGAATTAAATACACCCTTCCTACTAGTGGGACCGTTTCGGTTCCAAATAGTGAGATAGCTAGAGCTCAGATGGTTTTGGCTATGGCAGGTATTCCACGTTCAACTAGTGGGTACCAAGTGTTTGAACAATCCTCTGGCTTTGGTGATACTTTCCTTGATTACAATCGAAAAGACCAACAAAAGACAGAGATTAACATACGGAATGCGATCGAAACTTTAGACCCTGTTCAGTACGCCACGGTCCAGATTACCCCCATGGTGGATTCTGCATTTGCGGTTGATAAACAACCAGCAAAAGCTGTTGTAATTGTCACCCTAAAATCATCACGAACACTAGACTATCAACAGATTGAGGGTATGACTAATATTGTAGCCTTATCGGTCAAGGGGCTATCAAAAGAGAATGTACAAATCATTGATGAGCAAGGTCGCACACTATCTGGTGAAGATGTCCAGACTTCCTATGATATGAAAATGGAAGGAGCTTTTCGTAAGTTACAATACGAAGACCAGATTTCTACTCAAAGAGCAGAACGTATTCGGCAAAGCTTGGCTCCACTGGTTGGTGGCTTAGAACACGTCAAGGCCAATGTAGTAGTTGAAACCAATTTTGATGATCAAACTACTAATGAAGTTTTGTATAACCCTTCAGAAATCGAAATAGACTCAATCCCCCTGCAGATGGAAACCACAATCGTGGAAAATACGACAGGGCCATCCGGTTTGAATAGTGCAGTAGCCGGTGCAACTGCCAACATAAACAGCGAAACCTCGGTTAATTCTAGTTCCGATCCTCCTATAACCGTAGGTAAGAATAGTAAAGAAACTCAGTATTTAGTTAGCGAACGAACAACTACAAAAAGAACCTCGCCAGGATCCATCACTCGTCTAACGGCTACAGTACTTATTGATTATCAATTAACTCCTGATGGTACTCGTCAAGCATGGGAAACCAATCAGATAACACAATTAACGAGTTATGCTCAAAATGCCGTTGGCTTCCAATCAGATCGAGGGGATAGTGTTGAATTGATAAGTATTGAATTTGATACTTTTTCCAAACAGCAGAGAGAAGCAGAGCTCAGCAATAGAAGACGAAGTGAAATGTACCAAGAAATTGCCAAATATATCACTATTGGAGCTATTGCACTGGTGGTACTCTTTTTAATGAGGTCTTCCTTGGAGCAGTTACAGTTAAGTGGAAGTCCTTCCACATCAATGGCGACGTCAACAGCTGATATTGAAGGTGATCTTTCTTTAGGCGTAGTACCGAATTTGTCAAACGATACCGGATTAGCGGCCCTTTCAAGTAATACTGGGGGAATCTCACTAACTGAGTCAATTGGTACTCTTCCTCAAACTACTGGTGCTGAGGCGCAAGAGATTGGGAGACTCCAAAGTGAAGTGATGACACTCGCTGATCAAAAACCAGAAGCAATTGCCCAAATTATCGAGTCTTGGTTATCTGAACCAGAAGAAATGGAAGTCGAAGAAGCGACCTAATTTCAACCACAAAACGATTAGCCAAAATATAGAAATAAGCCCCTGATTGAGGTAAAATGATGGCACCACTCAGTAAGCCTGATATGGCGGCAATCTTAATGATATCGCTAGGAGAAGAAAAATCCTCCAAAGTCATTGAGAAACTTAGTGAAAAATCAATCAATGATTTGGCGCTTCGAATTGGTAAGACAAAAATGGTACAAGCTCAGGAAAAACTGGAAGTCTTACGTGAATGTCGGATGTTGATACTTGCACAGGAGTACATATCTCAAGGTGGCCTGCCCTATGCTCGTTCTTTGTTGTCCAAGGCTCTGCCAGAAGAACGCGTCGAAACCATTATTGACCAAGTCGAGAGACATATTGAAGGAAACCCCTTCGATTTCATGGAAAAAGCTCCGCCAGATCGAGTCAGTGAGATTTTACGAACTGAGCACCCACAAACTATTGCGTTAATTTTGGCGAATTTGAGTCGTTCAAAAGCTAGTGAAATACTCGTTCTACTACCCGCGGAAACTAGGCTAGATATAATCAAACGTATAGCTGAAATGGACGAGATGAAACCAGAAGTCGTCGATCTGTTGAAGAAATCGTTAAAAGAGCAGATGAAAGGGTTTTTGGATACTGCAGGTGATGTAATTGGTGGAGTTGAGGCCGTGGCAGAAATTCTCAATCTAATTCCCCAGGCGGACGAGAGAGCAATTAGCCAAGGTCTCCAAGCTGAGGTCCCGGACATGGCTGAAGAAATTAGTAAACTGATGTTCACTTTCGATCAAATAGCAAATATCAATGACCGTCAGCTTCAGTCAGCCATGGTCCCAATTTTGCAAGAACTAAGCGCTGAGGGGCTTGCTATCTGTCTGAAGCTTTGTGATGCTGATCTCAAGGAAAAACTCTTAAATAGTATAAGTGCTAACAACAGAAAGGACGTTATGGAGCTGTTCGATGGTCTACCAATGCAACCCATGAAAGAAGTTGAAGCTAGACAGCAGGAATTTATCAAGTTACTAAAGCAACAAGCTGATGAAGGGGTAGTCACCATTTCGGCGTCGGGTGAACAAGACACATATATCTAATCTAGTCTTGTATTTATATTCTATAGTTTAACCGAAGAACATAACTGAAAGTTACCCAAAAATTAACAAAATAGAAACCAGTGTATGGCACGCGTTATTCGAGCCGATCAGGTTCCATCTAAATCCTTTACCAAGATAGAGTCAACTGAAACCTTCGAAACTGACTTTGCCTTAGAACAACCATTCGTTGAATCAACTCCGACATCGGATTCGGGATCAAATCCAGCTGATGATTCAAGTAATCTGTCCAGTAATATCCTGGAAGAAGCACAGTTAAGGGCCGAAGCCATCATTAGTAACGCCGAACAGAAAGCCAGCAAGCTACAAAGTCAAGCTGCCTCACTTCTAGATTCAGCTCATAGTGAAGCCGAGCAGATAATACAACAGGCGGAGTCTGATTCGACCCAACTTCTGTCTGATACTCAAATAGAGGTTGAACAACAATTTCAGGCAGCTCAACAGTCTGGATACCAAGAAGGATTACAAACAGGTCAGGACGCCGCTATTCAAAACACTGATCAGCTCAGTTATACGTTGCAACAAATAACAGAGAGTCTAGAGAGTTTTAAAACTCAGTTAGTCACACAATATGAAGCTGAGATTCTCGAATTCGTCATGGTTATCTCGACCAAAATTGTTGGATTTGAATTGACCATCAACCCCAACGTAATTGTTGAAGTCGTCAAGGAAGGACTAACCCATTTAAAAGACAAAACTGAAATTTTTATTCATCTTAATCCAGATGACTTGGGCTTGATGAAGCAATATCGGCCTCAACTACTAGAACAAATCGAAGGCGTTGGTAAACTACATTTTGTAGCAGACGAAAATTTGATTCTTGGTGAATGTCGCATTGAAAACAAATCTAATTTGATCGATAGCACTTGGCGGGAAAAATTGAGTAATGCAGCTGAAGCTATTTGGAAGTTGTACCATACCACTGAGGTAAACGAAATTGAGCCAGTATAGCTCTCCAACAGTATCGGATTCTGTTGTCTCATCACGCTTAAATCTGAGGCGGTATATCAGTGAGATCCGTCAAAATCCCCTAGTGTCATCTTACGGCCAAGTAACTAAGGTTGTTGGTTTAGTGATTGAAGCTAAAGGGATCGTAGCACCGGTGGGCGAATTGTGCATCATTTTTGCGACCGATCCGGATACAAATCAACCAATAGAGGTAAAAGCTGAGGTGGTTGGTTTTGAGGATGAACGCTTGCTGCTAATGCCACTGGGAAATATTCGAGGGATCAAAGCCACCGATAGAATTCGGTTAACCGACACAACTTTTACTGTCCAGGTTGGGGATGGATTGCTGGGACGTATTGTTGATGCACTTGGTCAACCAATTGATGGTTTGGGTCCTCTAGTTGGCTTAGATCAGTATCCGGTCCATAATACTCCACCTGACTGTGTTGGTCGGCGGCGTATTACCCAAGTAATACCTACCGGGATTCGAGTAATTGATGGATTGCTGTCCATTGGCAAAGGACAGCGAGTGGGGATCTTTGCCGGTAGCGGTGTAGGTAAAAGCACTTTATTAGGCATGATAGCTCGTAATGCGAAGTCCGATGTTAATGTCATAGCTCTGATTGGTGAGCGAGGACGAGAAGTAATGGAATTTGTTGAGGATGCTTTGGGCCATGAAGGACTTCAACGATCGGTAGTCGTGGCAGCAACTTCTGACCAACCACCACTACTACGCGTACAAGGAGCTGTTACGGCAACTGCTATTGCAGAATACTTTCGGGATCAAGGACAAAGCGTTATGTTGATGATGGACTCAGTCACTCGCTTTGCTATGGCACAAAGAGAAATTGGTTTGTCGGTTGGCGAACCTCCAGCTACTCGTGGTTATACACCTTCCGTTTTTGCCAAATTACCAATGCTAATGGAACGTGCTGGCACCACCAGTGGCGAAGGTTCTATTACGGGTCTATATACTGTATTAGTTGAAGCTGACGATATGAATGATCCTATTGGAGATACATCCCGGTCTATTCTGGATGGGCACGTCGTTTTATCACGCGATTTGGCGGCCCAAAATCACTACCCAGCAATTGATGTTTCAGTTAGCCTAAGCCGTTTGATGTCCGATATAGCCTCATCAGACCACCAAGCAGCTGCCAGCCAATTCCGACAAACTTTGGCAGATTACGAATCAATTCGTGATGCTTATAACATTGGAGCCTACACCGTGGGTATGAACCCACAAAGTGACTATGCGATAGAAAATCTGGAATCGATGAATTCCTTTTTACGGCAAGGCAGCCAACCCAGTGAATTTCGCCAAACTGTATCTCAATTAGCTCAGGTTTTCGACCCAATTGAAGATTCACCTTCTTCTACATCTTCCTTTGGTTGACGTTAATTGTTACTTGTTTGTTTTTATTCTGGTTATTTGCTTTTTGTCAAATTCAAATATAGTCTTAGTCATCTAATCCAGAAAGCTTAAAATGCAGAAATTTCGCTTTGTACTCCAACCTGTTTTACAAAAGCGTAAAATGGCTTATGAGCAGATCAGTCGAAATTTGGCAATCACCCAACAAGAATTGCAGACGGAATTCCAAAAATTGACCGATCTCCAAGATCGGAATACTCAACTACGTTCTGATCTGAAATACCGAAGACAGCACCAAGGTTTTAAGGCCGCTGAGTGGACTACATATGCTGGTTACCTTCAGCACCTAGACCAAAAAGTTCAAAGCCAAATTCTTATCATTGAAGAAAAAGAAAAACAAGTCGAAAACATCCGCCAGGAAATGCAAAAAGCCCGAGCTGAATATGAAGTTATGATTAAAATGAGAGAGAAAGCCCAGGCTGAACACCGGCAGCAATTCCTAAAAGAGGAACAAGCGTTTTTAGATGACTTACCCAAGTCAAACCGTACTAGTATAAGTATGTAATAAATACTAAATAATAAATTTCAGTGATCTGAAATCTATAATTATGCCTCTAATTTTCCGATTTACAATTGCTGGTCTGTTATTAGTTTTGGCGATCTTTTCTATTCTTTTGTGGAAGCGATCACTCATAACCATTGACCTTCGAGAGGGTGGGATGATTGTTGCCACTGCCTATGACTTTGAACCAATAATAGGCCAATTCAAAACAGATGGACACGTTTCAGTCCTTAGCGAAAAATCGATCAACAAATTAGTGGAAAAATCTAATTCTAGTGATTTAGTCGGTCAACTACGCCTGATGCCAGAGTCTGTCCAGAGTCGGTTTTTGCCCCACCTGTCAGATCTTAACAAAAAACAAATAAATTCAATTCTGAAAAGTAATCAAGGCTTGAACCAAATATGGATCAAACTGATTTCCTTGCGCAAGAAAAGTTCCAAACTTAAGCAGGGTCTCATCGACGATGCTGCAGAAATCTATCGTGAAGAAAATTCTCAAACCAGAGACTCGGCCGAAATTTCTAAGATATTACCAGGACTTAATATTGATGGTATCGACATAGAGCGAGGTGTTCCTGATATATATCAGATTCTATTCAGTATAAACGTCGATAAAATACAAAGTGATATGGATCAAGAGAATAAGCTGGAGAGAGAAATTGAACAAAAAGAAAGTTTGATAGTTAAGCTGCAATCAGAGTGCTCAAGCTTAGAAGATAAAAATAAAGAGTTAGAGAATACAAACGGACAATTGAAGAGGACCTTGAAAAACCTAAAAGAATTTAGTTTGCCAGATGGCCCCTTAACCCCTTAACGTAATAAATAGTAAATCTAATTATGTTGGAGAAAACTCTAAACTGGGTAACTAGTTTACTCACTCTCATTACAATTCTATTTTTATTATTGTGGCTAACTGAAATATCCAATCAGAAAAACCCTCAGTTTCAAGGTAGATCCGCCAGCGAGATCTATGGTTATGCAACCATCGACAATGGTTCTCTGGAGGTTAGTCTAGCTAGCCTATACGTGAAATGGGCCTCACAGAAGGAGAAAATTGATAAACTTTACCAACGACGTAACGATCTTCAGCGAATCCTTGAAAACAAAAAAACAGAAAAAAAAGAATTGGATGACGAAATTCAGCTTTTACAGAAACAGATCGAGGTAGTTAAGAAGTTAGTTGATACTGTTTCTAACAGTGCATCCAATTTGAAACAGCAAAAATAGGTACATAAGCTATGGTTAGAATACTGGCATTCTTATCTATCATTTTTTATTTCTTTGCTGTCTTTTTCGGCATGATGTTTTATTTTGACAATTTTAGCGAACAAGATGAAAAGGTAATGTCAGCTGGAGAGTTGTATGGTTACTCAGCGATTCAATTAACCACTCCAGAAATGGCCAAGAAAATTCAGTCTTTTTTGGAAGAAGAAAGTAAGATCAAAATGCAAATTGAAAACCTGAATAGCCAATTGAAAAAGAAAGAGTTAGAGGAAACTGGGATTTTTGAGAAAGTGGCCGAAGCGAAAAAAAAGTTACAAAAATATGAAAAAGATTTGGCTAGATATGAGAAGGGCGAGAAATTGGCAGACTTATTGCTAAAGCTACCAGCGATTAATGCGGCGGAAACTATTTCGACTTATAGTGATCTGGAGCTAAGGTTTTTTGTCGAGTATGCCATGCCTGTGATGCAGGCGGACGTAGCAAAAGAAAAACTCTACAAAAAGTTGTTGCAGTCAATTGGTCCTAATAAGATTCTCGCTACAAAAATCAGTAAGTTTACAATTCAAAAAGAAGAAAGGGCTAATGACTAATGTCTAGTTTATTTTTTACTGCCCCTTCTGCTACTTCGGAAGGTTTAGGAGCCAGCATGGATGTGCAGTCGCAGCAGACTCTGTCCAGCACTTCACTTGATCAAGAGGTTGGTAATTTTGCCAATGTTCTATCTGTAGCGATAGACCAGTCTCAAGTGGGTAGCGGCACCAGTTCACCTACTGATTCGATAAGTAGTTCGTTACAGCCGACTACTACTCATTTGTCGTCGGCCCCAATCGGTCTTAATTCTCAATCCCAAGCCAACCAACTATCTCTGTTACTGAATACTTCTGATGTTAGTTCGAATGCAACTTTGCAACCAACACTAACGGGCTTGAGTTTCGGTAATCAATGGAAATTGGAGCAATCTTTGGTATCGGACTCGCCGATGGCCGAGCAGGTTTCAGACTTGGCGAATTGGATTGAAAGTTTTGCAACTGAGAATAAACAAACGGACCAATTATCGAATCTCGGTAAGATGAGGCAAATTCTTCCGAAGATTGTGAAATCGATTCAGGCCAAATTGACTTCAGTCGAATTGGCGCGGTTAAACCTTCAGGTCACTGGGCAGCAACTAATAATGGAATTGGATCAAACAGAGATCCAGCTACCATTGTTAATGTTTCAGGAACCTGATTTCGATCCTCAGTTGGTAGCTCACATCTTGGCGGCCAAAAGTCATACAGTATCAAGAAAAAACGATCAGAATGAAACAGATTTGCTGACTACCGTTCAGCTGTTTGAATCAGTTGATTCTGAAGGTACTGGCAATGAAATAGAGTCTGCTAGTCAATTTGGGCATCCCGCACTTATGACGGTATCGAATTTAGGGGTAACCAACCCGATTAAGGCTAATGATGTCGCTCTAAATGAATCATCTTCATATGTGCGAGCAGAAATATTTTCCACTTTTCCATCTACGCAAATGACTTTTCGGTTTGAAGCAGGAAGGAGCTATCTCAACACCGAGCAAGTGGATTGGTCAACAATTCAGGCAGATGATGATCAGAACCAACTGGGACTTACCCAATCAATGATTGGATCAGAAGCCAATGAGTTGGAGGTAACCAACATTACAGAGTCATTATTGATTGACGAAATCAGTCAATTGAACAATGTTGGACCAAATTCATTATCAGAAACCGAAATACAACAGGCAGCAAGCCAAATCCAACGTCTAGCGACCGGTTTAGCAGATAGGTCGTTGAGGCAGAACTTGTCTATTAATTCAACTGAATCAGATCCAGTCAAACAGCTCAACGTGGTGTTTGGCGTTGGTTCAGATAGGTTGACAATGGCAGTGCCTGGTTCAGAAACCCAGATATCTGTTCCTACGACTACTGACTTGCCGCTATCACCAGTAGCAGATTGGGTAGAAAAAATATCGACGCAAGTAAAAGAGGTGCTCGTTGAAAAGCCTAATACGGCCATTTCTACTTCATTGCCATTAATGACCTTTGGCCTAGACTTGTCATCAACTGAAGAAATGGAGGTGTTACCAGCTAGTTCAACCACAATCGGCCAAATCAAAGCTACTCAACAGATGCTTGGACATCTAGCAGCGGCAATGGAACAACCAGTCGCACCAGCGTCGGATGGGTTGTTACAAGTTAGTGTTCCTAACGGCATTGATCGGGTAGCTATGGGAGCCCGATTACAAGTGGAGGCTAACGATAGTTCTGTACGCTTAACCTTTCAATCTGAAAGCCCGGTTGTCCTGAGTTCTGTGCAAAGATCTTTACAGAGTTCTCTATCACAGCTTAATTTGTCAGGTCAACAGCAATCTGCTCAAACCGAATTTGCGAATTCTGTTGGCCTAGAAGCAGAAGTACCGGTTGAGTCTGTGTTAAATAGACTCAATGTGTCGTCGATGCATATTACTAGCTATAAAAGGAATACGGTACCAGAAGGAGATTCAGTTTCTTTCATGCCTAATCAGATGATAGCTGATGGTTCAGTTAAGTCTACCAATCCTAATTTTGGCAATGCTCAGAATCCGCTTTTGGCGACTTCGACTCAGTTATCAACGCAGATTTCTGAAACTAACTTTTCGGATGGTACTCAACCACTGACGGTGAGGTCTAACAACCTACCTAGCCCAACTGTTATGGGGCCACAGGCCTCCAATGAATTGGAGCCTAGCCCACTGAGTAATGGTTTAGATATAAACGGTTTGCCTTTAAATGTAGAAATAGAGTCAGTACTGGGTGATCGACTAGGAAGACAGAATCACCGAATTTCAAATCCATTACTTGGTGGTAACCAACCCACAGTCACACCGACGATATCTGTAAATTCCATTAGTGAATCTACGGAGACAATTTCATTAACTGGAAATACTATTGGGCCTCAGGTAAATAGTAGTACTTTAGGTCAGTCTTTTGATTCGCAAATGGCATTCGGCCAAAATGATGGTAACAATAGCGGCCTAACAGAAGATGAGCTTGGCTCCACTGAAAGCGATTCATTTACTACTGTTTTGGAGCAAGAAAATGAGACCCAGCGAATGGAGTTTCTGTCAACTACTCCTCAAAAGCAGATGAGTGAAATGGAAGGTGTTTCACCACAAGATGAAGTCAGCTCTCAATTTGCCGAAGTTCGACGAGTTCGAGAAGCCAGACAAGACATTATCCGTGAAATTCAATCACTACAGGCTGATCGCCGTCAGGAATCTGACCGAGAGATGACTATTCAGCTGCAGCCTGCACGATTGGGCCGGTTAATGGTTCGTGTCTCTCAACGTCGAGATTTGGATGGAAACTCTGCCGTGGCAGTTCAGATACAAGCTAGCTCGACAGAAGCCCAGCAGTTGTTGATGAACGAGTTATCGGATCTTAAGTCAGATTTTCAAAGTCAAGGCATAGATCTAACCGGCTTAGAGGTTTCGATTGACAGCGGAAGAAATTTCCACCAATCTCGCTCACAGGGATTATTTTTCGCTGATTATCAGCGACAGATGCGTTCCGGTGGAAATTTACGCTCGGCAGACCCACCTATTTCGTCAATTCACCGCTCTGAAGGCCCATCCAAAGTTGGCACGCAATATGCCAATAACCAATTGAACTTAGTCATTTAAACATGACATTTGAGAGCTGCTTGGAAAAGCCAAGTAGCTCTCAAGTATCTTATTTACCGAAGTCAATCTCTGTTAGTTAACCAAACTAAGCGACCAAACGCTAAGATGGAGAGGTTATTGGAATGGATGTTAAACAGCAGTCTGGGTTGCCAGGGTTCATGCAAAAAAATCCAACCCTTCAAGTCGACCGAAAGCAAGAACTGGGAAAAGACCAATTCTTGAAACTTTTGGTCACACAACTCAAGTATCAAGACCCACTAGACCCGATGAAAAACGATGAATTCATCGCTCAAACAGCTCAGTTTAGCGCTTTGGAGCAGATGCAACAAGTTAATGAAAACATCACCAAACAAAGTGGTCTTTATCAGCAAGTAGTTAATGCTGCAACCGTTCAGTACATTGGTAAATCAGTATTAACGCCGGGAAACAAAGTAGAACTAACCGCTGGCCAACCAGTTCAGTTTGGAGCGGATGTTCCTTCTGCAGCTAATTTGACGGTCAATATTAAAGATAGATTTGGTCGAGTAGTTGACACCTTACATCTTAATACCGATAAAGCTGATCGATTAGATATTGAGTGGGATGGGCATAATTCAGATAATCAACCTCTCCCTGATGGCACCTATAAATTTGAAATACAAGGAATTAATAGCTCAGGAGAAGTAGTTCTACCTGTTGCTTTGACCAAAGGTAAGGTCGCCGGTATTTCAAATAAGAATGGCAAAACTATGCTATCGGTTGATGGGCGATTAGTTGATCCGAGTAAAGTTTTAGCTACTACAAATTAAATTTTAATTATTTTTTGCTTATGATGAACTGGATAGCCTCATCATAAAATCCAGTAAGCTTAGACAGGAGAAAAATACATGTCAAAATCACTACTTAATGGGTTAGCTGGGATCCGTGCCCATCAGACCCAAATGGATGTGATTGGTAATAATATCGCCAACCTTAATACTGTTGGTTACAAAACCTCTCGTGCTACTTTTCAAGAAACTTTGAACCAAACCATCGCTCCAGCTCAACCTCCAAGTGGAGGTATGGGTGGAGTTAACCCTAGTCAAATTGGTTTGGGTACTACCATTGGGGCAGTGAAGTCGATTTTTACCCAAGGCAATTTGCAAGAAACAGGTAGTACAACAGATTTGGCTATTTTAGGGAACGGTTTCTTTGTTGTCAATAATGGGGACGACAATTTCTATTCTCGAAATGGAAACTTCCATTTCGACGGAAATGGAATGATCGTTAACAATCAGGGAATGTCAGTTATGGGTAAACAGTATGATGCACGTGGTGCTGTATCCGGAGGTATTGGCCCTCTGGAAATTCCTGCTGATAAAAAGATTCCAGCCCAAGATACAACTAAAGTGGACTTTAGTGGTAATCTCAGTTCTGAAGTTAGTGTTAAAGGTACAATTACAAAAACTAAGCCTTTTATGGCTACGGCTGACCCTAGTGAGGATTTCAGTGGTTTATATGCTAATGGAACAGCCGAAACTTTTCTCAACTTAACCAGAGGAATGGATACTTTAACTATAGGTTTTGAAGATACAGTTGCAGGCACAGCGCCTGTTCAACAAACTTTCACCTATGGTATTGATTTCACTACAGTTCAAGATTTAGTAAATGTGGTTAATGACCCAGCTAACGGATTCAACACTTTTTTCACAGCTTTAGATCCTCCTCCAGCAGAAGGTCAAGTCCGATTCGCAGCAGCCGCGAATGGGGTTAGGTTAACTATGATTAGTGATACTAGTAGTGCACTTAACCAAGCTTTTGGAAATGTGGACGGACGAGTGCTAATTACTGCTGGAGATACTGTAGATTCAGACGAATTTGCACATATTGCTAAAGACACCGACAAGCTCGTCAAACTACGCAATGCACAAGGAAATCGATTGGACTTGCAGGCTAATGATCTAATCTTACTGAAATCGGCTACTATCGGCGGTAATGAACTGAATGCCAGTCAAGTATCAGTTTTACAAACTGAAGGAGCTACTCCAGCCGATATACCTATTACTGACGATACTACGCTTCAGGAATTACGAACTGGTTTACAAAAGGCACTTTTTCAAAGAGTACGAAAAAATCCGGATGGAACCAACGTTGATGCCGCAGAAAAAGATCCAACAACCCAGTTGTATACGGCAGAGCCGGAAGAAATTGTCTCTATTGAGGCCGACGGATCAATTAAAATCAATGGTGGTTTAGGTTTGGATCGTGAACTAGAAAAGATCCAGATAGGAGCGGCCGATGGAACAGGAGTAGAACGCTCCAAATTTGGTAGTAGCTTTAGTTTTTTTGACACTCAGAAAGCTGAAGACGTAACACACATTATGTCTACTACAGTTTTTGATAATATGGGTCAAGCACATGACTTAAACCTCAATTTCAAGAAAACACGGGAAGCCGGTAAATGGAGCTGGGATGTAACTTTATCAGGCAATGAGAAGATCAAGAGTGGTGGATCCGGAACTATTCGTTTTAATTCTGATGGTTCATTACAAGCCTTTGAATATGAACAAGGAGCAACTGCTCTGAGTTTTGACCCGGGTAATAACGCCGATTTTGTTGAGATCGAAATTGGGGTCGGATTAGAACAATCTTTTAACGGGATAACCCACTTCGCCTCGGCTTCGACGACCACATCAGTCGAACCTGATGGCTATCCGCCAGGAAGTATCGAGACCATTGATATTGATGATGTAGGTCTGGTTTCAGCTAACTTTGACAATGGTGAGCGTCGTCCAATGGCTCAGTTAGTTTTAGCTCAATTTAATAACCCGGCTGGTTTACTGAAAGTACAGGACAGTATGTATTCCGAGTCGGTTAACTCTGGCGGGGCTATCGTTGGGGAACCAGGCATTACTGTTCAGGCTAAATTGGTCTCCAAAAAACTAGAACAATCTAACGTCGATATTGCGGAAGAGTTTGCCAGACTGATTATGGCTCAACGTGGATTACAAGCTAACTCTCGGGTAATTACTACTTCCGACGATATTATGAATGAACTCATTAATTTGAAACGGTAATCAGTTTTAATTGATCTATTACTATCAAATTAGCTAAAAAGACGGGCTCTCAATATTGGTCTTTTCAGCGTTTGAGTTAGTAGTGGATAGTTCAGTCAAGTGAGATAATTTTATGGATCTAGCAAGTGTAATTGGAATACTGTTAATTCTCATATCGTTGGGTTTAACGATAGTCAACTCCTTCTTTGTTAAATGGTCGCCTCTACTTGTTAAAGGGATCGTTGACCCTGCTAGTGTGGTTTGCGTAATAGGTGGTATGGCAGGGGCAACCTTAATTACTTTTTCGATGGCAAATATGAGTAATTTTGGCAAGATTTTTGGGCAATTGTTAAAGCCTCAAATGGAATCAGAGCAATCAATCGAAATGATGAAGAAACTAATGGAGATTGGGCTAGAGGCTCGTAGAGGTGGAATTCTTTCGGTTGAACCGCTAGTTGCCCAATTAGATGATCCATTTCTGCGAAAATCCCTACAACTAGCAGTTGATGGACGAGATGCAGATGATATACGTGAAACACTAGAAGGTGAGTTAACATTTATGTCTGGCAGACACGAGACAGGAGCCTCGATGTTTGACACCATGAATAAATATTGCCCCGCATTTGGAATGATCGGAACACTGCTAGGCTTAATTGCTATGCTTGGTAGCATGGGGGGGGCTGGAATGGATATTGGTGCATTGACTGGAGGAATGGCAACTGCTCTGATTACTACACTTTATGGCTCTATTTTTGCTAATTGTATCTTTGCACCAGTTTGTGACAATCTGAAGTCAAAATCCAAAGCCGAAGCAATCTATCGTGGAGTTGCTATCGAAGGCGTAGTAATGATTGCATCAAACACTGCACCACCACAAATGCGTGCTCGCTTCCAGTCTTTCTTAGCGCCAAAAGACCAAGATTTGTTAGAAGCCGCCTAAGGAGTTGCAATGGGTGAACTAAGATGTAGCAAATGTAATACAAAGAATGAGTATCCGGATGGTGCGCCAGAATGGATGACAACTTATTCAGATATGGTCACTTTGCTCCTAACTTTCTTTGTTTTAATGTTAGCTATGGCTACCTTTGATCCGATTAAGTACACGTCAGTTTCTGAGGCTTTTCAACAATCTTTTGGTATGATGCCGTCCTTCGATAGTCCAATTAAAAGACGGCGTCAAATAGAACCACTAAGGGAGAAGTTCAATACTGAAGAAGAGCGGATGCGAGGTATTGGCTACCGTATGAAAAAATCGTTTCCCAAAGATATGATAGACGCCGATATTACTAAAGAAGGTTTACGCCTGACAATACAAAATTCGCCAGCTATTCAATTTGACTCAGGCGGGGCGGAACTAAGTCCTGGTATGGAAGAACTACTTCTTGAGTTAGCGAAAGAGCTCAAAGATGTAGATGGTAACCGAATCTTCATAGCTGGACATACAGACCAAAATCAAGTTGTAGGTGGAGAATATAAAGATAATTGGGAATTGTCTTATGCTAGGGCCAGAGCGGTTCAAGATTTCTTGACATCAGTTGGTCCACCGAACGGAGTACCTTACGTTAAAGAAAATAAGACTGCTCTCAAGGCCTATGCAGATACTAAACCTTTACCCTCTGCTAAGGACGATAAAGAAAACAGGAGGATTGAAATTTTCATTCAGCGAAGTAATGAAAAACCAAAAAGTGTATCGGATTAAGAAGATTTTTTCCTCAATTGAATAATTATATTCTATTCTTGTGGTGTACATTAGTCTGCGTTATAATTGGTGATGGGTGAAAACTGTTATGGCGGAAAATGAAGGTTCAGAACATTCAAACAGAGAAAAAGTCAAAGTCGACCCGGCTATAGCGTTTTTCCCCTTGATATTGATAGCTTCAACGGCTGTTGCAGTTGTAATTCCATTAATCTATTCGTCGTCTTCCAAGCCTGAAAAAGCCCCTGCTTTTTCCTCCGTTGAAAAAAAAGCATCTGTTGTGACTATTGATGGGACAGACATAGGTGAATTATTTGATAAAAATAAGCCTTTAAGGTTTAACACAAGAGATAATGAAGCATTGCCAAAGCAATTTGGTGTAGATCTTGAAATCAAAAAGCTCACAGAAAAAGAAGGCGAAACCTGGAAAATGATACAAGAAAATGCAACTTGGAAAATAGTTCAGATTAAAATTAAAGAGATTTGCTTTTTGGTTTTGTCTAATCAGTCTAATAATGATTTGAAACATGCAGAAAACCTTGCAGGATATGGACGTAAAATTCTGAGCCGAATGAAGTATGAAATCTTTTCTATGTCTGAATATGCAGAGTTCGATGATTTCGTTGTTGGGGTTAATATCAGAAATCTTTATCAATACAAGGTTCCTGGTACGGAGGGAAAATGATGAGGAAATTGGAAGAAATTAGATTTTACACCTTTCAGACAAGAGACTGACTCCGAACTCATCAGTAAAATCGATGAGAAACAGGTCTGCGGATCTTTGTTGGTTTGATTATCTGCGTTTGACTCATTCATTTCCCATAATGAGATTGATTAAATAGGAACTAGTAATGGTCATCTATTCCTTACAATTCCATATAACATCTAGTTGGACTTAACCTATGGCTGAAAATATCGAATCAACTAATGACGAATCAACTAATGACGAATCAACTAATGACGAAATAGGGGACGTCTCAGAAGAAAATGCTGATGATCAAAAGGTTCAGGCTGAGAAACGTAGCGTCCTTTTTGTAGTATATCCTGTACTGCTGGTCTTAGTAGCTGGAGTTGCGGTATTGGGGACTATGTTGTTTTATGGACGAGAGTCTAGTACCCAGCAAGAAATCACCCAAACTCAATTTAAAGGAGATGTTTTCGGCTACAAAGTCAACCCGGATTCACGTCGCATTTTTATTCCTCCAATCACTAATCCTGAGCTCGTGTCCGTTCAGCCAAAAAACGATTACACAAGATTGGCTATGGTTCGGTTACAATTAATCGTCAATTCGAAAGTTATGCAACGGTGGAACGGACTCCTACCGGAGGTCCAAGATATTCTGAGAGGTAATATTCGTGAGCAAATCAATCTAGTTCTAGGAGAAAAAACTACTGCTCAACTGCAAAGCTACGACAAAGACAAGCGGGACCAATACGCCAGAGAACTTCGGAATTACATTAACATGTACGTCTTTAACCAATTTTCCGGATCAGAAAATGGAAAGAAAATTAAAAAAGGCCAGCCAAAAAAAAGCTTTAAAACCCATTTTCCTAAAGACCCGATCGAAAAAGTAATATTCTATGAAATGCTGGTAGTTACTAATTAGTCATAAAATTACTTCTTTACAGGCAAACAATGACAGATGATACTACTTTATCACAAGACGAAATAAACGATTTAATTTCAGGTGGTAGTCCAGTTGACGATTTAGAGAGTGGCACTGATGGGTCCAGTCTGCTTGATAGCCTAACGGGTAAATCCTCACGAGACAGTGCCCCTAACAAAAAAAAATATGAACCCATTAGGCTTGGTGAAAAAAGAGGATATACCTCCAGAAATTATGATAAAACTGTTATCGCACTTCACCAGCAGATGGCTCGATCTTTAGGTACGTCTTTGTCCGGTATGCTCGGAGCATTGATCGATGTCGAGCATGCATCTATTGATGCACTCAGCTATGGCGATTATATTATGTCTTTGCCTGAAATATCCTGTTTGGGACGAATCAAGCTGCCCGGAGCTACAGGTAACATCGTGGTTGAAGTAGATTTAGAACTAGTATTCCCGGTGGTGGAAAGACTTTTAGGTGCACGAGGATTAACATCCATAGATGATACGCGCCGGTTAACAGAAATCGAACTAAAAATTATTGAACGCTTATTCGAAGAGATCTTGGTTAGTATGAATTCGACTTGGCGACAACTCAGGCCAGATGTTAAATTTGTTCTAGAAGCAGTTGATACTGATACTGAGTCAATTCAGGGAGGAACAATAGCCGACCAAATGACCTATGTCGTTATCAGTGTTAAGTTTGCTGATGTACAAGGAAAGATCAGTATTTGCTATTCGTCTAGTGTAATTGAACCAATCTTGTCAGAAAATGAATTAGAGGAACTTAGTAATTCAAGCATGTCCGTTGAACTAGAGCAACAGGAAAGAGCTTCTCAAAAATCACATGTGAAAGAAGGTGCTAGCAAAACAAACGTTTGGGTTCGGGCTGTCTTGCCAAAAACTAGCTTACCCATGCGCGACTTAAGCCAACTAAAGATTGGGAGTATGATTGAACTCGATACTCAAGTCCGAAACAATCAGATAATAGACCCAGTTATCGTGGAAGTCGAAAAACAACCCCGATTTTACGGCCGCCTTGGTCGATATGAAAAAAATAGGGCTGTCAAAATTACCAGTCTGTATGAAGAAGACCTGTAGAAAAAATAGGAGCAGAAAGTGGTAGAAATAGACGAGAATACTGTTAGCGAAGATACTCTTTCCGGTGATGATGGACTTGACCTTGATGAAAACAGTCCGGAAGAATTAATTGGTGGGATGGATGTTGTAGGTGAAGATTTCACTGTTGAGGAAACCATTGAAGGTACAGCTGCTCTACAAAGTACTCCACATGCATTGGAATTGTTACAAGATATCAATTTAGATGTTGTAGTTGAATTAGGACGGACACGAAAACCACTTCGGGATATTCTGGCTTTTACTCCCGGTAATGTGATTGAACTCAATAGTATGGTTGGTGATTCTGTCGATGTTTTGATTAATGATCGTTTAATAGCTAAGGGGGAGGTCGTGGCATTTGAGGAGCGGCTGGGGGTTCGGATTACTAGTATTGTGACACCTGAAGACCTAATCAAAAAAACAATGAAGTGACTTGGTATGTCATCTACCTTGGTATCGCAATCAAACCGAGTTTCTTGGTATTACTTTATTTGTGTCGTCTTTTGCTGCTTTTACCCAATAACAGCTACTTGGTCGCAAGCATCAACTTCAGATAACGACTTCACTCCACCTCCCGGTCAATCCTTAGCATGGATCGGTATTGTCCTGAAAACCACTTTTTGGTTAGTTATTATTATTGTTGCTATTTTTGTGACAATTTTTTTACTCAAACGCTTCATTTCACCAACTGCCAATATAAATTCCCTGAGGCCTGTTCGCCTGCTCTTTCAGGAATCGTTACAACCAGGAAAGTCGATTTGCTTGATTCGGGTCATTGATCAAGTTCACGTAGTTGGTGTCACCAATAGCCAAATCTCATATTTGGCTACGCTAGACGAAGATGAAATCGATCAGATTGATAATTGGTTAAAGCGGCCAGATTCTATCGGTGGGGACGAAGGGCGTGCGAACAAAATCCAACAGTTTCTAAATCGATTTAGTAACTGAAGTTGGCAAATCTAAATCATGACTAACCGTCGTAGAATTTGGTTGTTAGCCTTAGTTAGCATTTTGGGGTTGATCTGTTTTTCTGTGCCAAAGGTTAGCTTGGCGCAAGATTCGTCAGACCCAATACCGCTCCCCCGATTAAATTTCAGTGTTGACCAAAGTACAGACCCCCAAGATCTGAATGTAACTTTGCAGATTTTTTTTCTGCTAACCGTTTTATCTTTGGCGCCTTCATTCTTAATTCTCACGACTTCCTTCACCCGATTTGTTGTGGTTTTTGCATTCCTACGCCAAGGTCTAGCCATTCCACAAATTCCACCAAACCAAGTACTAATGGGACTGGCTCTATTTTTAACTTTCTTTGTCATGGCCCCAGTGTGGAAAGAAATAAACAATCAAGCTTTACAGCCCTACTTAGCTGAAGAGATTACTCAGAGAGAAGCTTTTGATCGAGCAGTTAAGCCAATGCGAAATTTTATGTTTCAACAAACACGAAACACCGACCTCAAATTGATGGCACAATTGGGAAAAGTTGAACAAATGGCAACTCGTGATGACGTACCACTTCAAGTATTAATTCCCGCGTTCGTAATTAGCGAATTGACCACTGCTTTTACAATAGGCTTCATTATTTTTATTCCTTTTTTAGTAATCGATATGGTAGTTTCCAGCATCCTAATGGCAATGGGTATGATGATGCTACCTCCTGTAACTATTTCACTTCCCTTCAAGATCCTATTATTCGTACTCATCGATGGTTGGAATTTACTTACTGTTTCTCTAATTTCTGGGTTTAAATTTTAGACAAAATGAAAGAAGAAGCAGCAATTTACATTATTAGGCAAGGAATGCAAGTTCTGTTTATTGTAGCAGGACCACCGTTGATTGCCGGACTGGTGATCGGTTTGATTGTTAGTATTTTTCAAGCAGCAACTCAAATACAAGAAATGACTCTCAGCTTTATCCCAAAACTTATCGCCATTTTTGGGATCATCATTCTGTTATTGCCTACTATGATTCGAGTTATGGAAACCTTCGCTCGAGAATTAATTACTAATTATTCTTACTATCTACAGTGACCATTCAATCAGCATGAACGAAGGGTTTTCGCTCTCTCCTGATTATTTTGTTCATTTCATGTTGGTTTTCTTTCGCTTGGGAAGCGTCGTCATTTTTGCTCCTTTTTTCAATCATAGTTCTTTTCCAACAATTTTAAGAATTTCTCTAGCCTTATTACTCAGTTTGGTTATTTTTCCTCTGCAAAATTCGATACTCTTCGTAGCTCCAACCTCAATTTATATTTTCTTTTTAGATATTCTACGTGAGTTATTAATTGGTTTTACCATCGGTCTTTCAGCCCAATTGATTTTCACTGGTATTCAGTTTGGGGGTGAGTTGATCAGTGTCCAAATGGGGTTAAGCACAGCAACGCTTCTTGACCCAGGGCAAAATCAACAAACAACGTTGATCTCGCAATTGTATAACCTTTTTGCTCTGGTAATTTTCATTAGTATTGGAGGCCACCGCCTTTTTGTTCAATCTATGGTCCAAACCTTTGATATGATCCCCCTTGGCGACTTTTACATTAGTGCCAACCTCAATTCACAAATAACAACTATCTTTGGCCAAATTTACGCCATTGGCTTCCAGATTTCAGCACCTGTTTTTGTGGCTTCTTTTTTGACGACTGTGGCTATGGCTCTTGTAACTCGTGCAATACCACAAATCAATGTTTTTGTAATTGCTCCTCCTTTTCAGATAATCATAGGGTTTGCCATGATTATTTTCTCCTTAAGAGCTAGTGTCTTTATGTTTCAATATTTATTTGAACAGATGGCAACGAATCTAAACACAGTTATCCAAGAAATTAGCAAGACGAGTCTTGAATAATTACCTAGTGAATTAAGGAAATTTACAGAATCCAACGAGGCTCATAAACAGACCTAAAGTTCTTATAAAAAGAATACTTTATCTTGCCTCTTGAATCTTCAGGTTTTTATCGATATTTCGGATAGTAGGCTCTACTAACACAACCGTGATTAGCTTGGGCAGTTGTTGCGCAAAAATCAGCTAAGTATCCTCTAGGTTCACCCATCGATGTTTGTGGGTGCCAATTTTCTCTTCTTGTGGCAAGCGTGTCTTCGTCGACGTGTAAGTGAATATCACCAGCCAGAAGGTCAAACGAAATGCGATCTCCGTTCTCAACGAAAGCGATTGGTCCACCGACTGCTGCTTCTGGAGCACAGTGAACACCAATGGCCCCATGTGAAACGCCAGAAACCCGGGTGTCAGATAGGAAAGCGACTTTACCATCAAGCTCTGGGACAGAAAGTGCCGCTGTGGCCACCAGGACTTCGGGCATTCCACATGCTACTGGCCCAAGGTTTCTCAGAACAATGACCATACCTGGTTGTATGTGTTTAGCTTCAACTGCTTGTGCTACCTGTCTTGCATCGTCAAAGCAAATTGCCAATCCACTAAAAGTTGAACTTTCCATACTGGATACTTTAAAAACTACTCCACCTGGGGCAATATTACCAAAACAGACTTGCATATCAGCAAAGCGTTTAAAAGGCCGATTATATGGGGCAAGTAAATCTTGGTCATTTTGTACTAATGGCACATCAGTTAAATTTTCTGATACTGTTCCGCCTGTAATAGTTAGGCAGTCTCCGTCCAAAAGACCATTGACTAACAAGTGCTTTAGCAATAGAGGTGTTCCACCCAGGTTGTGTAAATCAACCATTGTTCGATTACCGCGAGGAGCAAAACTAGCGAGGACGGGAGTTGTTCGTAAAACTTTCTGTATGTCGACTAAGCTGAAATCTACTTTAGCTTCCAACGCCAATGCCAGCAAGTGAAGGATACCATTGGTGGAACCACCTGCAGCAGCAATGGCAACGGTGGCATTAATGAATGCAGCCTTAGTCAAAATGTCTCTCGGTCGAATATCAGCTTCGAGCAAATTATGAACTAACTTTCCTGTTTTTTGACATTCTTTTCGCTTTTCTTCACTCATGGCTGGTATGGAACTACTATATGGAGCCATCAAGCCAATAGCTTCCATAGCAATACCCCAAGTGTTGAAGGATGCAGCGATACCACACCCACCTGCTCCAGGACAAGCCAATTGCAATATCTCATCCGCCTCATCTTGGCTGATGGCCCCAACGTTGGCAGCTGCTTGGGAATCATAAACATCCAAAATGGTAATGTCCTTTCCCTGATAGCAACCGGGCATTATGCTTCCACCACTAACGATTAGTCCAGGATAATTTAGTCTGGCCAGCGCCATGGCAAATCCAGGACCATTCTTATCACAATTATGTAAGCCAATTAAAGCATCATATCCATGTGCTGATACTACGCATTCTGCTGAGTTGGCAATCATGTTTCGAGATGGTAGGCTGCCATTTCCCCCTTCGTGCCCTTGTGTTATGTTGTCGCTCACCCCTAGTGTTCCAAAGGGAAAACCAATTAACCCGGCCGATTTACAACCATCAGTTAATTGCTGAGCTAGCTCGTAAGCATGCATGTTACATAGATTACCATCTAGTAATGGTGTTCCTATACCAACCTGAGCTCGGTTGAAATCGGCATCATCGAATCCGAGACCATAATAAAATGCTGTAATCCCTTTCTGCCAACCTTGAGTCAGGCGTCGGCTGTTCCAATTAAGTGCCAAAATATACTCCTTTTGATCTTATATCACGTTTTCGACTAGCTGATTATATCAGTCAAATACAGCATGGTCTAGTTTAGCAGGTACAAATACAGACAGGTTTTTCTCAACATAATTGTCAAAATAGAATTTGTGAAATCTACCAGTTTGAAATAGAATCAGATCTAGTAGGAAGAATTATAAGGGAAGAAAGTCCATGAAAAGAAAAGTCAAGACCCTAAATATGACGATTTGGTTACTTCTTCTTGCCTTCTGTAGTTGCGAAAATTTAGCTAAAGATGATTTGGTTTAGTAAATAACAACTTATCTCTCAAAGCATCACCTACACAAATGGATGTTGATTAGGTTTTGGTTCCTGCGGGCAGATTTTCTATGGGAGATGTCAAAAATGAGGAAACCCATTGGATCCTAATGTCTCAGCCGGTACATCAAGTAACTGTTAGTTCTTTCTATATGGATATACATGAAGTGACAGTTGGTCAGTTTAAGTAATTTATTCACGATTGTCATTATCACCCCGATTTGGCCAGAGTAAATATTTGGAATTTTGAACGTTTCTGGCACTAAGTTGCTCATTATTTATCTGAGGGTAACTATCCCATAGTTTTTGTAAGTTGGCCTGACGCAAATAACTACGCTCAATGGATCGGGAAAACGATTGACAACCGAGTTCGAGTGGGAGTACGGGACGAGGGAAGGACTTGTTGGCAATCGTTATACTTGGGGAGACCTGACTTACCAATATCAAGCTAATTGCCGAGGGAAAAGCTGGAAAGACCGATGGCATCGTGTCAATCCAGTTGGCAGTTTCCCTGCCAATGGGTTTGGACTCTATGATATGAGCGAGAATGTCTGGAAATGTTGTTCTGATTGGTTTCACGACACAAACTTGCAGCTACAATCGGCCAATATGCCCTCCAACCAAAGTCGCAATCACCAAAAACGACGTGTTTTAGAGGTAGATCCTGGAATAACACTCAAGACAGTGGCCTGCGAGTTGCTATTCGTCTGAGCGGAATTCCTTCCATAAATCAGAATTTTTTCACACTTGGTTCAATCGGTTTTCGGTGTGTATCGGATGTTGAATTACTCCTAATCTCCATTCATCAGGAAACAAATTCTTTTAATTATTAGCACTTTCTGAGCAGTAGATCAAGGCTTATACCTAGATTAATAAAAAGGATTTTATACTCTCTCGGTAAGAAATTGACTTGCTTTCTCGCTCGAGATTTAGGATATAACGTTATTCAATTGGCCTTTTCAAACTCAAACTAGACAACTTAATAATATAAGTGAGCCTACATTTACTTATAACATGATATAATCTTGCGGATAACAAAGGTTGTTGAAATTAATGGTTTTTCCGTTTCATGGTCGGGTTGGTATTGGTTTAATTGTTATTTTTTGGCCGCTAAATTGGCTAGTGCCCAATTGGCTGACGAGTTCAGACAGTCCACTTCTCATTTCTCATTTTGGCTGGGTTGGTTTTTTCCCGCTTTGGTTGGGCTATTGCTTAACTGTTTCTGCTCTGACTTGTTTGAGAAAAGGAAATTCTATACTTACCCGGAACTTTTTTGCTTACTGCCTTTTGTTTGTCATTTCTTCACCCAGTTGGTGGCTATTTGAGTTCATAAATTGGCGAACTCAAAACTGGTTTTATGAAGGGCGCTCTAGTGTTACCAGCCTT
>JAYZAL010000069.1:0-7694 GCA_036339735.1 Candidatus Poribacteria bacterium
GGTATTGGAATCCATGCCGTCCTTGCCAATCCTCGTTATGTGCCGAAGCTAAATAGTAATAATCTCCAATGTAATAACCACTAATTTTTCCGTTTTGGCTCCATGAGAGTGAGACGGAACTTAGTAATGTTACAATAACCAACGTAAATAACAGACACTGGTAATTCTTCAAAATCCTTTTAATCGAATGATTGATTTTTAATTTCATTAGAACACTCTTTTCCTAGATGTTGTTTTTAAAACCCAAATCAACAATCCTGCCTGTTAATCAAGCTCGCGTTTGCGATGTAATCGGTGCTGGCTGTACCAGTACGATTATATTATTGATCAAGTTTCTTGAGAGCCTCGATCAATATTGCATTGTAGTCCTATGACTAAAGAACTTGAATTTTAGCTGAGAGTTTTTACATTTCTGTTACAGATATGTATAGAAAGCGCAACATGTTTGTAACATTTAGGTTGTAACATTATTAGGTTTTTGTGTGTAAAGTCACATTTTGCTCAGGTTTGACTAGGAATTACTCCAAACAGACTATGAGGAAGAGGCGACACGAGAATATCATCTGAAATATAATCTCTCATTCTGCTTCGAGCTTCTAACAGTATTGTGTAATTAGAAACATAACAGTTTTTTACAAGAAAAGAAAAAATGGGAACTGAATCTATCATCATCCTGACTCTCGCTTTGGTTTTTGGATTTTATATGGCGTGGAACATTGGTGCTAATGACGTGGCAAATGCCATGGGTACTTCAATTGGTTCGGGGGCATTAACACTAAAAAAGGCCATTCTTATTGCAGCCGTATTTGAATTTGTAGGGGCATTCCTTGTTGGATCCCATGTCACCGAAACTGTGCGAAAGGGAATAATTGATCTCAGTATCTTCACCGAGATGGAAAATGGTACTAGTATCTTGATGTATGGGATGTTGGCTTCATTACTTGCGGCAGGAGCATGGTTGCAAATTGCTAGCTACTTTGGATGGCCAGTTTCAACCACGCATTCGATTGTTGGTGCAATCGTTGGATTTGGGATTATTGCTGGTGGTGCAGCAGGCGTTGATTGGGGACAGATCGTCAAAATCGTTATGAGTTGGGCTATCTCCCCATTGTTGAGTGGAACGATTGCTTTCGTCGTTTTCTCGGTCATTCGCCATTCAATGATGAATGTTCCTAATCCTATTCAAGCTACAAAACGGTGGGCACCTGCCTTTATTTTTCTGGTTTTTGCTATCTTGACTCTTGTAACCTTCTTTAAAGGCCTCAAAAATCTTCACCTCAATTTGAGTTTCTCCGAAGCCCTAGTGATTGCCGCTGGTATCGGATTGGTTGCCTCAATTATTGGATGGCTACTGATTAGACGTATACATGTGGATGAAGAGACAGCGACACATGGAGATGTCCAATTTGTCGAGAAAATCTTCACCCATCTTCAAGTTATGAGTGCTTGTTTTGTCGCTTTCGCCCATGGTGCCAATGATGTTGCCAATGCTATTGGCCCACTTGCTGCGATTGTCTCTATCGTAAATGGAGGAGCAAACGCACTTGTTAGCAAAACACCTGTTCCTGTTTGGATTTTGGGGTTAGGTAGCATCGGTATTGTAATCGGTTTGTCGACGTGGGGATGGCGAGTTATTGAAACCATCGGTAAAAAGATTACTGAATTAACACCGGTACGCGGTTTCTCAGCCGAGTTTGCAGCAGCGACGACAATTGTCCTTGCGTCTAGGTTGCGTATCCCAATCTCTACAACGCATACACTTGTTGGCGGGGTTCTAGGTGTTGGGATTGCTAGGGGGATTGAAAGCTTAAATCCGCGTGTAGTTCGTGATATATTCACTTCCTGGATTGTAACTTTACCTGCAGGTGCTGGAATGTCGATTGTCTTTTTCTTAATAATAAAAACTGTTTTTGACAATTTTGGAACAGCAATCTAGAACGAACTTTATCGTCATCGAAATAAAGTCTTTCACTGAAAATCTGGCTTCCGTACTATTTGCCACAACATTACATACAAAGCGTCGGATAATTTTCCAGCGCAAATGAACAACTTCCAAGGCGACAACCTACCGCATTGAATCCTTACCTAAGCTAGAAGAGTGTAGCCTGAATTACTGTCAGCAAACCTATCTGCTTATCTCGATGTTACATCTTTTTATAACAAGTGCAACGTATTTGTAACATTTAACCTGTAGTATTTCTGTGGAATTATTAAAATTCTATATGGAATAAGTTTCGAATAATATAAGGAAAAATAAATGTGTAATACCCCTAGACCGTGGTTAACGGGGCTATTGTTAGTTTTGGCAGTGTATGTTTTATTGTTAAATGGGTGTTCCAAGAAAGATGAAAGTACATCCCCACCACCTCCTCAAAAAGTGGTGATCCAGAATGCTGGTTCTGACACGATGGTTAATTTAGCTCAGGCTTGGGCTGAAGCATACGCAAAGGTCTCTCCTAACGTGTCAATAGAAGTTTCTGGTGGTGGGTCAGGTACTGGCATTGCGGCGCTGATTAATGGTACGGTGGATATTGCTAACTGTAGCCGGAAGATGAAACCAATAGAGATTGAAAGAACCAAGAAAAATACAGGAAAAGAACCGCAAGAATTAACTGTTGGTTACGATGCCTTAGCGGTTTATGTGCACAAAGGTAACCCACTAAGTGAAATCTCGATTGAGCAACTGGCCAACATCTATGGCGAAGAAGGAACAATAACCAAATGGTCTCAGCTAGAAATTCAATATGCTGCTTGTGCCAATGACGAAATCATCCGGATCAGTCGTCAGTCAAACTCGGGAACCTATGCCTATTTCCGAGAAGCTTTGCTGGGTAAAACCAGTGACTTTAAATTAGGCTCAAGAGATCTGCATGGCTCTAAAGATGTGGTTGAGCTCGTTAGCAGTACACCTTGTGCCATAGGTTACAGCGGTATGGGCTACGCTACTAAGCATGTTAAAATGCTAAAAATTTCAAAAAACACAGGAGGACCTTCTGCGAGCCCAAGTGTAGAAAACACGTTGAGTGGAGACTATCCGATTGCTCGTCCATTGTATATCTACTCCTTAGGCACACCAAACGGAGAAATCAAAAAATACTTAGATTGGGTGCTGTCTGAAACAGGACAAAGCATTGTTAGCGAAAATGGATATGTACTCCTGCCAAAAGAATAGAACAAAAATCATCGTTATTTAAGTTACTGATAAAAACAATGGAAACAGGAACAAAAAAACCTATTGATCCTAAGCAGCAAGGACGGATCTACGAACTAACACATTCTCCGGGGCAGTTCGCCGAATCCGTAATTGAGTGGATCATCCGCATTTGTGGTATTAGTGCTATTGTATTTGTATTTGGAATCTTCTTTTTTGTCTTTAGGGAAGGGGCTGCTTTTCTGTTTGGTGGACTAGATCTGGTCCAATTTCTGACTAGCACCGAATGGTACCCGTCTTCTGTCAGTAATCAGCGTTATGGTGTACTGGCGCTGATTGTAGGAACAATTAGCGTGACAATCCTTGCAATGGTAATCGCAGTCCCTTTTGGCCTAGGGGCAGCCATCTTTGTTTCTGAGTTTTGTGGTCCGAAACTGAAAGAAGTCTTTAAGGTCGTCATTGAACTATTAGCTGCTATTCCGTCAGTAGTTTGGGGGTTTATTGGTCTACAGGTGATGAACCCGTTAATTATCAAATATCTTGATGCACCTATTGGCCTCTCCGTCTTGAATGGGGGTTGTATCCTAGCTTTAATGAGCGTACCAATTATCGTTTCAATTGGTGAAGATGCCTTGAAAGCAGTTCCAGATTCCTACCGGGAAGCCGCGGAGGCACTGGGTGCTAGCCATTGGCAGGTGGTCTATCGCGTTCTGTTACCCGCAGCCAAAAATGGGCTGTTGGCCGCTGTCCTACTTGGAACCGGTCGCGCTATTGGTGAAACCATGGCGGTCTTGATGGCAACGGGACATTCCGTCAACATTCCGACTAGTTTGCTTGATTCCGTTAGAACCTTAACCGCTACTATTGCAGCAGAATTGGGAGAAGCACCAGTTGGGTCAGATCACTATCAAGTATTGTTTATCATCGGTATTTTGCTCTTTACAATTACTTTTATCGTCAATCTGACAGCGGATTTGGTAATTAAAGGGATTAGTGCTGAAAATGATCTCTAGGTTGTATCAAAGATAAAGTGTTTCGTATCAAGATGTATGTTGGAGGATATATTGGAGGCAAACCGCCAAATCTTAGAAGTAGAATTGGAGAGGGAAATTTTTACTCATTCACAAACATTGTTTACCCAGACAGCGAAAAGTCGCCAGGAGCAGTGGATTGAAAATATGGTTAAGACGACTCTTTTGATTCTGACTCTGCTGATTATTTTTCCCTTGATTTTGATTGTTGGGTTCCTATTTTATAAATCCTTACCGATTCTTTCCTTCGAGTTCTTATTTTCAAATCCTATTCGTGGTATGCGAGCCGGAGGAGTTTGGGCACCATTTTTGGGTACAATCTATCTGGTGGTGGTCTCTCTGCTAGTGGCTACACCAATTGGTGTCTTAGCAGCAGTGTACCTAAATGAATATGCTCGTAACAATTGGGCTACCCGAATCACCAATCTGGCAGTGGTCAACTTGGCAGGAGTTCCTAGTATCGTTCACGCTTTGTTTGGATTGGGTGCATTTGTGCTGTTTGCTAGAATGGGACGTTCGATTCTCGCAGCTTCCTTAACTTTAGCAATAATGACACTCCCTGTCATCATTGCTAGTACCAAGGAAGCACTGGGGGCCGTCCCTATGGCCTTCCGTGAAGCCTGTTGGAACGTTGGAGCTTCGCGCTGGCAGACTATCCGACAGATTGTATTACCTAACTCAACCAGCGGTATTTTGACTGGAATTATCCTGCAAGTCTCTCGAGCCGCCGGCGAAACTGCACCGATCATGTTCACTGGAGCAGTCTTCTTCAAAGCTCTTGATGAGGGAAACATTTTTGCCTACAATATATTCGATCAATGTATGGCACTATCGATGCACTTATTTACGATCTCGACTCAGGTACCAGATGTTCCCGAAGCTTTACCTTATGGAACGGCAGTGGTTCTGTTGGGCGCAGTTTTACTGATCAATGCGGTGGCAATTCTATTTCGCGTTTATTTCCGATCTAGGAAGAAGTGGTGAAGGAGAACCCGATTTGTACAACATAACTGAAAAAATTGAAATCTCTGGCTTACAGGTTCGATATGGTGAAAAACAAGCGCTCAAGGGAATTACCTTTTCTGTTTACGAAAAAGAAATTGTTGGTATCATTGGGCCAGCGCAGTCTGGTAAAACAACACTCCTGAAAACACTCAATCGTACTATCGACTTTGTTACTAATGCCTGTGTCTCAGGAATAGTAAAAATCGACGGAATTGATGTCTCAAAAATCAAGAATGCAAATCAACTCAGACGAAAAGTGGGAATGGTTTTTCCTCTACCTGTTGGTTTGCCTTTATCGATTTATGACAATGTAGCCTTTGCTCCACGTGCGGCTGGTATTCGACGTCAGGATCAACTGGACGAACTTGTTGAAAAATGTTTAAAACAGGCGGCTCTTTGGGATGAAGTTAAAGACCGTCTGGGTAGCCTTGGGACGAAGCTATCTGGGGGGCAGCAACAACGTTTAACAATTGCGCGCGCCTTATCTCATCAACCCGAGATCCTCTGCTTAGATGAATTTTCTATAGCTATCGATCCAGTAACTACGATGAGGATTGAGGATGTGCTTAGAGAACTCAGGTCTGAAATGACGATTTTGCTAGTAACCAATTTAGTACAACAAGCTCATCGTTTGGCCGACCGAACTGCATTTCTTTGTAATGGAGATCTCGTCGAAATAGATGATAATGAGATTATCTTTTCAGATTCCCCTGCGAAGAAAATGACCTACGATTATGTAAATGGTAACTTTGGATGAACGCTGGAGCTGAAGCAAAATACGAAGGGAATGGTGGGCGAATCTATAGTATTGAGACTAATCGTTTGAACTTTTGGTACGGAGATTTTCAAGCCCTAATAGATATTAGTATAAGCATTCCTGATGGTTTGATCACAGGATTAATTGGACCTTCTGGTTGTGGAAAAAGCACCCTACTTCGGTGTTTCAACCGGGTTAATGAGCGTTATGGCAATGTTACTACTACCGGTGAAATCAAAATTATGGGCAAAAACATCTACGATTCCGATGTTTCCCTACCTGAACTTCGTAAAGCTGTCGGCATGGTTTTTCAGCGCCCGAATCCATTGCCAATTTCAGTCTATGAGAACATCATTTTCGGTGCGCGGATACATTCTCAGTTTGGAGCTTTCTCCAAACCGGAAACCGACGGCATAGTAGAGCAAGCCCTGAAAGAAGTATCTCTGTGGGAAGACCTAAAGGATAAACTGAAATCAAAAGCAACCACCCTTCAACTTGAACAGCAACAGAAACTGTGTATTGCACGATTACTACCACTCAAACCCCAAGTTATTTTGATGGACGAGCCGTGTTCTGCTTTAGATACTAAAGCCACTCATGCAATAGAAGAATTGATGTCAACTTTAGCCAGCCGTTATACCATTCTGATCGTCACCCATAATATGGCGCAGGCACGACGAATTAGCAAGGAGTGTTTTTTTATGTTGCTGGGCGAAATGGTCGAACATGGTCGGACTGAAGATTTGTTTCTTTCCCCACAAGATCCAAGAACTGCCGACTATATCGAAGGTCGATACGGCTAAAGTAAAAAACGTTCTGCAATGCATTCTAATTTTCTAGAGCTGCTAAAGTCGAAGTCCACAATGCAATTTCCCAAAACGTTGTTGGCAGTAGATGCCAAATTTCTTAGCTTTTAAATGCTAATCTAAATAGAATATTATCAATAATACGTGAGCTTGTGCATTATATTTCCCCAAAAGGACGGATTTAACCAAGGCCCAAATAAGAATTGTAATATTTTTGTTTAAAATGCATGGAATTATCTATATAAGTTGCTATTGTACCTCTTACACAAACCAAAGAAATTGAAGTTATGAGATTTTGAATCACATCGACTCAAAACCATAAAATTCTGATGGGCAGTACATAGATTAATAACATCAGATATGGTGTAGAAGATGGTCAAAGATGCACTTGATGTTTTGTCATCTCGAAAGACTAGATTATTTAGCTGAGAATATAAGCAAACAGATATGTTATTTAATCAAAGGGCATGCAATTAATGATCAATCTATAATCATTCCTTGAAACGATACCCAATTCCATGTACGGTCTGAAGATTCTTACCACCACCGCCCAGTTTTTGCCGTAGACGACTCATATGTGTATCCACGGTCCGGTCAACACCATAGTAATCCTGCCCCCAGACTAGATCCATCAACAAGTTTCGAGTGAAAACGCGACCTGGAGTTTTGGCTAAAATCAAAAGCAGGTCAAATTCAGTTGCGGTTAAATCGATCGGCTTTCCCTTATAATTCACCTGTCGTCGATCAATGTCGATAATTACACCATTAGCATCGATTTTCGCAGTTATTTCTTTTTGGGAGTTGGCAACAGATCTTTTCAGAACTGACCGTACTCGGAGAACAACCTCCCTTGGGCTGAATGGCTTGATAATATAATCATCCGCTCCAAGCTCTAATCCGACAATTCGATCAACTTCTTCTCCTTTTGCAGTTATCATAATGAT
>JAYZAL010000070.1:0-49436 GCA_036339735.1 Candidatus Poribacteria bacterium
CAAACGGTCGTATCTGAGTACAAAGACGGCAAGGTTGCTGTCAAGGGGACATTTATTGAATATCAGGTTAAGTTTAGCCAAGATAGTGCAGTTAAAACCGGTGGAGTTTACGTTCATACTGATAAAGGTAATATTTTAGGACCGGATGGTTTACAAGCTATGCGGTTAGTTGAAGATACAGATGATAGCACATGGGCACACGCTCGTATCTCACTGGACCCTATTGCTGGTGAAAAAATTGTCGCTATCACAACTGGTACTAGAATTGACTCGGCACCTAAAGGATTGTTTAGTATGTTAGTTGATAATATTCAGTTAACAGACGGAGATAAGATCGTTGAACCTATTTGGTTATCCAAAGATAAATTGGATGACCAAAGTGAGCTAAAAGTCTATGGAGACCAAGTGGGTGTTGAAAAAGTCAAAATGGATGTAGCTGAAGAAAAGGTTTCGGTAGAACCTAAGGATAAAATACTTACTAGTTGGGGACAGATCAAATCTGAAAAATAGATAGATTCCTAGGAGTAATTTTTCAGGACTTCATAAAAAATCAGCCCCCAACCTTGGACCTTAAGCCAAAGTTGGGGGCTGATTTTTTATGAAATTCTTTCATCAGTTTTTCTCACAGTTTCTGGCCAATAAGATTCCAGATAGTTTATATATTTTTCGATCTAGGTAGTAAAAGAAATAAATTTCCTGGTTCCAAAAGGGGCCATATATACGGTTAAGTACCTTTGTTTTAACACTAAGCTCAATTAGTATCATGTGTTAGAGAATCAATATTGAAATGATTTTTACTTTTCAAGTCCATAGGCTTTCGCGCTCATTCACGTTAGTTACCCTCTTACCAGTGGTGGAAATCGGGTGAGCCATTACTACGACCTAACAATATTGGGAATTTTGAATCAAAAGAAAGTTATTATCAAATCAATCAATTTGAGTGATAGTATGGACCGTTTCTCTATCTCTAATTGTCTTGACTTTTATCATCCTGTTATTAATTACTCGTCGCTAAATATCATTTCCGGCTAGTTCCAATTTCTTTCTTATCAATATTGTTTCTAATAATACTGACCTTTGTTGGGAAATGCTGTTATGAGAAGAGTTTTCTGTAGGCTGAGAGAAAACAAGACTATGATGAATCGGTATAACTAAGAAATTGACAGTTATGCCTTTCCCTGCTATGCTCGCGACTAAGTATTTTGTGATATGATGTTTCTTACGGATAGAGGGATTTACTCATGTATCGTGTTGGTCTAATCGGATTAGGTAGTATAGCCGCCCGATATTCAACCCCGTCAGATCCTTTTCCTTATTGCCATACTGGGGGGATCCGACAATGCAAATTAACAAACTTAGTAGCTGTTGCTGATATGGACGAAGAGCGTCAGACTGAATTTAGACAAACTTGGGGGCCAGCTTTTTCAGATTCTAATATTCGATATTATAATAATGATATTGAAATGTTAAAAAATGAGAAATTGGATATCGTTGCCGTTTGTGTACGGGGCCCGTTTCATCTTTCAGTTATGAAAAACGTTCTTGATTCAGATATCAAGATAATTTTTCTGGAAAAACCAGCAGGTTGTTCGTTACAGGAAATTGATGAAATGACCACGATAGCTGAGGAAAAAGGTATTCCAATTGTAGTTGATTACTCCCGGCACTGGGCACCTCACCTAATTCGATTACAAAATTTAGTACAAAATGGACTGATTGGTGAAATCAAAACAGTTATTGGTTATTGCAGTGGTACGATCTTGTCATTTGCTATTCATAGTACTGATATGATTTGTCAATTTGCGGGATACGATCCCATCTCAGTTTGGGCGGAAGTTCAAGATGGAACTGGAAGTAGCCACCCAGAATATGAGCCTGAGCCTGCAATTGTTAGTTCTATAATTAAGTTTCAGAGTGGTATCCGTGGAATTCATATTGGTGAGCACGGAAGACGAGATGCATTTTCGGTTGATGTCTTGGGCTCTGAGGGGATATTAACTACAGGCTATTCGCGAGGTACAACTCGTCTGACTGATAAAAGTGGAAATGTTGTTGATCATAATAAACTCAACCTACCAGATAATGCGAGTGTTTTTAAGGTTGCCTATCAGCAAATTGCGGATTACTTAGATGGAGGACCATTACCTGACTGTAGCAGAAACAGCTATATGGCAGTTAATGAGATCGGTTTTGCTACTATCGAGAGTGGTAAAACTGGACAAATAGTTAATCTTCCAAACCTACGACGTGATCGATTGGTATACGCCAACGGATAAAATTATAAAAATGGCTGAAATATACAAGGTTTGTTTAGTCGGTTGTGGCCGAATGGGAGCTACTATTGATGATGAAGTAGCCGGACATCACAATGAGTTTTTGTGGGTACCTTTTTCACATGCGGCAGCCGTTTTGTCTTGTCGTAGAACACACTTGGTCGCAGTATCCGATGTAATAGAAGAAAGAGCAAAAATCGTTTGTAATCGGTATCAGGCTGAACGATATTACACTGACTATCGAGAGATGATACAACAAGAGAATCCAGATATACTTTGTATTGCTACACGCCCGTCATCTAGAGCTGAGATTACCATTTTCGCAGCGGAAAACGGGGTGAAGGGTATTTACGCCGAGAAACCTCTTTGCTGTTCCATGGAAGAAGCGGATATGATGGTAGAAGTTGTTCAAGCATACAATATCAAGTTTAATTATGGAACACAACGTCGATTTATGCCTTTTTTCCGCCAAATCAGATTATTGGTCGATGAAGGCCAAATTGGTAAAGTTCAATGCGTAATCTTCCAATATGGCGCGAGTTCTGCTTTATGGGGATTAACTCATACAGCTGATATGATGTTATTCATGGCTGGAGATCCGAAGGTCGACTTCGTACAAGGTTCAATTCTTTGTCAAGAATCTGACTGGATTGGGAACCGGCTCAATATTGATCCTCCTGTTACTAATTCTTATATTCGATTCAGTAATGGCGTTCACGGTTACAACACAGTTGGAATTGGTTCAGAGTTTGAGGTTAGTGGTACTAATGGGAAACTTAGAATTCTCAATGATGGTTTGGGTGCTCAGTTGCGTCGAGTCAGCGAAATTGATGGAACTTTGAAAGAAGTAGATTTCCCAAAAATTGATCGAAAAAGTGGGACCCAAATGGGAATTCTCGATATTGCTGAAGCCTTGGATCAAAACACAGAAACAAAAGGGCCGATTCACCTAGCTCGACGAAGCCAAGAAATTATGATGGCAACCATAGAATCCCACCGGTCGGGTGGTGCAAGGGTGAGTCTTCCCTTGGAAAATCGGTCTCTGTATGTCGGTCGACCTGATTGGTAAGTTTTTTTATACTTGGCAATCATAGTAGAAAAGAGATTTAGAAGTTGTACTACAGATATTGTTATTGCAACCTAAGCAATTATTTTTAACATAAGCTTGAAAAACCTTATAGATTAAACTTTTTGAGGATTAGGAGGCAATCTTTTGCCTGTTTTTTCGTAAATTGTTCGGAGTTGACCACAAGCCGCTGCGATGTCTCGACCTTTGCTGTATCGAATTGGAGCTACGCGATGATGTTGGGTTAATATATCGCGAAACTGTTCGATTTGGCTCACTTCCGGCCGGCACAAATCTGAACCTGAAATCGGATTGAATGGAATCAGATTGATCTTACAACGGAGGCCTTTCAGGAGACGGCATAAACCTTCGGCTTCTGTTAAACTATCATTGATTCCTTTTATTAAAACATATTCGATAGTAGCTGGTGTTTGAGTAATTTCTACCCAAGAACGGAGTGCAGACAGAAGTTGGTCAATTGGATAACTGTGGTTAATAGGCATTAGTTTAGCCCGAATTGTGTCATTGGTTCCATTTAAGGAAAGCGCTAATTTACAACCTAGCCCTTCATGTGCTAATTGGTGAATACGGGGTGCAAGGCCAACAGTTGAAATAGTAATGCGTTTGGGGGACATGCCAATTCCATCAGGATCTGTAAGTATCCGTACAGCTGACACAACCTGCTGATAGTTAGCTAAAGGTTCACCCATACCCATAAAAACAACATTGGTGATTTGAGTAGTTAAAAACTGTTTTTTAATGGCCAGAAACTGGTCTACGATTCCCTCTACAGGTAAATTGCGAAAGAATCCCATCTGGCCGGTTGCACAAAAAGCGCAATTCATAGCACAGCCGACCTGAGATGACAAACAGATGGTATTTCGATTACCATCCGGCATGAGAACAGCCTCGACTGATTCGCTATTTGCAACTTCAAGCAAAAATTTGGTTGATTGATCGTTCTTTGATTCTGATTGTGTTTTCAGATTAGCCTGACTAATCCACACTTCTGATTTAAGTTTTTGTCGAAGTTGAGTAGGTAAGTTCGTCATCAGATCTACATCCGTAACGTTTTTCTGGTACATCCAAGCCCAAATTTGGCTGGCTCGATATGTAGGTTGTTTCCAGCTTATTACATACTGAATGAGTTCTGATTTGGATAGTGTTTTTAAGTTAATCATCTTTCGTTCGGAACCAAAAATCGCGCCAACTCGGGATGATTCCTGATAGATTCGAAGGCGGGTTCAACCTCGGCGAGTGAATAAAAACTAGAATCGTTGTAGAACGCTAGCTCGAGGTATTGTACAGAACGTTCCAAGTCATTCTGGTCGGCTAATAATACGGAAAAATTATACTGAGCACTTGCGCAATCAGGATTCAAGTCCAAAGCACTTTGAAATGAATTACTGGCCTGATCACAATCTTTCAATAGATAATATGTTTTGCCAAGTTCCACATAGGTCTCGGGAACATTCGGTGTTAAATTGAGAACTTTGTCGTATGTTTCTACTGCCTGTTCGTAACGACCCAAATGATTATACGCAGTTGCTAACTGTAGGTATCCCTGTGGATCTTCGGGTAGTGTATTGACAACGATTTTATATTGGTCAATTGCGCTTTCCCCTTCTCCTTGCGACAGATAAGATGCAGCTAGGTAAGATCGGACATCCATTCGAAGTGGATCTAGTTCGATAGCTTGAAGATAGCTGTCATTGGCCTGATCTTTCCGACCGGCTCTTTGGTGAAGTTGGCCTAAATGGATGTAAGTTGCGACGCTGTTTGCATCTGCATCCAGTGAAGCTTCAAATTTTTCAATTGCTTTTTCTTCATTGCCAATTCGTTCGTATAACTGAGCAAGCTCGTTAAAAAAACGCAGATCAGAAGTTTCAAATTCGGTTAACATTTCATAAGCTTCAATCGCTTCTTCATAGCGACCACATCGAGCTTGTAAGATGGCAATGTTTTCCATTGCTGTTGTATTCTGAGCATCGAGTTCTATGACACGCTGATAGCAGCCGATTGCCATATCGTAATTTTGCCGAGAACGATAACCTTGCCCACGTCTCAAAAGATCTCGGACATTACGCTTTTTAGAAAAAATCAATTGAAAGGCCAAACCGAAAATAATAGCCAGTAGAGTAAAGGAAAAAATTAGGTTTACTAAACCTTGGCTCATTCGTCGGATTGGTTTTGTTGGTGCCTAACTCGGTCGCGTTTGCTTTTTTTCTCTATTGATTGATGAAAAGCTGTTTCTAAATCAATACCCGTTTGGTTAGCTAAACATATCAATACAAATAGAACGTCGGCTAACTCCTCCGCTAAATCTACATCCCGATCAGACTCTTTAAAGCTTTGGTCACCATATCGACGAGAGATAATTCGAGCGACTTCACCTACTTCTTCTGTTAGAATCGCCATATTGGTCAGCTCTGAAAAGTAACCGAACCCAATATCTTGAATCCAATCATCCACTATTTTTTGATATTCGTTCAAGTTATATTTCACCTTTGGAAATTTCGCATTGTAAATCCGAGTAATGCTGAATGCTATTATTTAGTTGTTAAGCTCTAACTGATGGCAGTTTATCTATTATACTATTATAAGAAACCTAAAATAATATTTTTTTCATATCTTGTGAAGGAACACCATCAAAAATTAAGCGTCCTTCTTTTAAGCATAGTACACGGTCAGCATACTGTGTAGCCAAACCGATGCTATGTGTTGAAAACAAAAAAGATGGGGCTTCATCTGGACGATGGCTATCAATGAATTGATTAACTTGAGTTAGCGTTTTTTGCAGATTGTTGAAATCTTGACCTGTGGTCGGCTCATCCAAGATTAAGAGTTGAGGTTGGCTAGACAAGCTTGCCGCAATCGCCACACGCTGACGTTGTCCTTGAGATAATGCAAAGGGATTCTCTTCAGATAAATGCCCCAAATCGAAATTAGTTAAGATTTGATCAATGGTATTGTTCGATCGAGCAGATTTTTGCTTAGTATGCTCATAGCCAAAAGCAATTTCCTGTCGAACTGTTTGTGCTTGCAGAATCAAATCAGAATTTTGAAAAACAATACCAATTTGGCCAATCGCATCTTTAAGCCTCCTTATAGAATAGCCATTTAAGGAAATATAACTCTTTTTGTCCGTCAGTGGTAACATTCCACATAAACAGTGCAGTAAGGTTGTTTTTCCTGATCCATTCCGACCCATTAAGGCTACTTTTTCACCTTTTCCAATTTCAAAGGAGATTTGAGATAAAACTTCTTTATCCGGATTTCGATAGCCAAAATTCAGATTGAAGACAGACACAGCGGATTGCCTATTTTTAATTATTATTTTATCTTTTTTTGGCTTTGTTGATGATAATGTATGAGTAAGTGGTAGGCTCTCGTTTTCCACAACGGTCCGATTTGTTACTTGCCAAAATCGGTTGGCAAGTTGTTCTACTTCCTCTATCTTGTGTGTTACCAACACAATAGTTAAGCTGGATAAATTGAACTTGAGTTCCTTTAAGGAAGTTAAAACTTGTTGGCTAGCCAAAGGGTCGAGATAACTGGTCGGTTCGTCTAACAACAAAACCTGGGGTTGTAGAGCAAGTAGGCTTGCTAGTGCTACCCTCTGTTTCTCTCCACCAGAAAGTGTACTGGTATCGCGGTACCGAATCTGTGTTTCCGAGGTGAAACCAACCAAAGATAGAGCATGATCAATTCTTTGGTTAATTTGGAGCGCTGGGACACCAAAGTTTTCGAGACCGAAAGCAACTTCATCTTCTACTGTAGTACAGAACACCTGATCGTCAGGGTTTTGTAATAACGAAGCGACCTTAGGCCCTACTGATGTCTTATTTCCAATTTCTATCTGGCCATTAGTGGTTCCACTGTCTATATTAAGTCCACCCATGGAACGAAGAAAAGTTGATTTCCCACTACCTGTGGGACCTGTTAGTAAAATAAAATCGCCATCATAAGCTGATAATCGAACGTTTTCTAGTGTCGATTGATGACGACCGTGGTAAGTGAAAGAATAATTAGAAATTGCGATCGTTTGCAGATTCACTTATTACTGCAAATATGTAAGTCTGGTTGGGATAGTTATCAAAAAAAGGTTGGGTATGGCTTATTTTCAATTAACCGCCATAACAGTAACCCCAATTCTCGAGCATGGTAATCTCCCCACATTGAAGACTCGCCAGATGGAACTGATTGTCCTGCTGAGATGTGATCCCAACCATTAGGTCGGTGATAAACTGAATGCAGAATTAATCCTTGGTGATTGTTCGATTCAGATAGGTACGGTGCCGAAAATAATGTGTCAGCAATGGTTAGGCCAGCTTGAAAATATTTAGTTGCTAGATGATTGCTCTGGTCTTTTGATTTGAGATAGCAACCGAGGCGTACCAGCCCTTGAGCAGTAATAGCAGCAGCAGAGCTGTCGACAGGTTCCCAAGGATTATAGGGGTCAGATCTTTGGTCTAGATAATTATCGATCATTTGAGATAACCCTGGAGCACCGGTATCCCAGTATGGCACACCGTCAGCGGCACTGTTATCGAGATAGAAATCAGCAGTAGCTAGCGCAGACCTAGTCATCCATTCTACAATGGTATCAATTGAATCAAATTGGTCTATATCTGATTCATGTAGATCTGTATCCTGCAATGTGGCAAAAAATTCTAATTGTTCAGCATAACCCGTTATAATCCAGGCTAAACCACGAGTCCAAGTGCTGAATGGTGAGTATCCCTGCTGGGTACTCGGACATCGATAATTACCATCGTTTGTATTGAAAATTGACTCATGTACCACTCGGCCTCGCAAATCGTAAGTATCTCGACCTTCACCATAGTATACGTTGTAAAGAGCTGTAGTCTTTGCGTGTTGGATTAGCCGACTCATGAGCGAAATCTCTTGATCTCCTTCACCCATCAGGACGTGCCCCAACTGATGCCCGACAGCCAAAATGCGTAGTGAGCGAATGGTATCAGAAAATAAGGAATGTGGTCCATTGAAAGAATAAATGAAACCAAGACCGTTTTTGATGTTTGTCCATCGGCTAGCTTGTACCGCTGCAGAAGTTTTGAGTGCTAATTCACAGAAATGTCTTTGCCACCCTTCATCATCTATTCGATTTTCTAAGATTAATCGACGTAAATTACCATAAGTAGAAATATTATTGAATCCATGATCATGAACACCGATATGAGAAACATGAGTAGCCATTTTATCAATTGTCTGTTGTTGACCAATTTCCAGAAACTTTTCTTCTCCAGTCACATCATATTGTATGATCGCCGAACCAAATTGAAACCCTTGTGTCCACTCGGTCCAACCTCTTGTAGTATAGGTTCCATTCGATGTAAAGACCGGTGTACCATCAGAAGGATCCCAATTTTTTTCAATGTCTAAGATCTTTTGTCCCGATAATTCAAACAATCGTTCAATTTTTGGTTTTAGATAAGAAACTGATAAGTTATGGTTTATCTTCATAAGTCCCGCCTCCCGACTCTGAGGGAGTAAGTATAGCATTATACGCTTCGACTAGAGAAGGTATATAACTATGCTACTACATCAGGCGTTTAATTAAAAGATAACGAATTCAAAATTTTTAGTAGTAGTTTCAGTTAATCTGACCTCAAACGATTTACTTTCACCTAATAACCATTCTAGGGTAATCCTTCTTATACTATTAGTATTACAATCATGTTTTACTACCTATATCTTTTGAATATTTAGCTTCATTACGTAGAAAAATTTGGTATTCCTAATAAGTGATGGATTACAATCCAATTATGTGGAAAGAATTGAGCTGATTATCTTCTACTTCCTAAGTTTAGTTCTGGACTTTTAAATGGCACGTCTGATGCCAAATTGACTGATTCATTCAATGAAATTAGTTATTACTAGTGCGTTCGTTCGTATTAGTTTCCTGAATCAATTGATTAACTTATGAAGTTAGAGAAATACAATTTCTAGTTTGTTAAATCTAATGATGAGCATCCATTCAAGATTGATCGTGCAATGCATGAGTAACTGTTGGTTACATGGTCCATTTATGTGATCGGAAGTTTAACAAAATAGTATAATATTGTATTAGCTAGTTGGGGGATTTGAGATGGAAAACTGTGTTTTCAAGTTGATAAGAAACCTGTTGCTCATCTACTTGTTGGTTTTAGCCAGTTGTTGGCAAGAACCAGAAATCAAGAGTCTAATCCAAGATTTGGGGCGTAAGACTCCAGTATTTATGGGATCTACACCTCGCAGCCGCGCAATACATGATTTGCAAGAAATAGGAGAAGGCGCCATACCTGAATTGATAAAAGCGCTGGAAGATAAAAACCCAGAAGTTTGCACTGGTGCAACGATAGCATTAAGCAAAATAGGATACAACGTTGTTCCCTTTCTGATTCAAGCATTACAAAACCCATCGGTCAAATCTCTAGCGTTGGACACTTTTGTATTGATCGGAAAAGGAGCCTTACCCGATCTAATAGAAACATTAGAAGATAATAGATCAGACCTTCGTTCTGCTGCAGCTGAGGTCTTAGGAAGAATTGGGTCCGAGGATCCTGAAACAATAATGGTCTTGTGGAAATTAGAAAATTCTACACGGAAATTTTTGACATCTAATCGACAGGCTTTTGGTCAGACTAACCCAACTGAGTCTGCCAGAGCATTAGAGAACATTATCCCGGCTCTAACAGAAGCTCTTCAAGACTCAGTTCCAAAAGTTCGTGCCAATGCGGCTGATTCTTTAGTACGGATTGGTACACCTGAAGCCATTGAGTCAGTGCTACCTGTTCTCAAACAGGCATTATGGAGTGAAGACCCAGTCACACGAGCCAATGTTGCCAATACTTTGATAGCAATTGGTACACCTGAAGCCGTAGAACCAGTGCTGATGCTTCTCAGACAATCATTAAAAAATAATAATCCATCCGTTCGTTCCAATGCAGCCAAATTATTGGAAAAGATAGGAACTCCCAAAGCGCTGAAAATACTTCAGGAAGATACCGGTGGTTAGCTTTAACTAATCGGTGAAATTTTGCTAACTAAAAAATCCTTTTATTTGGTCAACTACCCTTGATTGATCCTTTTGTAATCCAAAGTACACTCAAATAAATCAGTGTTACTTTTTGCCGATGATTTTAGTCCACGAAATCCAAATAGCCTACATATAATCCTACCCGTTGTTCAGATGAATTCATCACTAGCAGTGTTTCTTGTTTTTGAATAATACAACCGATCAACCACTCTAAAATCAGTTTGATAATGTTTTAGCTAATGTAACCGAGTAAATGTATCAAATAGATGCTCGTATGACATTTGTAAACTATGATTATAAGACCAATCTAAAGCAAAACTGGAAATGATAAGATCTGGAACGCAAAGACTTTTTGGTAGCGGCAACAGCAGGCCTATTGACTATTTTCAGCTGTCATACGCTGACAAAAAAGCTGATACCCCCCGAAAGATGGGTAAAGGAAAACAAAGTGGGAAAGAACGATCCGCGGTCGTGGTAACCACATGATGTTCAATATTGCAAACATGGTAAGCAATACAGTTGGTACTTTTCGGATCGGTCTCAGCTTTATGGTTGATGCAAGCGATCAGACCTTAATTCAGGCCCGTCCAATCTACCAGGAGACAATGGAAAAGTCCAAGAAGATGGTAGCCGAAGCTATAAAAACTGAAGATTGGCAAAGTATCCGGTCTCAGATGGAGGAGGTTATGAGCAAGCATAAGTCATCAATCAAGCACCTATTGAGCCAAGAGCAAATGTCAAAATTAGAAAAGTATGAAAAGGAGCGGCAACGTCAACGAAGACAAAATCGTAATTGGGAAGGAGACCGATGGGCCAAAAATCGCCGCGATTAAATTATAATGACCTTGGGAGAATTAGGCTAAATACCTTAATTGGCCCAATGCTCTAGCCGACACTGTCAGAATGGCGGCTTTTTAACTTAACTAAAAATTCTCTGACAAGCTTCTCAAAGCTCTAAATTGGGTTTCAATCAGGCAAATAAAAAATACTGAAAAAATGTTAGGATTTAAATAGGCACCTGTTATACATTTGAGCTTAATTTGAGGTCGAAACCCTTAATCCTAGACATTAGATGATAATTTCAGACCAGAATATTCTCAAGATCTTGATGCAACCGCGTGGGCGCGTTCAAACTGTAGTTTGGGTAGTGGTTCGCAACACTCAAGAATCGCTTACGTCCGAAAGTAAAAAAGAAATATGTTTATCTTTTCACCGACGAGTTTCCGAATGCTGAACCTCGACTTCATTCCCAGAATAACGGTTCAATCGTTACTAAGCTAGCTGAAGCTGAGGAAATAGAGAATCAGATTAAGTAGGCCTTAGATCAGCTATCAGTTCAGCTGAAACAGTTTTTTACGCTACTACCAACACTTACCACTTCAATAAATTGCTGAACTAATGGAAATAAAAACTGGAATAGTCAAGACTCACCTACTTAATTCGATTCGCAATTATGGTAACAATTGAGCGATTATATAGAAGTTTAACAAGTAATCCTGAGACAGGAGACCGTGAATGAGAAAGTTCGTATTGATACTGGCAATTTATTATTCTTCTCTAACAAATTATGCTGAAAGTGAATATTGGAATCAGTTTCGTGGACCAAATGGAGACGGTAAATCGAAAGCTCAAAACTTACCCCTCGAGTTTACAGAAAGCCAGAATGTGCGATGGAAAATACCGATTCACGGTCAAGGTTGGTCTTCACCTGTGGTCTGGGGAAAACAAATTTGGTTGACTACTGCTAGGAAAGATGGGACTGAGTTATTTGCAGTCTGCGTTGATTTGGATAGTGGTAAAATGATCCACGATATAAAAGTCTTCGATGTAGTAGAACCACAATCAGAACATCCGGGTTTGAACAGTCATGCCTCACCCACCCCAATCATTGAAAAAGGCAGAATCTATGTTCACTTTGGTACTTATGGTACTGCTTGCTTAGATACTCAGACGGGAAGGAAATTGTGGGAGCGTCGTGATTTGAACTGTGATCATCGGGTTCGGCCAGCCTCCTCACCGATTATTGATGATGGATTAATATTCTTAGTTTATGATGGAGTTGATGTCCAGTTTATCACAGCTTTGGACAAGGAAAGTGGTCAAACCCGTTGGTTAGAAAATCGAAAAGTGAAAAACGACTTAGCTACAGTTCTGACGACCGGTGGTCTCAAAGATGTTGAAGAAACCTTAAAAGAGAAACCGAACGATAACAGAAAATCCTATGCAACTCCTACTATTATTGAACATAATGGCCAAAAGCTGTTGATTAGCCCCGCAGCTGAAGCCACTTTTGCCTATGATCCTCAAACCGGGAAAGAGTTATGGAGAGTACGTCATCAAGGATGGGGTTGGAATGTAGCTTGTCGACCCATTTATAGTAGCGGTTTGGTGTTTTTCACCACTGGAGTAGCAAAAATATTAGTGGCTGTTGATCCTTCTGGAAGTGGAGATGTTACCAACACTCATGTAGTTTGGAGTCATCGAAGAGGAAGTCCTGAAATACCATCGCCTATAATTAAGGATAATCTGATTTTCTTCACCAATGAAGGAGGTGTTGTGTCTTGTCTAGAAGCTAAGACAGGAAATGAAGTCTGGAAAGGGCGTATTCATGGTAACCACTGGGCATCTCCTGTGTATGCGGATCAGAAAATTTATTTCTTCAATAAGGACGGGAAAGTTTCGGTTATTTCTGCGGGGAAAGAGTTTAAGTTATTAGCAGAAAATGAATTGAATGCCGGTTTTATCGCTTCACCAGCTGTAGTTAACGAATCAATGATCCTTCGGTCAGAAACACACTTGTATCATCTTGCCAACGGTTTCTCGCGAGTTATCCTCGAAGATGAAAACTTGCGAAGAACTAAGGGCAAACAAGCTAAAAGAATCCATAAAAAGCTAGAAAAAAAGAAGAATGATAGATCGGGAAAAGAAAATAAGAAAAAAGAAAAAAGTGCCAAGGATCTGGGCACTATTCAACTAGAAGTTGAAGGCTGGACCAACTATTTTCGTACTTCTTCCGCGCAACAAATCCGTCAGGCTATTGAGAGTGAAAAATTTCAAAATTTGGCCCCGAAAATTCAGAAGGAAATTTTAAATCAGGCCCAGAAGTTCTTATCTCAAAAAGATGAATAACTCCCAACTTTATATTTACTCAAACTTGAAATTGGGAATTATTCATCTTTTTAGTTCGAATACTATAGGACTAATGTATTAGTGAGGTTATTGAAACTAGATGCAAAGATATTTTTCTAAGTTCTTATCCAAGTTTTTCTTTTTGTCATTGATAATAATGGTACAACCAAATTTCTGTTCTGCAGAAAATGAAACTCTTGTCGAAGTTAATGGACTCTTGAAGGTCAAAGGTAATCGCATTGTCAACCAGCATGGCAATCCTATTTCATTAGCTGGAAACAGCTTATTTTGGTCCAATGATGGCTGGGGTGGAGAACGTTATTACTCGTCTCAAGTTGTTTCTTGGCTCAAAACAGATTGGAACACCTCAATCATTCGAGCGGCCATGGGTGTAGAAGAGCCTGGTGGATACTTAAGTAATCGGGGTACCAATCAACAACGTGTTAAAACTATTATTGAATCGGCAATTGATTTAGGCATTTACGTGATAATTGATTGGCACTCGCATCATGCCGAAGATTACACCGATGAAGCAATCGAGTTTTTCCAAGAAATGGCGATAACTTATGGTCATAGCAAAAATGTGATCTACGAAATATACAACGAGCCGTTGGATGTCTCCTGGCCAGAAACTGTTAAGCCTTATGCCTTGAAGGTTGTTTCGGCCATCCGCTCGATTGATCCTGATAATTTGATCATTGTCGGTAGCCCAGAATGGTCGCAGCGGGTGGATCTAGTAGCCGAAGATCCAATTACTAGCTTTGAAAATATTGCTTATTCACTTCATTTTTATACCGTTCACCATCAAAAATGGCTTCGAGATCGTGCATCAATAGCTTTGAAAAGAGGGATTGCTTTGTTTGTAACTGAATGGGGTTCAATTGGGTATCAGACAGTGGATACAGAAACAGATCTATGGATGTCATGGTGTGCGAAGAATATGATTAGCCACTGCAATTGGGCCGTAAACGATAAGAAAGAGGAATGGTCGATTTTAGTGCCCGGAGCAAGTACAAGTGGTCATTGGACGAACGATGAGCTGACAAGGTCTGGTCAATTAGCCAAAAATATCATTAAGAATTGGAAGAAATAGGTTGGCCTTCAATATTTAAAATGCTAAGCAAATGGAAAAGGTAATTTGCTTAGCATTTTTAATCAAATTCATTGAAGTCGAGATTATGATTACAAGAATGAGTCAGGTATTTGTATCTTTATTAGTATTTTCAATTGATACTCAATGCGGGAACTTGCCAGCTATCCTCCATGAAAATGAACTAAAAGTAAGCCAGGGTAAAAAATTGGGAAAAAGATCAATCTGAAATGATTTTGATTCCAAGTGGCTCGTTTGACATGGTTGATTACTTTAATGATGGTGGAAAGGATCGAGTAACTGTCGGTTAGTTTTATCAGTTTGTCGAGTAAAGTGGATATGACTATCCAATTGATTACTGGAATTTAGTGTTTGAGATATTACCGGGAGACAGTTACCCAACGGCGTATGTAAACTGGAATGACGCTACGACTTATGCTGAATGGGCCGGGAAGCGATTGCCAACCGAAGTTGAATGGAGGTACCCTGCTCGAGGTGGATTGATAGGCCGTTATCCATGGAGAAATGAAATATACCGACGGTGCAAGAGTATAACTTTGATGATAAGAATGCAAACTCAATTTTGAGGGTACTTCACTAAGAATTTGATTGAACTGATGTAGAATTGGATGATGGATATGGTACTGCTACCCCAGTAGGAAGTTTTTAACCGAATGTTTTTGGATTACAGGATATGGCTGGTAACGTACGGAAATGATATACGGACTATAATCGAGAAAATTATTATAATATTTTACCAGTCAAGAATCCAAAAGGGCCAGATAACGGTTCAAGAAAAGTATTCCGCAGTAAGTCTCAGTATGATACTGCAACCACGCTACATGTAGCAACTCGCCTTATCGAAAATTCTCCAACGGATAGGAAAGGTGAGTTAAGCTTTACCAGTGGTCTTGGGTTTAGATTTGTATCAAATGAAGAACAACTTACTTACTCAAACCCGAACCAAAGATAAATCGTGTATCTAACCCGTTTTTAGAAAAACCAAGTTCACAACTCATTTTCCGTACACTATTGAACGGAAGTAGCTCAGTTGATAATTGGTTGCGAAGCCTATGAACACACTATCTAAGTGCTACCACAATCATGCCAACACAGGAAATACGACCTTATTCTCATTTCTACCACCCATATTATAATTTCTCACCGAAATAAATCTTTGATAGCACCTGATAAGACTCATTTCATACGACGGTTTTGAAAAATATTTGAAAAGATAAGTCTCAAAACGTACATTCTTGGTATCTTCAATTTCTCCTTGAAGTGTATCTCATAATATGAAGCGCCTAGCTCACCAGTAGCTAGGCGCTCATCACCCCCTTTGACCATTTCTTAACCATAAACTAATCAAGCGACATTCTTTTTTTGCAACTAGATCCAGATTGAAAAGGTATAAAATCAGCGTTGCATATTTTACTCCTTGTCTATGCAACCGGCATAACCTATTCTTATATCATGCATGCCGGGCTGGGTAGCTGTAGCACTCATCACCTACCCAGCTTTCACATTTTATAAAAGAGTGCCTAGCCCACAACTAGGCACTTTCAATGCTTATTCTGACAAAATTAAATTATATCTCTAGTTTATTTAATTGGCTCAATTAGCCCCTCTAGCAGATCCATTAGTTCCCTGAAGCAATACTATGGTATACATACCCACTTGATAATTAGCCGGTTACAAGTAAGGGTAAACAAAGTTTAGTTTGCTGTATATATGGACTGATGGATATACTTCGCAATTACGGATCTTAGAACAAAAAAATCCATCTCACAGGGATCTGATCATATCTATCGACGCCCGCGATATTCTACTACCTCGAGGCTGAATCTTATCTGACCAAGGAAGTCTCTTGTTTTGATGTTCAGTCGTAGAATGGGGCATTATGTGCAATCTGGGGATAATAGTGAATTTTAACTTACTGGTAAAGTCAGTATGGCCGGCTCCTTTGAGTATTGACCACGAAAATCTTGGAGCGTATTGTGGAACACCTCCTCATACAACTATCTATGTCCATCATCGTTGTGTTTGAAGCGCGAGCTTTATCATCTGAAAATACTCCGGGTATCCCTATCGCTTCGAGGGTCGATTATATTACTGGGGGATGCGATTTCTAGTGAGGAATACGCAGTAGGGAAATTCCAGTTTTTCTTTGAACAAGCGACCGGTTTTTTACTGCCAATTTTCAGCGAGACTCGAAAAGAAAATGACTGCTGTATCTTTGTAGGTATAGGCGACGCTATGAAAAGATCGCAGCTAAGATTCGACACAACTGATTTCGGTACTGAAAACCTTCGTGTGGTTGTTGGTGAATCAGTGATTATGATTGCAGATGGTCGCACGTCTGTTGGAGAAATACTTCGCGCCGGAATGAACTGAGATTGATCTTGATAATATAATAAATTGGTGGAAAGCTTGCGTTTCTTACTAATGACGACACCATATAATTCGATTTTTATCACAGTTCCAGATGTTAAAAAGTTTGAAAAACAACAGGTTAAATTTAATTGGTATGATAATCATAATTATCAAATCAAAATTCTAATTTTTTAGGAGACCCAAGCCCTGAATTATATATTTATTCTTTTTTTACTTCCCTGATAATTGGTTGTGCTATTAATGGAGAAGAAGTTAATACAATTATCAAGGAACAGATTGAAACTCAACCATTATCCGAATTTAACACTAGTATATTGAGATGGCAAACCAATAAGTTGAGTCACTACCAATTTGATTTTAGGTGGATTTGCTTTTGTCCGCCTGATTATATTTCGCCTGTTACTATCACGGTGGAAGATAGTGTAATCAGCCATGTCATGTATAGTGAAACACAAATTCAGGTTCAGGAAGATAAACTGAGTCGCTATAAAACAATTGATGATTTGTTCAGTTTCGTCCAAGATGCCTACAGCCAAAATGCTCATCAGATTTCCATAGACTACGATCCCCACCTTGGGTACCCAATTAGGGGGTCGGTGGATTACGTAAAAATGATAGCAGACGAAGAAAAAGGCTTCGAGATTAAGAATTTCATGGAGTTGAAATCTAACGAAGATGGGGCTTCGCTAATAAAAAGATTACCGATAAATGAGATGTCATTACAAATTAAAGAGAATTTCCCACCTTTGATTAATATTAGAGTAGAGGGGTACTTGCCCGATAGCCGTACATCGTTTCATCGGGTTAGGCAGCAGCGAGAAGGTAATTTGGTAGTTGTTGAACTAACCACAAGACGTCCTAGAAATGAGTTTTGTGCTGAAGTGATTACAGAAATATCAAAAAGCATTCAGCTGAAAGGTAATTTTGCCATAGGCCAAGATTATACATTGATTATTAATGATAAAGAAACGAATTTTAGTCTTTAGTTGAAGTTCATCTCGTTTATCAGTCTCGAATGTTTTGATAGAAACGGGACTGAGTAGTTATTACTAGGTTCAACGACGAAGATAGTAGTATCGGAAGTGTTTAAGCTTAAAAATACTAATGTTCAGGTGTAGTCTATTGTAGTTGATGATAGCTGGAGCCAATTGTAATCGTAGAATATTGACGATTATGGGAAGTTTATATTATCTGAATATGCAGTCATTGAGTTTGATACCAAAATAAAAAGAATCAGATTGGAAACAATATTTCATCTTCAATTTTGAATTCTGAGAGTAAATATGAAGAGCCAGAAAAGCTACCAAATTTCCATCCATAATATATAACAAAACCGATTTACCCAATCGGCTCTACACCTCTCATAAGAGTGATAAATGTACTTTTGGACTTTACATACCCTTCTTAACAATGTCTGGGATGAAGAAACGATTCTGATAAGGATAAACCGTTTCGAGAAACAGTGTGCCCCGGTGGTTTCGGCTGATCCTTGGTGTGCGACGGCCAGGAATTGGGAAGATGATCCGGCAGATTTTGCTACGGTTCTCAATCGGCTGCGTCATTTTGTAGAGTCTCGGCGGTCTAAGATCCAAGATATCGTAAACGATTATGCAAATGAAGAAAATCTTTTAGCCACGAATCAAAAACAGGATAAATTCAGTAAATCTACTGCGAATTACAAAAAAATCGTATTGATGAAATAGGAGGAAAAAGCAGTATTCAGCAAGAAATTGAAGGTTGGATCAACTGTTTTCGTATCGCTTCTGAGCAAAAAATAGATAAAGCTATTCAATTCCGAAAGTTACAGATTCTATCCTCAGAAATTAAAGAAGGAAAGTTGAATCGAGCAGAGGAATTAAAATTAAATTTGGTAACTGAAAGAGATAAAAAAATATTCAGCGAAATAACTAGTATCATTCACATCTGTTTCTTTTCTTTTTAGTGAAAAGTTAATGACTATAAATTCCCATACCACTAAATAGATAGCGCAGTGCAGTTGATTAATAATTACTTTTTAGACGGTTAGTTAATCACTAAATAAGGGGAATAAAAATAGATTAGATTTTTGGTAAAGAATTAGATTAACAACGAAACTCTGACTTCCCTCAATTAGTTTCATCGTTTATACTCACTACGGTCAGTATTACCACCATATTTCATTGCGTAGACTAACAAGTTCGTCATAAATCGATGAACATCTGGTGAGCGACGGTCTTGCAAACGAGCACGACTATCGACTTCTGACGTCTCCATACAACAGAGATAATCCTTCCGGTTAAAAACGACAGCTAGTCGGTTCCCAATAAAAATACCTTTTTGAAATTTGAACTGTGTTGGCTTCGGCTTGTAACCACTGTTCCAAAAAACATCCCCACCCGTGGGTGGCTCAGCCAGCTGGTAGTAAACTTTGTATAGCTTATGGTCGTGTGGGATATTGGCTAATTGAAATTCAGGAAGTACCGACTGCAATTCTCTTCGAAAACGGGATGCAAAATTTCCATTGAAGCCACAGTCGTCGAAGAATAAAAGTCCACCACGGTTGATAAGGTATTTTCGCATAGCAATTCTTTCTTTGCGTGAAAACCCTTCGGCTAAGGGACCATCTTTTGCCAGACTCCGATTCAGAACGATATCTCTGTCGTGTCCAGTCATGAAAATGAATGGAGCATCTAAAATCCGTTCGTCTGTCATACTCAAAGAACCACCTTCGAAATCGACATCAGCTGTGATTTTCGTGTTATCTTGTAGCCATTTAATAAAACTGGGAACTGCAGTTGGATCCTGCCACCAATCTGATAACGAATGTTTGAGTCGAACTAATTTGATATGAGCAGAAAATTCGTTACCACTACCAACAATCTTAGCACCCAGCTTATCTTTCGGAATAATCACTAATTCTCTCATGCTAAAGTTAGAAACTTGACCTGAGTCTTTAGCTCCAGTTGAATTCAACATTGAAGCAATGCCTAGGGATTCAGCACGACCTTGGCTTTGCGCCCTCAATCTGTTAGATAGCAAACCGGCCCCATCCAATGGAGTATTACTAGTCGTATCAGTTGGAGATTGAACCCGGCTTGGACTTATTGTCATCGGAATCCGAGTTTGGGTTGTTATATCCGTAGGTTTTTGGTCCACTAGTTTTGGGTTCAGATCAACATTCTGTTGTATATCGACAGGGCGTCGTTGAACAGTTTCAGCTACACTAGTTGGTGACGTTACTAGGATTTTAGGTTGATTGGTCATCCGTAGAGAAGGATCTGGTGTTATCCGTCGCTGAATGCGATCGACTACCGGTTTTTTGATCATTCGACGTGTAGCTGTCTCAGGAATAGAGACAAAATCCACGGAAATTTTATCTTCTTCAATGATATGATTTCGCAAATTAAAGGCGATATAAATTGCCAATAGCAAATGGATTAAAAGTGAGATTATTACTGACGGTGATGCTCGAAATACTCTGTGTAATAAGGATACACCAATGGAATCAGAATCAATTATCGTTTCAATTTCTATCGTTTGCTTTCCACAGTTTACAGTTATGATGCCAGCTTGGGCTCGAGTGATAGTAATCTCTTCCCCTAAACTTTCCCTTAGGAACATACCAAGTTGTTCTAGCGAACAGGTTACTTTCCCAGGCTGAATCACCTGTGTAGAAATTTGATCAGATGAAAATAGTAGGTCTCTACTTCTAGCTGACAGTTGAGCCGTTTGTCCACTAGTCGTTTCGATAGTTATATGTGTTAAACTATTCAAAGCTTTTCGTCTAACAGCCAAGGTCTGTACTGATTTTACTGCTTCTAGAAGATTTTGGTGTTTAATTTTGATTTTCATTTGTTTTGGTTGTCAATTAAGAAATAGTACTAAAAGAAATATTGATATTCGTTTGTTACAAGCTTGGTACAGCATTTTCTTTTGACGTTATCGAGTCTAATGAGTTGACGTTAAAAAATTATGTTTGGTGGGTTATGAATTAGTATTTTTGGAAAGATATCTCAACCAAAGCTGAAGACCATGGCGGAATTACTTACGATAGAACTTTATCTAGCCTGTCAACGCCAACGGTGATTAAGAATGGATCAAAGCGTTCTAACCGATTCGTGAGAGGTAAAAAAGACGAGCTAGGGTTATTAAACTTAATAGAAACGTCACAAGAGATCGGGAAGTAAAATCAATCAGGTGGCGACTAATGGTAATTTGGGCATATCCAGCACTATCGTACTCCTTATCTTTAATATAAACTAAGTTAAAATTAATTGAGTGTTGATAGGTGCCTTTAGCTAAGATTTTCATCAGATTCGCCAAGCAAACGTGTATCTGGAAATATAAACCCAAGTATTATGATTTTCACGAACAATCCTCAAATTTCGATGGGCCCGGTTGAACTGTTAAGAATAATAGGAGGATTGTATATCTAATTTGTTTCATCATTTTTGCTAATTTTTTCTGTGCTGTCCACTCTTGGCTCACGGTCTAAAAGATGGCGTACGAAAAAATCTCGCTGACGTCGGGTACCATAAGCACTTCCTGCAGCTCCATGCCCTACACCTGGAATAATCAATAAATCAAAATCCTTATCGGCTTGGATAAGAGCATTGACCACTTGCATTGTACTCGCAGGATCAACGTTTCGGTCTAATTCCCCCACGATTAGTAATAGTTTTCCAGTTAATTTTTTAGCGTGAGTAACATTACTATTATCAGCATATTGGGAACCAATTGGCCAACCCATCCAAGCTTCGTTCCACCAAATTTTGTCCATTCGGTTATCGTGACAGCCACAATCAGCCACACCGACATGATAAAAATCACCGTAATGCAACATGCCACTAAGCGTGTTCTGCCCACCGGCAGACCCTCCGTAAATCCCAACGCGTGTTAGATCAATTTCTGGGTATTCTGATGCAGCCGATTTAATCCAGGCAATTCGGTCTGGAAAACCAGAATCTTTCAAATTTTGCCAACAGTAATTGTGAAAATGTTTAGATCGCCAATTGGTTCCCATACCATCAATTTGTACCACGATAAATCCAAGTTCTGCCATTTCCTGTTGGTGGTAATGAACTTGAAACTTTTTCGCGACAAAAGCATCGTGTGGCCCAGCGTAAATATGTTCAACAACGGGATACCTTTTCTGTTTATCGAAGTTAGTTGGTCGCCACAAGAGACCATAAATGTTAGTTTTTCCATCTCTGCCTAAGCTGGAAAAACGCTGAGGAACAGACCATCCCAAATTTCTCAATCTTGTCCAATCAGATTTTTCCAAATCTAAAACCAAATTACCATTTTCTGAACATCTCAATTGATGAATAAAGGGTTGGTCAACGCGTGACCAGCTATCCACAAAGAAGCGTCGGTCTAGGGACCATTGTACTTGGTGCGTACCATCATCCTTAGTTAACCAGACTAGATTTTCTCCACTTAAATCGATACGGCCATAATGGACATAGTAAGGGTCTGAAGTCGTGGGTAGATCTTTGTCTTGAGTGAATGCGTCTCCACTAGCTTGGAACCAGATTTGGCGTGTATTTTTATCTACATGTTCTACTTGTCTCACTGCCCACTTACCTTTGGTAATTTGGTGTTTGAGCCGGCGATTAGTAACATCGTAGAGATATAAGTGATTCCATCCACTACGTTCGCTCATCCAAATCAATTCATTATCATTTAACCAATTCAGATACATTTTTTGAGAATAATCAATAAAGCTTGGACTGTGTTCATTGAAAACAGTATCTGTCTGGCCAGTATCTGAATCTACTGCAATTAACCGTAAAACTTGATGGCCCCGCTGATTATACAAAAAGTAACAAGTCGTACTATCTTGATGCCAACGGACATGACTCAATGACCAGGGGTTAGGAAACAGTCTTGATTCAATTTGTAACTGTTTCCCTGTTTCTATATTAAAAACACACGGGTGAGGTTTGGCGATTTTGTCTCCAGGTTTAAGGTATTGAAAGGAATGAAGCTTGGGCTGAATTTGGTCGCTGGGAGATGATTCAATTAAATGTACTAAGTGTTCTTGCGCTTGTTGTACCTTGAAAGAGATCAATTTTTGACTGTTTGGTGACCAGTGGATTTGAGTTTGATCATATGGCTCTACTTTATTACCGTCCTGACTCAGTTGTTGTATTTGTCCGTGGTCTTTCCACAACCAGAGATTATGTTCCTTAATAAAGGCTAATTTCGTACCATCTGGTGAAAAAACCCCATCAGATGGAATATCTCTTTTTGTGATCTTTTCGCTCTGTCTTTTCTCATGTAGTCTTTCTTCCTGAATTGCCACTAAGGGTTCTTGCAAGCTAGCTTCGTAGACCCCAAACTTTTGACCTATTTCATCCATTATTAGCCAAATGTGCCCAGTATAAGTATGTTGCTGATGAATTTCTCCAATTTCTAAGGTCGAATAAAGTTTTTGATCGCCTTGTCCATTTAACCAAAACAGCTGGATTGGTCGATTAGTTTCATTACGAAAAGTAACGGAAATTTCAACTCCTGTTTGATAACTTGGCCGGATTGTTGATCCTAGTTTCATTTGAGAGATGTCCACTATACTGGCTATTCGTAAATTGTCAGTTTTGGTGTCAAATTCCCAAGGCTTACCTTGGAAATTAAAACGCCAAATATCTGGCTGATCAGTAAAAACTAAATTGGTAATGGATAAACGATCGGGGTCAACAGATTGGCCAGTAGCATTCGTTAGTTTGGTTGCAAGTTTATTATGATTGAAGGCTAATCCTTTGCTTCGTGTTTGGATAGATACCTTTACGAACTGATATCGATCACTTGCCAGTTGTTTCAAATACCAAAAATGTTGATTGTCGATTGACCAGTTGGGTGTGATTTCTAGCTGAAAAATTTGATTTCTGAACTGTTCTTTTAGGTTGTTAGCTCTCTTGTAATCACTTGAAGAGCCTTGCCCCCAAAGCTGTGTTGTCATTGACAATAAGGCAAACAAGGTTATACTAAGCACAGAATTCTCCACAAATTATCTGGTGAATACATTGACGGATCGGACAGAAAACTAAATTTATTCTAACATGAATACTGATATTACCAGCTACTTTTGCGCAGATTGTGACCAAATTTTTCCTATTACAACAACTCGATACTGTTGTAACTGCGGCCAACCACTCTTGCTTACCACAAATCAAACGCCACTAATACCGGAACAAATAGCCCAGCGTACACCAACCTTATGGCGTTACTGGGAGGCGTTACCTATCGCCGATCCAACTTGTATCATTTCACTAGGTGAAGGTATGACACCTCTTGTCAGAGATCAACTAGATTCCTGTCATCATTGGTTCAAACTAGATTATGTTTTTCCAACAGGGTCCTACAAAGACCGAGGTGCTTCAGTTCTACTCTCAAAAGCTTACGAACTTGGAATCGACCGAGTTATTGAGGATTCTTCTGGCAATGCAGGTGCAGCTATTGCTGCATACAGTGCAAGAGCCAATATCGATTGTATTATTTATTGTCCTGAGAAAACATCGGCCGGAAAATTAGCTCAAATCTTGTCTTATGGAGCAACACTTGAATTGATTCCTGGTAATAGAGCCCAAACCACCCAAGCAGTGTTATCGGCCACTGATAGTATTTTTTACGCTTCGCATAATTGGAACCCTTTCTTCTTGTCGGGTGTACAAACGATGGCTTTTGAAATTGTTGAACAATTGGATTGGTCAGCACCCGATGCTGTGGTTTGTCCCGTTGGATTTGGAGGAATTTACCTTAGCCTTTATTTAGGTTTTCAGAAATTATACCTACAAGGTTTAATCAAAAAGTTACCTCGTTTATTAGGTGTCCAGTCGGAATCTTGTTGCCCCATTTTTCGATCGTTAGCTAACAATCAGAGTGAAATTACGCCTATGCCGGTTGAGGCTGAAACTTTGGCTGAAGGAATCATTGCTGAACAGCCTATTAGAAGTCGTATGATTAAAGATGTTGTCTCGAAAACTGAAGGTGCTTTCACTACTGTTACTGAGGACGAAATCAGAGCAGGTTTGGATACTTTAGCCAAAAAGGGAATTTTTGTTGAACCTACGTCGGCAGTCGTCGTCAGTGGATTGGAACATTTTTCTAATCGCGGAATCGTGCAACCCAATGATTTGGTCATATCTATTCTAACGGGTTCTGGCTTAAAATCTACCGAAACGCTAAAAAAACTTGTTGGATATTAGATTGGTGTTCCAGAATAAGAAATTGTAAAACTTTTCAATAGTTCCTTTCTTAAAACGTCGTATAGGTCTAGATCTTTAAATTGGTTAACAACCACGGAAGTCAGTGATCCGGGACCTGAATTCAACGAAATTGATTTCACAGTATATTACAATTTTGTTGTCAATTTTGTTTTGTATCGATTATCTTGACTTATCAACATGTTATAATACGGTATATGATTAGCGTTAAAGATTTGACCAAAACCTATGGTACTTTTAAAGCCCTAAAAGGGATTAGTTTTGAAATTGATAAAGGGGAAGTCGTTGGTTTTCTAGGACCAAACGGTGCAGGTAAAACGACTACAATGCGAGTCCTAAGCTCCTATATGCCTGCTGATTCTGGTACAGTAGAGGTTGCCGGATACGATGTCTTTCACTCTTCTTTGGAAGTAAAAAAAAGGGTAGGTTACTTACCAGAAATTGTCCCCTTATATCCAGAAATGACCGTAAGTGGTTATCTTAATTATGTCGCCCAAATAAAGGATATTCCCTATCATCAAAGACCAGAACGTCTGGATTTTGTCCTAGAAGCGTGTGGACTCAAAGATCGAAGGAGACAAATCACCGGACAGTTATCCAAAGGCTACCGCCAACGAGTTGGTTTAGCCCAATCTCTGATTCATGATCCTGAGGTGATTATTTTAGATGAACCAACCTCTGGGCTTGACCCTCGCCAGATTATTGAAATCAGGGAACTGATTCGTCAACTTGGCCAAAACCGAACAGTTATCCTCAGTACACACATTCTGGCGGAAGCTAGTATGACTTGTCAACGAATGCTGGTCATTCATGAGGGAAAGATTGCAGGAGAAATCGAGCTTGTGGACCGAAAGCCGTTACTACGTTTGCGTGATGGTGAGGACTTCGCTACAAACGAGCGGCATATTCGCTTAGTTGTACAAGGGAAGCTAGAAATTATACAAAATACTTTGGATGAGTTAAGTCTATCTTACACACTTTCCAATCAAGAACGCAGTACCTATACTTTCCAAGTGGCTCCAAGAATTAATGCAGATAAAAACGGCGATTTGAGGCCACAAGTGGCCAAAGCACTAGTTCATCAAGGCTGCCAATTACTAGAAGTTGCAGTAGTAGAATCTACACTAGAAGAAATTTTTCTCCAGCTAACCACCAGTTAACAATCCATATGAAAATTAGCTTAGTAACCGATGGAAGATTGACTTCATGCTGTGTAGCCGATTTTCTGATTGGCAAAATACGATTGATCGGGGATCATCAAGTAACTGTCCAGTAATCTCATAGCCCCTATGAGCAGCTAGGCAATGCATAACTAGTACCTGTCGATCTCCAAGTAGCTGATGGTTGAGTTGATATGGTTGAAAAGCCTCGATGCGTCTTTTTTTCTCTTCAACGAAATTAGGATCTTTAAAGAACTCCATGTCGACCCAAGTGTCAGTATAAACAATATCACAACCTTCCACTGCCTGCTTTATATCACCCGTAGTAGAGTAGGTACCAGCCGACTGAGCTTGCTGATATAGCTCCACATCTTCTATCAACGGGTTGCTTTCGGGCGCTACAACCGCTACATGCATACCAACCAACATTCCCGCACGAATCAGGGAATTAGACACGTTGTTTGGCATTCCAACATAGGTAAGTTTAACACCTTCCAGTTTTCCTAATTTTTCTTTAATAGTCATCAGGTCCCCAAGTGCTTGGGTTGGATGATACCTGTTGCAACAGCCGTTAATAATCGGTGCAGTTGCATTTTTTTCAGCTACAACGATATCTTCGTAAGATAGCAAACGTGCTAGAATTAGATCAGTGTAAGAGGATAAGCTACGAATCTCATCTCGCAGATCAGCTAGAGCAAAGTTGGTTGTTCGCCAGTCAAGGTATACACTGTGTCCCCCCATTTGAGCAATGGCTATCTCACCTGCACAACGAGTACGAGTAGATGTCTTTTGAAACAATAAGGCAACTGTTTTTCCATCTAAAGACTGGGTAAATCGACGTGGTGCAGCCTTGATCTCGATAGCCAGATCGATCATTTCTAATACCTCGTTAGTAGACCAACCCTTTAATGAAACTAGGCTTTTTCCGGAGAAAGTGGACATGAAACTGGGGGCTCCATTAGTTTAAATTTACCGTCCGCTCGGCGAGAAAACGCTAATTATACAGGCCTTTTGTATAACTGTCAACAGAAATGGCTTACTTGATCATTTGAATGCGAAATGGAATTACGTATAACCGGAGTCAGGTTGATTGAGGCTAATTGATATGGTAACATTGAAAATTGATCTTCAACTGATTATGACTTACAAAAAAATCCGATTAACAAAAACTGTCAGTTGTGCAGGCTGAGCATCAAAGTTAGATCCGGGCGATCTGCAAACTGTCTTATCTCAAGTAAAACCGGTAGTGGACGACAATCTTCTCGTTGGTAGAGAGACCAATGATGATGCGGGAGTTTATCGTCTTAGTAAAGACTTAGCCATTATTAATACTACTGACTACTTTACGCCGATTGTTGATGACCCTTATTCTTTTGGTGCTATTGCTGCCACTAATGCTCTCAGTGATGTTTATAGTATGGGTGGTATACCAAAAACTGCGCTTAATATTGTTTGTTGGAATAAAGACCAGCTGGAATTGTCAGTTTTAGCCGAAATACTGAATGGGGGTGCCGATAAAGTTAAGCAAGCAAATGCCGTTGTAGTAGGTGGTCACACTGTCACAGGACCTGAACTCTTGTATGGCTTAGCCCTAACTGGAACCGTTCATCCCGAACACGTGATTCAAAATTGTACCGCTCAACCAGGAGATCTACTGATTTTGACTAAAAAGATCGGTATTGGTATTTTGACTACTGGACTCAAGTTCGATTCTGTTGACGAGCATATTCTACCAATCGCCATTGAGTCAATGACAAGACTCAATAAGAGTGCCTCTGAAATCATGTTGCAACACCGAGTTACTTCTTGCACTGATATTACCGGTTATGGACTGCTCGGCCATGCAGAAGAGATGGCGACTGGCAGTGGCGTGGTAATCGATATTTTTTCTCAAGAGGTTCCATATTTTGACCTCGTGCCTGAATTGGTACGCCAAGGGATTTCAACTAGAGCGGGTTCGGCTAATCAAGAATTCCTACAAGAGAAAGTCTCCTTTTCGACCAATGTAGATAAGACTCTGAAACAAATTTTATTAGAAGCAGAAACATCAGGTGGATTACTGTTCTCACTCCCAGAAGATGAAGTTAGTGTCGCACTTGACAAGCTCAAGCACGCAGATTGTCCTGAGGCCACAGTCGTTGGGCAGGTTAAGGAATTCTCCAGTAATGACACTAACAATGTTATTAACGTTTTATAGGTCTTAGTTTTTTGATACTAATGACAACCCGAAGAAGTATTGTCGGTGAGCCAAACAAATCAGAACCAAAAAGTAGCTATTGTAACAGGAGGAGCCTCAGGTATTGGACGGGCTACAGCTTTGCGGTTTGCGCAGATGGAGCGGAGCAACAGTGCTAGATGCTTAGTAGTAGTGGCTGACCAGAATTCCGTTGATGGACAACATACAGTTGATCTGATTCGTGAACAGAATGGCAATGGCTATTTTTTTTGTGTTGATGTTTCGGAGGCTGAAGAGATGAAAGCTTTAGTTAAATCAACCATGGAAACTTTTGGCCGTTTAGACTATGCACATAACAATGCAGGTATTAGTGGGGAAAAGAGGTCGATCATTGATTGCAGTGAAGAAAATTGGGATCGAGTTATCAGCGTTAACTTGAAAGGTGTTTGGCTAGGTATGAAATACCAGATTCCAGCCATGATTAAATCAGGGGGAGGTGCCATCGTGAATACTTCTTCCATTCTAGGGTTTCAAGGGGCACCTGGTATACCTGCGTATGGCGCTAGTAAACATGCTGTGATCGGTTTAACCAAGACCGCTGCGCTGGAATTTGCCCAGCATAATATACGTGTTAATACTATCTGTCCTGGAGCTATCCGGACTCCTATGATCTCTCCTCTAACTGGTGATAGCGATGAGGGTGAAAGGCAGTTTACACGCGGACATCCGTTCCAGCGTATGGGAACACCATCAGAAATCGCTGAAGCCGTCGTTTGGTTATGCTCTGACTCAGCTTCTTTTGTAACCGGTCAAGTATTAACAGCAGATGGTGGTTACACTCTTCAATAATTGGGTAATGATTTGAAACTTGCATTTATTGGGGATGTAGTTGGTAAACCAGGTCGAAGAGCTGTCCGAGAGTTAGTTCCCGAATTGCTAAACCAATTTGGCCAACTAGATGCAATAGTAATCAACGGTGAAAACTCGGCTGGATTTCGAGGTATTACCCATCGGATTTTCCAAGAGCTAATACAAGTTGGTGCCGACGTCGTTACCACGGGCAATCATGTGTGGGCTCAGCAGGATATATTCCGGTTTATTGATGACGATGGCCGTATAACTCGTCCAGCGAATTATCCGGGTAAAGTGCCTGGTCGTGGATTTTCCGTAGTTACAATGAAAAACGGTGGTCGTTTAGCTGTGATTAACTTAGCTGGTCAGCTGTTCATGGCGGCTTTTAATAACCCTTTTCAAGCACTAGACCTAATTTTGCCAAATTTGGAAGCAGAAACTGATTTTATTTTAGTAGATTTCCATGCAGAAGCGACTTCAGAAAAAATCGCGATGGGTTGGCATGCGGATGGTCGGGTCAGTGCAGTTGTCGGTACACACACACACGTCCAAACAGCTGATGAACGGATATTACCTGAAGGTACAGCCTATATTACCGACGTTGGCATGACAGGCCCTCATGATTCAGTTCTTGGTATTCAAAGTGATCTTGTTCTAAAAAATTTCACTACTATGTTACCAGCAAGGTTCCAAGTTGCAAGTAGTAATATCAAGATGTGTGGAGTAATAATACAAATTGATGAGCAAACCGGAAAGTCAACGTCGATCAACAGGTTTCAATTATCTTTGCTTTGAACTGGTGGTAATACTAGTTATGCAGGTTGGAGTTTCACCCATTAAATGAAATATTTACAACAAATTGATAGCTCCAGTGATCTAAAAAATCTGGATATACCAGAGTTACAACTATTGGCTGATGACATACGTCAATATCTGATTTCTGTGTTATCCCAAACTCCAGGACATTTTGCACCTAACTTCGCTACAGTCGAGTTAGCCATAGCTTTGCATAATGTTTTTGACACCCCAGCCGATAAAATTATTTGGGACATTGGGCACCAAGCTTATCCACATAAACTACTAACTGGGCGTCGCGACCAATTTCCATCTATTCGCCAGCAAGGCGGAATTAGTGGCTTTTTACATAGGGATGAAAGTGAATATGATGTTTTTGGAGCCGGACATTCTAGTACTTCATTAGCCGCTGCCCTAGGTATCGCTTCAGCTAGAGATTTACAGAAAGAAGATTTCAAGGTAGTTTCGGTTATTGGTGACGGGGGGTTAACAGGTGGTATGGCTTTTGAAGCTATGAACACCGCAGGTGATTATGGAAAAGACTTAATCGCAGTGTTGAATGACAACCAGATGTCAATTTCGGCAACTGTTGGGGCTTTTGCCAAATATTTCAGTCGTCTTACAGCTAGTCCAACTTATAATGTCCTCCGCACCAAATTCAAGGAATTCTTGTCTCACGTACCCACCGATGCACGTCAAGTTGTTAAGCGCCTAGAGGTTGCAACCAAACCTGGTATGTTGTTCGAGGAATTTGGATTTCGCTATTTTGGTCCAATAGACGGTCATGATATTGAGCTATTATTAGAAATATTCACTCGTGTGAAGAATTTACCGGAACCTATTCTGGTTCATGTCCTAACTAAAAAAGGAAAAGGTTATCAGGTTGCAGAGAACGATCCTATTGGTTTTTATGCTGTCTCTGGGAAGTTTGATCCAAAGACAGGTCAAGCCTTAGCCGTAGGATCAAAACCCACCAAGAATTACACAGATGTTTTTAGTGAGACCTTAGTCAATTTTGCTCGAAATGATCAGCGTTTGGTTGCAATTACGGCAGCTATGCCAACGGGTACTGGGTTAGACAAATTCCAAACCTTGTTCCCTGATCGTTTTTTTGATGTAGGACTAGCTGAACAGTGTGCAGTTACTTTTGCAGCTGGTTTAGCAACAGAAAAATTGAAACCAGTAGTCGCAATTTATTCGACGTTTTTACAACGATCATATGACCAAATTCTACACGATGTTTGTATTCAAAATTTGCCTGTCATTTTCGCTTTGGATCGAGCGGGATTGGTTGGAGCTGATGGTCCAACACACCATGGAGTATTTGATTTCTCCTATCTACGACACATGCCTAACATAGTTATGATGGCTCCCAAAGACGAAAATGAACTACAAGAAATGATTGCAACTGCAGTTGATTATCAGGAAGGGCCAATCGCATTGCGCTACCCACGTGGTACAGGAGTTGGTGTACCATTAGCAAATAAACCTAAAGCTCTATCTGTTGGTAAGGCTGAGATTCTTAAAACAGGTCAAGATCTATTAATTCTAGCAGTCGGTAACCGAGTCTATCCTTCTTTGGAAGCAGCGAATGTCTTGGAAGATATGGGGGTTAAGACTACGGTAGTTAATGCTCGATTTGTTAAACCGCTTGATGTGAGCTTGATTGTGTCTTTGGCTAAAAAAATTGGCAAAGTAATTACAGTCGAAGATAATGCTTTAGCGGGTGGTTTTGGGAGTGCAGTTGTCGAATTATTGTCTGACCACCATGTTCTAGCATATATTAAACGGCTTGGTATTCCTGATAAATTTATAGAACACGGTGACGTTAAGGCTCTGTATAGTCAGTGTGGGTGTGACGAGCAAGGTATAGTTACAGCTGGCCAAGCTCTTTGTAAGTCAAACCTCGAGTTATAGAATCTAGTTAGAAGGGAAGTAAAATGAAACATTCTCAGATTGCAGCTCAACTTTATACTTTACGAGATTTTACTAAAACACCCGCCGATATTGCTTCCACTATGAAGAAAGTTAAGCAAATCGGTTACGATGCAGTTCAATGCTCCGCCTTAGGACCGATTGAACCAGTAGAACTTAAAAAAATTGTTGATGGGGAAGGACTTACCATCTGCGCAACTCATACTAGTTACCAGATTATGCGCGAAAATCCACAGCTGGTAATCGACAATCATCAGTTGTGGGAGTGTAAACATGCAGCCATTGGTGGATTACCCAATGAGTATCGTACTGGAGAAGACACTTACACACACTTCGCACAAGAGGCTTCTCAAGTAGCTAAGCGGTTAGCTGATGGTGGGCTAATCTTCTCGTATCACAACCACAGTTTCGAATTGGAGCGGTTTGGTAGCCGCACGGCGCTCCAAATCCTCTATGATGAAAGCGACCCACAACTATTCAACAGCGAAATTGACACTTATTGGATCCAGCATGGTGGAGGGGACTCTGCAGACTGGATCCGACGTCTCAAAGGTCGAGCTAAAATAGTTCATTTTAAGGATATGGCTGTTATTAACGGCAAGCCCGTGATGGCTGAAGTCGGAGAAGGCAACCTAAACTGGCAATCAATTATCGAATCTTGTATTTACGCTGGTACGGAATGGTATATTGTTGAACAAGATGTTTGTCAGAGGGACCCATTCGATAGCCTCAAAATTAGCCTAGAAAACTTGAAGAGTATGATAAGATAATACTTAATTAGAAAGCTTGACCCAGCTCTAAGTATGTTCTAGCCTTTGGTGTCGCCGACGAATCTGCGAATGGGTATGCATAGTCAAATCGAATTGGCCCAATTGGAGTGTCAATTCGTAAACCTATGCCGATCGAAGACCTTAGTTCTATATTTCCTTTTTGTAACGATGAACTGACTTCTGATATCTCATCCCAAACGTTGCCTGCATCAAAGAAAAGTGTTCCACTTACTAACCCGTAGATCGGAAATCTCAATTCTGAATTCAAAACTAGGAAAAAGTCTCCCCGTTGCGTTTTTTCGGGACCTAAAGATCTCTCAGCATAGCCTCGAACAGTTGTAGACCCCCCGGCATAAAACCGCTCAAATGAGATGATTGGATTCTGACGATTAGAACGTAATCCCTCTGCATACCCAGAACGAACGGAACTAGCAAGGACTAATCCTCCGTAAATTTTCTGAAAATATCGATGGTCTGTTGTTAATTTAATAAAACTGGCTTTCCCACCAATAAAACCACCTGCGTACTCAATGGCTATCTCATTTAGCCAACCGTTTTGGGGATCGAGAAATCGGTCTCGATTATCTCTTCGAAACGAAACTCCTAAGCTGCTAACGGTCGTAGTACTAAGAACTTTATTTTTTATCAATTTCTCTCTGCTATATTGTAGTTCTTGGTATTTATATTGTAGAGCTAAATTACTATTAGGGTTGATTCTCTTTGCTAAATTTGTTGTAAATCCTCTTGCTCGCACATCTTCTCGCTCCTCCAAATTATCTTCGAATAGACGGAATGTACCAATCGTTTGACCGATCAGCCAGGGTTCAACGATCGTGGCTTCATACAAATTCCCACGAGAACTAATACGAATTTTCATCCCAGCTCGTAAATTACGACCATAAAGATTATAGTCAACTAGCTCAACAGTGGTTCGTAAACGGTCCAGTGGATTATAACCACCACTCAGACTAATTCCTTTGGTCTTTTTTTCACTGACTGTTAGTATCACGTCCAAAACTGCCTTTTTTTGTCTTAGATCTGGCAAGTCTATTACTACATTGTTGAATAGTCCTAACATGAATAAGCGCTGCTTAATTTTATCTAAATTTTTTCGGCTAAGTGTTTCACCCTGTCTTAAACCTAAATTTTCAAATTCTCTGATTAATACATGTTTTTTCGTTTGATGGTTACCTACAATTGATAAGTTCCCCATCTCGACAATTTGTCCTTCTTCCAACTGATAATGTAAAGTGCCATTTTCATATTTAGGTTCGCTTGTGGCATAAATATAACCAATTTCATCATATTTGGCTTGAATTAACATCTGGTCTTGCATAACTAAATCAATATTGTATGCCATATCAGGCTTAACTTTTAACCATTGCCGAATTTCCCAGTCTTTAAATACCGTATTACCATCGAAATCAATCGACCTCACTACTTGTTTTCCCATTTCTCGGCAAATGAAAGTTAAACGAAGTTTTTTTTCATCATCTAGTACTTTATCATTCTCGACGGTAACCTGGTTAAATCCATTTTGTCGATAAAATCGTTCAATGGCTCGACGATCTTGTTCAAAGATCGTCGGATTGAAAAGTCCTCCTGGAGTCCGTCCTGGTAAAATCGCGTCAACAAAACGCTTAATTTGTGATCTCGTTCGTGGGCGAGTTTTAATTTGATCGAGTAACTCAGTATGTCTGAATACCCGATTACCAACAAAAGTGATAGACTCAATTGGTTTCGGTGGTTCAGTTTCGATTTTAAATTCGATTTTTGTAATACCTTGATGGCTATTGACTATGGGCGGAACCTTCTCAACTTGGAAGGCAACTATGGGATCCAAGTAGCCACGTTGCTGATAAAATTGACGGATCCATCTAGCGTTACCTCTCAGAGTAAATGGAGAATAGTTGTCTTGTTGGTCAAACTTAATGGTCTTTGTCAACTCTTTCCAGAGCTTTTCTACTGTTTTATCGTTTGATACCCCTGAAAAGATAACTTTTGGCCCCTCTTGAATCTGAATAACCAGCTCGATCTGATTGTTTTTCTTTTCATAATTTTCAATGGCTTTGATTTGAACTGTTAAATAACCCGCCCGACGGTAGTAACGTTTAAGCGTTTCTATATCCTGATATAAGATTGACCGATTATAAGTACTACTAATCTTAGTATTGATTTGCTTGAATAATTTTCTTCGTGTGAAATGATAGTTACCTAAAAATACAATTTGCTCAATTTTAGTAACTTCACCTGCATTGATATGAAACTTAATATCGATGTTTAATTGCCCTTCTTCATTAATTTTGCTATAAATTCGAGGTTCAAAAAAACCGTGTTCTTGGTGCAATGCCTTAAGGCGTTTTTCATCTTCCGTAATTAAATGACTTGTGTAACTCACCCCAGGTTTAGCTTTCAAAATAGATTGGCATAATTCCTTACTTAATTGCTTGTCTTTCCGTCCACTTGGACCAAAGATTAGTTCTACTCGACCACATCGTTTTCGACTTGTCATCTGAAATGCCAAAATGGCCCCTTCAGTTCCTTGATTGCGAAGCACTACAACTGTAATCTCTTCGTACTCTCCTTGTCGGTAGATAGACTCAATACTGCGACGGACCTGATGCCTTTGTAAAGGTAAATTGATCTCGATTTCGGTACGATTTTTCAGTCTCTCGAGGGTGGTCTCATCGTCAATGACTTCACCATTTAAATAATACTCAATACTTTTAATAACAGGTATGTGATTGGAATTGACAGAAAAGGTTGTCAATTCAGCTAATACTGACAAGTTGAACGAGTATAGGAGAAAATAAAGAATTAGGAAATGACAGATTCGCTCGATTTGGTTAGCTATCTGCGATAGTAACATCAATTTTTCATTAAAACCGTTTTTCGATTTTTAGGTCGACACCAAATTTCCCTTCGTCCCGCTCACCTTTGATGGCAAAATTCTTTCCTAACTCGTACTCAATCTCAATACGAGGTTCGGAATGCAGTTGAAATGTCGAAGAATAAGTCAAGGCTAATCGATTTGAAATTTCCTTGGTAAGAAGGAAACGAGATGATTCAAATTCGTTTGGATTGAGATCAAAGCGTGTTTGCCTAAAACCCATTAGTTGAGCAAGCCGTCCACTAAAGTAGCGCTGGCTCTGCTGTAGGACAAAGCTCGATACCATCGGTGAAAGTTGATCTTGTGTTCTGATTAGTGTGTCAGTGCTGCCGAAAGTTGCTGTTTGTAAGGTTGAAGGATCAATCATACCTAGTGTCAGAATGGAAAGAATTTGTTTCTGCTCGAGCCGATATTCTTCGCCGACTTCTTTCTCCAATACTTCTGCTGATAAAACTGGGTTGTGTTTTTCATTCAGGTACCCATTCAGGTTCGCTCGGATCACTAGGTCTCGATTACGAATTTGACCGTCAACTGTAATCAAATCGACGTTCCGAATCGGTTGAGTCGTTTCGCTTAGAATCGTGTATTTGGGATTAAAAACAAATTGGCTACTATTATTTTCGATGTAAGATCCGGGTAAAATTTTGAACGGTTGATCAACAGCAAACAAGGAAAATTCACCTTGTAATAGGTCAACACGACCATTAAGAATTGGTTGCCAAACAGGACCTGTTAATTGACCATTAATAGCAGTCTCAATTTCAATATCACCGAATTCTGATATAATTTTGACATTTTCGGGAGCGGAAAGCTCGAGATTTAACTTTAAATGTTGCCAGAAAGGAAACTCTGAGATGAATTGACGTAATGCTAAATCACTAGAAGTATCAGACCAAATCGAGACTAAATCCTCCCAGCGTTGAGCATATTGGCCTTCGCTAAAACTTAAATTACCTTTTAAATTTCCGGTCAATGGCTTCCAAGTAAATGGCGATTGGCTACTGGAGGTAGTTTGTCCTTCCAGTATTAAATCGGCCTGATTTAAGCGAATAAAATACAAGTTCGGTTCTTCAAATACACACCCTTCGGCAAGTTGAAATTCTAAGTGTAAGTCGGTGATAATTTGGTCTGCTACTGATGACCACTGAGATTTGACCCAGCCTCCTAATTTGTAAGTGCCATCATTGATTTGTCCTTGACACTGACGAATAGCAATTCCTTTATCAGTAAACGCTAAATCAATATCTGTTTGCTTGATATTAACGCGTTGATCCGGCAGGTTGACTTGTACTTGTTCAAATTTTGCCATTCCTTTCAATTCAGGGTCTGATACATATCCTCCAAGTGTGAGATTCAAATAACCTATACCGTTTGCATAACCGAATTGTGGAAACAATAATGGCAAGATCCCTAGGTCCTTAGTTTGTAAGTCAAACCTACCATTGATTGGTCGCTGGCCAGTCAGTTCACTTTCCCCTATTTCCAAATCAAAAAGCAGTTGATTTTTGTCTATCTTAATTCGAATTGGTTGGTCAGGTTTACCAACAAATAGACGTTTTTTATCAAAAATTACTTCGCCACCGAAGATATCCACTTCAGATTGGTTAATTCGAATTGGTGTTTTCGTTTGACTATAGTTAACTTTAAAATATGGATTTTTCAGTGTGCCTCCTAGGTAGAAATCAGTGTTCAATCGACCACTAATCGACAAACCTGAGGGTATTTTGGAGTCTAAACCAAGTAACTGAACTAATGTTTGCAAATTAATATTAGAAATGAGAACATTAAGGTCAAATTGATCCGATATATGCCAATTTCCCGAGCCTGTAATTGTTAGTTCATCTGAATCTATTTCATTTTCCATTTTCAGAAGGCGACTTTCACTGACTAAAGTAAACGGATCTATTGTCAACTGTTGTTGTTTTAAATCGAATCTTAAGGGGCGAACATTAACAAGATTTTTAGTCCAACGACCGTGGGTTGTGTCATCGTCGTGTATTAGCTTATCATTTTCTCTTTCGGTACCTAGATTTTCCATTTGACGAATTTGTAACTCAAGTTTTTTAATTGTCAAATCAACAATTGGGTCCTTCACCTTAGCATCTATTTTTTGTTCCATTAAAGGTATAATACAACTAAAATTACCCGTTAATTGGCCCGCGACCAGCTCAAGAAATCGTTCATTTACTACGTTATTTGATTGGTTAACGTAATTGTACCAAGCTGAAGATAGAGTGATGATATCTGAAACTTCAGCTTCTTTAAATTGAAAGTCTTCCACTATCAAATTCTTGAATTTCAATCTATCGAGTTCAATTTTTGTTCTTGTGTTATAATGGCTATCAAGGAGACTAAATCTAAAGTTCGACGATAACAAACCGACTGGTCCTGCGCTAACTAATGTTTCAATTTTGGAAAAAGGCAAACCGAGAAAATTCATATTTCCATCTGTCAATTCAAAGTTCCCGCGCAGATGGGGATTTGCAGGTGTACCTCCTAAATGAAAATCAACTTTCATTTGTCCAGATACCTCGTTAGGCCAAATTGAGTTAACCCAATCAAGATTTTTTAACTCGGTTATCTCTTTCGCAAATTGAGAAATTTCTCCCACGTCTATAAATTCTCCACTAAGTCTAAAATTCATCGGTTGATTTGGAACTGCCCACTTTTCTTTACCGTAACTGGGTAAAAAAGAGATATTAGCAGGAAAATAACCTGAAAGTTTTAGGGATTCATCATTAGATTTACCATCCTCAAACTTCACCTCAGCTTTGAATAAATCATCTTGATAAGCCAATTGACCACTTAACTTAGCGGGGAAAAAATCTATTTCCCAAACTGAATCAATATTGGGTTTCTCTAACGACTGTGTCACGACCATTTGGCCACTCAACAGATGTTCTTTCCTTTTCTGCCGTTTATCAAAATTCAGTTCCAAATTCGACATCAAGGGAGATATTAAACTATATGCAGCAGACAAGGGAATTTGGTAAAACTCAACCACAAGTGGTTTAGGCTCGATAAGATTACTGGTTGATTGTTTTAGGGCCAATTGGCCATGGGCTTTTAGAACCGTTTCATTGTCGTTAACAGCTTGGGTTGAAAAAGAAAAATTATCAATCTCTAAGAGATTATTACGGTAAAAAAGGTGGATTGGCTGTCGTACGTAAAAGGGTGTATATCCTACGTTTAATGATAGCGTAGAACAGGAGATAACTGCAGAATTCAGAACTAGACCTTCACCTTCAAATTGGCTAGTAAAATGTATAAGTCCATTGGCTGATTTATCGGAAGCCTTTGCTAAATATTGCTTAAGGTAAGGCTGAAGTTCTACTTCAACCCCATTCATATTTAATTTCCATTTCTCTAATTGGACCGTTCTTTTCGAGTAATTAGCAATCAAACGTGTTTCACCATTAGCTTCATACAATTCACTAACTTTCGAACCGCTGGATTTCCATTCGGCATTAGTTAAACGAATATCAATATTACTAACCGCATCCAAATTATTAGTGGGAGATTTCAGTGAAGGTAACTTACTGCTAGCCTTTAGGTGAGCTGTTAGATTATTGATTGGTATTGGTAATACACTAGACTCAAGGTTTACTTGGTGAAGACCAACTGAGCCTATAAAATTGGGATAATCTAAACTTCCACTGACTTCTGCCGAAATGTCTACTAGACCAGTTAAATGATGATCTACTGGCCAGAATGATGACAAGTTTAGATTAGCCAAATCAAAATCATTACACTGCAAAGAAATTTTGTTTTGACTTTTAGGGAACTCAATTGCTTCAGAAGAAAACACAATTTCTGGTAAGGATTGATTAAGCGAAAATTGTCCCCACAAATTGACCAAGTTCTCATTAATGAAAAGGTTGGTTTGGCTTAATGTCACTCTTTCATCGTCAACTTTCAAAAACCCAACACTACCGTCTAATCGAAGGTTAAGCGTCTTGTTCTTCTCAACGTCTTTCTGTATTGAGAGGGAAAGTTTGGGGGTTACCCATTCAACAGTTAAATTATCCAAAGAATTATTGGCCAATAGACGGTACCTTATTTGACCTGCTGCTACCGATGGAAGATCAAAGAATTTTGTAAAGTAGGATGCCGACATCTGGCCATTGGCAAATTCATGGATTGATATATCCGTACTTACCGGATCTGCTGCTTTAGGTCGTATCTGTTTATTTTTGACTAAAAAAGTCGTTTCAGTCTCTTTGCTTCCTTGCAAAAAGAGTCGTTCGATGTTCCACCCTTTGTCATCTTGACTTTGTATTGGACCATACTGAATTCGTACCGCTCCTTGATTTGTCAGTTGTTTTAACGATTTTGCGTCCTCAAGGTTTGTGTTATTTAGTAGATCAGAAGAAAAATTAGGAATTAACGACAAACTACTGAGTTCCATATCCAACTCGACTGTAGATAAATTTTCGAGTTGACCATTTAACATCATTTCGCCTTCAGCTGTTCCTTGAAAATACCGGCCAATATATGGGTTAATAATTTTCAGAATGGGGCTAATGGCCATCTGTTTACCACGCAGTAATAGTTGGTAAGGTGTACCAACTGCCGCTTGTATTGTTCCCAGTAGACGACAGCTTTTATCAAACCCAATCCCTTCTAAATCAAGCCGATTATCTGAATAAACTCCAGTAATTGTTGCATCCGGTAGCCCGATTTTATTAGAATCCAGATGATAGTGTACGCTTTTTAAGTCAGCTTGAAGATCAAGGTGCGGATAATTAGCATTTCCTTCGCCCACCGCGGTGACTACCAACTGGGAATCGAGTGGGAATTCAGGAATATTCTTTGCATAAGCCACTTGTTGAAGACTGATCGGATCAGTTTTAAAACTGAGTCTATAATTTAGCTGGGGGTCAATTTCAAATTTCATTACCCCTCTTTGCTTCCGAGCAAATAGTTCAAAATTTTCTATTTTAACTAAATAGTCATCAATTACCATTGGAAGAGTTAGCGGATCGAATTCTAGCCCCCAAGCTTTTGCATCCGAAATTTTGAAATTACCACGCCCATCCAAAGACGTCAGATTACCGTTCAGGTAAAGATGCCCTTTAGCCAAACCTTCTACTGGATAATCCGCACCAACTAATCGAATATAGTCTTCAATATAAAAGGGATCGGTCTTAAGAATAAGATCTACAGGTACATTCCCAGATGTTTTAGCGGTTCCAATAATTGTCAAAACACTTTGGTTCTTGACGAGTGTAAGTGGTTGGATAGTGACGATACCAGATTCGTAATTAAAGTCAGTTGTTAAAATACCTATTGGTACTTTAAATAATTGAGCCTTTGGTACCTGTAATCTTCCGTTGATTTTTTGACCAATAACCTGTCCGTTTAATTTTCCAGTTCCACTTAGGTCAGGTATATCAAGAATTTGAGATAACTTTCCCATCTGAATTTTCTGAATTGAGAGATCAAGGATCCTTTCCTCGGTCAGTCCCGCTGCACCAGCAATTATAATATTGGCTTCATCCAAATTTGCTCTAGCTTGTAGTTGGTCTTTGCGGATGGTCCAGTTGAGTTCCGACGTGCTGATTGGAATCTTGTTTAGCTGACCATTGGTGTATATGAGTTGACCATCAATTTTACATTCATCCAAGTCAAGACTATTACCGCTAAATTCCACCTTGGTATTTACCTGTCCCGTCGCAAGAACTATACGAGTTAGATCGTAAATCGGAGGGAAAAACTCCTCAGCTTTTGCATTCAGTAATTCTATTTCTCCTTTATAGCTTATATCTGACTCGGGATATGCTTTTTTTATTTCTGCGTGTCCATTTAGCACCCCTCCAGCCATTTTGCCTGAAATCTCACGTAACAGTAATTGTTTTTCCGAAAAACGGGCGTAAGTAGTAAACTCTTCTACTGTTAATTCATTAAGCTTGGCGAACGGCAAGTGAATCCCCAATTGTCCGGTAATACCCTTTACTGAACCACGTGTCTCCAGGCGAACTTCGGCTACACCCTCTATTTCATTGGAATGTTTCGGGAAAAAATGGATCAGGTCCTGAAAATCTAGATCAACATCGATTTTTGCTTGGAAGGTAGTAGACGTTTTATCTAGACTAGACTTTGGAACATTAGCTTGTCCAGAAATAGCTATTCTAGAATTACCCAAGACTAATTGTAGCTTTCGAAGTTGACCTGCAGATTGGCTAAGATCGAATTGGGTTTCAATCTTGTCGATTTTTGCTGCCACCCCATTAATAACAACTTGACCGTCTTGAACAACTAAATTTCCTTGGTGGTCCCAGCGATCCAGTGGACCTTTCACAGATAACTGGATACCAGTTACACCGAATTGAAGATTCCGTTGTGGGTCTATGATTTTAACACTACCATGTTCTACCTTAACATCAGCAACTTTAGAACGGCTGGCCAAGGCCGCGGTAACAAAACGTTGTGCCTGCGATCCATCTGAAGGTTCTATGACTCGAATTTGAGGTAAAATCATACGACCATCCGGTGCTATGGTCAGGTGTATTTTAGGATCCACAACCTTAAGTTCTTTAATCAGAAAACGACCAAGCAAAAAACCCCAGAGATGATACTTCAGTTGAATCTCGTGCGTGGCAAGTACATCACCTTTTTCTTGTACATTGTTTTTGATTACAATATTTTGAACGCTCAAATCAGTTAGCATGTTACCGGTGACACGACCAATCTCAATTGGATGGTCGAGTCGTTTTTGCAATTGACTTTCTAGAGCAAAACGGACTTTTTCTCTCAAAAAACCAGACTTCAAGAACCAAATTCCCGTGATTATACCCAAAAATGGTAGAAGCCCAAGCAAGAATAGAATAATTTTACTTTTTTTGAATCTATGATTCGATTTGCTTTCCATGTTGATCTAGAAGGAAAATTAGTTTCTCTTATTACTACAAATCATCTAACTGAACTGACTGGGCTTGCGCTGCCGAAGCGTATATACCGTCAGTAATTTTTTGTATTATCAGGGCGTTCTCGAGATTCGTTTTTGGCTGTTTTTTCTCCTTAATTGCTCTAGCGAAATCTTCAACTGGCGTTGTATTTGGACGCTCCGAGTTTTCATAGATAATTTCCGTTTCTAAGCCGGTTTTTGTTACATAAGTGTGTTCTAGTCGGTAAGGATTGTGTTTCAGCATATTCATTTTCAGAGAGCCACGGCTACCTATAATTTCCCATGATGAACTTATACCTGTTTGTGTTGACATGTACTCACCTCGCTCAACACTTATAGTTACCCCATTTTGACAGCGAATCAGAGCTGTATATTGTATTTCTGCATCTGACTCTTCTACTACATAGTCGCTAAATTCTTTGGGGATAGGCCAAGTTTGAGCGAATACAGTTGTTGGTTTTAGTTTCCAATCTGTCAGACCAAGCAAAAAATCAAGATCATAACTGCTCCAGTTGACAAGAATTCCACCACCATTAAGCGATTTTTTAAGCCGCCAATCAGGTGGTAAATCAGCTTCAGGTTGGCCACCAATTGGTCGTAATTCACGAAAAAAAACGGATCGTAACTCGCCTAGTTTACCAGTAGAGATAAACTTAGTAGCAAAGTCAGCACCGTCAAATAGACGATAACGACATGAGCAACAACCGCTTACCAGATCCCCTTTTAGCGCAATTAGCTCTTCAACTTCTTGAGAATTCATTGCTATAGGCTTTTCAATGAGTACATGCTTGCCAGACATGAAGGCTTTTTTGGCAATCTCGGTGCGAAATGCTGTTGGAAAAGCTAACACAACAGCTTCAATTTCTGGGTCAGAAATTAGTTCTACGCCCGTATGGTAGACTTTTGGTGGCTGAAACCGCTCAATTGCCCGCACACGATACGATTCTACTAAATCTGATACGGCGACAAGCTCCGTTTCAGGTGAGTCAATGATATTTGTGATATGTTGAGTTCCAATTACGCCACATCCGATTACGCCAAGTTTTACCATTTTGTTCACCTTTACCTTCTGGTTCTTGTTTTTATTCTCTGATTCCTTCTAGGATCTGAATGGCTAAATCCATTGTTTTTACTCCTTCTTGCAAATTGGCGGCAGGAAGTTCAATAGGCGAATCAGATTGAATCTGATCAACAAAATATCGATTCTGTAGCCAAGTGCTGTCTTTTTCTGGCACAGGTAAATCTATAGCTTCTTCGTTTTGACAAATTTTTCCTTCTGATACTCCTTGTAAATAGGCCGAAATTCCGTCTCCATGGATTTCGTAGCGTTCTAATCTAGCACCAGCCGTGTAATTAGAAATCAAGTGTACGAAGCAATTGTTATCAAAGATAATAGTTGCACCATGAACATCTCGATAATCCGAGGTGGCTCGCTTCACCACACTATGGACTTCTACAACCTCCCCACCAGCCAGAAATCTTACTGTATCAATAGCGTGGATTGGTGATTCCAATAACATGACATCATAAATAGAATCTGAAAACTTTCCTGTGCTGATAAGCTGTTTGACATTTTTGTGAAATTCTCCAATTACTTGAACAATAGGCCCATTGTTGGCGACACGATTTCTAGCTTCTCTAATGAAGCCGTTAAATCTGCGATTCCAACCGACCATTGTCTTTGCTTTTGTTCTATTGGCTATTTCAAGTAATTGTTGCGCTTGTTCTAGATTTAATCCTGGCGGTTTCTCCATCAGTGTATGGATCCCACGCTCCAAACACGGTTGAGCTAGTAGATGGTTAAGATGTGCTGGTGGGGCTACCCAAACTGCATCAAGAGATTCTTGATCCAGCATGGTTTCTAAATTCTCATACCCAGTAATATTATTATATTCATCAACTATTTTCTGAAGAGACGTCTTGATAGGGTCACAAACTGCAACCAATTCGACATCTGGAAATTCTGTTAAGATCCGAATATGTCCACGTCCGCGACTACCACAACCAATAACTGCAACTTTTAAGCTCATAATTAACACCCATCTATCATTAAGCAAAGTGAAACCTATCTGGCACAATTATATCATAGACCAAAGGTAAGTTTAGAAATAGAGTAGAAATGGAAGTGAGAAGAAGTCCTGTTATTGGTAGGGTGTATTCCGCATGCGGCATGTTACCAACCAGCCCAACAGCAAAAGCTGGTTGGTATTATTTCCTTGAAAACTTTGTCTATTTTTCAGACTCTTTGGAATCTTCTTTTTCTGGTTCTGGAGTAGGAGCATTGGTAGTCGATGTTCCATTTTCCCTCCATTGATTAGTTGCTTTTTGCAACCGTTTCAAGTCTTTTGGGTCACGAACATCGATAATATGTGGGGTGATGATAATCACAATTTCCGAATTTTCAACCACTTTTTGTGTTTTTCGGAATAATCGACCGATAAATGGAATATCCCCTAAAACTGGGACTTTACTTTCTATTTCCTGTTGGGTTTCACGCATCATACCACCGACAACCACTTTTTCTCCATCCTCAACATCTACATATGCACTAATAGTGTTGGTTTCAGTTATTGGAGCATTGAATTCAGTAAACTCAATGAAGTTACTAGCAGTAATATCGTCAATTTCTAGACCAATGGTTCTTTTACCGTTTTCATTTTCTGATGTTCGTGCAATATGAGGAATTATATTAATATTGATACCAACAGGTGGATCAATAAAACCATAATTGTAAAGAGGCTGAATCCCTGCATTAAATCCTCCAGCTTCTCCTGCCCCACCTAGGTTAGTGGCATTGACGCTTTGAAGATAAGGAATCGATTTACCACTACTCCAGCTAATCTCTTGATTATCTCGTGTTAGCAATGAAGGTCTTGAAAGCGTTTTAACACGGTTTTCTCGCATCAAAGTGTGAAGAAGTGCTAAGTATTCGTTAGTAGCCAAAGCATAGTTAAAACCAGAGATTTCGCCAGCTAATCCCAATTGTGTATTTAAGCTACCGATCAGCGGGTTACTATCGGTTAATTCTTGGCCAAAGATACCTTTTTCAGACGCAGTTAATTCCAGTCCCAATTTCGTATCTTCATCCAAAGTGATCTCCAAAATCTCAATCTGAATTAACACTTGGCCACGAATAAAGTCTAGCTGTTTAATCATGGCTTCAACATCTGGCAGATAACGTTCTAGTGTCTGAACAACTAGAGAGTTAGTTTGTACATCAGCTTCTACTTCAACTTTTCCATTAAGCGATGTAACATCGATTTGCATCTGGCTCATACCCATTCGTTGAGCTTCGATACGTTGCCAACCTCTTTCAACAGCCCCCCAACTGCCACCCCCGCTCCCTTCATCCCATACACGTTCTAATAAGTTTTCCATTTCATTTGCATCTGTGTACTCGAGTTTGTACAAGCGAGTGACCTCTCTTTGCCCTTTTGGGGTGGGGAGGTCTATTTGCTTAATAAATTCTTCAATCAATTCGAAGTTACGAGCAGTCGAGGTAGATATCACAATCGAGTTAAGTGTTGGGTAAGCTTCAGCGACTACATTTCCAGCCAATGAACCTTGGCTTCGGCTTTGTTGAGGTAAAAACCAAAATCTACCACCGCCACCACCAGAACTGCCCGAATACACACCATCAATCATTGCCTTCAGGTTTTCAGCTGCAGCATATTGAAGCTTGTAAATTCGAGTTCCCCACTCCTGATCTGGCATGCTTACATCTAGATCTTTAATTAGTTTGTCTATCGTGGTAAAGTTTTGTTCAGAAGTTGATACCAACAGCGCATTGAGGCGTAACTCAGGTACTATATGAACATTACCTTGTACTCCAAATCCTCCTGACCCTTCGTCCTGCCCTCGACCTCTATCACGACCTCGATCCCACCAAGGTCGCCAATCGTCATCTCGACCTGTGTCGCCACCCTCAAACAAGGCAGTTAGATCGTCAGCTAGCTGTTCCGCATCAGCGAATTTTAAGTAATAAATTTCTAACTCATCCTGTGGATCGGATTCATCCAATTCATTAATGATTTTTTCTAAAAACGAAAAGTTTCGAGGATCTGATGACACAACAACGGCGTTTAGTCGTTCATCGAAAGCTATACTAAGCTCACCAACTAGCCCTTGCCGATTCCCTTCGCCTTCCCTTCCTCTGTCTCGACGGCCACGACGCCACCAATCTCGATCTCTTCGATTAGATCCACCACTGTTTGCTCCTTCCAAAACCTCGGTTAATGTTTCAGTTACGTCCTCCGCAATAGCGTAGTTGAGACGAAAGATGCGGACCTCAGTTTGAAGATTAGGCGTTTTATCTAGTTGTGCAATGAGTCTTTTGACTGATTCGATATTTTTGGATGTTCCCTTTAAAACCAAAGAATTAGAATTTTCGTCGGCAATAACCTCGACTGGTCCACCGATCATGTTAGTTGTCGCGGCTCCACCTGCTCGAGTAACATCATCTTTGTCCAGTTTATCCCAGACTCTTCTTGCCATTTCTCGGTCGCGCCTGAACATGTTGCTGAAAACATCAGCCAGACTATCGGCTTCAGCATTGATAAGTGGTACAATTTCGATTACCACAGGCTCAATTTCTGACTCATCAACGCTTTGTAGAATGGAGACAATACGTCGTACATTAGAAGAAACATCAGTAATAACCAGAGAATTACTGAAGTCATCAGCAAATACGTTAGCTGATTTGTTAATCAATGGTTTGACCATTTTTTCGAGTTGAGTTGCCTGAGCAGTGGTCAGTTCTATTACGTAGGTTTGGATTTCATCGGTATCTGAAACCAAGGCCGGATTAGGCGAAATGCGTTTCACTGGAACCTTCATCTGTACAGCTTTTTCGAAGGTCGTTATCAATAAGGTCTTATCTGTTCTGATCATTGTCAGATTGTATTGGGCTAAGACTGTTTTGATTTTTTCCAATGTTTCTTCTAGAGTTACTGACTTCAGGTTGGTAAGAGCGAATTTCTTTTCTCGAATATCTTCTTCTGAAGCAATGATTGTATAATCTGTTTCCTCACCAATGAATCGGATCAATCCTTGCAAATCGCCACTAGCTAAGTCAAAGTCAAATTTGGTTGCAAGACCTGACTCATCTCTTTCAGTAACTTCCATTTCTTGACCGATAATCATTGTCGACGGAAACATCATTACTAGAACTAAAAAAGTCCAAACAACCGCTGAGAAGAAACAGTTCAAACTAAATCTTTTGCAAGACTTCGGTTTCTCGAGTGGATTTGAGTAGGGGTTAGATTTCATTGATTTTCCTTGCTATATAACTGTGTGTATTGAAAAATTATCCGATAGTATTAAGTGTTTCTGTTATCAACCGACTCCAAGTCCACAGGTTTATCACAGAATGTTAGCAACAAGGGTTAGGTCAAAACCCAGTTGATTTTTCTTCTTATCTGCTACTACTATTTTGAAATCCTTAACTTGTAGCCATCGTAAACTGTTTTCGACAGCATAAATGAAGCGGCTAACTTGTTCAATTTGTCCTTGAAACTTCATAGTAACAATGTAATGGTTAGGTTGATGGGTGTCTGATACTCGATCTAAACTTTGTCGAATAGACCGATGTCTTTGGTGGGTATGATTCACATAATTCGTAAAATCCCTAATCGCTAGTTGGTCTGAGTCATCGTTCGAACCGTAGTCTTCCAGCAAAATCTCACATTCATCTAATAAAATGCTATTCTTTTTCAGAGGTGAATATCCCTTCACGTCTGCTTGGTTCAAGTTAAGCTGATCGGCAATTAGTCCTTCCTTTCGCTTACTGATTCCCCATAAATCATCTTGAATCTCAGCTTTTATGAAATCAATTAAATCAACACGAGCATCTAAAGGAATTGAGGATGGAAGATGATGAAAGCCATTATGTACCTTTTTTACGTTGTCTTCACCTCGATTAGAATCCATCTCAATTTCAGCTTCAGTTTCTTCTGAATCCTCGTTCTCATTATTTTCATCGACATCCCAAAAATTCATCATCGAACTGACTGCATTTTCGGCTTCTTCTGCCAATTGATCTTGCTCTGCTTCTAGATTAGCTAATTCATCGTTTAAAGCATCGAGATACAACTGATTCACGAAAATAGATTTAGCTTCATTAGCAATCTTAGCTAACTTTTTGCCCGGTTGTTTTTTTATATTTAATTGATAATTGGATTTGACATCCGCATCACTAGCCACACGCGAAATCTGCCGAGCGATAATTGCTTCTGGCTGTTCACCTACAAATATCGGACCTTGGATCTCTTTGAGCTGATCGATACTCTCAATGGTGCCACCTTTTTGTTCACGAAAATCTATCAAAAAATTGGCCTTTTCCCTAAAAGAAGGATGAAGGGTAGCTAAGTCAGAAGATCGCCGTGCCTCATTTAGCTTTTTAAGCAGGTCTAAATCTTTAATCTCACCTGCTAGGGTATCAGAAATAATCCGACCTTGTAGTCCCGTCTGTTCTCTATTAGTTGGTCCAACTTGGATTGCATCCTTGGCGAGAGACACTAACAATTTAGTTTCTACGAGCTGGTTTTTCTTGACTTTTAGTTCTCGCCCCAGCAAGTCTAAATTTAGATGGTCTTTGGCTAGCCAAACAGCCGAGAAAATTACCAAAACACCTAAAACTAATCCTAATTTCTTTTCCCGACTACTTAATTCTTTCATTATATTCTTGTCGATCTATGTTTGTTTTTAAGGCATCGCTTTCCGGATCATCTTTGTCATAAAGTCTTTTTTTCTTAG
>JAYZAL010000071.1:0-12095 GCA_036339735.1 Candidatus Poribacteria bacterium
AAAGGTCGTAATTGGGTAACTAATCGGAGTAAGGAGTATTTTACTTACGATGATGTTTTGGCTATAGAAGCTGAAGCTCCTTCGGTTGAAACAGTTGTGCCAAGAATTCCAGTCTGGGGTGGGGCTACTATTCAAGCTAAAGGCGGTAATGAAGTCCGAGCTGGTTACCACGGTATTACGCCTTCTCTAAAAACCAGTATGGATTGGGATCTTCATTCTGGTCGATTCATTACCGATGAAGATGTACAAAACAAAGCTCGCGTCTGTGCTATCGGATTCAAATTGATCAACGAATTATTTATGGGACAAGACCCAATTGGCAAAGAAATCAAAATTGTTTACGGTACTGGTTACCGTCCGGGCAGAAAAAGATCTGAGGCTAATATTCGCCGATCGGAGAGACTGACAGTCGTTGGTGTTATGACCCCCCGCGGAACTAGCATACGTTATGGTTGGGATATGGACAACCATGTTTTTATGCCTCTGACCACCATGCAAGAGAGATTTACTGGTAGCGACGAAATTCATATGCTTTCAATTCAAGCCTATGACGTAGATTCCGTATACCAGGCGGCAGAAGAAGTCAAATCTGTCTTGCGTCGATATCATAATGGAGAAGATGAGTTTTTTCGTACTCGATTCACTGTCGAGAGCGTTGATGTTCTGGATCGAATCAGTAAAGTTTTACAATTAACTCTTAGTGTAATCGCCTTTGTTTCATTAGTCGTTGGTGGGATCGGCATTATGAATATGATGTTGGTTTCGGTGAATGAACGCACACGAGAAATTGGTTTGCGTAAGGCTATCGGTGCTAAACAGATCGACATTCTGTTCCAATTTTTAGCTGAATCAACTGCTATGTGTAGCGTTGGTGGTGTATTAGGCGTAGTGTTAGGGCTTGGTATTGGGTATGGTGTTTCTCGCTTGGCTTCTCGATTTGTTACCATTGTAGATCAATGGCCGTTTGTTTTTGCGCCAGGATGGGTGGCGATTTCGCTAATTTTTTCTGCAGTTATAGGAATCGGTTTTGGAATCTACCCTGCTTTTCGTGCTGCTAGCCTGCAACCAGTCGAAGCACTCAGGACCGAATAACACAGGAAAATTATGAATATTTGGTTATACATTGGATTAGCATTTTCTAGCTTACGTCGTAATATATTGCGAACAGCATTAACCATCTTGGGTATAGTGATAGGTGTTTGTGCTGTAGTTGGTGTGATTTCCGTTGGAGATGGCTCTAGAAAAATGGTACTAGGGGAAATCGAACAGAGTGGCGGCATGAATATAATAGAAATTTATAAAGATTCTTGGGACCGGCAGTCAGGTAGTACGTTGAGCAATGCTGCTAATCAAGTCAGGAGGCGTTGGCAAAGAAATCGAGCTGAGTCGCTGGAAACACCGGATGTAGATGAGATATTAGCCAACGTTGCAAATGTCAATTTAGCCGTACCAGAGGACGATTTTCCTGGTGTCAACTTGAACTTTGATGGCCAGAGTAAAACTTCTCGTGTGGTAGCAACTGCTAGTGGTTATGATATTCTACACAATTGGTATGTCAAGTCAGGTCGGTTTTTATCAGAGGCTGATGACGAAGCTGCTCGGACTGTTACTGTTATAGGTTCAAAAGTCAAGGATGAACTTTTTGGTGATATGGACCCCATCGGACAAGAAATTAAGGCTACTCGTGGCAATAGTATGAATGTACGATTGACAGTAATTGGGGTTATGGATGAACGTGGTGGAACAACCAGTGTTGAGGAGGGCTGGGATGATCGATTCATCATACCAATCACAACCCTACAACAGAGGTTTAAAGGTCGTAAAGATATTGAGCGGATTCGAGTGCAAGTCAGCGATTTAGATTTAGTCGAACGAGCTACAGATGACGCAAAATTCATTTTGGGCCGTCAACATAACAATACTGGGGAAGAGTACCAGTACTGGACAGCTAAAGAAGAACTATCCCAGGCTGAAAAAGTTGGAGAAATTATGAAATTAAGCATGGGAGCCTTAGCAGGTATAGCACTCGTAGTCGCTGGTATTGGTGTCATGAACATAATGCTAGTTTCTGTAACCGAACGAACGCAAGAAATTGGTTTAAGGAAAGCTATAGGAGCTAAAAGAAAAGACATTCTGATTCAATTTTTAATTGAGTCTATCGTTTTAACACTGTCTGGTGGTGCTTTAGGTGCAGCGATTGGCATTTTTGCTGGTAAAGGATTTGCATGGGTAATTAACGAATTCGTTTGGCCAGGCAGTAATTGGCCTGCCGTAATTTCGTTGCAGGCCGTTTTTTTAGCTTTGTCAGTTTCTGTCGGGGTTGGTCTCTTTTTTGGACTTTATCCAGCCAATAAAGCATCCAGACTGCAACCTATTGAAGCATTACGATCGGATTAAGTCTTGAATTTAAAGCTAGAAGATAAAATGATCAACTTCCAAAAAACTCTGATAAAAGACAGAATGAGGCAAAATAAATTGAAAAAAAATGGATTACTAGCAATATTGTCCATGGCTTTAGTGGTCGGATTGACTACATCCTGTGGTGAAAAAAGAGGGGCAACAGCCAATAAGACGGGAGCCCAAACAGAAAAGCGTGTTGGCGTTGTAAAACGAGGAAATTTTCAGGAACGAATTAGTGCCACTGGTAATTTAGAAGCTCTTGTGGAAGTAGAAGTCAAATCTCAAGTCGAAGGAGAAATCGTAACGCTAGCAGTAGATGAAGGGGACTACGTTCAAGCTGACGATATCCTACTTAAACTTGATCCTAGACGTATTATTGAGGAAAGGCGACAAGCAGAAGCCAATGTCGATGCAGCCAAGGCTTCGGTCACACAAGCTGAACTTAATACTGAACTGAAACGTGCTCAGCTTTCCACAAGGTTGAGCAAAGCAGAAGCTGATTACAAAATTGCTGAATCCAATTTGGATGCTGTCAAAGCTGAATCCTCTTCCAGACTTACTGCGGCAGAAACTGATATTCAGACGACCAAAAATGCTTTGGAACAAGACAACCTATCTTTAGAACAAGCCCGGTTAGCCTTAAGCCAAGCCAAATTAACTTTGATCGATAATGAGACAGCCCTCAAATCAGCCCAAGTGAACCAAGATAATGCACTATCAGAAAGAGATAGGAATAAAGATCTGTTTGAAAAAAAATACGTCGCTAAAAGGACATTAGAAGAAGCTGAAAATCGGCTAGCTAATGCTGAATCTCAATATAACAGTGCAAAGCAACGTGTAGCAGCCCAGAAGGAATCAATTGAATCCCAGAAGAAGGCCGTTAAAGCTAAACAAAGTATTATTGAAACACGAAAGACAACGTTGAAGTACCAAGAGTTAAATCTAGAAAAGCTGAAAGAGATGCGATCAGCTCAAGAGAAACGCTCTCAACTTCAATTAGAAATAGCGAAAAGGCAAATGGAAGAAGTTACGCTAACAATCGACCAAGAGCAAGTAGTAGCTGATCAATCAAAAATTATTGCTGAGGCTCAGCATTTGCGAAATGAGAGTAGTTTAGAGTCAGTGAAAGAGCGCCTTGAATGGACAACGATTCGTGCTCCCATTTCTGGAACTATTACGCTGATGGAACTGGAAGTAGGTGAAATCGTAACTTCAGGCCGGTCGGCCTTCTCTCAAAGCCCACCACTAATGACCATTTCCGATCTTTCTCAAATGGTAGTCAAAACATATATCAACGAAGTCGATATGGAACAACTACAAGTTGACCAAGTAGTAGAGATTACTAGTGACACCTACAAAGGGAAAATATACCAAGGAAGAGTAATGGAAATCTCACCGATCGGTGTGGAACGAGAAAACATCATTAGTTTTGAAGTTATGATCGAAGTGATTGACTCTCCACCCGAGTTGAAGCCTGGTATGAGTACTGACATCGATATTATCACTTATGAAGAAAAAAACGTCTTGCTGATACCGATTGAAGCAGTACAATCTGAAACAAGTATCACGGCGGTAGCCCAAATCGGAAGTGGTAATAACCAGCTTAAAACCGACCAGGCGATTCAGCTAAAGAGCCTTAGCGGAAAAAGTTTCAACGGTAAAATATCCTCAGTCCAAAGTGGTCAATTGTTGATTAATATGGATGCTGGCCAGAGAGGGTTACGACCGGGCCCTCAGACTTTTGCAGTTTTGTCCAATGGGAGACAGGTTGCTGATGGTATTTCTACCGCTGTCAGTATCAAGCGGGATAAATATGTAATGGTTGATGGCGATAGTCCCACCCGAACATCTGTCAAAATTGGTCTCCAAAACGAAGTTGATGCTATTGTTTTAAGTGGTCTTCAGAACGGGGCTCGTGTCTTGCTGAAAAATCGTACAGCAGGAGGTCCTGGTTCTTGGGGGGCAAGGTAACCGTTGGAGACATTAGAAGGCTCAGTTGCTCTGATAACTGGGTCAGCTCAGGGGCTAGGCCTAGCTATAGCGAAACAATTGTCCAATGATGGGGCAGATGTTATCTTAGCAGATTTACAAGCTCAAAAGGCTGAACAAATTGCAAGAGAACTTAGTGTAAATGGGAAACAAGTAAGAGCTTATCCAATTGATATAGCCGACAGCCGTTCAGTTGATGAGTGTTTTTCTATTGTTCAATCTGAGTTTGGCCGGTTGGATATTGTCGTTAATAATGCTGCGGTTGGCCAAACGATTACCCCTCTTATTGAATTATCCGACGCCGATTGGCACCACGTGTTACAAGTTTCTTTGACAGGGACGTTCTATTGCTGTCGGGCTGCAGGTCTTATCATGAAGCGACAAACCGCAGGCTGCATTGTCAATTTGTCTTCTATCAACGGCTTGAATCCACCTGCATTGGTTGGCGCATATAACGTAGCTAAAGCCGGAGTCATTAACCTAACTCAAACTTTGGCTGCCGAGTTGGGCATATACGGTGTGCGTGTCAACGCTGTTTGTCCGGGTCCTGTCTACACTGATTTCAACAAACGTGTGATGAAAGAAAGAGGAGAAAGTTTAGGTGTGTCTGACACTGAAGTAATTGAAAAAATTAGGCAATCCATACCTCTCGGTCGGTGGGGTAAACCGAAAGACATAGCTCAAACCGTTTCTTTCCTGTGTAGTAGCCGTGCTAGCTGGGTTACAGGGGAAGTTTGGCGGGTAAGTGGTGGCCTGAGTGGGGTTTCTGCTACTCCTACTTTCTTAGATTCTGAAACTACTCCATAGAAGCTTTTGTTTCACCGATTCCCTTCCTCAAGAGTGTATCAACTAATAGGCCGAATGCTTCAGGAATAACCGGTTCGACAGAAACAGCATAAATGTTCGGTTGATTATTCCAAGTTGTGATCTTCGGTTGGTCTTTTTCAGTTGTTATAATCAGATCAGCACCAAAAGATACGGAAGCCTGATGAATCCTCTGTAGATCAGTCATATCATACTGATGATGGTCAGAGAAAATCATTAGGCTAAAGTTGGATGGATCGAGATTCTGCACAAGTTTACTGAACCCAGATGGATTCCCAATACCACAAAAAGCAAAAACTCGAGCCCCCTTGATTTCATCTATGTTTATCTGCCTTTCGGGTGCGTGGATTGGATATAATCGAATTGCGCGATAATAACTGTTGAATACAGGCTGATTTGTGTCCAAATTATCAGTGCTTTCTAATTTAGTAGGTGATGATTGAATAATGATGTCTGCTCGTCCAAGGCTGCTCAGCGGTTCCCGAAAAGCACCGGCTGGTAGTAGTTTCGGAGCCAGATGGTTTCCACTTTTGATTAAAACAATATCTATCATTCTTTCCAATTGACGGTGTTGGAACCCATCGTCGACGATCAAAACTTCGGATCCGAATTGATGTACTGCCTGAAGTCCTGACTGATAACGGTTTCGGCAGCTCAAAACTGGGACATTTCTTGACTTTTGTGATTGATCGGCGGTTAATTGTCGGTAAATCATCAAGGCTTCGTCCCCACAAACAGATACAGGAGTGTCATCTGAGACGACCACAACTTGTTTGTTGGATTTGGAACGATACCCAGCTGTTAAGACAGCAACGCGAAACCCCTTTTGATCTAGAAATTTTGCTAAATAAACCACGTGTGGAGTTTTTCCTGTTCCACCGACGGTTATATTACCTACGCTAATCACTTGACTTGGCAATATTTTTGGTTTTAACCATCCCAGATCATATAGGGTGTTACGGCTAAAAACGACTAATGAATAGAGCCAGCTAAACGGGATAAATAGGATACAAATTACTACTGCTATACCATTTTTCCACCAACTTGAAAAAGGATAGCTTCGTGTGATGGATTGTTCCAAAAATAAACGGATAGACATTCGTCACTTTCTATGTTAGTTAAGAAAACATCTGGAATTAAGGCAGATAAAGACGAACAAGATCTGCTACACGTTTTGCGGCACCTTCGTCTCCCAAGGCTTTCCGAATTTCTGATAACCTTTGTCGTTGTGCTGCTAACAATTCAGGGTTTAGTAGATGATTTTCTGCTGTGGTGAAAATCCGATCCGAATTTGCCTGTTTTTGTAGTAACTCTGGTACTACTTCGTATCCAGCAATTATATTTGGCAAACCGCTATGTGTAAGTTGAACTAACCGTTTTGATAACCACCAAGTCAAAGTTGATAGTTGATAGACTATTATCATCGGAGTTCCTATCAAGGCTGACTCTAAGGTAGCAGTACCTGACGCAATCAGCATTAAATCTGCAGCACGCATCACTGTGTAAGCTTGACTGGAACTAACGATTGTAATGTCCGGGGGGGCTTCTAGCTTAATTCCTGCAGCGAGAGGCAATATGAATTGGCTTTCAGGAAATCGATTGCGCAAACGGTTAGCAACAGCTACCATTAAGGGTAAAAGAGTGTTAACTTCTGATTGTCTGCTACCCGGCATTAATCCAATAGTTTGTCCGTTTGAGTTGATTCCCAGCTCTTTTCTGGCTGATAAAACAGAGTGTTTTGATTGTGCAATATCCAGCAGTGGATGTCCAACAAAATAGGTGTTCGCTCCAGCTTTTTTATAAAAATTAGCTTCAAAAGGAAATATAGAAGCCACGGCGGAAGTCGACTTAGCTACCGTTCTTGCTCTATTAGCTCGCCAAGCCCATGCTTTGGGTGGAATATAATAAATAACAGGAAGGCTTAGTCGATTCGCATACTTAGCTAGACCGAGATTAAATCCACTAAAATCAACTAAAACAGTCACAGATGGTCGTTCCTGACGAAGAAACTTTTTCAGCTTTGCTTGTTTCAAGGCGAATTTAGGAACGGCAGATACCACTTCAGTGAAACCCATAACAGCAGAATCGCGAATATGGTAAATTAGCCTAACTCCAGCCTGCTGCATTAAATCTCCACCCATCCCGAAAAAATTAATTTCTGGGCTTTGGCACACGAGATGCTTAATTACTTCTGCTGCATGCAGGTCACCCGAAGGTTCACCGGCGACGACCAATATTTTTTTAGTCATTAGCCATCTGTTGGAAAGATCATCAGTTTTTGCTTTACATTGATGATGGACTTGATAATAACTAAAACTGGAATAGCCAAGATTGCGCCCCAAAGACCAAGTAAAGTTGCACCGATAATTACACTAAACATGATGGTTAAGGGGTCTATATCTATGGCGTTACTCATGATTTTAGGTGAAATTATGGAATTATCGATAGTCTGAATACCTACAATAGCACCCAGGACAGCCAAAATACGAAATAGCAGGCCAATCATGGAGAAATCACCAGTAGCAAAACCAATTAAAAGCGCAACCAAGGCGAAAATTCCACCTATGAAGGGTCCAAAAGTCGGAACCGCATTGCAGAGTCCTGCTAAAGCTCCTACTATTAGAGCAAAAGGAACCCCAATTATCGAATAAATAGCCATCGAAAGTGAGCTAACAAGAGTAATAACGATTACCTGTCCTCGTAGGAAGGATTCCATATTGTCATGAATTTCTCGCAAATATAGCCAAACCGAATCTCTTTGAGCAACTGGAAACAGATTGACAAATTTCTGAACGTAAGCTTTTAACGAATGACTTGCATAGATAAAAATAATCAGAGCTAAAAAAACGGTGGTCAAGAACCCGCCGAAACCGATAGCTAGAGCTGACATCCCTTTGAAAATTCGGTTGAATAGCCCACCACCACTTTCCGCAATACTCCCAAAATTAGTACTCAAATAACTTTGTACTTGGGTGATCATTTTCTGGCCTTCATTTTTCACAAAATACGTCAAATCCCGGATAAGTTGTAAATTTGATTCCTGACCCCAGTTTTCCAATCGTTGTAAAGCACCTTTAGAATCTTCTGTTCCCAAAACGAAAGGCATTAATGTTTCCTGGTAAAACACTACAATACCTTTTGACATTGCCACAACTTGTTGACTAATTTGTGGAGCAACTAACCCGAACAACAAAAACAGGAAAACCAATGTCAGTGCCAATAAGAAGAAGCTAGCAATTGGTCTAGAAATGTGCAACTTTCGCCCCATCGGTAGAGGTATTTCTTGTAATTCACCTACGACAAAATGAAAAAAATAAGCCAGACCAAAACCAAGTATGAAAGGCATCAAAACATCGACTAGTCGAAGAAATAGCCACAAGGAAACAAAAACAATCTCGAAACCGATAATACGTGCCGGTTGGACGTAAGGCAAAATAGACCATAAAAATATCAACAAAACGATTGGAAAAATAGGGTGCAAAAGTAGCCCCTCAGCGCCCGCTGATCCTGGTGCATCAGGGTAACCTACGCCATTATAGAAGGCATACCCAATCCAGCAACCAACCAAGAACACCAAACTACCGATAGCAGTAGAATGTATTTTGGGCAATGGAGAAAATGGGGCACTGGGATCAGGGTTTTGATCAAGTGGCATTCGTTGAATCTTCTAGATTTTCGATTATGCCAGCGCCGATGCTATCCCCCCAAACATTAACAGTCGTACGAAATCGATCCAGCAGCCAATCCACAGTCAATATTAAACCGATTCCTTCAATTGGCAAATCAACAGCCTTTAAGACAATAACCATAGTTACTAATCCAGCTTGAGGAATACCCGCAGCACCAATGGCTGCTAGTGTAGCAGTCAAAACTATCACTAATTGCTGAGCAAAGCCAAGATTTTGACCATAAACTTGTGCAATAAAAATAGCACCGACAGCTTCATACAGTGCTGTACCATCCATGTTGATTGTAGCTCCAAGTGGCAAAACAAAACTAGAAGTCCGATTAGAAACTCCATTGTTATTCTCTAGACCGTCCATTGTTAACGGAAGTGTAGCTGAACTAGATGCTGTTGAAAAAGCGTTTAATAAAGCTGTTGCCATTCCTGAGGCAAATGATATTGGGTTACGCTTTCCAAAGATGACTAACAGAAGTGGTAGGATGAAGATGGCATGGATACCGAGGCCAATTAGTACGGTGAGACTATATTTTCCAACTGCCATTAATTCAGGTAAAAAACCGTCAAATCCACCCTCAGATCCAATTTTGCCAGCGATTAACCCAAATATTCCGATCGGCGATATCAACATAATCCAGTGAACTATTTTCATTACACCATCGTTGAGAGCCGAAATAGTACTTATGGCAACTTGAGCGTGATCACCAATAATAGTCAGCGCACTTCCTATTAGTAACGAGAAGACAATCAATGGTAAAATATCCATCTGTACCATTGCCTTAAAGACATTGGTAGGAATCATACCTTGCTTACCAGTAGTTTTATTACCTAGTACTACTTCGGTCAAAGTATCAGTAATTCCTTTATCTTTCTTACCTGCTACTTTGTCTGCAATTGGCAATATAATATTAACGCCTTTACCGGTAGCGGATAATTCTGGGTCGGCCGATAATACCTGGCCATTCAAATTCTTGAATGGCTTTTCTGTTGAATCAACTTTCAGATAAAATACATTATCTGCCTGCTCAATGTACCGCCATGACGATACTGTTGCACTGTTAGAAGAAATACTTTTTATTCGACCCTGAACGTTTTGGCTTGGAAGTACGATTTGGTATTTATCTTTGAAGTTTTCTACCTGTTTTTTATTCCATGTTTTATCGATTAATGTGACCGTCTGTCCTACCACTGTGTAATCATAATCAGGATGTTCTTCTCCACTAGAGATTCCATCACCTGGTCGAATAATATTTACCAAAATAATACCTAGAATTACTGATATTGCAGTCGTTGCTGTATAGTAAGCAACAGTTCGGCCACCGATACTACCTATGTTTCTAACATCTCCCAGTCCAGTAATGCCTACTATCATTGATAAAATAACGAGCGGCACGACCATCATTTTGAGCGAATTCAGAAAGATATCCCCCAGGATTTTGAAATTGACCGCAAATTCAGGAAAGGCGCCGCCAATGATAGTACCAACAATAATAGCAACCACAATTCCTATCAAAATAATGGGACTTTCCGTATTCTGTTGCTGAGATTCGTTTTTATTCATCGGGAGCCACTCCTAACAATTCTATTTTTAGATTTTCTTCATCATATAATTTTCAAGAAATGCAAACCAAAATTAATTATAGCACACCCTTAAAATAATTAATTAGGTAGTGTTGGAGAAAATTTCTTGATCAAGCGGCCAATACGATTAAGTTCGCATCTATTAAGTTATCTTTAGGTATACGTTTTATGCGTTTAGCGATTTAAAATAAATTAACCTCCTTTACCGACGTACAGAAACGATAATCCTCTTATCTTCTGGACAATTCGTATCCTGAAATGGGGTACAATTGTAGAGTACAGTTACACTGACTTACTCAAAGATTAAAGTATTATTGTACAAGCGCTGTCACTGAAATAATTACTCAGTAAACCCTTGATATAAGTTGATTATCCTCTGAAAAGACATCATATATATAAAAAATCGGCACAATTATCACAAGAGACATCACGCTTCATTTCTGTTTTTTGATAGTTATATAACCAAGTAACTGACCGATCGTCAAATTGGTTATCTTAATTAGAGTTTGTTATTGCAATCAAATTGATGGATTGATAAAGTAACGACTGTTTGGGTACTCGTTATAGGAGAGAAAATGAAATTTGACAACAATTCTGACATCATTCAGCTTACCCCTAAGTGGGAGGGGGACCGATTCGATAATGGTCGACCGAAGGTTTCAGATGATATTTTGAACCGGATGGAAAAAGTCGCAACTGAGGAGGCTTGGTCAATTTTATGGGAAAAAGGCTACAAATTCCAATTTCAAGGAGATTGGTTGAAGACTCACGGTAATAAAGTTTTGGTTGGGCGAGCAGTAACCGCCACAATGGTTCCTTCTCGTCCAGATCTACATGATAGCCTATTAGAATATGGCCAAAATGAAGAGAATCGCATTGGTTTTTTTAACTCTTGGGTTATCGAGACTTTGCAAACGGATGATGTAATGGTTGTCGATATGTTTGGTAAAATATTTGAGGGTACATTTTGCGGTGGTAATCTGTCGTCGACTGTTGCTACTCGAACCAAAAGAGGGCAAGTGATCTACGGCGGCATTCGAGATTTGCAACAAATCATGAAAATGGACAACATGCAAACCTTTTATAAAGGCTGCGACCCAACTCCAATTCGGGATGTGACTCTAGTAGGTCTTAATACACCTTGTCGTATCGGTCAAGCGATTTGTATGCCTGGCGATGTTGTGTTAGGTACCGCCTCCGGTGTTTTATTCATTCCCCCCCATTTGGCTGAAGATTGCGTGCTTCACGCAGAGAAAACACAATTGCGCGAAATTTTTGGATTTCAAAGAATTCGTGAAGGAATCTATACTTCGGCTGAAATGGATACTAAATGGACAGATAAGATAGAAACTGATTTTGCTGACTGGCGTGTTGATAATACACCAGTTGACTTTCAACATTTGACTTCTGATCAATCAACTTCTATTGAACCAAAAGATGATGAACTAGAAGAAATAGACCATCAACCATCTGAGTTAGGCTCTGCAGAAACAACGACTGATGAATCGGAAGAAGCAAACCGTCAACCATCTGAGTTAGGCTCTGCAGAAACAACGACTGATGAACTAGAAGAAATAGACCATCAACCATCTGAGTTAGGCTCTGCAGACACAACGAC
>JAYZAL010000072.1:0-43084 GCA_036339735.1 Candidatus Poribacteria bacterium
AATACACCTAATAAATAGCGCCAAGATATAGGCTCTTGCAAAACTGTTAGACCGAGTAAACTTGCGATCAATAGTCCTAATATGCGAATAACAGGAGATGCGATTGTGATCGGTGCGCCCGAGGCAAAGCTCGCATATAACCCTAACGTTACCAGACTAAAGCAAATACCAGCCGCAGTTCCTGCCACAACACCGGATGGAGTAACTAAGTGATCAACGCGATGAAAGCTTTGCCACAAGAACCAAACTGATGAAATTGTAAATGTGCAAATACCAAAAATTAAAAATCCGAGGCCGTTCGAAATTTTTCCAGCGGCCAACTTGGTACAAAAATCAGCCAACCCTAGAGCTAATCCGGTTCCTATTAAGTACGAAATCCAATTATCCATTTCTTGTTCTTTCTTCTTGTTAGCCATTATAGCCTATTAATTGAATTAGCCGTGATTTTTCAAGTATACCCAGTTTCAGAGGAACTTCGTTAGCAATAGATTTACAAAACGCTAAACCAAATAACTGAATAGCAAATACTAAATGAGTTAGCGAATGCCAAGGAAAATCTAACTAAATTTAATTGTCCCAAGGTAAGTAGAGTTGTCTCTTAATATATTTTTACTTGGTAAACAACCAAGGAGTGATAACTCTAGTAAAAGATGTTGCGCTGTTAGCTTATAAAAGTATTTGAGATTTAGCAAAAACTCAAGCTCTATCTATTCTAAAGGAGTAAGATAATTCCATGAAAATGTATCGAGTAGCGATTATTGGTCTAGGAGATATGGGAGGACATCACGCTCAAGCTGTTCAAGCAGAAGAAAACTGTCAACTTATAGCGGGTTGTGATACTCAAAGCCAAAAAAGAAAAACATGGGGAAATCAGTTTGGTATTATGGCCACCTACCAATATTACATTGAGATGATCGAACAAGAACAACCTGATATAGTAATCATCTCAACACAGGCACCCGATCACCATGATCCAACATTAGCCGCAGCTGAACGGGGTATTCACGTTCTTTGCGAAAAGCCAATAGCACTCAACTTGGTACAAGCTGATCGTATGGTTGATACTTGCAAATCTAACAAGATCAAATTTTCGGTCAACCATCTAAAACGTAGTAGCCTTTACAATCAATTAGCTTTACAAATGATCGCTGATGGAAAAATTGGACAAATTGTTCAGATGCAAGCGAGAGATAAAGGAGGGCGTAAGGCTGGTAACTCTTTAATGGAGATGGGAACACATTTATATGATTGGTTACGACTATTTGGTGGGGATGTTGAGTGGGCTAACGCACATTTAACCCAAATTGATGGAGCAGAATCAACAGCCCAAGATATCAAACACACCCAAGAGGTACATCCGAATGATCGAGATGCTGGTTTAGTTCTAGGCGAACGAGGTTTTATTTCCTTTCGGTTCAAAAACGGAATTCATTCTGATATACAATTTTTGGCTCAAGATAAAACTAATGATACTGCTTATGGAATTGACATCATAGGAACCGAAGGTCGAATTGCCATCCGAGAAAGTGTTGGCACCAGCATGTTTCTACATCAGGGGCAACATCAATCACCTGACCAACATTGGCAAAGGGTGCAATGCCCTGCCGAAGATCTAGACCTAAATGGAAAAGTTAGAACTAATAGCCAAAAGCGACTTTTCCTTCAACGGTTAATGTTAAGAGACTTACTTGATTCTATCGAAAACAACCGTATCCCCTTCGCTAGTGGAGAAGATGGTGCTAAATGTCTCGAAATGATTCACTCGAGTTGGGAATCTCATCGGCAACAATCGCGAGTTTATACCCCACTAGAACCACGCGAACACCCACTAGAACGTTGGTTAGCGAAAGCTTGATAGTCTTTGGCAAATTATTATCAATTGGTCGCTTATAAGTTTAGCTCTCAGGTTGCTTGGAGGAAACGAATATAAAGAACATCCGATACCGTTCTCGGGTTGATGAATAAAAAAGTTTTTAGCTTCTAGATGTTGGGTAAGGAGAGTGTATGCGGTAGACAGATGTCCCGTATTTTCAGGGAGGAATAAAATATTAGCGTCGAAGGTAGCGTTGCATCATCCGTTGATCATCTTGCTTTTTTAATTCTTCTCGTTTATCGTAGTTTTGTTTCCCACGGGCTAAGGCGATTTCGACTTTTACTCTGCCACGGCTGAAATAAGCGCGAGTTGGAATAACCGTTATACCAGTAGCATTAGTTTTGGATGCTAGGCGACGAATTTCTTTTCGGTTGAGCAGCAACTTGCGAGGCCGTTTAGGTTCATGGTTGTCATGTGTACCATATTCGTAAGTAGCAATATGGGCGTCATGAAGAAAAACCTCACCATTATCAATTTTAGCATAACTATCGATCAAGCTAAGATGACCGGCCCTAATCGACTTGACCTCGGTCCCTAAAAGCACAACTCCAGCTTCAAATCGATCCATTAAATGGTAATCATGTCTAGCCTTTCGGTTTTGTGCAATCTGTTTCTGACCATTCCCATTAGTTTCTCTTTGGATATTTTTTCCCTTTTTCATTCTATTTTTTTCGTAATTTTCTCCCTTTCGATCGATTATAGCATAAAAATAATTTTACCAAAATCATCTTCAGCCGGTAGATGGAACCGATACATTCTAATGATTCTATGCTAGAATGAAGAATTAGACCTCTGTAGGTTGGAATAGTTGTCTTATGTCGTCCACTTCAAAAGAAAATTTTGGTACTCCTAATCGCAAAGATAAACCCTATCAAGACCAAAAACACAATTTTCGAGTAGCCTTGGTACAAGGAGTCTTAATTCGAATTTCCCTTGCCTTTGCCGAGCCAACTACTATCCTTTCTGTTTTTATCAAACAATTGACTCAGAATGATTTATTAGTTGGGTTGACCGGTTCGGTTATGACAGCTGGTTGGATGTTGCCACAACTGTTAATTTCAAATCTAATCGAGCATCATCCCCGCAAAATGCCTTACTACGTTGTTGGTATGACCTGTAGAGTTCTTGCTTGGTCTTTGATTTGTGGGGCGACTTTCTTAATTTCAGTTGATCAGTCTTCACTCTTGGCGGGCATTGCTTTGACGCTTTATTTTCTATCATCTTCTTCTATGGGTATTTCAACTTTACCCTATATGGACATTATTTCTAAGTCGATTCCGCCAGACCGACGAGCACGATTTTTTAGTTGGCGACAATTATTGGGTCGATTCTTTGAATTTTTAATCGGATACTTTTTAGTATCTTATGTCTTAGATTCAAAGAGATCCGGGATTATGTTTCCTCATAATTACGCATTTCTGTTTGGTTGTACAACCGTTTCAGCTTTGCTTGCATTTTTGGTGTTTTTACGCATTCGAGAACCAATCTTACCAGTACGAACTGATCAGTTATCGCTTATCGATCATCTTAGGCAAGGGCCTCAAATCATTAAAACTGATCCGCACTATCGTCGTTTTCTAATGTTTCGCATCTGTGGGCACTTCGTTGGTATATCTACTCCTTTCTACGCGACTCATGCACTAGATATTCTTCCAGACGTTTCTCCATCCATTGCTGGCCATTTTTTAGCGACAGCCGCCTTTACTGGGGTTATTTCCAATTTCTTTTGGCGATATTTGGGAGAACGTTTTGGCACTCGTTCGATCTTGATAGTAACGGGAGGATTATTCTGCATGCCTCCGTTGGTGGCAATTACCACATTACTCTTACCTTCTAAACTGCAGATGGGTTATTACTTCCTAGTCTATGCTATTAGTGGTATTTCAACCAATGGTGTAATGGTTGGTTTTATGACTTACGCTCTTAATATCGCCCCAAGTCAAAACCGGCCTACCTACATTGGGTTCATGAACACTCTACTGTTCCCTTTCGCATTTGTACCTTTGATTGGAGGTGCAACCTTAAAATTCTTCGGTGATTGGGTCACCATTAACCACTTATTTGGATTGTCTTTCATCAGTGGCATTATTTCTTTTTTTATGTCTCTCCGATTGGAAGAAATCATCCGAGGAGAGGATGATTAATCACTTTCAACAATTGATCACCAATACTCTAGGGGAAATTCATTTGAAAATTTTCTGTCCTTTTTGGGTTATTTATAATATGAGATAGGGATAATGGTTTTAGTAATGTTGAAAATCACCTTTCTATAGTAAGTTAAATCACGTTGACTAATGGTTAATAACTAAACAAAGACTATAAATTTTGTTCCAAGTAGTTTTAATTTTCGATCGTAGTCTGAACTAATCGGCGTATAATACGCTCAATTGCTGGCTGGTTCGGTGCAAAACATAAATTTGATTAGTTTTAGGATTATAATTCCCGCTACTCGGTCCCTGTGGGAGGTTTAGGCCAATGTCCTTCACCATGGTTTGGCGAGGCATTTCAACCGCTGATACGATTCCACCTCGGTCAATTATATAGAGAATTTCTCTTCCCAACGATAAAGGTTGAATAGCTACAACAGCCGAACGACGACCTGTATTAATACGATTGACTTCAAGCCTATTTTCGGTTTGAATTACGCTAACATCCCCAGATAGAGAATTAACAACGTACAAATATTTCTGACCATTATTCAATTTATTACCTAAAGCAATTTGCTTAGGTTTTTGTCCGACTCGAATTCGATACAATTCCCTCTCGGCTTGTAAATCAATGACTGAAACAGTATCATCGCTAGTGTTGCAAACGTAGAGGTAAAGTTGATTGATATCCGCTACCATTGGGCCAGGTTCGCGAGCCACTGGAATTCGATATTTCCTAGCTGGTATAGTTAGGTCTACCACAGCAATTTTATTTTCTCTTCGCAAAGCCACATACATTCGATTACCAACAATTTGACAATGGTCTGGATAGTCTCCAATGGCAAAGCGATGGATCTCCTGCTGTGATTGAGTGTCAATGACAGCTATCTGGTCAATAGCAGATAATGAAACCAACAGTTGATTTCGCCAGACTGCTAAACCTGAAGGTTGACAAATGTCTGGCTGATTCAGCACAAGTTCACTTGTTTGGGTTAAGTTGTCCAAAACGGTTATGGTTCCGCTAATTTGATTACTAACATAGAGGCGGTTTTGACTATCTATAGTCATCTTGTTAGGGGAATGTAACCCGTTTCTGATAATGGACGATCGATTCAAGAATGGGCTCAGGCGTACATGTATTTTAGCCTGTCCTAATCGAGTAATCACAGTTTCTGTCCGTGGTATATGGGCCTCTGCTTGGACTGAAATCTCGTACCGCCCATCTTGACTAAAAGGCAATTGAAATCGTCCCACAGCACTGGTTAAATTTACTACCTGCTGATTGTCGATTGACCGTAGCTGAAGTTGGACAGGGGCTAATATCTGCTCTGTTTCTAGATCAATAACTGTTCCACTTACTTCTCCAACTTTACTAAACCTTACTTGAATCGTTTGTAACCGGCTACCATCTGAAATCTCAATTTCACTTTGATGTTGTCCTGTGGGTAGTTCATCTATTTTTTGAATAAAGATTTCAACTTCGTCACTGGTTGACGATAACAAAGTACCAGTTAGTGATTGCCTACCAACAACTTTCTGTTGGTAACGAAGACCTATCCACCTAGCTGATGATGACAAACCCCAATCAACAACGGCTTGGCCATGATTGTTGAATTTGATAGATTGACTCGACCGTTCGAGGTCGTCTGCGGTCCCTATGCCAAAATCAGCCATAGTAGTTGATAGTTGCAACTCTGATCTTGGCACACTCATTTTTACTGAAACCTGTTTAATCTCAGCTTTTTCAGCCTTAACTATTATTTTTGACTCATACTCACCAGCAGCCAAATTTGTACGATCGACATTCATTTGGATTGCCATATTTTCTCTTCGTAGGTGGCCACTAGTAGGAGAAAATGTCAGCCAATTGGAATTCTCTGACTTAGGCTGTTCTTTTTCAATATTCCATACCAAACGGCCAGTACCAATATTTGTGATGGTAAAGTCTCTGGTCTGTTGACTTGAGCCAAAATCAAAATGGTTAATTGATAACGAAATTTCGGGCTCTTCCCCCACGCTCATCCGAATTTTCACTGTTTGCTGGTCGTTATAACCGGCTGGGCCTTGGGTTCTTATCATAACTTCGCTAGTATAATCATCAATCGGTAATTGATGCCGATCGATGACTAGCTCAACACGATCTAAGTCAATATCAGTTAACCCAGTTTTAGGCGTGTAGTGTAACCAGTCGGCTCCACCAGAAATCTGCCAACCAAATTGACCTGTACCTACGTTATCAATTATTAGTGGTAATCGATTCTTATCTTCACCAAAATTGATAATTTTTGCGGACAGACTTAACCTTGGTTCTGGAATCTTGACTGTTATAAATAAACTACGGAGATCCTCTGAATTTGGAGGCTGTACTAAATCAAGATCTTGATTATTTATTCGCTCTATCCTAACTGTTTCGTTAATCTGAAAGCCGACTGGAAAATCGGCTAATTCATCTTCGTCAATTTCCAACTTAACGAGTTCAACCTCACCGGCCATTATGCTTCCCGAAGTCGGTGAGATATAAAGCCAATCTGAACGCTTGGTTTTTTCAGCTTCCCAATCCAAACGACCTGAGCCCGTATTTAGTACTTTGATCATTCTGTACTGACGATTCAATCCAAAATCGACCGAATTGGGGATAACCGCAAGTACAGGTTTGGGTGGGATGTTCAAGGTAATATCAATTTTCTTTACAAAGGTAGGTTCAACTACTGGATCAGGTACTGCCTGTTCAAAGGTTTGGACCATTAAGATTGCCCCCAATCGACCAGGTGTTTGTCTTCGATCTGCAGTCAATAAAACGATTATTTCTGACTCGGCAGCAACAGTACCAGTACTCGGTGTCGTTTTAACCCAGTCTCCATCAATGGTAGTCGACCAATGTAAGTCAGCCTTTCCTATATTACGAATAGTTACAGTTCGTTGGTTTTCGGTTTCCGAAAAGTCAATAAAATCTACGTCAATATCAGCTATTCCTGTTGCAAAAATAGCTTGGATGCGTTCTGACCTAACACTTTCGAGATTTCCACTTTCGTAGTTTTTAATTCCACTAACGCTATAAATGTAAGTTCGATTGGGTACGACATCAGTATCAAGAAGATATAGCTGGTCGGTATCGGCTATTTTTTTTTCGTATTGCTTACCGTCGGGGTCATGGACGAGACGATAAACTTGGTAGCGGTCCGGAATGTTATCAATACTGGTATCGATAATTACATTCCAACTGAGTTGAAGTCCATCCTTCAATTGCTCAAATGATAAATTTTTCGGGCTCACTGGTTCTATATTTGGTTCACTTTCATCTTTTTGGCAACTCATTAGCCCGAGAAAAATCGCCAATGAGTGAAAGAAGAAATGTCCAAATGAGCGTCTAAGCCAAGTATAGGGGAAATAGCGCATGAATTTTATCTAGGTCTGGATCTTTTATGCCGTTTTGCAACCAGCACTCGCTCTCGCTTTGATGGCTGAGATTGCACTTTAAATCCGACTGGTGATTTTTTTTTGGATATTATTGTTTGATCTACTGGAGTATCTTGCTTTTGACTAGCTTCGGCTAGCTCTCTTTGATACTCATCGTAGGTTCCAGAATAAAAAGTGGCTTTATTCTCACCAAAAATCAGTAACCGACTAGCCAGTTTACTCAGTAGATAACGATCGTGAGAAATCATTAAAACTGTCGCTGAATAGTCAATCAAAGCCTTTTCTAGAGCCTCTCTAGCATGAATGTCAAGATGGTTGGTTGGTTCGTCTAGTAATAAAACATTATCTTGCTTTAACAAGAGTTTAGCTAATAATAATCGACCCCGCTCTCCTCCACTCAAATCGGCAACCAATTTGAAGACTTCTTCGCCAGTGAATAAAAAAGTTGCCAACAGACTACGTATTTGCCCGTCAGTCCAAAGTGGCTGCTGTCGCCGAATTTCGTCAAGAAGAGTAGACCCTTCATCTAAGTCTGTCAACTCTTGATCATAGTAACCAAACGTTAAATTGTGGCCAACGTAAATTGTACCGCCACTTGGTTGTAGTTGTCCCAATATCATCCTCAGGAAGGTTGTCTTGCCAGAACCATTAGGCCCTAAAATCCCGACGATATCTCCTCGAAATATGTCGCAATTTAGATCTGAAAAAACTATTTTATCGTCAAAGACCTTGTTCAACTGCCGGCACTGAAGGATTTCATTTCCACCTCGAATCTGCGGCTGAAACTTTATTTTCATCGTTCCATCGGTAACTTCCGGAGCCTCAATCATTTCCAATCGATCTAGTCTAGTGCGTCGGCCTTGCGCTTGTTTGCTCTTTTGCCCCGCTAAATTCTGACGGATAAATTCTTTTTCTTTGACAATAAATTGCTGTTGTTTTTTATACTCTTTCTCTTGTGTTAGAACCTCTAAGGCTTTTGTTTTGCGGTATTGGGAGTAATTACCACGATAAATCGTCAGACGTTGATTTCTCAATTGCAGAATTTTTGTAGCCACTCGATCCAAGAAATATCGATCGTGCGAGATCATCAAAACTGAACCAGAATAGACTTTATTGAGATAATTTTCCAACCATTCAGTAGATTTGATGTCGAGATGGTTAGTTGGCTCATCTAACAGTAACAAATCTGGATCTTGAAGCAAAATCTTAGCCAAAGCTAACCGATTACGTTGTCCACCACTGAGGTTTTTGGTAAATAATTTCCAATCTTTTTCCTGAAACCCTAATCCTGACAGGGCCTTTTTGATTGACAGCTCATACTGATAACCTCCATTCTGATCATGTTTTTCCTGCAAGTGCGCAAATTTTTGTAATAAGTCAGGTTGACTAGATTCATCTTCTAGCTCCAGCATCAATTCTAACATCTGGTCTTCTAGTCGCTGCTGCTTATAAAAAATTTGTAGTAATTCTTGATGGAGAGTTAGCTCTGGATTCAGGTCAGGATCCTGACTAAGGTGACCGACTCGTAATTGTTTGGCGAATTGCACTTTTCCTTGATATTCAAAAATTTGACCAACCAAGATTTTCATCAAAGTGGTCTTTCCTGATCCGTTTTTACCAATTAAGCCAAGTCGATCTCTTTTCTCAATTGAAAAAGATACATCTTCCAGAACTGAAAAGGTTTCATAAGATTTACTAACCGTTTCAACAGTGATTAGCGACATTTTGCTTTAACTATGATTTGTTTTCTTCATCAATTGAAATCGATATTGATTTGCTATCCGCGTCACCAGTTGGTTCTATAGTAAGCGTCTGTGGTGAATCTAAACTGATTGATTCATCCAAGGTTATAGTTTCAGTGGAAGACTGCTGGGTCATTTCAGACAATTTCTCTAACATGTCTCGAGCCATTTCTCCTGCCTGAGCACTAGGTGATAATTCAAGAACTTTTTGAAAATCCGCCTCAGCCAAATCGAATCGATCTTGCTTGTAATGTAGAAGGGCTCGGTTGCAGTAGGCTTCAGCAAAGTCTGGTCGGATTTGAATAGCGGTGTTATAGTCAGCTAAACTCTCTTCAGGCTTATTGAAGTTTCCATAAGCGAATCCACGATTCATAAACAGTAAAGCAATTTCTGGATGTTGGCGTTTCTGGTCTAGTTCGATTGCAACTGTGAAATCATCGATGGCCAAATCCCAAGCCGGTTGATCAGGGTCAATTAATTCCCCATCTGCATTGGTAGCCCGAAAAAAATCAGGAATTGAGGTGTAAGATAAACCCCGATTGGCATATGCTTCCAAATGTCTACTATCTAATTTGATAGCCTCAGTGTATTTTTCTATGGCATCTAGATATTTGCCAGTGTTGAGTAGTCCGTTTGCTTCTTGATAAACGACTTCAGCTGGAGACACTTTACTATGTAAAGTCAAAAATATAGTTGAAAACATGTAGGCTTAACTACCTCTTATATATTAAGTGAATGGATTTTATTGTAAGTTAATTTTGGAACAAATAACTACCTTTTTGCCAGTATGCACTATGATAATCAATCTCAATGATAGGATCCGTGATATTATGTTGCTTCCGGTAATCAAGAACTGCAGCCTTCTCACCGCAGATATCGCTTAACCCCCAATCATCGATTATAATATACCCACCAGTGGAAACCTTTGGGTATAGATATCTTAAGCTCTGTATGGTTGAGTCGTAAAAGTCACCATCAACCCTCAAAACAGATAACTTTGAGATGGAAGCTGACGGTAATGTGTCAGAAAACCAACCGGGAAGAAATTGAACTTGTTCATCAAGGAGACCATAACGATGAAAATTGGACTCAACAGTAGCTAAAGGTACTGAAAAAAAATTAGTCTCCTGTACTTCAGGCATTTTATACATTTTTTGGTCTAAATCATTATTAGGCTTTGGCAATCCCTGAAAAGAATCGGCAACCCAGACAGTTCTGTCGTTAACTTGGTGAGCTGCTAAAACTGCTCTCATCAGTATAGACACCCCTCCACGCCAAACACCACACTCAATCAAATCACCGGGAATACCGTTCCCAATACAGGATTCAATACAAAACTGAACATTGTCTAGCCGTTTTTGACTACACATCGTCAAGGTTTTGCCGAACCAAAAATGGTCAAACCACTCGTCAGTTGATTGTTCTTCCAATGTTTGAGGGGACAAGATGGTTTTTGGAACGGGTGTGTTTAGACCATCCATCAAACTTAACTTGACCGTCTCTAAGTATTGTGTCTTAAGATCCATATTTCCAGTTATACCAACGAGGAGTATAATTGGTGTCAGCGATCTGTGTATGCAGACAGACGCCTTTGCCAATTGATTTTAATTTACAGTCAACATTATGAAGCATGGAGGTCTGACTTAAGTTCTCCACCGAGAAGACATCTTAACTTGTATGGCATCAGTTATTTCTATCCGATTAAGGTGAGACATTTCCACTGACTTGATTTGACATTTGACATAAATAGACAAGGTGTAGGATAATAAATTTGTAATCTGCCAACCACAAACCCCAATCCAGCTTAAAGAATACAACGATATGGAACAAATGTCTAGTACTGAATACGTCTATCTCGTTGCTAAACCTATTGGCCGGGAGGCTGAGCTAATTAAGGCCGAATCCGTAATCGTGACAGGAGCAAAGCCCAGTGAATTAGGTGTCACAACTTCCGGGACTTTAGCAGATATCAAACAAGGTGCCTTCATTTCATCAGTTATCAAAGTCCTGATTTCAGGGGATTCTGAATCAATAGATAATCAAATTGGCAGGAAGAAGTTGTATAGAAAAATTAGCGAATTGGGTTTACAAAGTCATAATTTTTGCGTTCGCCTGATCAAGCGCCCGAAGAAAATGAAATTGGATTTTGATCAATTCAAAGTAGCTCGAAACATTGGAGCTAGGATAGGTGGATCAGTCAATTTGAATCAACCTGCAACAGAATTTTGGCTTTTACTGACACCAAATAATTTCTGGTTTGGACGCCTTGAAACCAGTGCTGACAAACGATGGGTCCAGTTCAATAAGCGCCCACATACGAGCTCTAGCTCATTACCTGCTCGTATTGCTAGAGCGATGATCAATCTAACTATTCAGTCGAATGGTCGATTGTTAGATCCATGTTGTGGTACTGGTACAATTTTGCTAGAGGGGGCAAATATGGGTTTATCGGTTTTCGGGGCAGATCTTAACCCCAAAATGGTTTTCGCTAGCCAAAAAAACTTGGATCATTTTGGGTTAATGGCAACAGTGGCCACTGCAGATGCAAGGAATATTTCACACCGGACGTTCGATGGGATGTTTGATGCGATTATCACTGATCTACCCTATGGGTTTGCACTTGTAGCTGATACTGAACGTGACCGTCATATCCTAGCGAATGTTCGTCATTTAGCCCCAAAAGCCACTTTTGTGTCTACGCGTAATCTCAGTTCAGACCTAGAAGACTTCGGTTATAAAATAAAAAGAATCGTACGTATTCCTAAATATGATCACTTCGTCAGACTAGTTTTCATCACTGACACAAAATAACAAAGATTGGCCATGATTTTAAATCTGAAACTCTATCCTATTATTTCATCATCTTTTTCTGTTTTATTTTTTTGTTCAGCAATATTAGGTCTAACTATTAATCTACCTGATGCTGAAGGTCAACAGAACCAAACCAAGTTGGTATTCACTCGTTCGGGTCTGGTTGTGGAGCTGAAGCCAAAACTAGTAGAATCCGTTGTCATTTCGATTAATGGCTTGGTGGTTGAGCCAACGATCTCATCTCAAAGAAAACACAAAACTATATTCTGCTTGTCTCCTTATGATTGGCAACTTGGCCAAATTTACCACTTAGAAATTCGCCGCAAATCAAGTGGACATTTGGTAACGAAGCAGACAACTACATCACCAACCAAGCCCACTCCATATTTGTTCGATTATCTGAGATTAAAGCAAATTTGGTCGCTTTTGCCAAGGGATTGTCGAATAACAACGGTCGATCTAGCCAAAGATCAATTATCGATTGGTACCAACAAAGGACATGTTGCTGTCTGGGACTTATCAATCCGATCAGTAATCTGGAAGAAACGATTTTCCGAGTCGATTATTAAGCAAGTTAGTTTAAGCCCAGATGGCCAACAAATCTACATCAGTGAGCAATCATCTGACGCTTGGTTATCCTGCTATTCTCTGGATGGTCACGATGAATTATCTTGGCGCTACCGATTAGCGAACGATGTCGAAACATCAAAACCATCTTCTCCCTCATCTCAATGGTCTTGGTTGGAGTTGCCTACAGCGACCAAGTTTCAATGGATTAATGGAGACTTACTAGTTGCAGCTACTCACGTATGGCCAAATAAACAGGGAACTAATGTCAGATCACAATTATACCGATTTGATTCCGCTAGTGGACAAATTAAATGGAAATTTCCAGCGGATAACCCTTTACCGGTCTTGGTCAGGTGGTTTGATATTTCAGTTGATCGGTTAGCCTTTGTATGTGACAAGCAGTCCGTTGGGAAGCAGTACGATTCAGCCGGCATTCGGAGCGGGTCTATCGTTATTTTGAACGCCAGTGATGGGCAGATACTATTCCAAAAATCTTTTAAACCACTTGAACCTTACTACAAGACAGTCACATTTTGGCGAGGCGTGTCGATTACGCCTAATGGAAAGTCAGTCAACATCACCACAGATGATGGCCGAGCCTTTTTGCTTCGAGAAACGGATAATGAATGGCGGGAAATTTGGCAAACTGATTTAACTACACCCATTGTAGTTAACCAAATGCCTATAACAGCTACTGCTGGTACTGTACTGGCCACTGACAAATTAAGCCTGTTTGTTACTGGCGATACCTTCATTCCTTATCATTTGCAGACTGGTGTTAGTCGTCCCCCGATGTCACACCCCAACGGTATGACACTGTTCGCCTATCAGTGGAACGGACAATTAGCATGGCAGTGGGAATTGGGCAATATGCCACAAGGTATCAAGATAGAAAATGAGTATATTGTGGTTGCAAGTTCAGATTACGGAGAGGCTGGGACAAACGAGACCAAGCCAAATGCATTAACTGTACTCGACTTGCAAAAAAACGGTACTGTAGTAGATAAACATGCATTTACTTACCGGTTGTCTGGACAAATACCTTATGACCAAATTGATATCTCGAAGCAATGGATCGTATGTGTGGAAACCACGTCAATAAGTGCGACTAAAGTCGAAGGGAAAAACCAAATCCACATTATTCGATAGTTATAATTTTGATTAGTCAGTTTGGATTAGATCTTCATCTTCGATTAGAACGTCATCCGAAAAGACTTCATCGCCATATCTTTCAGTCGAGTTTGATCTAGGTGAGACTAGGGGAGGACTTTCGGCCTCTAACGGTTTATGTTCTTGCTCAGTTCGACTGCGTAATTCAGTTCCTTCTTTCAGAGCTTTCTGAAAGAAATTTTCTAAAACCGTACTCAATTCGGATCTGAGTGCATGAACTTCACCAGTTGTATTAAGTTGAACGTCACTCAAAGCTAATTCCGTTTGTGTTTGGGCCGAAGTCAATACATGAACATCCTCTTGGATTTGTCGAAGTTCTTCGACTAGCTGGCTCAGGAGAGCTTCCATCGGTTCACTCAAATCCACTTGTTGAGACACTTGGACGTCAGTACTGTTTTGCCTCTCTGTTACTTGAATAGCCAAGTTAGATACAGCCTCAGCTAACTTCGCCTGTGTTTGGTTGATTTGTTTGACTTCAGTTCTTAACGCTGTAACTTCGTTGACTAACGTGTCTGGAATAACGGTTACGTTTTTTGGAGGGAGTCGTTCTGAAATTGCTTGAATTTCTTCTTGCGTCTCGGTAATGTCAAATATTCTAGATTTGGCTTTTCGAACTCGCTTCATCGGCTTAACCTATTAGAGGCTTAGACTTCTATAATCGACTATTACTAGTTGAAAGTGAGTTAATTATTGGTTAGATTTAATCGCTGGATCGGATACTTAGCTATAATTATTAGCGTAGCTCACGAGACCAATTTCGGTCATTAACAGCGTCCTCTAACAGACGAATGTTTTGCTTCGCTACCTCACCTTTGAAGGTAAGAGTCTCTTTCAAGGTGCGGACTGTCAACCGAAATTGACCAATATCTTCTTCATTAACGGGATAGGTAGTGTCAAAAGTTGATATATTATCCAAATTAATATAGATCGTGGTCTGATTACTTGCACGATTATCATCGTTAATTAGGGCAACGAAACGACTCAATTAATTCAATCTCCTTCAGCCAACTATCATTGTCATTCTACCAGTATTCCTGTGCTTAGATCAACGGTTTTATTCTAAGCAGTGTTGGAAGTAGCTATAGTTTTCTCTCTCAAGCAGAACAAATGTGCTCAGAGACCCAATAAATTGAAAAAGCAGTTTAGATAGAAAACATCAAATATGAAATGCGGCCTTGGAGTCGAACTATTGAATTATATGATTTTATTCTCTGAAATGTTGATCTCAATAGTAGAGTCCTGAATCTCGGACTAAATATATTTGTAACGATTTTTCGAGCCTAAATAGTTCCCTTTTTCGAAGTTGACTATTTGTCAATTAATGAAAAAACGAACAAGTTGATTGCTTCTTAAGCGTTATAGTGCTAATTATCTTTGCATTGTCTATAAGTGAAAAATTACCAAACCCCTTACTTACTGTTGCTTCGATTTTTAAAATTTTGGTTCAAATATTGCTGATAAACGATGTACAATCCTTTGCGGAAATTGGTTGTTAACAGTTTTAAATGGTATTCGGGTAAATAATTCAAATAATTGAGGTTGAAGAATGATGGGATTAAAAAATATAACTGTTTTGATTTTTTCTCTGCTCTTTTTTTCGAGTATATTAGCAATTGAAGCAAAAATAAATTTTGAAAAAGATTGTGTCGGTATGTGGCTTTTCGACGAAGGCTCAGGTAAGGTTGCTAAGGACAGTTCTGGTAATAAGAATCATGGATCTCTGAAAGGTAACGCTAAGTGGGGGAAGGGGAAATTTGGAAACGCACTTCAACTCAAAGGTGCAGTCTCAGATTATGTCGAAGTCAAAGACAGTGATAGTCTTGATATGGAAGAGCAAACCACTATTATGTTTTGGGTTTCTACAAGTAAGAAGATGGATGAAGCTGCAAGGTGGTCTGATAGACAGGTTGTTGTTGGCAAACACTACCAAGAGTATGAAGTAGGGATTTATGACACTGGGTTTCTACACACTTACACAAGCGATCTGGCTGGCGGCTATGATGAAGGAATCATGGCAAGTATGGGAGGAGTCGCCGGACTAGACCCTGATTGGAAGAAGAATAAATGGTATCACGTTGCCTGGACACTCGATGGGAAAGATGAAGTTGCTTATGTCAACGGCATAAAAATCGGTGACCATGTCAAAAATAATAAAGGAACGGAGCCCGGAAACCACCCATTGGAATTTGGTAGACGAGTTGAAGGCGGATTACCTCTGACGGGGGCAATCGACGAAATAGCTATCTTCAGCGTGGTTTTGGATGAAAACGATATCAAAACTGTAGCCACTCGTGGATTGAAACAGGCTTTTGCTGTTTCACCCAAATCTAAATTGACAACGACTTGGTCGGCAATTAAACAACGTGATAATCCATAAGCGGTATAGTCACGCTTTTATTAAAATTAACCTCAAAAAAATATTAAAAGATTGGAGATAGAACGATTATGTTCAAATTACGGAAAAGTATTGTTTTCTTACTAGTCATTTTACTAGCATTCGTTACTCAGCTTTCAGCTAAGGTAGTCGATGATGTCGCGCCGGTTGGAATGTGGTTATTTGAAGAAGGAAGTGGAGCAATAGCTGCTGACTCTTCAGACTTCGGCAACGATGGTACTATTATGGGCGATGTCACATGGGGTAAAGGTAAGTTCGGTTCTGGTGTAATATTTGACGGAAATGAAGGGAACTATATAGAAGTTCCTGACAGTGACAGTCTAGACATGGGAACGGAAATGAGTGTCGTTCTCTGGTTTTATACCGACAAGCAGATGACCGAAGCCAATCGATGGGGAGACAGGCAAGTTGTACTTGGTAAGCTGTATACGGAATACGAAGTCGGAATTTATGATAGTGGTCAAATCCATACTTACACCAGTGACGTGGGAAATGGGGACAATGGTTACGACGAGGGTATTTTTGCTAGTATGGCAGAAGTAGTTGATCCAGACTGGAAACTCGGTACTTGGTATCACTTAGCTTGGACGCTGAAAGGTACCAAAGAAACTGCTTACGTAAATGGGATGATGATCGGTGAGTTTGATAAAAATAATGCTGGTACTATGGGAGGTGATAATGCACTAACTATTGGTATGAGGACAGGTGGAGGTCTACCATTGACAGGAGGAATCGACGAAGTAGCCATTTTTAATGTCGCTCTCAGCCCAGGTATGATTATGAGAATTGCTGAAGAGGGATTAGCGGGTAGTATGACAGCAGTAGAGCCAGGTAATAAATTGTCTACCACTTGGGCTAACTTAAAAACCCAGCGTTAAAAGTATCTTGATGAGTAGTTTGTGCCTAAATTTAGTCTGTTAGTAACAAAATATACAGATAATCGCTTTTCTTAAACTCACTAATCTAAAACTACGTTTAGTTCTTAAGTGTTGCTACCTAATGCCAGTCTAATCTGGCTTGGCAGTGGCCTTTTCTCGCCTGTTGGGAATTATTCAACTACCATACTCTTGCTTTATACAATTAACAAGGTGAACGAAGTTAGAAGATAGTTTGACAGACAGATTGTAATTGGCAAATACTTCATGGTTATAGTACTGGATTTCTGCACATCTATCTATACAAGCGATCTAGCTAGTGCTTTTGATGAAGAAATCGTAAAAAGTATGAGAGAAGTGGTCAGACTAGGCCCTGATTGGAAAAAGAATAAATGGTACCGTTTTGCCCAGACACTAAATGGAAAAGATGAAGTTGCTTATGTCAATACCATGCAAATCGGTGAGACCATGTCAAAAATAATAAGGGAAGACAGCCCGAGAATTACTCAACGTGGTTCTGGATGAAAACGATATCAAAACTGACGCTGCTAATGGGCTGAAACGGGCTTTTGCTGTTTTAACCAAATCTAAATTAGTAACAACCTAGTCAGCAGTCAAAAATAAGTAATAATTTTCAGTTGTGATTATAAATAGATTCACGAATCTATTTTTGTTTTTAACCTTTAACTTTTTTTACAAGTCAAGTAAAACATATAAATAAATTTGAGGTCAATTTAAATGATAAAGTCAAGATTAAACTTTTTAGGCTTAATAATGATTGTAATCTCTTTTGTTACATCATACACTTTTGCCTTACCCGATCCAGTAGGTATGTGGTTATTCGAAGAAGGATCTGGAGCCGTAGTTAGCGATAGTTCGCCGGAAGAAAACCATGGAACTATAATGGGTGATGTGGCGTGGGGGCCTGGAAAGTTTGGAGATGGACTAGTATTTGACGGTGTCGAAGCGAATTACGTCGAGATCCCTGATAGCGACAGCTTAGATATGAAAGAAAACATTAGTGTTGTATTTTGGTTTATGACGACTAAGGCAATGACTGAGGAAAACAGATGGGGTGACCGGCAGGTTCCTATTGGCAAATTCTATGAAGAGTATGAAATAGGAATTTATGACTCAGGTTTTGTCCATACTTATACGGGGAAAGAAGGTGGATATGACGAGGGAATTATGGTAACCATGGCAGACACGATTGACCCTGAGTTCGAAGTGAATAAATGGTATCATCTAGCTTGGACACTAGATGGGAAAATCGAAACGGTTTACATTAATGGAATGATGATTGGAGAAACCTTTGAAAAAGAGAACCTTGGTACCAAACAGGGAGAGAATCCACTAGAAATCGGCAGACGTACAGGTGGTGGATTACCTTTCTCAGGAACTATTGACGAAGTAGGCGTCTACAACGTGACGTTAAGTGCTGCAGATATTAAAGAAATTGCTGAAGGTGCGGGGTTAGCTGGTGCGACGACAGCGGTTGATCCTGCTAGCAAACTCACAACAACCTGGGGAAGTCTCAAAAAACAACGTTAAGATAATTCACAAATATTCTGTCAAGTACAGTCGTTGTTTATAGTAGCTACAAAGCTTAGCTACTTATCAAGTCTTACATAGATTATTTTTCAACAAATAATCTGCTTGATTGTCAGAAGCTCTTGCTTTAAGTCAGTAGCAACTTGCCTGAGGTAAGAGCTTTTTTATTTATTGCAAAATATGCAATTGCTCTCATTTCTTGGTGGTTCGTTGGTCTCAACTTCTCTCTAGGATATGGTTAGAATTTCGGGCTCGTTCGATTTAGATTATTGTGGTTTGTCTCGACAATAAAAAGTAAAATGATTAAGGACTAAGAAGGAATATCTAAATTATGCAAACTGGAATACTCAAAGGTATTGCCACCCGACCTAAAGCGAGAGCCGAAATGATTCAGTCCAACAGTACTCAGGTGTCTGTTGATATGGGTATTGTTGGCGACTACCGTGGAACCAAGGTTAAACGTCGTCAAGTAGCTGTGTTGGCTTTGGAAAAATGGGTCTCGGCTTGCAACGATTTAAAGACCAAGCTCAGTTGGACTGAAAGGCGAGCAAATTTGCTGGTCGAAGGCTTAAACCTCAAAGATAGTACTGGCCAACACTTACAAGTCGGGGATGTGATATTAGAAATTACTGGAGAGACAACTCCTTGCGCTCGCATGGATGAGGCAAAGACGGGACTAATGTCAGCCCTTGCAACCGACTGGAGAGGGGGGGTACTTTGTCAGGTGATCCAGTCAGGCAAAATCACGGTTGGTAATTCTATTACTCAGGTGAAATTTCAGCCAGAGATGATGTAAAAACGAAAGAAATTGAAATTTCCTAAGAACGGTCCAGCCGGATTCCATTCTCAGTTAATATTAGACGAGCCGAAAACGGATTTCCTTGCTTAGGTGTGAATCCTTTTAACACCGAAGTTTCACCTTTTTCAAGTAAGGTTTTAACTGATCGCTGATTGATTTTCTTACCAGCAATAGTTTTAGGTACTTTCAACTTGCACTGCTGGCAGCGATAAACCTCATCGTATACCTTGACCTCCGATTGACATTTTGGGCAGATTAGGTTGTAATTAGTATTTTTTCCCTTTCGGGTGTTTAATTGTATCGATGATGGCTTTGTTTTTTTGCGCCCTTTGTAATTCCCGGGGCCTTGTAGCTCTTTTTTGGGGACCGGTAAATCCATCAGATGACCATCAGTGGAAAGATAAAGAATAAACTGTTTTTGCTGCTCATCAGTATATGGTTGGAGTAGGACACCGTGTTGGAGCAGAATCTGAGCTTGTCGTTCTGAAAGTTTTATGTCTTTGTAACTGTCCCACAGTACAAATTGACATCCATTTCGCCAGTCAGCACAACCGTAGCCTTTCTTGCCACGAATTACTTTAGCTCCACACTTGGGACAGCTAGAAGATTTTGCCCAATCTAAGTCTCTCAGATTACTGGTTTCGATCAGTTGTTGTGTGAAATTAATCACCTCTTCCATAAATTGATCGGCATTATATTCGCCTTTCTCTATGGCTTTGAGTTTACCCTCCCATTCCCCTGTAAGATCAGGGGACTTCAGGTTAGGGTCTTTAACCAAAGCGATAAGATACCGACCAAGGTCAGTAGCAACAATTCGTTTTTTGTCTCGTGCTATATATCCTCTCCTGATTAGCGTTTCGATGATTTCGCCTCGTGTGGCAGGTGTACCAATACCTCTTTCTTTTAGAGCATCTTTAAGTTGCTCGTCTTCAATCATCCTACCCGCAGTTTCCATTGCACCCAATAACGAATTTTCGGTGTAGTAGCGAGGTGGAGTCGTTTGGCCAGCTCTAATAGAAGGGTAGTGAGAACCTGATTCTTCAGATTCAAATTTGGGCAAGATTTGTTCTTCTTCTTTGTCTGTAGTGCCCGCTTGCGGGTAGAGCACTGTCCAACCAGCAGATACAATTTGTGTCCCCTTAGCTTGGAATTTTACTTCGTTAGCTTCACCTTCGACAGTGGTGATTTGCTTAATACACTTAGGATAGAACACAGCAATGGTACGTATCAGAACAGAATCAAATACCCTAGACTCCGACGTTGAAAGTCCTTTAGTAGTACGCCCTGTTGGTATAATAGCATGGTGATCGGTTACCTTTTTATCATTGACGATACGAGAATTGAAGCCTAAATTATCCAAATCGAGAGCTGAAATTTCTTTTTCTTTATTTGTTCTTAGTTTACGTAGAGCATTGGCAACGTCACTTTTCATGTCATTACTAAGATATTGAGAGTCAGTTCGTGGATAAGTCAGTAGTTTCTTCTCATATAACGATTGTGCTACTTCTAGTGTCTGGGCTGCTGACATATTGTAGAGGCGGTTCATATCCCGTTGAAGACTAGTTAAATCATAAAGTAGTGGGGGATTGACTGATTGTCGTTTGCCTTCTATTTTAACAATCCTGAACGGGTGTCCTTCAGTTCGAGATTTCAGCTTCTCTGCCTCATCTTTTTGGTGGAATCGTTGGCCTTTGTATTTGAAAGTGACTTTTCGATACTTAGTTGTCAATTCCCAAAAAGGTTGTGGTTGGAAATTGCGAATTTGATCATCCCTTTTAACAATCATGGCCAGAACTGGAGTTTGTACCCGGCCAACGCTCCACAAAATTCTTTCAGAGCCCCCATAACGAACAGTAAAATTTCGAGTCCCATTAAGGCCAACAATCCAATCTGATTCATGTCGGCACTTGGCTGCGGCAAATAAGGAGTCATACTGGTGCCCTGCTCGCAAATTCCGAAATCCATTTTGAATTGCTTCTTCGGTCAATGAACTTAGCCAAAGTCGCTGAAATGGACGGCCTTCACAACCAGCCATCTGATAGATATAACGAAAAATTAGCTCTCCTTCTCGTCCTGCATCCGTAGCACAAATTACTCCTTTAGCTTGTCTTAATAGTTTCTTTATAGTCGAAAATTGCTTTGATACACCGCTATTATCGATCAGTTTCAGTTGAAACTGATTGGGAATAATAGGCAAAGTACTAAGAGACCAACGCTTAAAGCTTGAGTCATAAGCAACTGGTTCTTTTAGAGAAAAGAGATGGCCAAATGACCATGTCACCTGATAACCACTACCCTCGAAATATCCATCTCGTTTAGATTTAGCCTGAAGGACACTAGCAATATCTCGAGCTACTGATGGTTTCTCTGCTAACACGACTTTCATAAGAAATAGCTAAAGTAGATTAAAGATATATTCGTTATTTTACTTAGGTGGGCATGAAAGCTAGTAGTGTTCTTATCGACTAATACGAACACTACCCGCTTGCATGGCTTTTTGGGTTTCTTCTAAGCTTGCCCAATTGAAATCTCCAGGAAATGTGTGAGCTATTGCTGAGTAAGCACCTGCAAAATCGACAGTTTCTTGTGGTGACTTGTCTTGTAGCAGGCTATAAATCAATCCTGCGGCAAAACTGTCACCTCCACCAACTCGGTCAACCAATTCTAGATCTTCGTAAATTCGAGATAAATAAAAGTCATTACCATCGAATAAGAGAGTACGCCAATCGTTTAGCCAACCAGTTTTCGCATCTCGCAGCGTTGTACCAATTTTTTCAACATTAGTGTAATCGTTTATTACTCGACTAACTACCTGTTTGTAGCTCTCTGGGTCCAATTTGGCGAAATCACCTGTCGTCCCCTCAGCTTTATAACCCAAGGATTTTTCAAAATCTTCCTCGTTTCCAATCAGGACCGTAACATAGCGAACGAGCTCACGATTGACTTTCTGAGCCTCCTCAGAGGTCCAAAGTTTCGAACGAAAATTGAGATCGTAGCTAGTATTCAATCCACTATCTCTAGCTGCTTGCAAAGCTTCTGCACAAACAGCTGCGACTGACTCAGACAGAGCAGGAGTTATACCACTCAAATGGAACCAGTGAGCATTTTTAAATACATGACCCCAGTTTATTTCACCAACCTTCATGTTAGAGATAGCAGTATAACCTCGATCATAAGTAACACTCGCAGCACGTGGGCCGGCACCGAGTTCTAGGTGATAAAAACCATTGCGTTCACGTCCAACACCGTCAAATTCTGTCCAAACGACTTGTGATACATCAACTCCAAGTTCACGTCCTTTATTTTGGATGAATCGACCAGACCAGTTATTGACTAGTCGGGACAGCCAAGCGGTTTTTAAACCTAGGTTGGAAGCATTAACGGCTACATTGAGTTCAGCACCACCAGCGGTCATGTTGAGTGTAGTGGATTGTTCTAAACGCATAAAATCAGGTGGAGCTAAACGAACCATAGCCTCACCAAAGGTTACCAGATCAAACATAATGGATGGAAACTCCTTGATATCAATAAAAATTAAAAAATTAATCGTCCAAAGAAACTACTGCTTTTATGGTGTGAGATTCAGGTTTTAACCAATTTGGAAAAGCCGAAATCATTTCCCGAAAACTGGACCGATGGGTAATCCATGGGTTAGTATCGATTTGGCCTTGCTCAACCAATTCAATAATCCGTCTAAAATCCTTAGGTGTTGAGTTGCGTGTTGCAAGCAAAGTAATTTCTCTGCGGTGAAACTCAGGATCAAAAAAGCTAATCTCAGATTGAACTAGACCTACGAAGACTAATTTCCCACCATTTGCCACATAACTGAAAGCAGTTTGCATCGATTTAGCATTTCCCGTCGCATCAAAAACGACTGTCGGAAGATCACCTCCAGTTAGTGATTTTATCTGTTTCAATGGGTCTTCTTGAGCTCTAACGGTAGCGTAAAGACTAAAGTGTTGCTCACAGAAATCTAAGCGGTTCTGATTAACATCCATTACTAGAAGTTTTACTCCCGCTAGTTGCGCAAATTGAACCACAGACAGCCCAATTGGGCCTGCACCAATTACTAAAACGCAATCTTCTGATTCTAGTCCTGCTCGATCGACTGCATGAGCACCAATCCCTAGAGTTTCTACGAGAGACAACTGGTCTAATGACAGCTTTTTAGATTGGTGTAATTTGGCCAAAGGGACAATAATCTGTTCTCTCATGCCGCCGTCGGTTTGGACCCCGAGTACCTGCATTTGAGTACAGCAATTAGGCTTATGACGACGACAAGCAATACAATATCCACAAGTCAAATAAGGTTCTACAGCACATGTATCTCCGGTGCGCAATTGGAATTCATTGCTATCTGTATCGAGGATTTCTACGCCTAATTCATGACCAAGGATCCTAGGATAACTAAAGAACGGTTGGTGTCCACGATATGCATGTAGATCAGTACCACAAATGCCAATTCGGCGCACAGCAACCAGAGCATGACCATCTGGTATTTCATCAGGAATTGATGTTTCTGTGAAGACGAAATGCTCAGGCTTCTCCAAAATAATAGTTTGCATATTCATTATTCCGAAATTTATCCAACGGATAGGAGCTCAAGATGTTTACCCAGATGAGACGACAAGAATTCTTCGTGCAAGTCGGAATACTGTTCCAATGTTTCGGTTATCAGTTCTTTGAAGGGCTGGTCGTTCGGCATTTGACCTTGAGTTAAAACAGAACCAAAGGAAACATGCAAGACTTGACGGCCATTATCTTCATCAAGGTAAGCAATTTCTCGGTCGGCAGGACTAAGAAATACAGGATCTTCTAAAACCTCCACATTCGCCGAAATATGATAGGTAGCACTATCAGTTTCAAATCGATCAATAGCATATTTAATTATCTCTAGGAATGCACGGTGATTTTGTCTTGCCACTACTCGTAAAGCCTCTAAATAACTAGTACCGGCTGTTTTAACATGTAATAAATTTTTACAAACCCGGCCTAATATTGGGTAAATACTAAATTTGTCTGATCCGCTATGAACACTGATTTTGTAGGGACCATATTGTTGTGCGATTAAGACATGCTGGTGTAAGGTTTTTTCAAATTTTTTTAGGTCGCCTTTATAGTCAATACCTTTTTCAAATTCACCGACAAACCGTGGAGCTAGACTGATAACCTGAACGCCTCTCCTTTGTAGTTCGAGCGCAATAAACAGGTGCTCCCAAACACTTGTAGCTGTGTCCGTTTCATCTACCGATATTTCTAGCTCAAAAATATCAGTCTCTGATGAAACCCAATTGGCCATTTGGCAGGCATAATCCACGGCTAAACCATACTTCACAATTGATCGGAATAAATCCTCTTGGTTCGGAGAATCAACTTCCAACTGACCCAGCAAATCGAACTTTTTATTGAGGTAAAGGTCAGTAACCTGCTGTAAAGATTCAAAGGCGCCAGCTTTTATTACCTGGTCAACTGCTGCTTGTAGATCTGTTCCGTTTAGCGAATTTGCATAATCGTTGACGTAATCAGACGGATCAATCGTAAAAAAGGTGAACCCTGCTGCGGCCAAGTCAATAACATCTTGTCGGTTTTTTAAATGGTCTGCATCAGCTCCCCACGAATTATTCCAACCTACTTCTCGTAAACTTTTTTGTGCTGACAACATGACTTCCATTGGAGTTCGATTAGTACGTTCCATTTCTCGTACGGACTGTTGAGCAAACATAGGAACTAGATCACCCTTTCGGCTGGCTGAAACATGACCAAAGGTAGCTAACCCGATTCGGTCTCCGAAGCCGAAAGAAGGCTTTAGTCCCACTAACTGCGGCTGAGGCAGAAGATTGTCTTTTGTATTCATAGTTTCCTATATAGCGTAAATTGTTGGATCAGTAACTTTTGCCTGTTCAAATCCTCTTCGTCGTAATAAACACGCATCACATTGCCCACAGTGCCTATCGTGATTATCTGGACTATAACAGCTATGTGTTAGAGCATAATCGACATCAAGACCAATACCGGTTTTTATAATTTCAGCTTTTGTCAATCCAATCAGTGGCGTGTGAATTTGCAAATGGTGCCCTTCTACCCCAGCTTTAGTAGCCAAATTAGCCATTTCAGTATAGGCTTGTATATATTCAGGTCTACAATCAGGATAACCTGAATAGTCTAAAGCATTAACTCCAATAAAAATGTTCCGAACTGATAAGGTCTCAGCCCAAGCCAGTGCAAATGCCAGAAAGATTGTATTGCGGGCCGGGACGTAAGTAACTGGGATTTCTTCTCTAATCTCAGCCACTGATTGCTTTTTAGGTACTGGTATGTCATCGGTTAAAGCTGAGCCTCCGAAGATACGTAGGTCTATATCAACCAGCACGTGCTTTTCAACCGATTTGATTTTAGCTAATTTTTGTGCATATTGGAGTTCTAACGTATGTCGTTGGCCATACCGAAAACTAAGGGCGAAAACTCTATAGTTTTCTCTTTGAGCGATTGCAAGGGTCGTAGCTGAATCTAGGCCACCACTCAATAAGACAATCGCTTTTTGACTTTTCATCTTCACTTCAATTCATTAATGATGGACATCAACCCATCATAAGACTGACGAGTACTTTGAATTCCGTCATCACCAGGCAAACGAAAATGTGTTTCCAGCGCAACTACTCCATTATACCCATCATTTTTCAGGGCTTGTAATTCTGCATGATAATTAATTTTACCGGCGCCAACCGGACGCCAAACCCTTTTTCCATTCTCAAAATCGACATCCTTAACATGGACATGTACTACTCTATCTTTTACCCGTTTATAACCTTCTGGGCTAGGAGATCGATCACCTGCAGCATAGGCATTACCTGGATCCCAAATCAACTGCAGGTTGGATGAATCGAAATGCGCAAAAAGCTTTTCTAAATCTTGGCTAGTGCCGATATTGCCAGAACTTACATTTTCAAAACCAAGTATAATACCTTCCCTTTCTGCAATACGAATGGGCAATTCCATCTTCTCAAAAATCTTCTTCCATGCTTCCTCACTAATCTGATCAAGTTTCCAAAAAGAAAATAAGCGAACCATGTTGGTATTAAAAAGGCGGGCAACTTCAATTGACCGATGAAGGTGAGAAATATGATCATCATACTCTTGATCATCGTCAAGATTACAACGCAGGGTGAGAGAATCAATACCTGTTACTGTCAGTCCACTGGATCGAACGATCGAAATTACTTTACTCAGGGTAGAAGACTCAACATCACATATGTTCTGTCCCCAAACGCTGTGAAGCTCGATATACTCTAGCCCCCAAGATTGAGCAGCCTCAACTGCTGCGACCAAGTCTTGGCTAATTTCGTCTGTAACAACCCCAATTTTGAAACACATTTTACTATTTCCTTTCGGCCTATTGCTTCCAATTGTAAGCAAGTCTTGGCCGTTCTGTCACATTTTTACTACCAGAGTGTGCACAAAACACATCGTAAAATAAAACATCACCTCTGCTCGGCGTTACTTCGATTGGTTCTTTCAGGTCTAGTTGACGAATATCGCCGTTTAGTACCCACATGTACTCGTACCTTTTCGGGTCGCTTTCCGCTAACGCCCGGATTTGATGGTGGGATTCTGGCCATACAATGGTTCCACCACCATGCAACCCTACGTCACTATGAAATATCATAGCTGCAATTCGAAAAGCACGTGGGAAAGTCTTATGACCGTGTGCCTTGATCGCATGGTCTATGTGTGGGCTAGGCCAACTCCACTGACCAGTTGAAGGAAAAGTATGCAAACCAAAAACCTTATTCGGTTTACGGAAAGAACTGGGATCGTCCCCAGCTAGTTGGGCTGCAGCTAGTAAGAACTCTTCTGTGTAGCAAGCAAGTGAATCTGGGTGATCTGATTCCTCTAGAACGGCTTTTGTCCAATCCGGATTCTGACGATCAATACCGAATTGTAACCAAATCCGTTCTTCAATTTTCTGAGAAATATCCTCTGGTATCAAGCCCGATACTAATAAATAGCCGTTTTGGAAATATCGTCCGACTTGAGTGTCTGATAGAATATACATTGGCTTCAGTGTTTAGCGTATCAATTAGACGACTGCTAACTCCTTGGGGTTTTCTAAGCTTATTTTCGGTTGACCTGTGCCCAGTAAAGACACCATTCCAAATTATGTTTATGGGATTTCGACTGTTTGGAAAATCGTCTGGATAATTTTTTCAGAATCAATCTCTCTTGCTTCGGCCTGGTAACTAACTATAATTCGATGACGCAGTACATCTTTTCCAACAGCGTGAACATCTTCAGGTGTAACATAGCCTCGGTGTTTCATAAATGCATGTGCTTTCGACGCAATAGCTAACGAGATCGTCGCACGGGGTGAGGCGCCATATTCGATCAAGTCGGCGTGATCGACCAAACCGTATTTGGCAGGATTTCGACTTGCACATACCAAATCAACAATATAGTTTTCAATTTTACTATCCATGTAAATTTGACGCACAACCGTTCGCAACTGAATAATCCTTTCTGGCTGGATAACTGGAACAATATTTTTATCACCTGATTGGGATGACTTTCTTAAAATCTCGAGTTCTTCCTGTCGGTTGGGATAATCTAAGTACAGCTTGAACATGAACCGGTCTACTTGTGCCTCTGGTAGTGCATACGTACCTTCTTGATCAATTGGATTTTGGGTAGCTAAAACCAAAAAGGGATCCTCCAATTTGAATGTTTTGTCCCCGATTGTCACTTGCCTTTCTTGCATGGCTTCCAAAAGTGCAGATTGCACCTTGGCCGGAGCTCGGTTAATTTCATCAGCCAAGATAATGTTAGCAAATATGGGACCACGCTTAACATAGAAGTCGGATTTTTGTGGATTGTAGATCAAAGTACCAATTAGGTCAGCCGGTAATAAATCGGGTGTGAATTGAATTCGATTGAAAGTGGTAGAAATAGCCGCTGCCAACGATTGAACTGAGGTCGTTTTTGCCAATCCCGGGACACCTTCTAAAAGAATATGACCATTGCAAAGCAGACCGATTACTAAGCGCTCAATCATATACTTTTGGCCAACGATCACCTTACTAATTTCGGTTATGAGCTGATCAGCAAAAGAACTCTCGTTCTTAATTCTTTCGGTGAGGGCATTAAGTTCTGCTCGTTGCATAAGCAAAAATCAGGAATATAGTAGCCATAGGTTAGAAATTATACGAGCAAATTAAGCGATCTGTTTGCTCAATTAGCGATTTACTATTTTGGTAGATATTCTCTAGGTCAGTTTGGGTGGGGCAATGATTAGAAAATTCGATCATATCACACATCCTCAATATTTCACCAGTGTGATCTATAATGGACTCAGGTAATCTATTCAGAAATTGAGAGGTAGAAGAGTTAGATACTTGGAAGCCGAAATAATCGTTTAGATAAGCCCTTACTGTATCTGAAATTAGGCCACAATATCCAACATAGTTTTCGTCTTCTTTTAGCTGCAGTGCTTGTTCTAGATTTTTCAGGGCTACAAGTGCAGGCAACTTTAATGACTCGTGAGTCTCCATACTTGTCGCTGATAATTTAGCTTGCTTAACATCAGCGACCTGATTATCCAGCAGCAATTGATAGTCAGTATGATCGGGAAAAACGCCCTGTACTCCCAAGTGTAGTTGCGAAAGGTCTTGCGAGGTTTTTGTGGACCTGTAGGGGCGTGAACTCATCATTTTCTTTTTAAGTAAAACCCACAGCCCGATTATAACTCCAATGGAAATTGCGACGAAACTACCATTTAGAACTATATCAGTTAGATTCACTGGCAGTGATTCGGATTTAGTCGCAGTTGGGCTATGAGTAACAGCAGTTCCACTGACACTCGGAATTAAAAAGTCGCTCAAATCCCATACTCCCTGATTTTCCGAAAAATTGTCCGACGGGAGACCCCCAGCAATTCAGCAGCTCTCAATCGATTATTATTAACAGATTCTAAGGTTGATTTAATCGCGGCCTTCTCGATGTTTGCCATTGTCATTCCAACATGTACATCAATTCGCTTACCCTTTTCAGGCTTCATGTTAGAACGGTCTTGTTCCACTTTGATAGATTTCATTTTGATTTGTTTTAAAATTGATTGTGGAACGGTTTCAATACTTAAATGTTCAGTTTCCGAAATTGCCACCATACCCTCGATTGTACTACGCAGCTCCCGAACATTACCTGGCCAGTTATAAGTCATAAGCGCATTCAAAGCTAGTGAACTTAAATTCTTAACTGGTTTGTTATAAGCTACACAAAACTCTTCTAAAAAAAAGTTAGCTAAAAGAGGTATATCATCCTTACGATTACGGAGTCGAATCATCTGAATTTGAATCGTTCTAAGTCTGTTATACAGATCAACCATAAATTTTCCTTCTGCAACCAAATCAGATAAATCCGATTCATTGGAACAAACTAGTCTTACGTCTAGTTTCTGTGCAAAGTTAGCATTATTACTAGTCTTGGATTCGACATTCTGATCCTGTTGGTTCAAACGATTTAACAAGATAGATTGATTTGATAGACTTAGCCTACCAATCTCACTTAGAAATAGTGTGCCGCCGTCAGCTGATTGGTAACGGCTGTGGTCGTTGTTTATTTGGAATGAAGAAGAAGATTTTTGCCAGCCTTTCTGAACAGTAAACAGATCTGAAGAAGCAAAAAGATGATCGACTAAATCGCAGTTAAAAACAACGAACTGGCCAGAGCGTAAACTGCGATGATGAATAGATCTCGCGACTGTTTGACGTCCTGTCCCTCGCTTCCCTGTAATCAGTACTGGAGCACGAGATGTCGATATCTGAGAAACCAGTCGGCGTGCATTCTGTATGGAAACCGAATTGCCCACCAAATTATATTTGTCAGTGTGTCCGTCTATTCTTAGTTTTAACTCTCTATTTTCGATCAGCAAACGACGAGTTGCTAAAATTTTTCGCAATAAATTTCTCAGATAGATTGGATTGACTGGTGTTGCTAACAAATGGCTATGTTCGTGAGCTAACAATTCCTTTCGGCTGGATTCTTGTGCTAAATAGGCCCGATTAAGTTGAGCTGTAAGGAAAACTGCACCCACATCTGGGTTGGCTAACCGAGCTATCTCCAGCACTTTTAAACCATCCAATAAGCCAGTATGCAGCGGTGTGATCAGGGTATCAATTGGTATGCGTTCTACTCGTTCCAAAGCCGCTTGAAAATTACTTGACACAAGGACATCAAGCGATTCGTCGGCTAAAACAGAGCGTAGCTGCTCGATCTGACGTTGATTACTATTGACAATGAGTGCTACCGGTTGATCCTGCATCTGCTAAATGTAATTCAAATAGATCACTAAATTGTTAGTCAAGTTTATAACTTGTGTATTGTAAGTGTAATGAGCCCACGGGTCAAGAGAATAGGCCCAGTTGATGGACTTAGTGCCGCCCGTAAGGATATAATACAAGCTCATATTATTCAAGTAACTGATGCATTCTGAAGGAGAAAAAAATGGAGTACAAGTTCCACCATATTCATATACGGTGCCAAGACTTAGAAGCAAGTATTGATTACTATAAGAAAATGTTCGACGGTGTGGTAATCGAACAGGTCGAGGTCCGTGGCATGACAATCGCCCGTATGAAAGTTGGAGGTGAAAATATCTTCTTGTCTCCCAAATTTGGCGAAGCTGAAGTTGAGCCGACGACTGGTAATCCGCGTTGGGGAGCTTATCAACTAGCTTTTAGTGTTAACGATTTGGAATCTGCAGTATCTGATTTAGAAAATAAGGGTGCCAAATTGGAAAATTTAAGACCGAATGGTTTACCTTTGGCGTTCTTTTCTGGCCCTGATGGAGTACAAATTGAATTAGTTGGGAAGTAGGCGAGTGAACAATGTCGACAAACGAATTATTCTTTTTGTTTTTTGTTCATAATCCTAATTATTTGTCTAGCTCTAGCCAAGGAATATCAACATCGAGTTGTATTGCAACTTCAGATAAAGCTTTTAGGTGATCAATATGCAAGGGTATGCCCTCTTTAATCGACTTTTTGCGATTATTCCACTCTATTTCTCCTGGCAAAAAAACTTGATCCTTGTCAGGAGCTGTTTTGGATTTCTGAATACTATCAATTCCGTTCTCGATTTCAGAAACATACTCATCGTAGTCAGTGAAACTCCCGACATTAATAGCAATAAAAAAATGCTCTGAGGGATTTTTATCCCCACTTTCCTTGTGACAGGCTAGCAAGCCACCGACTAGTGGTCCAGCTAAAGTTCCCATAGCCAACGCTAAACCATATCCTCTGGCACCAGCGGCTGGAGCTAACATCTTTCCCGTATCACTTGGCCCAGTAACAGGTAGGCCTTCACTGTCAAGTAGCCAACCAGGGGGAATCGGTTCACCATACATGCGTAAGGTTTCAACTTTTCCCCAGGATGCCACAGCACATGCCATGTCTAGCAGGATTGGTTGTTTAGAACCGGCGGGAAAACCATAACTCAAGGCGTTGTTGGCGACTACAGGTTCAGCCCCACTTGGCGCGGCAACTGACGCTCCACCAGTATTAGTTGTGGCGAAACCAATCATCTTCTGTTCTACTGCCATCATAGTGTAACAGGCTGCGGCCCCGTAGTGTCCTGAATTTCGAACACCAGTAGCTGCAATACCGGTCTTCTTAGCTTTTTCAATCGCCTTACTCATTCCCTGTACACAAGAAGGATGCCCAATTCCATTTCCACCATCGATCACGGTATAACTGGGACCTTCTTCCACAATTTTGATTTCGGGATTCGCATTCAAACCACCATTAAAAATCGATCGTAAATATCGAGGTAAGGCGCGTGTGCCATGAGAATGTACACCTCTCAGGTCAGTTTCTACCTGAAGGTCAGCAATCAATTGAGCATGATCCATTGGTATGCCTGCTTTAATACAAAGCTCGCGAGCTAACTCTTTCAGTGGACCGGATTGGACAACGATTTCTTGTTCGGACAAACTCATAGAGGACTTCTCCTATTATGAATCATAGATTTATAATGTGCAGGTTGTTTGTGTAAATACAGACCATAAATTAGGCATTATCATGTTCAGTATCAATCCGACCATCAGGACGTGCATGATCATCAGCCAAGCGGACAACATCATCCACCTGTGGTGTAGACACTTCATGCAAGATCAAGTCGGTTTTTGCTACCATTCGGTGAACAGTCGGTGGAGTAACAGTGAAATAGTCTCCCGCAACAACAGTTTTCCATTCATCGTCAAGTAAAACCTCAGCTCTACCTGCTGCCACATAGATAGTCTCTAGTTTATGATGATGATACTGTAAGCTAGTTCGTTGTCCTGCATTTATTAGTAAGCGTTTGAAGCAATAGCTATCATTGAGTTCTAACCATTCTTCTCTGCCCCAAGGCTTTTCGACAATTTTCATACACTTTCCTTTAAAACAAAATACAATTAATTCTGCGATCTAAGATTCTACTTCAATAATAAATCAGTTTGGTCTTGACGTAGATGATGGATTAGCAACGAGAGATTAGGGGTGTTAGGCTCAAGGTGAAGTACCATTTCTGCTGCACTAATCGCCTCCGATATATAGCCCATTTTATAGCATGTCCAGCCCAAAGCTGCATAAGCAACAGCCGAGTTTGGACTGTTCAACACTGCACTTCGTAGATATGGTAAAGCCTGATCATACAAATCTTGATTCAAAAAATAAAGTCCAGAATCGAGGTCAGAAATAGAATGGTGAGTGGTCATGAGGGGTTCGGCTTTTCCTCCGCAGCTGATAAACAGACCACTCACAACTGTCAGAAGCAAGAGAAGAAAAGAAAAAAAACTACTCGTCATCTTTGCATAGATCGGTATTGCTATTTAGCTCTTAGCTTCCTGTAATTTCCATCTCGAACGGTAATACCCTGTCGGTCGCAATATTCCAGAAAGGGTACGGCATATTTACGGCTAGTTTGGACTAACTCCCTAAATTCAGCCACAGTCAATGTCTGATTCTTTTCTAAATATTCTTTGATCAGAAATCTAATCTGATCAAAGATCGAACAATGGATAAATATTCCATCTTCAATTTTGATCAACTGACCTAGATTAACTAACGCAGAAAATGTCTCCCTAACTGAGGATTCAGTATAGTCGTAGTTCGTCAAATACATGACAGTATCTGATAAACTCGGACTATTGATACCAGACCGTTGAAACAAATCTTCAATTTCATTTTTAATGGCAGCTTTATCGCCATGAAACGCAATTTGATGAGCAAAAAGACGTAATTGATTGCCAACTTTTTCTACTTTCTTCTGATTGACCATTCTTTGAATTAGCTTATCAAAAATCGATTCACTTAAACATAATTTCTCTCTAGCTTGGGCGATATTTAGACCGATGTCTAAAGGCTTATTCTGGTGGTAATCATTGAGTAACTGCTCAAGTTTGAGCTCTATTGATTTGACCCGATTACTCGAAGATATTTCGGTCGGCTTTCCGAGCCACTGAACAATGTCACCGGACTGAATCAAATCAGATATCCAACTAGTTAATAGTTTTTCTGAAATAGAGCAGTAATAGTGAAGGAAATCAACAGGAATCGAAAAATGGTCATCCAATATCAACTGTAAAACGTCAAGATCTGATTGAGCTTGAGCCCACCGTTCTAACCTATCAATTGTATCTTCACTCATGCGTTTATGTCGATCCGCAAACGGATTTAGCACTCTCCCACCACCAACAGTATGTTCAGCAGAAGAATCTCTCAAGATAAAACGGTCGTCTCTAAATGTCAAAATTGGCTTATCTAATCGTAGCTGCATCGGGGCTGTATCACCAGGCAAAACTGCGTCTTCGACTAACATAATCGCTCGGCAGAACACTTCGCAAGTACCAATGTAAAACCTCAAAGGAACCCAGTGTTCCAACATTCGAGGAAACGAATCGAGAATTTGAACCTGTACGTCTATATTGTTAGTAGTGAGAGAAAATTTGAGAGGGCATAGCACCGAACCCCTTGGTACCTGACCGAGGGACGTTCCAGATAGATTCAGGGCGGTACGTTGACCATCCATAGCTGTTTGGACGTTATTTCCGTGTACTTGAATACCACGTACTCGAACTTCATCACCTGCAGGTAACACCTGTAATCGCTGTTCACGATGAATTACCCCACCAATTAACGTACCAGTAGTAACAACTCCAAATCCTTTTTGGCTAAATGCACGATCTACATAGAGGCGGCCCCTACCACTCTGCGAAGACTGGATAGGAACTGATGCTGTTGGTAATTTTTCACAAATGATTTTCTTTAGTTGATTAATACCTTCGCCCGTTATAGATGAGACAGTTGCAGTCGGAATATTGGCTAGGCTTGTTTCATGTAATAATTCTTTTGTAAGTTCCATAGTCTCTTGCAACTGATCCATCGAAACCAAATCAATCTTTGTAATTACTAATATGCCATTTGAAATTCCTAACAAGTCGATGATTTCCAAATGCTCGATGGTTTGTTCTTGCATTCCTTCTTTGGCATCTACAACTAGTAGAACCATGTCCATTCCATAAGCACCTGAAAGCATACTACGTATGAATTTTTCGTGTCCTGGAACATCTATGATCCCAGCCCTAGATCCATCCGGCAGATCAAAATAGGCAAAACCGAGCTCAATTGATAAACCTCGTTCCTTTTCCTCTTTCAATCGGTCGGTCTCAATACCTGTCAATGCATGGATCAACGCACTTTTACCGTGGTCAACGTGACCGGCTGTGCCTATAATCGTATGTTTGGTCGCTTCCATCATCCTAATCCATCCAACGTTCTTTAGGCTACCATATAATCAATTTCGTGGGCAATAGTTGAAACGAAGATAAATGAATAATGAAGTGAGAGTGCTTTGAATAATGACTGCTTGTTTCTTTGCCTTTACATGTTGATACTTCTTCTTATAGAATGAGTCGTTTCTTATTTTTCCGTAAGTCAACCGTATGTAGAATTTTGATAATTTAGTACTCTAGGAGAAATTACACGTGAGACCCAATAGACTAAGGCAGTTACTCAAAACAGATCGTCCCAGTATCGGTACTCACATCCATGCTACCTGGCCATCGATGATGGAAGTGATCGGACATACTGGTGTTTACGATTATGTCGAGTTTGTAGCAGAATACGGTCCTTTTGATCTTCATGATTTGGACAACTTATGTCGAGCTGCAGAACTCCATAACTTATCTAGTATGATAAAAGTAGACCAAGAACCTCGTGGGTTTATAGCTCAACGCGCTATTGGATCAGGATTCCAAAGTGTATTGTTTGCAGATTGTCGTACCGTTGATGAGGTGAAGGAGTGTGTTCGTATTACGCGTGCTGATACTCCAGAAGATAATGGCACTTACGGAGTTGCGACTCGCCGATTCTCCTATATGGGTTATGGTGGTGGTACAGACTACGTTCAAGCTCTGAGAGAAGTCGTCGTAGTGATCATGATAGAGAAATCAGGTACTGTCGATAATTTAGAAGAGGTATTATCAATTGAAGGGGTGGATATGATTCAGTGGGGTGGGGCTGACTATTCAATGAGTATCGGGAAAGCCGGTCAGCGTGGAGATAAGTCAATCCGAGATGCAGAAAAACGTGTTTTTGAAACAGCCATTGCTATGGGGGTTCCACCACGAGCGGAAATTGGTAGCCCAGAACAAGCTAAGTACTATATTGATTTAGGTGTCAAGCACTTCTGTATCGGTACTGATGTGCATATTCTATATAGTTGGTGGAAGAATAATGGCGATGAGTTACGAAAAGTAGTTGAAAGTGCCTAACCTAATCATCCGTTCATTTAGAATAAAAATATGAAACAACTAAAAGCAAGTGTCGAGGCCGAAATCAAAGCTGGTCGAATCGGAACCCCTGTTTTTTTGAGATGTTTTTATCAAGTCAATCATCAGTTCACAGATCGAGGTGCAATCGATACCCTAATCAATTTGGCCAATAGTTGGATGAATTCAGAAATAGAACGTAGCTACTTTCAAGAGGATGATTGTCAGACCACAGTCTTACTGCAATTTGCTGATGGTGAATCAGCACTTCTATCTGCCAATTATTTGACTGACGACGTTCAAAAACCAATCATTGATCTGCACATGATTGGTAGTCGGGGGACTATATACCACCAAGGCACATTGGAGCATGAATATGTCTAGTAAGGTCTATGGTGTATTACTCGTTGGCGGGATGCGCTCGCACCAAGAAAACTATGCACGTCAATTTCAATCTGATCCGCGATGTAGACTGATTGCAGTAGCAGATCAAGAAAATGCTCCAGTTGAACGTATCAAGTTGAATCAAGCATTAGCTGATGAACTCGATTTGCCTTACCAAAATTTGGAAATTGCGCTAGAGAGAACAGATGTTGATATTGTTTCCTTATGTCCAGAAGTCGAGCGAAGAGCAGAAGTTTCTGTCCTCTGTGCTAAGGCAGGAAAGCATCTATATTTGGATAAACCTTTAGCTTTAAACTCATCATCAGCAGGCAAGATTGTCTCCGCCGTACATAAATCAGGTGTCAAAGCTCAGATGTTTAGTAATGTACATTGTAATTGGGCGAAAGATGCTAAGACTACCTTGGAAGAGGGAAAAATTGGCCGACTTCGAGCAATCCACTGTGACATAACTTTTGCCAAAGGACACATAGGGTCGGTGAAACAACAAAGAAGGATTGACAGTGGGAAGCGTCCCCGTTATACATTTGCCGAAGCCAAGCCAGAACTATTCGATATTGGTGTTTATGCAGTGTCAGTAATTAATTGGATTACAAATCAACCAGTCAAAAGTCTGGTTGCTATAACCGGCAACTACTTTTTTAAAGAACATCTGGCTCATGATGTTGAAGATTTTGGTTCAATCATTATGGAATTAGCTGATGGTACAACAGCTACGATTAGTAGTGGTCGTTTTGGGTGGACTAGTCACCCACTCGGTGGTATCCAAAAAATCAAATTGGTGGGAAATACAGGAATTGTTGATTTCGATGCTAACCAACCAAGATTAGAAGTCCATGCTGCTGAACCATCTTTTCAACCTCCGGTGCCTCATCCTCTGGATCCGATGGGAATGTGGAGCAGCACAACTAATGGTATCATGCCGAAAAATAAGTGGAAACCAATTTCTGGCCAGAATTGGATTGAAGAAGAATTTCGCTCCTTTATTGACGCAATTGATATTGGAACACCGATCGAGATGACTGTTGAGCTAGCTGCTCAATCGGTTGAGGTGATTACGGCTGCTTACCATTCGGCAGCCAGTGGTCAAAAAATTAACTTGACTTGAGAGACGATGGGAATATGGAAGCATTGTAGTCGCGTCTACAAGCAAATTAAGTATTGTTTACGTCAACCCAATTTCTCATGGATTGATTTTTTTCGTTTGTGCCAACGCAATAGGTATTGGTTTTGGCATCCACAAAGATGGCTAAAAACAGTTGGAATCACTGGCACAAATGGGAAAACAACAGTCGCACATTTTTTGTCGCAAATTCTTAAAAATTCTGGACACACGGTTGGCCAACTTGGTACTCATAACCATTACATTGGGGATCTATGTTTACCAAGTGCACTGACCACACCTAATTCAGTTACCATCCACCATTTATTGTCCTATATGGTTAGTGAAAATGCCTCACATCTAGTCATGGAGGCATCATCTCACGGATTAGCACAAGATCGGTTGCGCGACTTGACTTTTTTGGTGGCGGTTTTCACGAATTTAAGCCAAGACCACCTAGATTATCATGAGAATATGGAAGACTACCTGTTAGCGAAAATTCGACTATTCCATTTGGTACGAGATGATGGTTTGATTCTAGTCAACACCGATGATGCGCGAGCCGATACTATTTTATGCCATGCACGTCGGAGGTTAAATCGACAAGTTCGAACTTTTGGCTTGAGTTCATTAGCAGACTTGAGGGCAATAGGAATAAAATCAACACTTAATGGTACTTCTTTTGAAGCTGTTACACCAGACCAAAGTTTTGCTGTAGAAATACAACTTCCGGGGCAACATAATGTTTCAAATGCTCTAGCAGCCTTGGGAGCAGCCCAATTTTTGGGTCTGAGTAATAATATGATACAAAAAGGTCTAAAACAGACCGTGGTAGCAGGACGATTTGAATCTGTTGGGAATGAAGTCAAGCCTGTAATAGTTGATTTTGCCCATTCACCCAAGGCTCTGGAGTGTTTACTCAAAACAGCTAGACAATTTGCTCAAAATCGACTAATCTGTGTAGCCAGTTGCAATGGAGACCGAGACCGAAGTAAACGACCTTTAATGGGCCAAATTGCGACGTCTTTGTCTGATCATGCTATATTAACCAGTGGAAGCCCAAGATCGGAAAGAGCTGAGCACATTTTGGCTGATATGCAGATGGATTTAGAGCTTAATCGATCGTATCAGGTAACACCTGATCGACGACTGGCTATAGAAATAGCTCTGGACATGGCAACTGATCAAGATTTAGTCGTTATTGCAGGACGTGGGTGTGAAGCCTTTATAGAAATTGGGGCCAACACAATACCGTTTGATGACCGAGATGTCGTTCGTTCCTTTCTGACGGAATAAATGAAGCAGAGAATCGATCATCATCCATCAACAGAACTCATCTATCGCTAAGCGAAATCCGATCCAGTTGGGAGCCTGATCGGGTGGGTGAGCTGCGCGATTAGCACAGCGGCCACTAAATTTCCCCTTTGTATTCCAAGATCCTCCCCTAATAACTTTCCGCCGTCCGTCCTTGGCCCCTTTGGGATTTATATTTGGGGAATATTTATAAGTTTCTGCATGAAACCAATCGCTACACCATTGATAACAATTTCCTACCATATCCTGGCACCCATAAGGACTGACATTTTTTTCGTAAAATCCAACTTGAACTAGTTGCTTGAAACTAGATTCCGCGAAATTAGCCTGATTTGGTTTCCACTGATCACCCCAAATATACTGACGTCCATCTACTCCACGAGCAGACTTCTCCCATTCAGCCTCAGTCGGTAGTCGAAAATTTTGATTGTTTTCCGTGCTCAGCCAATCACAAAAAGCTACAGCGTCGTACCAAGTAACACCGACAATTGGCATCAATGAGGAATTGAACCTAACATCACTTTGGTAACGTGGGGTGGAGCGTCCGGTCTTAGAAACAAAACTTTGATATTGAGCAGCGGTAACCGGATAGCGTCCGATATAGAAGTCGTCCAACATTATTTGTCGCTGCGGCTCTTCTTCGTCAGTCTTACTCTGATGTGTACCGACCACGGTACCCATCAGAAAAGGGCCGGCAGGTATAAATATAAATTCACCAGCAGAAGACAAAACTATCCTAGCAGAAGTGTACCGGTATTCGGTTCCTCAATTTTTCAGAATAACTAGTTAGACTAAAGGATTTCGATACTGTCACCCTGTCGGTCAGAAGAATTCGCCATTGCTATGTCTACTTCTCTGTCTGTTCTGGCGTTAAAAAGCCCATATTCAGGAGCTGAACCTGTCTGAATTGCTTTTTGGATACTGGTTAGAGCAGCAGCCAAAGAAATTTGGCCATCGGTCAGTGGATAGCTACGATATGGATTCTCCCATACAATCTCAGGTGTACTATCAACCACGTAGGCATCGACCACATCGATCTCATCAACTTTTATGGTGCGCCGTTTCACACTGACTTCCTGTGTATCTCCAGAGCCATTACCAACAGCTATATCCAAACCCACGCACATTCCTTTTTTTCCATAAATCTCCGTATTTGCTTTAGCCCGTCTCCAACGGATAGGCGATTGGTACGCGGCAGATGTGAAATCGTATATGGCACGAGTTCCACCCCGAAATTCGATAATCCCGTGTTGCCATTGCTCCGATTGAATTTCAGCGCCAGATGGAAGGCTGTGTGGTTCAACACCATAATCACGCTGAAACCCCCAAACTCGAACTGGTGGCACATCAAAACCAACGTAGCTACGCAGAACGTTCACAGCATGATAGCCATGCCCAATAAAACGAGCGTAAGCAAAGTTAACATCACCAATCAGGCCTGACTGGACTAATTTTTGTTTAATTCGCTCGTGTGGCCGCCGAAAATAAGGTTCAGAAACCTCAACCATTACACGATGTAATTGGGCCAGTCGTCCCAAACGGTCAATCGAATGCAAGTCAACACCAATTGGCGTGTCTGCTAGAAGATGAACATCGTGTTCTAAAACCTTAACCGCGTCGTCGTGGACTTTCATAGGATCACTAGCCACAACACCAAAATCAATTTCATGATTCTCGAAAAGGGCATCTCCATTCGAGTAAGTGGAGATACCACTAAAATCAGCCAAGTCGTCGGGAAGAGTTAGATTGTCAGAACAAACCGCCACTAGCTTGAACTGGTCTGACATAGTCTTCAAGACTCGCATATATTCTTGAGCACGCTTCCCGGCTCCCATTATCGCAACCTTGAGTTGGTCCATCTACTCTCCTCCTGACTGGGATTTTAGCACAAGCCCAAACTTGGTGCAAGGCCAAACCATGCGATTAAAAAGGCAAAACCATGCGATCAAAGTGGTAAATAAAAGTTGTACTTTCAATTTTTCCATCTTATAATCAACTTGTTAGATTTCAGGCTAAATTTACCACTTACCAGATATATGTAAGGATAAAATGCATCAGACTAATTCCCATCTTCATAGAAAATTTGGAAAAGGATCAATTCACCCTTCAGAAATGAAGTTGATTAAGGATGAGAAAAGTGGCCAAAAACTCTGGCAAATAACATCAGACAATTCGATTAATCATAATCTTTACTTTTTGACGTCTACTTTCACCCCGAATCAGAAAAATCTGGTGTTCACTTCTTACCGGTCCGGACAATCAAACTTTTATCTAGTTGGTTTTCCAGATGGTGAAATTCGACAATTAACATGTGAAGATGATATACACGGCTATTCAGGTATCATTTCACATGATGGTTCTGTTCTTTTTTATACTGCAGGTGATAAAATCAAGTCCATCATGATCGAAACTCTAGAAGAGGCGGTATTAGCGCAATTTCATGGTGGAAGCTTGGGTGAATGTAGTTTAAGTTGTGATGGGAAGTGGCTGGTTACTGCCTTGAAGCAGGATGGGAAATCGCATATTACCGTTACAAGTACTGATGGTTCTGGTGGACAGGTGATCTTTACTGCAGCAAAACAGACAATAATTCATCCTCAATTTCATCCTAGCTCTCCGGACTTAATCGCCTACTCAGGAGATCCAGCTCCAAGAATGTGGGTCATTAATCGGGATGGTAGCCATAACCGTCTTTTGTACGAGCACGACAATAATGAATTTTTAGTTCACGAAACATTTCTAGGTCAACGACAGGAGTTAATTGTTAGTCATTGGCCTTATGCGTTACGACGAATTTCACTGGAAACTTTAGAAATGCAAACCATCGCCGACTTCAACGCTTGGCACATTTGTAGTAACAGGTCTGGAACTAAAGTGTTGTGTGACACGATTCACCCTGATATTGGGCTAAGGCTAGTTGATGTTTCATCCGGCCATCACTCTGCCATCTGCCAACCAAAAAGCTCATCACAGGGCAGTCAGTGGAAAAAAGATCGATATGCGGTGGCAGAGGATTGGGCTAAGGCTAAACAAACAAAGGATCGATCGGTAGCCTTAAGTTGGATGGAAATGGAAGTGGATACAGTTTATGGTCCTCAGTGGACACACCCACACCCATCGTTCAGCCCAGATGAGACTATGGTAGTATATACGTCGGATACTTCTGGATACCCTCAACTTTATGTGGCAAAAATACCAATAATGTCTTAGTGAACCCGAAAATTGTATTAGTAACTTGTACTAGATTCGTTGGATTCCATTAAGGCGAAGTAACTATCGTATCGGGATTGCTCAATACGACCGGATTGCAAAGCTTGCCGAATCTGGCATCCGGGTTCAGTAAGGTGTAAGCAATCTCTAAACTTACATTGACCGAAGTATTTTTCCATCTCTGGAAAATATAGTGTTATATCTTTGGCATCGATGCCCCATAATCCTACTTCCCGAACACCTGGTGTATCTGCAACAATTCCACCGTTTTTCAAGTCGTATAATTCAACCATGGTTGTTGTGTGTTTTCCCTTCTTGAGTTGCTGACTAACTTCGCCTACTTTCAATCCCAATCCAGGTTGGACCAGGTTCAACAGGCTGGATTTCCCAACACCAGAAGCACCAACGACTACGCTAAATTTATTGGCCAGTGTTTGTCGCAGTAGATGTATAGTTTCAGGTTTTCGAGTACTAGTATAAAGTGTTTGGTAACCAAGTGATACGTAAGTATGATCTATCTTTTCTGTGATCTGTTGCATGCGACTAGGACGTAATAAATCCATTTTATTTATACAAATAGTAGCAGAAAGATTACCGTAGTCAGCCAAAATTAAGAAACGATCAATAAAGCGATAGTTCAGTTTAGGTTGCTTCGCAGATGCAACAATCAGCACTTGCTCAGCGTTAGCCACGATAACCTGCTCAATAACACCACTTGGATTAGGATGTCGACGTGCTAGCTTGGTTTCCCGTGGCAATAAGCCTTCGATTACGCCCTGTTCCTGATTAATTTGTACTAATTCCACCCAGTCACCAACTGAAACAGGGTCAGCGTAGATTCGCTTACCTTCCACCGATCGTAAATCTCGCTTGAGACTTCCTCTCAATTGACAAACAAGAGTCTTCGG
>JAYZAL010000073.1:0-49938 GCA_036339735.1 Candidatus Poribacteria bacterium
TTGCGAGTTGGTAATAATCAGGGTTTTTTAACCATGGGGGGGGATCTTCGTTTACTAAAATTCATCCATCTGGAAATTGCCCGATATAGCAACCTACAGAGCGATTGGTGGATAGGAGCTGCGAGTCTTGATTTCTAATTAGTCGTCAGTGTTAATAATCGCCATAACTAATGGGTGTTTTTGATGAAATTTAGCAAGCTATCAAGTCTACATGCAAACTTGACATTAAATGTGTACCGGCAGTGGGTTGTCATAAATTCACGTCCTAATTAAACTACACCAGTGTGTTTATTAAAAAATGAACTTTTCGTTTTATCGTTATAGGGCTTTTTACTCAATGTCTTTGTAAGCGACTATCGCTCCCATATTAGACCAATTTTCATAATCGTATTTAAAAGAGTGTTTTACTAAAACTTCTGATACTAATTCTAGCATTCTGTTACTATTTCCGACAATTATCTTGAATATTGGTTCTTTTGAGGAATGAATCAGATTTTCTACCAAGTCTGAAACCTCTTTGTGTCTTACCCCATGTAAATCTAAAACTTTCATATGGTTTGTTTAATTTAACTTGATTGACCAACTAAATTGATGTTGGATGTGAACGTTCGTGTTTATGCAGATGGAAAGATTGACAAATCATCATAAAAATTTTTGTTTACCACTACATCTTTAGATTTTATTAATAACTAGGCCTATAAAATAGTTTTGAGCACTGATATCAGATGATGGTAATTATCTTTCGGTCTTCATCTTTACAATTATATGACCGAATCAACACATCTATTGCTTGACTTGCTACTGTACAGCTTCGATCATTTACTAACTATAGCGATGGACATGTATTCTGTGTTGAATTTTCTCTCTAGATTGAAAAACCTGAAATATAATATGTTGGTTAGTCTAATTGAGTAATATTGACACAAGAAAAGTACAAGTTTCGAAAATCAACGATCGGAAGTAGAGATTTTAGTTTTTAATGTTAGTTTATATCATCAAAACTAACCCGACCTACTTCACTATACTCCTCCAAGGACTGTCTCTTTTTTCAACTCATCGATTTGGCTTAATAATCAGAGATGGAGCCATCAGCTAGGCGATTGTCAGGCCAAGTAAATTGTCTAGATGGATTTTGGCTGAACTCAATCACAGCTGACTCGTTTACTTCAATTCCTAACCCAACACCTTCGGGTAGAGAAAAATATCCATCTACATCCATCTGCCAAGATCGGTTAGCAATATTAGCTGGTAAAACATTGTCATATCCCTCGTGGATCAGGAAAAAAGGTACTGAAGCCGAGACATGAAGGCTTGCGGCCAAGCCTAAATTAGACATGGTACAATGTGGCGCTAGAGGAACATGATGTGCTTCTGCTAGTGTAGAAATTTTCTTCATCTGGCTTATGCCTCCGCCATGCCCACAATCGGGTTGTAATACATCAATGACTTGAGCTTCTAATATTTGCCTAACTTCCCAAATAGTGCGGTCTCGTTCACCAGTGGCTAAGGGAACCGAAACAGATTGACGAATTTTTTGCATCACTTCGATATTTCCCGGTAGCCAAGATTCCTCTAGAAAAAGCAAATCATCCGATTGAAGTTTGCCGGCAAACTGTTGCAAGATTGGAGGAGGCAAGCAGCTATGAGCATCAAACATTACTGCGCCACCCGGCCCGACCTGTTCTCTGGCTTTTCTAACACGATTAACTAAATCATTAATTTCCATGGGGGTACCGGCAAATGGCTTTGGACTTCCTGGTCCGATTTTAATGGCTTTTGGGCTAGGATAGCGCCAGACCTTTTCTCGACATGGCCCGCCGAGTAATCGATAAACAGGAACTTGCCACAGTTTGCCGGCGATATCCCAGAGAGCCATATCGATGGCCGAAATACAATGAACCATAAGCCCTCCACCTCTCAAATTCCGGTGAGCTCTGAATAGTCGTTGCCAGTGATGTTCAATCCTAGTTGGATTTTCACCAATTATCATTTCTGATAGTGAGACTGCTAATTGGCAAGCAACTTTCGTTTCCATGTTATTGATTTCGCCCCATCCTTCAACTCCCATGTTGGTTGCAATCTTCACGTAGGCTTTTTGCCCCATCGGATATGCTTGGAAATCGGTGATGCGAATGTGGGAAGCTGAGTCGTTGACCTGATTGGAATTGAATGACATATATACGGTTTTGTTACTTAATTTCTATACTCAAAATAGATACCAAATTCTAACAAGGTTAGCAAAATGGGTCAAGAGGCACCTGATAAATTGTTTTCTGCATTGCAACCACTCAACCGATCTGATAGAATCGAAAGTGGGTAAGAGAAGGCTAAACAAATACCAACTCGTACTTATTCCAATCTGAAACGTTTTATCTTCCCAGCTCTGATTTCGTGTGAAATGCCAAATCATTGGGTGGGTCAACTGGACTTTTTATAACTATTCGACCTTACGAGGGTTGGTTGTTTGACCAATTTGATTTTTTGAAAAAACATCTACGTTCAGTACAAACTTTGCTTCAATAAGGCCAAGTAATGGCCAGATAGTTATCAGAGACGGAAAGACGACCTTGAAATAGTACCCCCTTACCAAGCAACGTAGGTGTTAGACTTTGCCGGTTACCAGTGGAGTTAGGTATAGTTAACCCATGAACGAAGCCCCAATGATTGCAGTAATTTACTATATAAAAGCAGGAGAGACCTACGTCTAAATCAAATGGCATCCAAAGCACCACTTGTTCATCATTCTCAGATTGAAGATCAGATCGAAGCTATGCACCAAATTGGCTACGCGTACATTCCACAGGCATTAACACCTGAACAAGTATCCGAATTGAAATACCAAATGGACCACTTAGAGGGAATGCCTGAAAGTTTTGACCGAGATTGTGCCGCTCAACCTGGAGTCTTTCTCGAAAAACACATCAACAATGCTTTCAATCGAGATAGATCATTCTTTGATTGTCTTGACATAAAAGGTGTGATTGAGATTGCTGAAGGTGTTCACGGTAGCGACTGTCATGTGATTGGGATGACGGCTTGGGTGACCGGTCCAGGTCGGCCTGATCAAACCCTGCATACCGATTGGAAGCCGGTTTCTCTACCCGATGATATTACGGCTGATCCACGAGTAAGAATTCCTATTTTTATTACCACTGCTCACTTTTACCTGAATGATATGTATGAGGCCTTAGGGCCAACCAAGTTCGTTCCCGGTACCCACGTAAAACAAAACCGACCTGAGCCGTCAGAGGAATTGAGCATTTTGTGTAGAGCCGGAGACGCGGTGATTTTTCGTAGTGAAGTTTGGCATAGAGGCACAGCTAACACTAGTAACGAAAATCGATATTTGCTTCAAGTTCATTACGCTCAGAGGATGATTACACAAAAATTTCCGCCTTATCTGAATAAATTTCAGTTTGAGCCACATGTATTAGACTGGGCTACTGATCGCCAACGTAGGCTTTTGGGAGACCATAGAAAAGGTGCTTACGACTGATAGGCACACTTGATTCACCGACTTGTGTCAAAGAATCAGTTTCTGGGATCTAAGGATTTTTTAGATCCACGGACCAAGGTTATACTTTTAGTTGTTTTTAGTATTCTGGCTGTTCTGTTGGATGGCGTCTTGGTAATGTGTTTGTGCTTGTTATTTGGTTTGGGATTAGTATTAAGTCAACCACAATCTAGACGAAGAGTAGGCTCGTTAATTATTTTATTATTTATTGGTACTTGGGCTACGGCTTATAGTCAGGGTCTTTTCTACAATCAGCAACCTCGCACCCCCATACTTACTCTCATTCCTCGAACTTTCCCAGTAGTTGGTCCACTAACTGATGGTGTTTTGTTATACCAAGAGGGAGTTTTGTATGGTCTACGCCAATCTATCCGTTTTGCAATGGTAGTAATCATCGGAGCTTTTGTTGTTACTACAACCCAACCAAGAGATCTACTATTAGGTTTGGTTCGGTTAGGCGTGCCTTTTCCCATTGCTTTTATGGTTATCACAGCCATCCGTTATCTACCAATGTTAGCCAAAGAAACAGAACTTGTGTTCCGTTCTCAGCAATTGCGAGGCGCTCGTCATTTACACGCCAATCCAGTAGTAACACTACGATACCTGATCGGTGTTGTACGCCCGATTTTGGTACATAATATTCGTAGGACAACAAAAATGAGTGAAGCTATTGAAAGTCGATCGTTCTCATCTCAAAATTTTGCTAAACGAACTTACTTAAACAAGTTAAGCTTCCGTTTACAAGATTGGCTGCTAGTCTTTGTCTTGACAGCCTTGCTTATTACTGTATCCACGCTTAAGTTGAGTTATTGGGCATATACTAATGGTATATTTTATGCTGATTGGTTCAAATCATTCTATACTTTCACTCGTGAAATGCTTTAATGTATTAGTCTTGACCGAAATTGCAAAATTGGTTAAAATAAACAGGTTTGTTTTTCTCGTTATGTCGTACGTTCTAAAGATTAAGACTAATCTACGATCAGCCTAAAACCCACCTTTTGAAAAAATAAGGAACCGACTTGAATCAGCAATATCTAATTCAGCATCTTGGCCAGAAGGTCATGGACGGGCACCAGATTGACTTTGATCAGGCACTTTCGCTAATCAAAACAGATGGAGCCGATGCTTTTGATCTCTTATCTTGGGCAAATAGGATTCGTCAACACTTCAAGGGAAATCGAATTCATCTTTGTTCGATTGTAAATGCCAAATCAGGTGGCTGCAGCGAAGATTGTGGTTTCTGTGCACAATCGACCCACTACGAAACTGAGAGCCCAATTTATAAATTTCTTGATCAAGATACAGTGGCCGATGCTAGTCAAGTGGCAGAAGTCAATGGAGCTCAGGCGCTCGGTCTAGTAGCTGCGTGGCGCGGTTTGCGCGAGGGTAGAATGTTAGATCAAGTCTGCCAAAGAATCGAAGAATTATCAAAAGGCGGAAAAGTCCGCGCTGATGCGTCTCTGGGTTTGATTGAATCACCGGCAGTAGCTGAAAAATTAAAAGATGCTGGCTTATCCGTATATAACCACAACTTGGAGACAGCTAATAGCTTTTTCGACCAAGTTTGCACCACTCACACCCATCAGGATCGAATTAATACAATTAAACATTGCAAATCTGCAGGTTTAAGAGTCTGTAGTGGTGGGATTTTCGGAATGGGTGAAAGTCTAGAACAACGGATTGAGTTAGCTCTTGAGTTGCAAGAACTAGACGTTGATGTAGTGCCTCTGAATTTCCTAGTTCATATCGATGGAACACCTCTAGAAGATACTGACCCCATACCACCGATGGAAATACTAAAAACGATTGCAGTATTTCGTTTTGTTCTACCAGAAAAGGAGATTATGGTTGCTGGTGGTCGGGAACCTAATCTGCGAGACCTTCAGTCCATGATTTTCATGGCTGGTGCCAGTGCCACTTTGGTTGGCAATTACCTGACAACAGGAGGGAGATCTGCAGAAGACGACCTTCAAATGATAACTGACCTAGGTTTAGAGTGGGATTGGAACTACGACTGGTAAGATTTGAATAGAAATTGGAGGTCTACAATGGAAGCCTTTACAGTCCATACTGGTACAGCTCTGCCATTCGACTATATAAATGTTGATACAGACCAGATTATTCCCAAGCAGTTTCTGAAACGTATAGAGCGTAGTGGGTTTGGGGAGTTTTTGTTTTTTGATTGGCGTTATAATGACGATGAGAGTATCAACAAGGATTTCATTCTCAACCAGGAATGCTATAGTACTGCAAGTATTTTGGTAGCTGGAGCTAACTTTGGATGTGGAAGTTCGAGAGAGCATGCTCCTTGGGCACTATTAGATTATGGATTTAAGGTTATTATAGCCCCGTCCTTTGCGGATATTTTCAAAAATAATTGCTACAAAAACGGGATTTTGCCGGTAGTCTTGGAAGTTGAAGTAGTAGAAGTTTTGATGCGCGAAATTGAAGCAAACGAGAATTACCATCTAACTGTCAATTTAGAAAATCAGCAGGTAGAAACACCCAATGATCAAACGTACAAGTTTGATATTGGTGATTTTGAGAAATATTGTATGCTCAACGGGCTGGACGAAATTGGTTGGACTTTACAATTTGAATCGCTTATCAGTCAATATGAAACAAAATCTTGAGTTGATAGCGGAGGAGTACGCCGAATGGCTGATCTAAAGATTTACCACAATCCAAATTGTAGTAAGAGCCGAGCTACACTACAACTTATACAAGAGCGTGGTCTAACAGTTAATATTATAAATTACCTAGAAAACCCACCAACAGCAGCTGAGATATATAGGATGTGTCAGGGGTTATCAGTTAGACCAACAGACATTATCCGATCTACAGAAGATAAATTCGAGTCATTAGGTTTATCAATCGACCATCAATTGACTGATGAAGAATGGTGTCAGATAATGTTTGATAATCCCGTTCTAATTGAGAGACCCCTTGTTGTCAATGGTGACCAAGTAGCACTGGGTCGGCCACCAGAACAAGTACTTGAAATTCTCGGTGAATGCCAATCGGTAACTACCATTACAGATATGGATAAACAAGAAAGTCTTGATTTCGCTTGGGGAGCAATTAAATGGTTATGTAATAGCCAGATCGACTCTCAGTCGCAGATGACTTTTGGTATTGTTCATATCAATCCCGGGGAGTCTAATCCTATTCATTACCATCCAAACTGTGAAGAGCTAATTTATGTGATTTCTGGTCAGTGTGAACATAGCCTAAGTAGTGAAGTTCACCAGCTGAAAGCAGGAATGATGCTAAGAATTCCACAGGGCGTCAAACACAATGCGATCAACAATGGACTGGAACCAGTGTCAATGGTCATCTGTTATTCGTCAGCTGATCGGCAAACTGTTTTTATTGAGTAATCACCAGGCAAAAAGGATATATAGCTATATTGGCTATTACTTCGGCCATATTTGGTGTTTGGTAGTTATTCTCTCTGCTACGGGTTGCCTCAATTACGGCAGACAATCAAAAATTGATCAGGCCTACGAAAAGGGACATCAAGCCGGATACAATGAGGGTTTGGTTGACGGCCTTAAACAAGCTAAAGAAGAAAATCTGCAACAACTAGAAAAAGTTGCTGAGCTAACAAAGATTTCCCAACCCTGGTTCATCGAAATGAAATGGGTCATCCTTCTTTTGGGTTGTTTGGGGTTGGTTTTTTCATTTGTCTTGTTAATGACCGTCATTCGATTTCGGCAAACATACAACCAGAAAACTTTTGATCAATTGACAGGATATGTCAAAAGTAGCCAAAAAGAATTCAAAGAACTTCGTAGTGATATAGATCTCGTGAAAAATAGTTTGTTGGATCTGAGTGTGGAAGTCAAGCGTGTTTTGATCGATATGGCGAAGTTTGATTAGTTTTAGTTGTAGTTTCTTATCGTTGAGCCTCCCGGATAGCGTGACATAGGTAGGTAATACCTTGTGGGATTTTTTCTACTGCACAATAGGCATATGCTAATCGGATGGCTTTTATTGGTTCGTGCCGGCAGTGAAATGCGCTGCCAGGACTAAATCCGATACCCTTTTTCCCAGCGAGTTTCCTTAATTTATTCATGTCAGTTTCTTGAGGAAGTTCGATCCACAAGAAAAGTCCACCGCGTGGTTCAGTCCAAGTACACAGATCGCTGACATTAGAATTAAGTGTGTCGAGTACGGCTTGGCATTTAGCTTTTACGACCAAATTTGTTTTTTCTAAGTGTTCTTCCAAGTGATCAGTGAAGAATTGAGCCACGATGGCACTGGCAAGGGCACTTGTTCCTAAATCCCAGCGTCCAGAATGGATTTGGTTCCGTTGTGAGGATGAAGCTACAAAATAGCCCAACCGGACTCCAGCCCCTAAGATTTTGGAGAAAGAAGCCACGTAAATTACTCGATTGGATGGATCTAGCTTGTATAATGAGTCTGGAGTTACATTAGGAATAAAGTCAATATCACCATAACAATCATCTTCAATAATCAATAGATCAAATGCGTCGGCTAATTCGAGAAGTCGTTTTCGTCTATCAAGAGTCAGAATGGCTCCAGTTGGGTTCTGGTGATTAGAAGTCACATAAATTAGCCGAGGACATTTCCCTTCTACTCTTAGCCTGTTTAACTGCTGTTCAAGTGACATCATGTCCATTCCATCAGCGTAATCGAGAGGGATACCAACGATATCAGCTTCCAAGTGCTTTAATAGACCCAAAGTGCCACTATAAACAAGTTCTTCAGTAAGTACAATATCACCAGGATTCAAATAAGCACGAAATATTAAGTCTAGTGCCTGCATCGAACCAGAGGTTAGTGAAATGTTATCCACCGACAGAGGTATACCCTCTCTCCGTTGAAAGCGTCGAGAAGCGAGTTCTCTCAGTTGTAGATTTCCGTCTTCTCCTGGATAGTTAACTAGATTACTACCGATATTCTCTAAAGCTTTGGCACTTGCAGTGATGAGTTCTTGAGTTGGAAATGTACCGGGGTCAGGTCGACCACCAGTAAAGGCAAAGTCTCTCATATGACACCTCTTTGGTTTCGGGACGTTACTCAGCAATCATCGATTCTATCACGAGGATATACTAAGGTCAATTTAGGTTTTTTAATAGTTTTAATTAATATTACAGGCGTTACAGTGCCTATTAACGTTTATTTTCAATAGATACAGTTGGAATTTCAACCACAATGAGACAAGAGGAATAATAGTAATGCTGAAATGTGGAATTACAACGGATAATCGTTGTCTAGGTCATAACACAGGAGTAGGGCACCCTGAGAGATCTGATCGAATTAGGTCCTGCCTAGTTGCTATTGAACAAGCAAACCTACATCTGGTACCAGTAGAATCAGCGCCCATTAACGAAGAAGAACTAGCCTATGTTCACGCCAAGGAGCATATTGATCGAGTCTATAATCATTGTCAAACCGAAGATCCTTTAGAATATGATACACCGGTTGCCAAAGATTCTTATCAAGTCGCACTACTGTCAGTGGCAGCCGCCATCTCATTGTCAGAATCAGTTATCAATAAAACTGTTGATAATGGATTTGCGTTGATGCGCCCCCCAGGTCATCATGCGACGGCTTTTCGAGCTATGGGTTTTTGTTTGTTTAATAGTGTTGCGATTGCAACTAGGCATTTACAAAAAAAACACGGGCTAGATCGAATTGCTATAATTGACTGGGACGTACACCATGGTAATGGAACACAAGATATTTTTTACTCAGATCCATCGGTCTTTTATTTTTCTATACATCAATCTCCATTGTATCCTGGTACTGGCTTGGTTAAAGAAAAAGGGACCGGACGGGGAGTTGGTACAACGTTGAATTGTCCAATGTCGCCTTACAGTGGAGTCTCTGATTATACGGAGAAATTTCGAAAAGTACTACAACCTCAATTGACTGAATTCAAACCAGAATTTATTTTTATTTCAGCTGGGTTTGATGCCCATGAGCGAGACCCTCTGTCTCAAATGAATATGACTTCAGAAGGGTTTGCCGATCTGACTAAAATTGTACAGGAAATTGCTGACCAAGTCTGTCGAGGTCATATTGTTTCTGTACTAGAAGGGGGTTATGATCTACAAGGGTTATCAACATCAGTTGTAGCTCACTTACGTCAGTTGTCTAACCAAGCTGAATAACAATCGCGTTATACGCTATTGAATTTTTGAGTTGGCCACTCGGTTTTTGTTTTTATTGTTGATAATGTGTATGATTGTTATAATTTGGCTTCATGTTTTCGTAGAGAAAATTGACCTGAAATCATTTAAGGGAGAGTTAAAAATGAGACGTTTGCATACATCGTTTCTGTTTACTTGCCTCGCAGTATTGATCGTTTCACCGATATTGGCGATGGCTGAAAACTGGCCTTCATGGCGTGGTCCTAATTCCAATGGAGTTAGTATCGAGACCGGCATTTCCACACGCTGGACGAAAACTGAAAATGTGTCTTGGCGAGTTCCCTTACCTGGTCCAGCAGGTTCTACACCTATCATCTGGGAAGATAGGATTTTTTTAACTTCGGCTTCTGAGAACGAAGACGATCTATTATTGATATGCCTGAACTCTAGTGGTGAAAAACTTTGGCAGAAAAAACTTGGTTCCGGCAATCGTAATGCTCGAGGTAACGAAGGTAATTGTGCCTCACCATCTCCTTGTACTGACGGTAAGTATGTATGGGCCTATGTTAGTACTGGACATATTGGTTGTTACGATTTTGAGGGTAATGAAATTTGGAAAGGGAATTTGGAAAAATGGTATGGTACCTTTGACCTTTATTTTGTGATGTCTTCTTCACCCATAGTGGATGGTGATCGGCTTTATTTGCAACTTAATCATAGTAATTTGTCTTTGCTAGATGAAGATGCTGAGCAAAAACGGAAAGAAGACCAAAAGTCGGTTGGCTTGCTCATAGCATTGAATAAAATGACAGGAGAAGAGATTTGGGTTCATGAACGTCTTAGTGATGCTCATTCAGAGTGTGAGCATTCCTATGCATCTCCTGTCTTGTATAGGGATGATAAACAAGAATTTATAGTCGTTCACGGTGCTGATTACGTTAGTGGACATCGGTTGACTGACGGTAGTGAAATTTGGCGTTGTGGTGGATTCAACAGTAAAGCCCGTTATAATCCTAGCCTCCGTTTTGTTGCAACACCGGCCATTATACCTGGACTAATCGTAGTACCATCCGCTAAAAATGGACCTGTGATTGGTTTGAGTCCATCGGCTATAGGGCGAATAACAGAACAGTCGGATAGTCATCTTTGGAAGAGAAGTGATAATACACCTGATGTCCCATCTCCTCTAATTCATGACGGTTTAGTTTACCTCTGCCGTGAGAATGGTGTTCTAATTTGCATGTCAGCGGACACAGGCGAGGAAATATACCAAAGACGGACTCACAACAACCGGCATCGTTCTTCCCCTATTTATGCCGATGGGAAAATTTATCTCACTTCCAGAGATGGATTAGTAACAGTGATTAAAGCTGGTAGAAATTTTGAGGTGTTGGCAAAGAATGAGATTGGTGAAGAAATATCGGCTTCGCCAGCCATTGCAGATGGTACGCTCTATTTACGTAGCTACAAAGCACTTTACGCAATTCGGAATTAAATTTAATAATTCCACTGAAGGTTATTTAATAAAATTAGGTACACGGTCGGAGGTGTAATATGCGAATTTTGGTTTTGATGTGTTTCTTTTGCATACTAACAACTAATATTAACAGCGCTGATTGGCCGCATTGGAGAGGCCCTAATCAAAATGGAACCTCGTCAGAGATAGGCTTAATCGATCGGTGGGAAGAAAGCGGCGATCAACTATTGTGGAAGGCTGACTTTGTCGGCCGTTCAACACCTATAGTGATGAATGATAGAGTTTATGTTATAGGACGAAGTGGGCATGAGATAACTGAGCAGGAACAAATCGCTTGTTTTTCTGTAAACAATGGTGAATTACTATGGGATTATAAATTCAATGTGTTTCATACAACAATTCCTTTTAACAGAGTTGGCTGGGCAAGTCCTGTTGGAGATCCTGAAACTGGTAATGTTTATGTACATGGTGTCCAAGGTATGTTTTTTGCCTTTACTAGTGACGGAGAAAAGTTGTGGGAAAAATCTTTGACGGAGACATTTGGCCGGATTTCTGGCTACGGAGGCCGGACACACACACCATTTATTGATGGAAATCTGGTCATCATTAGCTATCTCAACACCAGCTGGGGGAGTCAGGCCCCAGGTAGACACCGATATTTTGCCTTCGATAAGAATACCGGTGAGGTAATTTGGGTTTCCACACCTGGTGGTCCACCAAAGGATACAACTTATTCAGTACCTATTGTTACTACGATTAACGGTCGTCGCCTTCTAATAGCAGGTAATGCTGACGGATCAGTATATGCTATGGATATCCGGACAGGTAAGTCAGTTTGGAAATTTGCTCTTAGTAAACAACGGGGATTAAATGCATCCGTAGTCGCTGATGGGCATTTGATTTACGCTTCTCACGGAGAAGAAAATATTGATAATACTGTAATGGGAAGAGTCGTTTGCATCGATGGGCGGGGGGACGGAGATATTACCCGAACCCATGAAGTCTGGCGAGTTGATGGCTGTCAAGCAGGCTATAGTTCACCTGCTTTGCATGACGGAAGATTGTATGTAGTTGATCATTCAGCCAATCTTTATGCCTTTGATTCTAAGACAGGAGACCAATATTGGATTCATAATATCGGTACAGTCGGAAAAGGTTCTCCCATCTGGGCGGATGGTAAAATTTATGTTACCGAAGTCAATGGCCATTTTCATATTTTATCAGTTGGGCCAAGTGGAGTTAAAGTTGCTAGTACTGTTCAATTGAAAGTCAACGAAAATACAAAAAAAATCGAAAAAAGAAAACAACGTTATGCTGAAATTTACGGCTCGCCAGCAGTAGCCAACGGTCGGATCTTCTTTACTACTGAAGAAGGGATTTATTGCTTAGGTTATTCAAAGCAAGCACCTGCGACTCTTCGTTTGGTTCCGGCTGAGGTTGTTGTGCGACCAGGTCAGAAACTGACTTTCGATCTACGCTCTTTTGGCAATTCAGAGGGCAACAAAGAAGGATTACCACTTCAACTCGATCAAGTCAATTGGTCTAATAAAGGTTTATCAGGCACGATTGACAGTGGCACATTAACTCTAAATGCAGATTCTACAAGTCATTCAGGGACAATTACTGCTCAGGTGGATGGTTCTAAAGCTACCTCACGTGTTCGTGTTATAGCTCCGTTACCTTGGCTAGAAGATTTTGAACAAGTTGACTTGGATACATTTCCTACTCATTGGATTGGTGCTGGGAGCAAATTCTTTGTCCGTCAAGACGGGAACAATAGGATCTTGGTGAAACCGCCAGTCAAACGAGGACTTAATCGTTCAGTTGTTTTTATTGGTACACCCGAAATGAGCGACTACACTATACAAGTCGATCTGAAAGGTAGTAAAAACAAAAGGCGAATACCAGATATGGGATTAGTCGCAAATCGTTATATCCTAGACATGCAAGGAATTCATCAAAGATTACAAGTTCGGTCTTGGTCGTCCGACTTACGAATGGCAAAGCACATCGACTTCGAATGGGATGTCAATGTGTGGTACACAATGAAAATGCAAGTGAAGGTAGATAGTGGCCAAGCAAGAATTAAAGGTAAAGTTTGGGTAACAGGTCAAGCAGAACCAAATGAATGGAGCATTGAAGTAATAGATCCACTAGCCAATAAAACTGGTAGCCCAGGCATTTACGGTTATTCGTCTGCTGAAATTCAGTACGACAATCTAGAAATAAAAGCTAGCAAGGGAGAAGAGTAAATCATTATGAACAAAAACAGGTCACTTTTCCAACAGTTATTTTACTTGGCTATTAATAATCTGTTGTGTTTACTTTGTTTATCAGTTGTAGCAGATCAACATCCAGCTGATCAGTCAGTTGAAACCACTATGTGGGGATTTAGCCCTGACCGAAATTTAGTTTCAGCGGAAACTAATTTACCTTCTGAATGGGATGTTGATAATGGAACTAGTATCAAATGGGTGGCTCAGCTCGGTTCTCAAAGCTATGCTGGTCCGATTATTCACCAAGGTAAAATTTTTGTTGGTACTAATAATCAGGCTGTTTACAACCCCAAACTGACAGGGGATCGTGGGGTGTTGATCGCCTTCAATGAAGATGATGGAAAGTTTCTCTGGCAAATTACACATACTAAACTTTCTGCTGGTCGGGTTAATGATTGGCCTCAGCAAGGTATCTGCTCTGCTCCTTATATTGAAGGCGATCGAATATACTATATATCTAACCGTTGCCAAGTGGTTTGTATTGATACCGAAGGGTTTCTAGATGGTGAGAATGATGGTCCTTATACCGAGGAAAGTGATACAACTCCAATTGATGGTGATATTGTTTGGATTTACGACATGATGGAAGAGTTAGATGTCTTCCCTCATAATCTAGCAACATGCTCACCGGTTGGGGCTGGTGATCTGTTATTTGTTGAAACAAGTAACGGTGTTGATGAAGGACATATTCACATTCCGTCGCCTTTGGCCCCAAGTTTTATAGCCATAAATAAAAATGATGGTCAATTAGTTTGGGAGGACGACTCACCTGGTGAAAGTATTCTGCATGGGCAATGGTCGAATCCAGCTTATGCAATTATTAACGAGCAACCACAGGTAATTTTTCCTGGAGGTGATGGTTGGGTATATAGCTTCGAAGCTGAGACTGGAAAGTTAATTTGGAAGTTTGACTGTAACCCCAAAGATTCAGAATGGGAATTAGGAGGGCGTGGTACCCGTAATAGCATTATTGCTACACCAGTTATTTACAATAACCGCGTTTATATCGGTGTCGGTCAAGACCCTGAGCATGGAGAAGGTGAAGGCCATCTATGGGCTATCGATGCGACCCAAACGGGTGATATTACTGAGACTGGTGCGGTATGGCATTTCGGTAATGAAGATTTTAACCGTACTATGTCTACTGTTGCCATCTATAACGGGCTTCTTTTTGTAGCCGATCTAAGTGGGTTCGTCTACTGTCTTTCAGCAGATACGGGTGAGCATTACTGGACATATGATACGTTTGGTGCAGTTTGGGGGTCAACTCTTGTTGCAGATGGAAAAGTCTATATTGGCGATGAAGATGGAGATGTAGCTATTTTAGCCGCAAGTAAAGAGAAAAAGTTAATCTTTGAAACCAATATGGGAAGTGCCGTTTATACGACTCCAATACCTCACGATGGCGTTCTCTATATTGTCAGTCGTAATAAGCTTTTCGCAATCGAAAAATAAAGTTTATCAACATAAGGAGATTAATAAATTGTCAGCCCACCAAGCATTCAATCAAAGTGAAGCCGAGCAAAAAGCCCGAGAAGACCTTGATGCACATGTTAGACATGTGATTAACTGCCACTTTGATCCGAAAAAAGGCACACCATTTTGGTTAGAATATGCTGAAAAACTTGAATTTGACCCAAGAGATAAGATTTTGAGTTACCAAGATCTTAAATTGCTGGGGCATTTTGAAGATGAATGGTTACGAGGAGGGCCTATTCGGCGATGGGTTCCAAAATCGATGGAACACCTACCGACCTACGTTTTTGAAACTGGGGGCTCTACTGGTCTTCCAAAGTCTCGTATTAGTATTCGAGATTTCCAAATTGATTACGAGATGTTCAGTGAACACTTGTCGGCTGAGACCTTCCCGCTTGGTAGTGATTGGTTAATGCTTGGTCCTAGTGGGCCTCGCCGTTTACGATTAGCCGTTGAGCATTTAGCACAGATACGAGGAGGGGTGTGTTTTTTAGTTGACTTAGACCCGCGTTGGGTGGGGAAATTAGTCAAGCAAGGAAAACATCAAGAATTTGAGGCATATCGTGATCATGTGATACACCAAGCATTACAATTGCTAAAAGCTCATGAAAATATTAGTTGTCTCTTTACGACACCCAAACTATTAGAAGCCCTATGCGAAAAGATTTCACTCAATAAAGTTGGTATTACCGGCATTTTCTGTGGAGGAACAGAGATGAATGCTCAGTTTAATCGATTTGCTAGAGAGGAGTTAGTGCCAGGTATTGACTTCGTTCCCACATACGGAAATACGCTAATGGGACTGGCTTACTCTAAAGCATTTGATCCTGCTGACGAGTATTCAATTACATACTATCCACCACAACCTAGAGCAGTAATCGAACTCGTTGAACCTGATAATCCTGAACATGTAGTAGACTATAATCAAACGGGTCGTGTAATGTTAACTACATTGACTGAGGAATTTTTTATGCCTCGATTCTTAGAACGTGATGAAGCCGAACGTGCCCGACCGATTTCAGATTTTCCTTGGGATGGCGTTCGGGACTTGAGGCTGTTCTCTGAATTGCAAGAGAGTGTTTCAGTAGGTGTATATTGAAGTAATAAGAATAGTAATCGCATAAGCTTGATATGCCCAGTGATTTGTCCCAAACCAATTTGGTACTGGTGAATTGTATTTTGATCAAGACAGATTGGCAACCGTTTATTCGAGTCCTACATGAATGATTCGGAGAGTGTGCACTGATGAATCTTTTTCCCGTTTTTGTCGCTGTTCTTAGTATTCATTTAACCAATATTCTCTTTATAAAGTTCCGTTGTTAGGAAAAATGAGTCCTGTGGTAAAATCCGAGCTGAATATTCCGTATGAAAGGAGTTATTACTTTGGAGATTCATATTGCCAAAGTCAGGCTTTTAGGACTGTCGTACTAAAACTGTGAGACGACTACAATTGAACTTAGCTCAATTTGTTATCAGAAAATGACTCAATCTCTCGCTCCGATCAGTTAATGGTATGTTTATTCCTTATTTCGTCGTTGGTCCTAATTTTGGATTTATCGGTCTAAGACCTAAATAATAATGTAAATTTCTGTCAGTATTAAACTGATCTAATTCAAGTCAATGCAATTTGTCCAGAAGTCTCTAACATTTCAATCAAATAATTTAGTCATTTTAGGCACTGATTTGGCTTAGTACTGGAGATTCATATTTGGATTCATGAGAGAAAATAAACAAGGGGTGTTTTCTCTGTTCACTTCGAGAAACCAAACAATTCATCTGTCCTAACGCTTGGTCAAAATTAACTACTCCATCAACCGGTCTTCCACAACAGTTCTGTTGGTTATCAACTGTTGTGGAAGGTGATGGTCTGAACGGGAAATACTCCAGTCCGACTGTAATTCGGCATGTCATTTCTATCGATCAGATCATTAACAAAACACATGGTAGGAAAAATAGAACTGGATTTTGAATCTGTGTGCCATCTGTGTTAGTACGGCTCGTCCATAATCTCTGCGTTTTTGCTTTGACAAGCCATAAGTATAAGCTTCTCTGTAATTCAGTACAAGTGGTGCTAATTGTTCGACAAAGGTAACAACTCAAAAATATTGCGTTGTTGTAGTAACAAACCTGCCTGAGTTATTTAAAATATTGAAAAATACGTTTTGTATTTACCATTTTTTTAAACTAATATTAGTATCTATAAGGCCAATGTCGAAGATCAAATCTACCGATGTAATAGAGTTAGGGAGATTGGGATTTGATTGAGTAAATGAAGTAACAGACGTAAAGTTCAGAGTTGACTAGATTTTTCTCCACTTCATCGAAAACGATTAGGTAGCTCAGATTCATAAGACAAAGTAGCATTGATGATTACAATAACGCAGCAGAAACAATATAAAGAAGATGGATATTTCATTGTTAGGAATTTGGTCGATCCCTTGATCATAACTGAAATTAAGGACACTATTCTTGATTTTATCGACAATCCAGGAAATCTAAAAAAGTTCTCGACCTAGAGTTAGTTGTCCATAAAGGGAAAGGGGAGCACCTCACTCATAAAGAAAAGTTCCGTAAGCTACAACAACTAGGAAGACACAGACCCAAAGTTGGAATAATTATTATGCAGATCCTAATGTTTTATCAGTAGTTCGATCGTTATTAGGAGATAATTTGTTGGTCAAATATGACTCGGTATTCCTCAAACCTGCCAGAACAGGAGGCGCTACACCGTGGCATCAAGATATCGGCCGGCCTATGGCGAGATGACCACGTTGAAGCAGCTAACACATGGGTTGCTATCGACCCGGCTACTAAGGAAAATGGCTGTATGCAGTTTTTACCAGCTAGCCATCACGAAGGTTTAATTGACCACGTTTTGTATGAGGATAGCCTGCATCGAGAACTCCCGCGTGAGTTCGCAGCCAATCTAGAAGGTGTAATCGATATAGAACTTGAACCTGGGGACGTTGTTTTTTGGCACTCTTATATGTGGCACTACAGCCCGCCCAATGTTAGTGATCATAGCAGAATTGGTATGGGAGCAGTCTGGGTTGATTGGAAGCAATCTCAAACTTCACCGAAAGAATATTTTTGGGTAATGAAAGATGGAATAGCACTTACTTACCCACCAGAGAAATTAATTGTGAATGATGAGAAATATGACCCTTCTTTCAAGTAAAACAGGTAAGATGAATCAATTTCACATAAAATATGACAGAGAGCATGGCAGAAGGTTTCTAATTTACCAAACAAAAAACTTTTACTATTCAGTTATAACAGAGAATTTACTGTAGTCTGAGGTAAATTAATAGTAACTAATAAAAAGAGAACCTGATTTCCTGAAAGGTTATCTGTGGCAATTATTGGCTACAACTGACTTACCACAGGTTCAATGAAACTATAGGAGAATCAAATGTTGCACATCCCCTTACTGAGAGCTGGTCAACCTTACGAAAGCCTTTCCACTGTCGAAGTAGAACATAGCCAAAATGGAGAACCAATGGCAGTGATGAGTTTAGCTAATCGAGGGTTGATTTCACGGGATATGCTAAATCAAGCTCAACGCAAGCGCGATCTGGACCAATTCTCCGTTGCTGAGTTAATTGAAATTAGCAGCAAAGCTGGCCAATACTTTTTGACAGCTGATTTGCAAATAGGGGACCAGAATCAATCCCCCCAAGATTATGTTGATCAATTATCTGCATCAACAGGTGTTCCAAAAACATTATGTAGTCAGAATATGAATAAAATCGCCACTGTCCTGAAAAATGTCGCCGAAGTGCTAGGAGGCCTGAGCCGTGGACTAGACTTATCCATTCTGGATCAAGGGTGGGGAAAACAGCATGGTCGAATGATTGGTTACTTATGTAGTACCAATAGCCTAGGTGGGATTTTACCGAGCAATTCTGCTGGTGTCCATTCTCTCTGGGTACCTTCTATCGCTTTAAAAGTTCCATTAGTATTGAAACCTGGAAGTACCGAACCATGGAGTCCTTACCGAATTGCACAAGCTTTTATTAAGGCTGGCTGCCCTTCTTCAGCTTTTAGTTTATACCCAACTTCATATGACGGCGCCACGGAGATTTTGCTTCGAGCAGGACGTTCGGTACTTTATGGTAGTGAATCAACTGTTGCTCCTTGGAGATCAGACCCTCGTGTTCAAATCCATGGAACTGGTTGGAGTAAAATTTTAGTTGGAGAAGACACGATTGATAGTTGGAAAGATTATCTTGATTTGATGATAACGTCAGTTAGCCAAAACAGTGGTAGATCATGTATAAACACTTCTAGTATTTGGGTTCCATCACAGGGCCGAAAAATTGCCACAGCACTGGCAGAGAAGTTAAGTGATATTGCCCCGCTTCCTCTAGATCACCCAAAAGCTAAGCTATCGGCTTTTGCTAATCCGAAAGTAGCCCATCAGCTACAGTCAATGATCGAAAGACATCTTAAAACGCCTGGAGCGGTTGACATCTCGAATCAAGTTTTCGGCCAACCGACATTAGTCGAATCCAACGGCTATACTTTTTTACAACCCAAGGTTATATATTGCATTGACCCTAGTCATCCACTAGCTAACACTGAAATGCTATTTCCATTCGTTAGCGTGGTCGAAACACCACAATCAGATATGCTGGACCAAATTGGCTCAACATTGGTAGCAACAGCCTTAACAGAAACTCAAAATTGGATAGACGACCTACTTCACTGTTCACACATTGATCGGCTAAACCTAGGAGCGATTCCTACAAACCAGATTTCTTGGGACCAACCCCACGAAGGTAACTTGTTTGAACTACTGTACCGACAACGTGCGATGCAGGCAATAGCCTGAAAAATAAAGGACAATTTATAGAAGACAATGCGAAACTTCTGGACTTAAAAGTTTAAACCTGAGTACCAGTCTTGTTGCTACTGAAACTTATCATGTGTTAACTTTGACTTGAAACTAGTCTCAGGAAACGAAAACCAGATTTCGACTTACTGATGCCAAGTGTTTATTGTTCAGAGATCTACGGCAAATTAATAACTAGAGTGTAGCTAAAAAAGATTACCTCAGCGAACAAACTATTCCTGTAGGAGTCAACTTCCAGCAAGGTTTAGAGTAACAAAACTTTATCTTTTCAGACTATCCGTTAAGACAATGAAGTCTGGTTCCGATTCGAATTTAGCCCCAACTGCTGGTTTTCCAATAAGAAGATGGTGTTTGGTACTGTTCATGCTTGAGAGGTAAAAACTGTCGCAGGTGCCGATTTCCATATGCGAATCCTTCTAGGCCAGGAAGTCCCCGATCCTCGTTTTCAACACAAAGAACATAGTCATAGCCTGACTCCAATAAAGCGCCAATTATAGTCCCCCAATTTAATTGGCCTCGACCAGGCAACCGATACTGCCACCACCAATTTCCGATAATACCTTGTCTGTACAGCATTCGAGTGCTTATCTCACAGTCTTTAACATCAGCGTAAAACCACTTTCCCGCATAATCGCGGATAACATCTTCAACGGGTGTAATCATCATCCATAACCAATGGGATGGGTCACAAGACAACCCCAAATATGGTGATGGTACAGCGGTCATCACTTTTTCCCACATCTCCGGATTACAGGCGATATTACCCATACGAACGGCCACATCAAGAGCTATTTTGACTTGAACTGATTCCGCGACTTCTACCACCGGCTCAAACATCTTTTTAAAACGTTCAACCAACTCAATAGACCGATCACTAGTATTGCCGGGAGGAGAAGAATACATACCATAAAACTGACCATTTCTTACTGGCGCTCCGCTACCAGTAACAACTACCGGACATCCAAGCAAACTCGCGGATCTAATTGCCTTTATTAGTCTTTTTTGTTCTGCTTCTGCGATGTTTTTATCATCATCCAGTAAGTTGCAATGCGAAGTGATCGCGGCCAAATATAGATGATGATTCGATAGAATTGTATTTACTTGATCTGGCCCCGTTTCCAAGATTTCTTCTGAATTAAGAACACCATTATCAGCCAGTCGAACACAATCAAAATCGTTGGCCTCGGCCCACTCAGCGCAAGACGTTAAGCTCCAAGAGTTTCCTCCAGCAGCAGTTTGGAAGCTAATATCCATTTTTCCGAATCCTTCTTAAATCCTGTACCAACATCTAGAGTCAGTCAATAGGACTATTTCTCTCAGGTTATCAAAAATAACTTGAAACCTAAATAACTTGAAATCTATCTGGCAGGAAGATGCTAAGTTTTGTCCTTTTCTGTTTACTTACACATTACCTTGGCTATGGAGAAATTACTCATCAAAAGTTTTGTCTGCTTAATTTTCAATTTCTCCACAAGTTAATACTATTTAACTTTTTTGGTGATTGTTTTTCTAATCTTTTGAGCTTTTTGTTTGTACTCATTATCCAACTTGGCTGTAGCTGGTAACCGATCGACTTGATCTAAAGAATTTAGGGCAAGTTTCCATTTTTTCATCATTTGGTAGGTGATAGCAAGCTCTAAGTGGTGATTGATGAATTTCGGTGCAATCTCGGCTGCTTTCTGCAAATTTTCTGCTGCCAATTGATTAGAAGCTGGAGGTAATCCCCCATACAAAATTTTGGCAAATGCTTTAGATACTCCACTTAGGTTGGCCACATTTCGATGCCAACGACCCAATAAATGGTAGGCAGTATCATTTTTGGGGTCAAGTTGTATAGCTCTTTCAACTGATTCTTTGACCCGAGCTGATAAACGCACCTTCTCTTTACTATTTTCACCTAAGGCTACTTTTCCAACAGCTATTCCATCATAGGTGTAACACATAGAATTTTCGGGTGCAGACTTAATACCTTGTTTGGCATAGATTTCAGCTTGTTTATACAAATCCTTTTGCTTCTCCTCATTCTTTTCAAGATTAGCTAAGTCAACATACACACGAGAAAGTCTCCACAAAATCTCGGCATTATTAGGATCCAGCTTGTAGGCTTGCATAAATGCATCATGCTCTGCCGAAGTCAGGTTGTTTTGCCGGTGTTGTTTTCCTTGCTCTATATAAGCATTCACATCATCTGAATGAACTATTAAATTTAGACAAAATGCTAAAAAAAACAGTGAGTAGATACTAAATAACTTTGTTTCTTTTGATGATAGGTGATTGTCCATTTACCTTCCCCATTTTGTTCTCATTAGATAATCTGACTAAGTGAAAAACACGTAGTTTCTAGTGTTTTCCATCACTCGCATTCTAACATACTGCCAAACATTTTCAAGTTTCTATCATTGTAAAAAATTATGTGAATAATAGAGCTAACTAATCTCAGTTATTCAAGTCTATATTGATAAACTGTCAGGCTGGACCACATGCGGTTAACATAAGGGTTATGATAAAATTTTTTGGCTAATGTTTTTCTATCTCCGATAACTTCAGATGGTAATGCACTACCGATCGCGATCCAATCTGAATTTTGGTCTAATTGTTTTTTTAGATTAAATTCTCCTTCTTGTTGTACAACCAAGTATTTAGCATTAAAACCTTGAGCACTTAAATAGTATTTGATCAATGGAACTGAGATAATTTGAATTGGTTTATGGTAATCGTTGTTTACTTGTTTAAGGTGCTCGTATATTTGAGCTATGGCTGTCGGTTCTTTATGTTGACTAACTAGATGAAAACTTACCAAAGTATAACTGGCCAGTCCAAGTATTAATATCTCTTTAAATAGAAAGTTTAACCAAGTTCTACTTGTATTTTCTATAATTCGAGTCAAACAAATTGCTACAAATAAAGCTGCAAATGGTAAAAGGGGCAAAACATGTCTACTTTTGTGAATGATATTTTGAAAATAAAAAATCCAGATAAGGTATGCTAAGCAGCTTAACATTGCTGTTTGGGCAAAATTACTTATTTTAACTGGTATTCTGGGTTTGGATTTAATAAAAGAAACACAAACTAAAAGCGATAAACAAACGGTTGGTATAACCGTAGTCAAATCGCGTCCTAACCAATAGAAACCTAATCCATCCGCCCAAACACTTTCAATCAATCTCTCAGTCCTACGGGCATAATTGGACTCAGTAGTGATAGTTCCACCAAAATCAGTAAAATGCCCATGGCTTTGTATTCTTGCAGAGTCAATTAATTCAGTCCAGCCAGTCATGGAAATCAAAGGGAAAAGCCAGGTAGAAATACCAAATATCCCAGATGTAGCCAGCTGATACCACTTTAGCTTTTTTTCTTTAGTCGAAAATAGATTCGTCACCAACAAGGGGAACAGAAAAGGCGTGTAGGATAAACGGACGCCAAGTAGAATACCAGTCAAAAAAAAACCAATTAGACTATTATAATTGGTTTTTGTATTATTAGGCTGGAGATAATAGAAACAAGACATCATGCAAGCAACTCCCATCATATCGGGCATATAACGGTTACTCATTAACCAAAAAAGAGGATTAAACGTAGAGAAGAAAATAACAAGGGCTCCAAGTAGTGATGTCAGCTGAATATTTGCGGATCGGATCAAGAAAAAAATGGTAAGGAAAGTTGAAAATGCTCCAACAATAGAAAAAGCAACTGTGTAACGACCAATAAGCTGATATACCAATTTAGTTATAAAACAAAAAACCGGATAGGCTGGGAAGTGGGGTTGATTTTTGACTACATTATAGTCGATCATTGACAAAGCGAAGCGAAGGCTATCTAAATCTTCAATATAATAGATAGTACTCCAAAGCCGAGAAACCAATAGCAATATTAGTAGTAGCCACCATGCGATCGTCGTTTTTTTCATATTACTCAATAGAGTTTTGGATGCTCTGTTCATTTTCACAAAATAATAATAGCAAAAATTAGATCAGCCAGTAAACTTGATACTGCTAAGTTGTTTATAGATCCTTTCATTTACACTTTATCCTAATTACTGATAAAATTTAACAGTAAATTAATGATAAGAATATCTACTAATAAAATGTATAAGGGAGTTTGTTGATGTCTACTACTATTTCAGATGTCAAAGTTATCACTACTCAACCAGCTGGTTCCCGGTTGGTCGTGGTCAAAATTCAGACATCAGAACCAGGACTCTACGGAGTTGGTTGTGCAACCTTCACCCAACGTTTTCGGCCTGTGGTTACAGCTATAGAAGAACATCTGAAACCATTCCTGATCGGCCAGGAAGTAACACGAATTGAAGATATTTGGCAAATGCTGATGGTAAATGGGTACTGGAGGAATGGTCCTGTTCTGAACAATGCTATTTCTGGTATTGACCAAGCACTTTGGGATATAAAAGGTAAAATGGCTAATATGCCTCTTTATGATATTTTGGGTGGTAAATGTCGCGAGGCCGCTGCTGTTTATGGACACGCTGGAGGGGACTCACCTGAAAGTGTGGCCAATAGTGTAGAATCCTTTATAGATCAAGGTTATCGATATATTCGTATTCAAATGGGAGGTTATGGGGGGCAATCCTCGGGAATAATTAAACCGGAAGGTGCATTAGCTGGCTCTTATTTTGATCCGCGCGATTATTGCCGAAATATACTAAAGATGATAGCTTATGTTCGTGAACATATAGGAGATTCTGTCGAACTACTACACGATATTCATGAACGTCTACAGCCTATTGATGCTGTTCAGTTTGCAAAAGATGTAGAGCAATTTAAACTTTTCTTTTTAGAAGACCCTTTAGCTCCGGAAGATCTGGAATGGTTCACTCATATTCGACAGCAATGTGCAACACCAATTGCTATGGGTGAGTTATTCAATCATCCTAGAGAGTGGCAACCGCTAATCGCAGGTAAGTTAATTGACTTTTTACGTATGCACGTTAGCCAAATGGGAGGAATTACACCAGCTCGTAACGCAGCTATTCACGCCAATATGTACGGAATTCGTACAGCTTGGCATGGTCCAGGGGACACTTCACCAGTCGGTCATGCTGCGAATCTTCACTTGGACTTATGGGCACCAAATTTTGGTGTGCAGGAATGGTGTCGCTTTCCTGATTTAGTATATGAAATTTTCCCAGGATTGCCAGAAGTTCGAAATGGCTATATGTATCCTAATGATCAGCCAGGTCTTGGGATTGATATAGACGAAGTCCTCGCAGCAAAATATCCTTGTAGAGATGAGGTCATTGGTTGGACACAAACGCGTCTGCCTGATGGATCTGCTACACGTCCCTGATGAAATTACCAATTTAAAGGAGCATTATAAATGATACCTGGAGAACTGATTGTGGCCGAAGGCCACATTACTATCAATGAAAATCGGAGAACCTCTGAGATCGAAGTTACTAACGTTGGCGACCGACCAATTCAGGTAGGTTCGCATTTTCATTTTTTTGAAGTTAACTCGGGGCTAATTTTTGATCGTGAGTTAGCATATGGAATGCGATTGGATATTCCATCGGGTGTAGCTGTTAGGTTTGAACCCGGAGATAGTAAGACTGTAACCTTGGTTGAGTTAAAGGGTAAAGGTGTTGTCTACGGCTTAAATAATAAAGTTAATGGACCATTAGACCTAAATAGGAGTAGCAAATAATGCGAATCTCAAAAAAAGCTTATGCAGATATCTATGGCCCGACCGTTGGAGACAAGGTGCGATTAGCCGATACAGAATTGGTTATCGAAGTTGAGAAGGATTATACCACATATGGCGAGGAATCTAAGTTTGGTGGTGGAAAGACCTTACGTGACGGGATGGGGCAAGCACCTGACGCCACGCGAGCCAACGGAGCCGTTGATTTAGTTATTACTAACGCCTTAATACTAGATCATTGGGGTATTGTGAAAGCAGATATTGGTATTCGTGATGGGCAGATTGTTGGTATAGGCAAATCTGGCAACCCAAATATTATGGATGGAGTCGATATTGTAGTTGGAGCTTCAACAGAAGTGTTAGCTGGAGAGGGCATGATTACAACTGCGGGAGGGATCGATGCACACATTCACTTCATCTGTCCCCAGCAGATTGATGAAGCTATTTCCTCTGGAGTTACCACCATGATTGGTGGTGGAACTGGTCCTGCCACTGGAACCAACGCGACTACTTGTACACCAGGAGCATGGAATATCAGTAGAATGTTAGAGGCAGTAGAAGGCTTTCCTATTAATTTCGGATTTCTAGGGAAGGGAAATTCTTCTATGCCAGAAGCGTTGAATGAGCAAGTCGAAGCAGGTGCTATTGGTTTAAAGTTACACGAAGACTGGGGGACAACACCGGCTACTATTGATTGTTGCTTGAGTGTGGCTGAGACTTTCGATGTTCAAGTTGCTATCCATACCGATACACTCAACGAATCTGGGTTTGTAGAAGATTCAATTTCAGCTTTCAAAGGCAGAACCATTCACACCTATCATACAGAAGGAGCTGGAGGTGGTCATGCGCCTGATATCATTAAGGTGTGTGGTGAAAGTAACGTTTTACCGTCTTCTACCAATCCAACACGTCCCTTTACTATCAATACTATTGATGAGCATCTAGACATGTTAATGGTCTGCCATCATCTTGACGCATCAATCCCCGAAGACTTGGCTTTCGCAGAATCCCGTATTCGATCTGAGACCATCGCGGCCGAAGATATTTTACATGACCTTGGGGCTCTCAGTATGATCGCTTCTGATTCTCAAGCAATGGGTCGTGTTGGAGAAGTTATTAGTCGAACTTGGCAAACAGCTCATAAAATGAAGGTTCAGAGAGGCACATTGAGTGAGGAAATAGGTAATAATGACAATTTTCGAGCAAAACGCTATGTGGCAAAATACACCATCAATCCGGCTATAGCTCATGGTATTTCGAACCATGTCGGATCAGTCGAGGTTGGTAAAATGGCTGATTTAGTAATTTGGCAGCCAGCGTTTTTTGGTGTTAAACCGCAATTAATTATCAAAGGAGGTTTCATCGTTTGGGCGGCCATGGGGGACGCTAATGCTTCAATTCCAACGCCACAGCCGGTTTTGGGGAGACCAATGTTTGGAGCTTTCGGTCGTGCACCATATACATGTTCTGCTAGTTTTTTATCGCTTGCTGGAGTAGAAAATAACATTAGTGATCATCTGAAACTACAGAAACGAATTTTACCCGTCTCTAATTGCAGAAACATTAATAAAGCATCAATGATTCATAATGCATATACTCCTCAAGTAACAGTTAATCCAGAGACCTACGAAGTCCGTGCAGATGGAGAACATTTAGTTTGTGCCCCGGCAGAAGTGCTACCAATGGCACAACGTTACTTTTTATTTTAGCCCTTAGGTATATTTTCCTGCGGGTTAAAGAGCATTGACTGACACAAAATCTCCAATTGATAATCCATATAGCTGTTGGGCGGAACCTTGGTTAACTGAAATTTCTAAGTGCTCGGAGCTGCCGATAATTGCTATTGCTTCACCTATCTTTGCTTGATTATACGCGCTGCAAAGTCCAAAAATCTTTTGGTTGGCAAAGCTAATCTGAAGTTCCAAGTTAGGTAAGATTTGATTTATTGACTGCTGGCTTATATTGGTAACAGCATTACCAAAATTATCGATCCAAATAATTTGACCTTCAATTTGAGAGTTATCAGAGTTAATATGTGAGAAATTGATTTTATGGAGGTTATCTACCGACGGGCCAAATTCGCTCATTGGTATGCCTTTAGCCAAATATGCAGCTACAGGAGCAAAGATATCTCTACCGTGAAAAGTGTTACTAATATGAGGCAGAAAATAGCTATCGTTTTCGATCGCCACCGAATTCCCCATGGGTGATTCTTTACTGATAATGCTTAACAAGCCGTTATCAGGACAAACGAAGGTGTGATTATTAATTAGGCTGATCACTGCCCTACGATCGCTACCAACCCCTGGATCAACGACAACCAAGTGTATAGTTTCCGATGGGAAATAGGAATAGGCTTTTGAAATTTGCCAAGCTCCTACTGCCACATTTTGGGCGGGGATTTCGTGTGTTAAGTCAATGATGTTCGATGATGGGCTGATAGATAGAATTACTCCTTTCATCACACCAACGTATGTGTCTTTCGTACCAAAGTCACTTGTAAGCGTAATAATCGACATTTAGGCTAATCCTTTACTCGTTTTTGCTAATAATACGTTTGGGTCATGATGTGGTCAATTCTAACATTTAATCATTATTTTTGAACTGAGGTCATCAGTGTGTTAAAATTATCGAACCTCTGGAATTCCCACCAATAACCGACATATGAGGATTATCGGATGCGTAAAAAACAAGATCGGACCGATATCAACAATGATCCTTTCCCAGATCGAGTCGGGGATGAAAATGCAGATGAAATAGCAGAAGATAACACTGAGCAATCTTCTATCCCACGCTCACTACTACTAGTAAACCAACTACTTTATGTCACTGAGGACGATGACCAGCTTCGACCGATTCTTATGCAGTTGCGCCGCTCTATTATGGAGGACGAAGTCGATTTTAACGAAGCTCGGGAAATTATTGAGCAACTGCAAGAAGCCGTTGATAAGCTGACGGCACCTGCGAACCGAATTGGCACATTAATAGGGCTAACCAGTCAGGGAACAGCCCATGTAATTGTTGGTGGTACAGAATACTATACTAATATCGAGAGTAAAGTTGATCTTAATCAACTGAAGATTGGATATAGTGTTTTACTCAATGAAGCCTACGTTCTGATTGGACATCTAGGCTATGGAAAGGCTGGACCAATAGTCAAAGTAAATGATTTTCTACCTGATGGCCGTATCCAAATTGGTCAAGAGCAAGGACTGAACTCTTCTATTCTCCAACGTTCAGCCGAACTATCAAATGTGAAACTTAAACCTGGAGATCTAATTCGGGTAGATACCAGCTACCGAATTGCCATTGAGAGAATTGAGAGTCAAGGAAGTCAACAGTATTATGTGGAAGAAGTTCCTAATATGCCGTGGTCAGAAATTGGTGGTCACGAAGAAGCCATTCAACAGATCCAAAATACGATCGAATTACCAACCTTACATCCTGAACTGTTTAATCAGTTTGACTTTTCTTTACCCAAGGGATTCCTCTTATACGGACCGCCTGGTTGCGGGAAAACACTGATTGGTAAAGCAACCGCGTATAATTTGACTCAAAAACTAAAAATCGAATCTGACTCGGATATAGATGGGTGTTTCCTACACATCAAGGGACCAGAGATTCTGAATATGTGGTTAGGAGAATCAGAACGAAAAGTTCGAGAAATCTTTCAAATAGCCAGAGAAAAACGGGATGAAGGATTTTTCCCTTTTATCTTCATTGATGAAGCTGAATCAATCCTAGGAACGCGTAGATCCCTACGGTCTCATAATATTTCCAACACAGTTGTCCCCATGTTTTGTGCCGAGATGGATGGAATTGAGTCGCTGAAAGACGTAGTTATTATTTTGGCGACAAACCGTCCTGACTTAATTGATCCGGCAATCTTGCGGCCCGGCCGAATTGATCGTAAGATTAAAGTCAATCGACCTACAGAAGAAGCTGTCAAAGATATTTTCCGCATTTATTTATCACCGAATTTACCATTGAGTCCTAATCTGTTGAAAGAAAATCAAAAGACCAATGGATCAGTACAAGAGGTAATTGACGAAATTATAGATAATGTAACAAGTCAAATATTTGCACGTACTGATAGCAACCGGTTTTTGGAAGTATCTTTGAGGAGTGGTCGAAAAGAGGTCCTATACCGCGGAGACCTTTGTAGTGGTGCAATCATTGCATCAATTGTACAGCGGGCTAAGGAATCAGCCATAAAAAGAGCTATTGAGACAGGTAGCCGAGAACTGGGCATTGAAGCAGTTGATCTAGAAAACGCTGTCAATGCAGAGTACGACGAAAATGATATCTTCCCAGCAACAGACAGTGCTGAAGATTGGCTACGTTTGGTTGACTACGAACCAGAAAATGTCGTTAAAATAGAACCCGCTCGAGGTAGACAAACAAAAAGACGTGCTAACCCGATTACAGTGGTTTAGATTTAGTTGTATGTAGTGAGGGAAAATTGAGTAGACTTTTTGGTATTGAAACTGAATATGGAATTTCGGTGCAGGATCAGCCTGAGGCAGATCCTGTTACTCGGTCAATTGAGCTAATAAAAAGCTATCATTCTGATGATTTTCGCCCAATGTGGGATTATAAAGGCGAGGACCCATTCCAAGACGAACGTGGTTTTCGTGCGCAACGCTTACAAGAGCACCCAGACGAAGAAATTCATCAGGAAAAAGACAGAGAACGAACAGAGTCGTTTGCTGAGATCAAAAGTGATCTTATATTAACTAATGGAGCAAGATTATACAACGATCATGCCCATCCCGAATATTCAACACCAGAATGTGTGAATTTATTTGAACTGGTTGCCCACGATAAGGCTGGCGAGCGTATATTGACCCGATGTATAGAAAAAGTTCGCGATAACTCAGGTGATATTATCGAACTTTACAAAAACAATACTGATTTCTCTGGTCATAGTTATGGTTGCCACGATAATTATCTAATGGAGCGACAAGTTCCTTTTAGCTACCTGAAATCCTCCCTAATTCCGTTTTTAGTTACACGGCAGATTTACGCTGGCGCTGGAAAACTTGGAATTGAGTCTGAAGGAGGTATGGAGGAATTTGGCTGTTTCCAATTAGCACAAAGGTCAGATTTTTTTCATGTTGAGACCAGTGTAGATACAATGCATAAACGGCCAATTGTCAATACTAGAGACGAACCACATGCTAATCCAACGAAGTATCGTAGACTGCATGGTATCGCTGGTGATGCCAATATGTCGGAGTATGCTACAGCGCTTAAAATTGGAACTACAGCCCTAGTTCTAGATTTAATCGAGTTACGAGTCGTTCCAGATTGGTTCACATTAGCTGATCCAATTGGGTCGATTAAAGCCATCTCGCGAGACCAAACCTACAAATGGGAATTTCGATTGCAAAATGGTAAAACTATTTCTGCCATAGATCTTCAAAACGAGTATTTGAGTTTAGCTAAGAAGTATCTTGATCCTTCGAAAGGACAAAATAATTGGGTTTTGGCCGAATGGGAAGATGTGATCACTCAACTTCAAATCGATCCCATGCAATTATCTGACCGATTGGATTGGGTCGCAAAAAAATGGCTGCTAAACACATTTGTGGAAGAGGAAGGGCTTAAATGGGAAGATCCTTGGTTACAAAGTTTAGATTTGGCTTATCATAATATAGATCCCGATGTAGGATTGTATTATGGTCTTGAAGATCAAGGTTTAGTTCGGCGCTTACTAACAGAAGAACAAATCGAATATGCAATTCATAACCCACCTGCGAGTACTCGTGCATATTTTCGGGGTAGTGTTGTCAAAAAGTTTCCCAACCAAGTCGAATCTATACAGTGGGATCGTGTAACATTTAAGTCAAAGAATACAAGTCAAAATCGATTTTCTACCATTAGTATGGATAACATGGTAGACCCAGAACTGGTTAATCGGTATAACCAATTAATCGATCAATCAGACACCGTTGACCAACTGATAGTTGGGGCTAGCGAAATCTCAAAATCAGAACCTAAAAATTAAATCTTAAACAATGACGTTTGTGTGAGTACCGGAGGTTGAATCAGTGAATAGAAAACATCTAAATTCTGAATTGCCAATTTCGCTTCGAGAGAGAAAGCAAAAGCCTGCTGGCCCTTTTTTGCCTGGGGACGACGGGGACGATGATGGACCTAAAAGGCCAAAAGTCGACAGGCCTGATACTAGGGAGTTAATGCGTCGGATGAAACGAGTTGACAAAGATCAATCCAAGCGCTATCGTCAAAGGACTGGCCAATAAACAAGTAATATGCACAGATCATCTCTGAATTTAGACCCGTCAGTACAACAAGGTGCGAGTAACCCTAGCATATTGCAACAATCAGTTGATTATCAAGGTAACTTCCTTGACCTTCTGCGGGCAAACAACGTCCGTTTTTCAGCCTTACAGAACCAAGGATCTAATGTAGCAACTCTTGGCCAAAATCATAATGAAGAGTTAATTGAAGGAACGACAGTAATTGCACTTCGCTATGAAGATGGGGTGGTGGTTGCTGGAGATCGGCGGGCTACAGCAGGTAATGTTGTGATGTATGACAGAGCTGATAAAGTTCTTGAAATTGATGAACATTCCGTAATGGCAATCGCTGGTTCGCCAGCGATTGCTTACGAAATGGCTCGAACTCTTGAGCATTCCTTCCAATATTTCCGTCGAACACAACTGCAAGAGTTAAGTGTCGAAGGTAAAATTAGGATGTTGGCTCGTCTCATTCGAGATAACACTGCAATGGCATTACAAGGGGTAGGTGGAGTAGTTCCAATTTTTGCACTTTATGATTCCAATAACAAAACCGAAGATCTGGCTTCTCCCCCCGGTCGTATTTTTTTCTATGATGTACTCGGTGCTCAGTTTGAGACAGTAGATTTTGCAACATCCGGATCAGGTTCAGTTTGGATCCGCGGAGTCTTACACTATCTGGACCGGTGGTCTGGAACACGACTATCCCAAATGGATATTAATCAAGCAACGTCCACTATTCTGAGGTTGTTAGATACTGCAGCTGAGTTTGATACAGCGACCAGTGGAACCAATATGAAATCTCAAATTTACCCCGTTATCAAAACTGTCACCCAAGATGGTGTTCAAGAACTATCACTTGACCTGATTCAACAGGTTTATGAAACAGTTGTCCAAGTTTGAGGAAACTTGAATGTTTGAAGAACATTATCGTTACTTAGAATCAATTCAAAACCGGCGTGATTATATTGAAGATCAAATTCGGACAGGTAGTCCAGTTATTGGTTTAGTCTACGATGATGGTATCTTGATTTTGACGTTGACCAGTAGTCAAAAGCTATACGAAGTACATAATCATCTCGCACTTTCCGCTATTGGTCACATTGCTGATATTGAGAGACTTCGACTATTAGTGACTGATTCTGCTTCAGTTCAAGGATTTCAGAGTTCTATTGATGATGTTACTCTTCATCGTCTAACAAACTTTGTTTTATGTCCACCAATAAAGCAATCTTTTGAGTCAGTTTTTAACCCGCCTACTGTGGCAAAAATCCTATTAGCTGAATTGGGTAGGTTAAACCGGCCGCATCAATTGGTAACTGTTAATTATGATGGAACTACTGCTATTGAAAAACATGTAGCGGTTATAGGAGGTTCTGAAGATACCGAACAATTAATGCGGAACTATATTGATCAAACAGCATCTAGACTCGGTGATAAATTAACTTTGCAAGATGCTTTTGAATTAGCTATTCAAACTTGGGCAGTTGGTCGTATGGCCAATCAACGATCCAATCAGGAAATGCAATTAGAAGCTGGTGTGGCAGATTATGATGTTGAGCAATTGAATCAATGTTTACAAACAGAGTTGATTGAATTGCAAGTAGAAGTTGGTACTTTGCAAACTTCTAAGCGAGGAAAAAGTAAATTTCGCTCCTTGACCGATCAGGAAATAGCGAGCTTCTTGCCTTTCGAGATTAGTGGAGATGAATGTTGAGTAAGCGAATTTTTGGTTTAGAAACCGAATTTGGTTGTCTTAATAAATCGGATGAGTTTGGTTCTTCTGAGAAAGTTGCTTCAATCGTTAAAGATTGTATTTTTTCAAATTTGTCGCTCGGGATCTTTGATATGCACTACCGTGATTGGGGTGAACCCCCTCACAATGGTGGTTTTTTATTCAATGGTGGTCGTTTGTATATGGATATGGGACATCTAGAGTATGCCACACCTGAATGTTTACGACTCTTTGATTTAGTAGCTTACGATCGATCCATCGAATTATCGATTAGAGACGCTTTAGAAACTTTGGGGTTACAAGGCCAAGTTTCCTTTCTTAAAAACAATATCGACCATGTAACTGGTGCGACGTTCGGTTGCCACGAAAACTACCAACTTAGACGGGACGTACCTTTTTACAAAGTGGTAATTCCAACTCTATTGCCTTTTTTCGTGACCCGGCAAATTTATGCGGGTGCGGGCCGTGTTGGAGGCCATGAAGAAGCTGATGATTACCAAAATACCAAAAGTACAAATAGCGATTTTGTCGGGTTTCAAATTTCCCAACGGGCAGATCACATCGTGACCGAAGTCTATGAGTGGATTCAATTTAGTCGGGCTATTATCAACACTCGCGATGAGCCGTTAGGCGATCATACGAAGTATCGTCGGCTACATCTTTTAGTTGGTGATTCCAACATGTCTGAATTTGCTAATGCGCTGAAGGTGGGTACGACTTCTTTAATGCTAGATTTACTGGAGACTGGATATTCACTACCAGACTTAAGCATTGAAGATGCTATTTTTTCTATAAAAGATATTTCCCGTGATCCTAGTCATCATTGGTTAGTGACACTCAAATCAGGCCGAACGATCACGGCGGTTGAACTTCAGTGGGAATATTTTCAGGCTTGCGACCAAATTCTGCGGGGACAAGACGCTGAAACTGATTGGGTGTTAGATGCTTGGAGTGAGACACTCAAAGAACTGGAATCAGCCCACCGTCACCTACCAGAAAATTTAGTCGGGAAAATTGATTGGGTCACCAAACAGTGGCTACTAGAAAGTTTTATGAAAGAAGAGTCCATCGGTTGGGATGACCCTTGGCTTGAAAGTCTTGATCTCGAATACCATAATATTGACCAAGAACTTGGACTATATTATGACTTAGAATGCCAAGGTTACACAACAAGAATTACCGAAATGGGAAAAATTCAAAAGGCGACGGAAAAGCCTCCACAAGACACTAGAGCTAAGGGAAGATCATCTTTGATGAACTATTTGTCGACAAATGAGATTCCCTGCATTGTTGATTGGCACCAAATATACTTACCTGATAGGAAACCCTTCGAAATGCAGGACGCATTTCAAACATACGAAAAGGAAGCTGAAGAGTGCGTCAAGGAATTAGAAGTTAAAAAACCGTTCTTTGCAGAATAAGAAACTGGAAAATCAGATCGTTCAAACTTCAGCGTCTTCTTCAGCAAGTAGAGCCTTACGACGATCGTGCATCTCCTGTTCAGCCTCTTCAACGGCCTGATCAACCGTTGGTCCTTTTACCTCGACAACAGCACGAAATACGGTTCCTAATAATATTACAATCCCCGAAACTAGCCAGACGATCACAATCAACCCAATTACGCGGGTAACGTCTTCACTATCAATATCTTCCAACCATTCCCACTGTGGTCGCTGAGTTTTATCCTTGCCCAGAATCCACAGTATCCAAAAAAACGGAAATGAGGCAAAAAGAGGAAATAGTGAGAAATTCAACCACATCAGAATTCCTCTAATTAAGTGTGCAAACATGGGCTAGAGTCCTTTTTCTAAGGAGTTACGCCTCGAAGTCTAATATTACTTTGATAGCTTCTTCTTGACGGAAAGTAAAGAGTTCAAATCCGTATTGAGCTTCGTCGAAAGATAAATGATGTGTCAAAATAGGAGAAACATCGATACGATTTTGCGCGATCATGTCCATGGCAAGTGGGTAATCGGTTTGCGCATCAGGAATCACTGAACTAATCAAACGGATATTTTGTCGAAATAGGTCCCCATACCGAAAATTTTCGTAAACCGACTCATCAGGAACACCAAAAGCTAAAATCGTGCCATTTCTTCTCACCAAGTCAATACACGTGTTAATTGTATGTGTTTGATGGCCAACGGCCTCTATGACCAAGTCTGCCATCTGCCCTTTTGTAATCTCCCTAACTTTCTCAACCAGATTCCCCTTAGAAACATCAATGGTATGAGTGGCATGCATTTGTTTACTGACCTCTAATCGGTAAGGCAGAAGGTCTGTAGCAATTATAGTTTTCGCTCCCAAGTTACTGACAAAACGAGTAAACATCTGCCCCATAGGACCTTGTCCCAAAATCACAACGTTCTGATGAATTAAGTTTCCCAACTTTCGACAGGCCCAAACCACCGTACCCAAAGGCTGGGACATTAACATTTCCGAAGGGCGATCGGATGGAGAAAGATGAACTGTCAGTTGATCATTGGATATAAAGTATTCAGCTAAACCTGTTTGTCCAATTGGAACAGACAAGACCTCATCTCCTTCCTTGAACTTGGATGATTTACTGTCTACCACAAACCCGATACACTCGTGTAGAGACTGCCCCAACGGCAATGGGTAGGACGGATGTTGAAGAGTAAAGTACGGTATGTCACTACCACAGATTGCCCCTCTGTAAGGCTTCACCAACAAAGTTCCACTTGGTTGATCAGCGATGCCAAGGTCGGGAACGGAAACAATTTCGATTTGGTGTCGTTCTACAATCTGTCCGGCCTTCATTGTTCTATCCGATGTCTGATACTAAAATTACGCCGTTCGCTGACTTCCCCTTATCAACCGATCCTCGATTTTATCACCATATTTTGAGTGTGTCAATGAAAACCATTTTTCACTCGATCTATTATTGACAACTAAGATTGGATTATTTTTTTTTTGGAACTCCATTCTTTTTCTACTAAAACCTTAATCAACTTGTGCTGGCTCTGAACTAAATCCGGATCTCTATTGATTACCATTTCAGCTTCTAACTTTGTGGCTTCAAGTATGCTTGCATCTCTAATAATATCCGCCACCTTAAATTCAGGTAAACCAGATTGCCGTGTACCAAAAAATTCTCCTGGCCCGCGAATTTCGAGGTCAATTTCTGATAAATCAAAACCATTATTAGTTTGAGTCATAGCCTCAAGACGTCGGATGCCATCATCACTTTTTGGATCCGAAACTAGATAGCACCAAGACTGGTGTTGACCACGCCCCACACGCCCCCTTAATTGATGAAGTTGAGCCAACCCAAACCGTTCAGCATTTTCAATTACAATAATAGTGGCATTGGGTACATCAACACCAACCTCAATCACAGTTGTAGATACTAGAATATCTAGTTTTCCATCTTTAAAGTTAGCCATAACCGATTGTTTTTCTGCCGATTTCATACGGCCATGTAAAAGGCCAACCCCTTGATCTGGAAATGATTTTTGTTGTAGTTGTCCAGCCATTTCGGTAGCAGCTTTTATATCCTCTAAATTTTCCGATTCTTCTACAAGTGGATACACAACATACACTTGTCGACCTTTTTCTATTTCCTTATGCAATCGCTGATAAAGTATATCTCGTTCAGAATCCTTAACCCATTCAGTTTTTATTTCTTGACGTCCCGGAGGCAATTCATCTATCACAGATACATTTAAATCTCCATATACGGTCATAGAGAGAGTCCGTGGTATAGGTGTTGCCGTCATTACTAGGATATCAGGGACCAGCTGATTGGATAAGTTGTTAGGATTGACAGGTCCTTTGTCTCGAAGTTTTGCTCGTTGTAATACCCCAAATCGATGTTGTTCGTCGATAATGACTAAACCCAGGTTGTTGAAGATAACTGATTCTTGGATTATGGCATGCGTCCCTACAATTATTTGTAATTGCCCATCACTTATTTGTTTCAAAATCTGATCTCGTTCTCTTTTTCCCAGATCACCTTTCAGTAGACCAACATTAATTCCTAAATCGGACATCGTTTTTTTTAAATTGATAGCGTGTTGGTCAGCGAGAACTTCAGTCGGTACCATTAAAACAGCCTGATAGCCGCATTGTACAGCCTTCAAAAGAGCTAAAGCAGCCACCATCGTTTTACCTGAACCAACATCTCCTTGTAGCAAACGATTCATTGGTTCGTCTCGCTCCATATCCATCTTAATTTGATCAAACGATCGTTTTTGAGCTTTTGTCAGCTCAAAGGGTAACGCTAATAAAAATTGTTCTACTAAATCTGTTTTTTCCTCAGATCGATGATTTGTAAAGCTAATACCGGGAACAGAGGCATCACTTTTCTTATTAATTGACAGCCAAATTTGTAAAAGAAAAAATTCATTAAAAACTAAACGTCGACGAGCTAGAATCATCATTTCCGACGAAGACGGAAAGTGTATTTCGGAGACTGCATTAGGCCAATCTATGAGTTCATTACGAGCTCGAATTTCTTCAGCTAAGAATTCGGGATATTCTATTATATAGTTATCAAGTGCATTTTTGACCCATTGTCGCAAACTACGTTGTGTTAGGTTCATTGTGGTTCTATATTGAGGCACAATCCGTCCCGTATGTATGCGCTCTTCTTCGTGATCAGTAACAATTTCAAACTCGAAGTTGGAAGATTGAATTTCTTTTTGCCTCCTTTCGAATTTTCCACTGATAACAACTGAAGTGCCAACGGATAATGTCTTTCTCAAATAGCTGATTCGCTGATTACCAAAAATTACCAATTGAGCTATGCCTGTACCATCATAAATGGCAATTTTAGCAAAGGCTTTGCCTCCAGGACGACGGGACGGAATATACGAGTGCTTTGCAACTTTTCCTTGAATCGTATAGTTATCTCCTAGTTGGCTTACAGAACCGATTGGAGTGACCTGACTTTGGTCATGGTAAGCCCGTGGTACATACTCTAGTAATTGACCGATAGTACGGATACCAAGTTCTGTTTCTAGCTTACTGGCTGATCTTGGACCAATTCCCTTGATGCAATCTGTTGTAATTGTCAAAAAATTGATTTTTTCAGAATCCGTATCTACAGAACGAGTTGGTGCAATTGATTCATTTTTGGTAAGACGTTCAGTAATTTCAGAACTTTCTATTTTTTGGTTTACCAAAGAGGAATTAGTGATCATCCTTTCGAGCAGTTTTCTAGCTTTCTCAAGGTAATGGATACGTTCTATCGGTGTCGCCTGAGAATATGTGTTGAAACATGCATAAACTTCTCTCAGTTGGGATCGTACCCCCATATCTAGATTTAATGGGCGTGTCTTGCTAAACTGACTTCGAATTGATGACTGTATTCCGTCAGGAGATATATCATCTCTGCACCCGTTCTCAACTTCTTGTTTCAATAGATCGTGAACAATATTTAAAATTGATTCTAAATTTTGCATAGGTTCAATGAAGCGAAGGTTAAGATTATCGAATCCTATCAACTTGTTTCTTAATTGCTTCTTTGCCAAAATCTAAAAATTGGCGCGCAAAATTCATGGTTATTTCAGCTAGCTGTGATTGACTAATAACACTCTTAATATTTTCACTACCATGACTACTTGCTAAAAGACAGATGCCACCTGTTAGAAATATACCAACGAATATACCAAAAACTGCACCGGCTAGCCCATTGATCCAACCTAAAACACCCTTATCAAAAATACCCTGCATCCTTTCTAGCAACCAGTCGGCAGCTATGCTAACTGCTGCTGCAATACCAATCACACTTACCCATTTAGCCAGTTCTGGATTTCCACCAATTAGTGATTCTAAGTTTGGGGCTATGTCCCGCCAGAATTGGCTGGCAGCCCAAACACCGGCAAAAATAGCCATTAGTCCCCATACACTCCTAGCTAGTCCAGTACGCCAACATTTCCATGCCCCGGATAAAACTACAAGAGAGATAACAATATCAACATTACCCATCAGATTGATTATCCAAGCCTATAATGTCTGGCAAGTACTTTGTGTTTGAAAACGGTGATAAAATTCATCGGCATCATCTCCTGTTGTTTCTCGGAAAGCTACGCTAGGCTCTACTTCTTCCTTCATTTTTCTCATTGAGTCCAGTATTGGTTGCCAACTTACTTCACCTACCAACCATTCGACAAATAAACGGGCTTGTAAATAATCTAAAAATATCTTTCCACTAATACCACTGAAAAGAGTACTTAAAGTCTTATTAGATATAACAAAATCTGATTCTTTTTGATTTTTCATCAGACAATATTTCTCTGAATCCATGAGAGGCCGAGAAATTAATGCAGCTAAACCTTCATCAAGCCAGTTGGGGCATTTTCCACCTGATAATTGATCAATGACAAAATGAACCCATTCGTGCCGTAGGACAATCGAAAACAACGTTTTCATTAGACGATTTTTTGGATCATAGCGAACATAAATTTGCCGATTTTGGTATTTACCGACAGCCCAAGGTGGTAAGAACGAATCATTACTAGTATGTTTCAGATCAAGTGAGGGTGAAGAAGGTAAAAGCAAAAGGTTTACTGGAATTTGATCTATGTGGGAGTAACGAAAGAGAGAACTAATTTCGGTTGTATTAAAAGCGATAGGATATGACAGTTCGTTTTTTTTAACTGGTAATTCTGCAGGCACATGCAGCAAAACATCGCGAGAGATATCAGGTGTTCTGAAGGGTGGACAAAATTGAGATAGCAGCTTAGGAAGTGCCGGCTGAAAATTCTCATAAAACCGCTGCTCTTCCTTAACACGGGTATAACGTCTCAGGGCTGTTGGGTGACCAGGTGAAAGCCTAAGAGCTTGTTCTAGAACTTTCACTGCCTCCGGCCAGCGGCCCAACATTTCATAACACTTTCCTAGATCGAGGTAGCCAACTAACGACCGTGGATCTATCCGTAGGCCCGCGGAATAATATTTCGCTGCTATTTCGTAACGGCGATTTTTATATTCATAGGTGGCATTCTGAAAATATTGATCTCTGGTCCACACTACCTCAACGAAGCCTTCTCCTTAAACTTAGATTGGTTCTATTGCGGTTATTCTACAACAAACATCACCAAAACGGATAGAACTGCCAACGACGACTGGTGTGGGCTCTGAAATCTTGATTTCGTTAACATATGTACCATTTGTACTATCCAAGTCAGTCACATAAATTTGATTGCTGCGTAACTCAAACTGAGCATGTTGACGAGAAAGCGTTCGATTTGGATCAGGTACATGGATATGTGCCAGTTTCTCACTGCGTCCAAGAATTAGATGTCGTGCTTGAACGGTAAATATTTGCCCCGCCTGCTGCCCCTCAATTTCTTTAAAAGAAATCATTGAGGTTCCTGTTTCTTTCTCAATTTCAATGACCTCAAGGGATTGTGTTCCTACTGATACAACAGTACCTACACTAATCTGCGTTGGTTCGTGAATTGAGGTGCCATCTATCTGTGTCCCGGATTCACTATCAAGATCGGTCAAATACACTTGATCTTTTTCTATTGTCAATTGACAGTGAATGGACGAAATAGTCGCGTTTCTTAGTAATGATATCGTATTCTGTTTGTCGCTACCGAAGGTCACGTGCTTAATTTCAAGATTAAATTCTTTCGACAACTCACCTTCGACATCAACTTCTAGTGTCAATTGCCAATCGCTCAAACTAACCGGAACCGAGAATTCTGAACCTAGAGGCAGAATTTCATTATCCAAGATAGCCAGACTACTTACCGAATCCCCAGTAAGTACATGGGCCTCATCATAGGCCAATTCGCTTGCACTGCCCAACTGGTCAGGACTGTATGCAGCCTGTGGTATATAGCTTACATTAGGCGTTGACTGTTTTTGGTCTTTTCGGATCGACCTAAGCAGGTTATCTTTCATACGCGTCTGCACTTCTGAGGAGAGCATGTGGTTGGTTGATTCTATCAAACTGATTGTATCAGCCAACTCTTCTCCCTTATAACATTGATAAGCAAGATCCACCAGTTCTTTCAAAAGTTGGCTACTATCCCTCTCTTGAAAGAATCGTAAGAACCGCTGTTGCTTCCCTGACAATTTTTCACCGCGAACCCACCGTGTGTAAGACTCCAGCATTTCAGCTTGGTCGGCTTCGCTCTCCGACGGAAGTCGATTCCAAAATCCCATATGTTAATCTCCTGATCTCAGCTTTCTAAATGAGAAAGTTGGCTAAATCCGTTGCGAACCATAATTTGACGTAGTTCCTGTGTACATCGAAATATCCAAATCTTCACAGTTCCCTCTTTCCTTTTGAGGATACCTGAAATTTCTGCAATGCTGCACCCTTCCAGGTGCCGCAAAACCCAAGCAGTCCGGTGGTTGGGCTTAGTTACTTGTTGTAATGCAAGAAGCAAGATGTCCTTTGACTCTTTTTCTTCGACGACTTTATCTGGGGTTGGAGCGCTGTCTCTGTAATGAGCCAGCGGGACTTCCGACTCCTCTTCCATCAATAATAGAGACTCACGGATCCTTTCTCTTTTACGAATTGCATCAATAATGGTATTCTTGGCCACAGTGTTCAGCCATGCTTGAAAACTACCCTGTTTGGGGTCCCACTTATCAATTTTTTGCCAGACCTTCATGAAAACATCCATCGTAACTTCTTCAGTATCTCGATGATTGTGTAACGTTCGGTAGGTTTTACTATAAACCCAACCCGAATGCTTGTCCATGAGACGGCAAAATGCCTGCTCATCACCCAACTTGAGCTGGTTGGCTAAATGAGTATCTTCCTGAGCAGATGCCTCTTTGGCAAGTCGGGACAATTTTTCTCCTTTATTGGAAGGCGTTAGTTGAACACACTCAGCTCATCCAGATTAAGTTTCCAGCATAATCTGATATGCGCAACACGTCGCCCCCATAAGTACGCTTAAATCAAGACGAAGTTTCATATAAAATCACGAAAAATTACTTATACAAATCTTTTTTCGAATATATCACCTAACCCCTATCCTGTCAAGGCCACCTATTTTGGAAAATATAGGAATCTGTACCTGTTTTTAAGGTAAGAAATTTGACACAAACCGCCACCTAGGCTAGAATGGACCTTCTTCTTAACAAGATTTATTTTTCAAACAAATATTTATTCCAAATTACCAGACGAGTAAGAAAAATGCACAAACACTCACCCACTGAAAATGTAGGACACTTTTTTAATCAAGCTGCTGAAAAATTGGGTTTGTCAGATGAAATGCGTAGAACCTTGATAAATCCCTACCGAGAAATAACAGTAGAAATACCTCTACGTCGCAATGATGGGGAACTCGATTTATACACCGGTTATCGAGTACAGCATAATAATTTCCGAGGTCCTTTTAAGGGTGGTATTCGTTATCACGATACTGCTGATTTGGATGATGTAAGGGCTTTAGCATCATTAATGACTTGGAAAACAGCACTAACCAATTTACCACTGGGTGGAGCAAAAGGTGGTGTGACGTGCAATCCAAGAAATTTAGAAACCAATGAACTTGAACGTCTAACCCGAACTTTCACCGATAAAATTGCGTTAGTGATTGGCCCACGTCAAGACATTCCTGCGCCGGACATGGGGACCGACAGCCAGACGATGGCTTGGTTAATGGACGAGTACAGTAAAATTCATGGGCATACGCCGGAAACGGTTACAGGCAAGCCTATTGGTTTAAATGGATCTTTCGGCCGAACAGAAGCCACAGGGCATGGTACCGCACTAGTGATTCAGCAAGCTATTAAAGATTTTAATATAGTTCCGATAGAAGACGCCAGAGTAGCAATTCAAGGATTTGGTAATGTAGGTTTGCACACAGCCCGATTTCTTGATGAAATGGGTGCTAAAATCGTTGCCATCAGCGATTATGCCGGCGGAATTTATAATCCAAACGGTTTGCCCATTGATCTCTTAGCCGATTACCCCAGTCAAGGCCGGCTAGTGCAAGAATTTGGATCGGCAGATACAATTAGCAATGATGAATTGCTGGAGCTTTCTTGCGATATTCTAGTTCCAGCTGCTGTCGGGGGAGTTATTACCGAACAAAATGCCGATAAGATTAAAGCTGGGTCTATATTTGAAGCTGCTAATGGACCAATCACTAGATCAGGAGAAAATATATTAGAGGACAAAGGGAAAATAATCTTTCCTGATATCTTAGTCAATGCTGGCGGTGTGATTGTGTCCTATTTTGAATGGGTACAAAACATTCAAGAGTTTACATGGGAGCTAGAAGAGGTTAACGATAAACTCAAACGTATACTAATTAATTCATACCAACAGGTTTGCCAATTGGCTGAGAAGGAGAAAGTATCTATGCGCACTGCTGCATTTATGGTTGGTGTAGAAAGAGTAGCTGAGGCAACCCGGCTGAGAGGTTATCTTAACTAAAAACCAAGACTGAGGCTAACACTGTTTTCAAGCTCTTCACCGGCCAAAAATTTTGGGAAATTTCGACAAAAAAGTTCAATTGTTAAACGGGGTCGATTTTGAGACAAACCAGCATTATGCGGTGATATAACGACTTGCTCCATTCCCCAAAGCGGGCTATCAATTGGCAGGGGCTCCGTTTCGAATACGTCCAGTCCTGCGCCAGCAATTTGCTTGTTTTCTAAAGCCGAAATTAGGGCGGACTCGTCTACGTTCAGGCCACGAGTAACATTGATCAGATAAGCTGATGGTTTCATTAATGCTAACATTTCATCATTAATTATGTGATGTGTCTGTTTTGTGTAAGGGCAAGCTAACATTACCACATCCGATTTTTTCATTAATTCATCTAGCTGGTTATTCGATAGTAGCTCGTCAACAGAGTCGGGTTTTTGAGTACAGTAAGGGTCGATAGCAATCACATCCATATCAAAACCTTTACCCCGTTTGGCCATCTCCAGACCGAAACCACCCATTCCAATAATGCCAAGGGTCATTCCTCCAATTTCGATTGCTGGCAATCTGGCCCAATTCGAAATCAGCAACTCTTTGTTCTGATTCATTAAACCACGAGTCAGGTACAAAAGTAGTGCAAAAGCATGTTCGGCTGCTTGTGGTGCGTAAACACCTCTAGCATTGGTGAAAGAAATTTTTTCACCATATTTCTGCTGGCGCTTATCTAATTCTTCTATTACTTCTGGCATAATACCAGCACTGATAGACTGAAACCACTTAGTATTAGGTAAATAGGCAATCCATTGCATAGAAGTATAACCAAGGAAAATGTCAGCCTTGAGGCCAATTTTTTCAAACTCTTGCCCATTATCAGGGAAGTGAACGTCATGCCCTGAGGTGACATTCAAAATTAGCTGACGACAGTATTCATCTAATGGGTTATAAGTCGGTTCATGGGGATGAAAAACAACAATCTGCATTCTCAGTTCCTCACATTTATGTTCGCCAGGGTGGGTGCTCAGGTAAGAAGACTTCGTATTTTTGAATTAGTTCTCGTTGGTAATCACCCGCAAAATCGCCACTGAAAAATTTATCAATTCCTTCATCCAAGAAACATTGCCATGAAAGTTCTTCTTCTCCCGGATTAATAGGAAAGAATAGAGCATCAACGCTCTGTGCAGCTTTCAAATCTCCTGGAGAATCGCCGACCATCAAAATTCGCTCAGCTGGATAACGATCATTGGTTGCAATCGTCAAGTGTTCCGTTTTTGATCCCATCTCTTGTCCTGCGATAAGAGCTACATAGTCTGTAATTTCATGTTCATCCCACTCGCGTTTTAGAGCTTCGTAAGGTGTGGCCGAAACCACTAAGACATCTGCTTTGCCACGTAATTTCTGCAAGCTGTCTCGAACCCCCGGAAAGGGCGGAAGATTGTGAACTACTTGCTCTATCATATCATTGACTCCTAGACTCCAAGCCATTACCTGTTCTAATTCTTTTTTTTCGGCTCCGAGTGAAGAATCAATCTTGGCGGCTAAAGCTGGGTTTCCCAATGAGGTTTCATTTTCAATCCAATCTCTTAAATAAGAAAAATTGGGAACTACAATACCTGATGACTGCACTTTGGGTAGCTCTTTTAGAAAATCGCATACGAGTACAATAGATTTGAACCGATTGATTCCTCGCGTTTTAGAGTAAAGATTGACGAAATCCCAAACTTGATGAACCTGACGAGATATGCCAGCAAGTCCAAAGTGTTTAATCAGACTAACACTGAAACCATCGTTATGTTTAACCTCCATAGAGTTAAAAGCACAACCATCGGAATCAATGCCAACGAAGAAATCATGTTTGGGCCTAAAAGCCTTGAGTTCTAATTGATGATCTTTGTTCATAGGATTCCCTAATTTTTAAATTTGACACTCAAAATCACAAACGTCGGCCACCTCGGTTGAGGCTCAAGGTGGGAATTATATCATTTGCGAATTCCAACCCTCAAGTCTGTAAGCTGTGAAAACGTTTTTAATCCACCGGTTTTTGGTGTTCGTGCTATTTCCATGTTGGACATGGAAATAGTGAGTAGATAAAGAACCAAATAGATCACTTTTTTGGCCTCAAAATTGATCTTGGTAGCGTATACACATCATATATGCTTGAGACTTTAAAAAATTTATTAGGCCGATTAGATTTGCTATCATGAACCGATGAGTAAGACTATAGCAAAATGACAAACCGACCGACTTTTGCAGGATGTTTCAAGCACCCTGAACTGCCGTTTTATGTTCATCAACCCAAAACGGTTAACCGTGAATCAGGATCAAATTAAACATTTTTGAAAATGGATTGACTAGACCGGATAAAATTCCAACAGACCTACCTTTAAAATCCTATCGGAATGTTGGGTTACTTTTTGTGAAGAGTTACTATCAATTAATATTAGTTTTTTATCTGATAGTAAAAATACAAAAATGTTTAAGGAGGCATATGCTTGTTTCTGTTCCCACAGAAAATTTATTTTTGATGATTCTCGATAACATATTGTTGCAGGCTATAAACAAAATAATTTGAGACAAACAAAATTCTTTCTCATTGATCATCTCCAGGCAATTCTAGCCATCCATGCCCATTCCTAATAGATTCAATAGCAAGTTGATAACGCCAACCATCACGAAAGGTTAGATAAGGCTGATGGTCTTGACCTTTGATGTCAGCCAAAAAATCTCTTGCCAATGCACACCATCGATTTTGAACGAAATCACCAATTTGAGGTAACTGATCTTTTAACCTTTGTGGAACTTTCAATTCCCTAGCTTCCTCAGAATTGTTGTTATACAATAATATTTTGTTTAGGTAAAATGTCCCTTCTGTTGCCAATGTGCCTTTATCTCCATAAAGTCTAATTCCGTTAATACCAGTCGATACTGGTTGTCCTACCCCAAATAAAATTGTAGCGGAAACATCCACATGGTTGACCCTAAACTGAAAAAGAGCAGAAAAAACATTATCGGCATCTACAGGTCGCCATTCCAGATGAGCTGCATCTTCACGAGTCAGCTCACCACCTTTTTTTAGCCAGTCGCGATAGTCATGCAGATCTGGAATAACTGGGGCTTTATTTGTCAGGACCCTAGCTTCTCCCATTGATCGTAGTAACCTACCATCAGTTATAGCTTGTAAAATGCCCAGCATGTGTGGTAGTCCATTATTCAAGGCCCCACCACCGGCGTCTAATGTCTGCATCCACGACCATGGCATAACTGATGATGGAGATCTACGCCCTCTAGTGGTGACAACAATATCTCGCAATGTACCAATAGTATCTTTCATTAGTAATTCATTTAGCCAAGTTACACCTGAGTCGTATCGATGTGTGGCTGCATATGCATGCTTAACGTTAGCTGATTTGGCAAGTTGATAGATGCGACCAGCCTCATCGGCAGTAGTTGCAAGAGGTTTGTCACAATAAATATGGCAACCTAAATCTGTCGCTACCTCAATTACTGGTTCTCGTAAAGCAGCTGGCGTAGCAATTGCAACTATATTTGGCTTAACCCTTTCAAGCGTCTCGCGCCAATTCACAGAGGCCTCAGCCACATTCAATCGTTTAGCAACTTCGTGTACAACGTCTAATTTCCTAGCACAGATAGCCTGTACCTCTACCCCAGCAAACTCTAAGGCCTTGGTATGTCCTTCACCCGCCCATCCTGCTCCTATGGTGACAGCTGTTAGTTTACTACTCATATAGATGTTGTATCTCCAGATAAAGTTACGGCCAAAACCATATCTTGTAGTTTCACCTTTAAAGAGGTGCGATTATACAGATTCCACCAATTTTTGTCAATTAGCCAATATCCTTGTTGGTTGACCAATTTGGTTAGTTTTCTTATAATGGTTAGGATGTTCCATAATTGGGTGCAATTTTACGAATGTAAGTTAGTCTGATCTTTTTTTAATTAATAAAAAATTGAAGATTAAAATGCTTTTTGAACGTCCGGTTTTAGTGTTCTATACCAATTTGCAGTTTGTAAGAAAAAGATCTAAGTTGAAATATTGATCAAAAAAAATACAAAGATAAATGAATGAAAAAGAAACCAAATATCTTATTTTTAATGAGCGACGAACACAGAGCTGATGTAACCGGATATGAAGGTGACTCAGTTGTTCGAACTCCTACTCTCGATTGGCTAGCACAAACTGGTACCGTATTCCGTAATGCTTACACACCTTCACCAGTTTGTGTGCCTGGTCGACAATGTATGATGTCGGGCCAACTTCCTAAGACAGTGGGTTGTGAAGGGTGGGTTGATTTACCTGCTAACCATATGACATTCTCTCGTCATTTATCCCGTTTCGCCTATGAGACAGTAGCCTGTGGGAAACTTCACCATCAAGGCCAAGACCAAATGCAAGGTTGGACGCAACGACCAGCTGGGGATATCCACGTTAGTAGCAATCAAATAGCAGACAGGTCTGAGTCTGATTTTGAACAATATTCGCGTTCTTTTTCTAGTTTTAAATGGTCTGATAGTAAAGAGATCAAGCGTGCTGGGGTCGGTCTATCACCTTGTGTAACTCGAGACCAAATCTGGACTGACAGTGCTTTACATTTTATTGACGATTATTTTAACAGCGCATACTATGACCGTGAACAAGGTCAAAAACCATTGCTCTTAAAACTCAGCCTTCTACAACCACATTATCCTTACCAGACGGATCATGAAAAATTTACTTATTATCTCAATCGAGTTCATCCCTATTTAAACCAGAATGTATTTGAACATCCATTTCTGAGACAACGATGTGTTATTCCCGGAAAGGATGTTTCTGAGCGAGAGCTGAGACGGGCAGTCGCAGCCTACTACGGTATGGTGGAAACTATCGACGATCATTATCAATCAGTTCTATCAGCTTTAGAGCATGTTGGACAAAATCTGGATGAGTGGATTATCATATATACATCTGATCACGGAGAGATGTTGGGACAACATGGTATTTGGGAGAAGCAGAAATTTTTCGAAGCAAGTGCTCGAGTTCCACTTATCATTCGTTTCCCTCAACATTTTGAGCCAATAACAGTTAGAGAGAACGTTAATTTATGTGATTTGTTCGCCACTCTGTGTGACTTAGTAGATATACCTTGTCCAAGTGGTTTAGATAGTCGCTCCTTAGTATCATTGATGACTGGTCAAAATGATGATTGGTCAAACGAAACTGTCTCTCAATTTGGTTCTACCAATTTGATGATTAAGCAGGATCATCTTAAATATCAATACTATGGTCGTAATGGACCAGAAGTTCTCTTTAATCTCAAAATTGATCCTAGTGAGACGAAAAATTTCATCGACCATCCAGATTATACTGACGCAGTACAACAATTTCGGCAAAGATTAAGTCAGCTGGGACATGGCCCAGACGCTGACGCCGCATATATTAATGCTGGCTATAGTTTATAATTAGTTAAATCATGTTATACAATAGATTGATGACGAAACTTTGTCTTCTGGTTTGTTGCCTGATGTGTATCCCGATGTGGTGCCTGTCAAATCCACTAGCCGAAAAAATGCTAGCTGATTATCCTGATCGAGTTACAAAAGATGGTGATTTAATCGTATTACCATCTCATGGTACTGCTTACTTGGGTACTGATTTTCATGGGAAGTTGGATTTTTTCGATCAGTGGATTAAACGTACGAATCTTATTGATCAAATCGCTGCTGGTCAAGATGTATACGGTCTAATTCTCGGTGATGCAATTGACCATAAACTGACAGAAAAAATACCGGATCCCGAATCAGACTCTAAACTAGTAAGTCGAGTTATGGAATTGAAAAAAGAACTTGGTCCGAGCGGGGATCGGTTGATCTACTTAAAGGGTAATCATGAAATGGCGGCTACCGAAATTTATGCTATGTTAAAAGAAAACGGCATGAATAGAGAGAATCGTGAGGAAATGATTGCTTCTCTCTATCGTAGCCCCCAAGGCAGTTACTTCAAACAATTTAACTTTATCGAGAGAATGAGTGATGAACAATATAACTTCTTGAGAAAGTTACCTGTTATTGCTATAGGAAAGAATGGTCTTGTAGCTGTCCATGCGGGAACTTCATTCGCTACAACTCAATTAGCAGATTTGATACAACCAACGGAAAAGATTTTGACTCAACTTTTATGGGGGCGTCCAGATGTTGC